>JBBRAL010000019.1:0-65991 GCA_038206805.1 Hyphomicrobiales bacterium | reverse complement strand
TCAATTGACGTGGGTGTTCGTGTCGATGTGGATGTACATCTGGGGCGGCCTTTGGGCTATTTACCCCCCCCTGAATGGGGGTGGGGGGCGCGCCAGCGCGGGGTGGGGGTCATATTCGAGTTTTGCAGTTCGGCGATCTTGCTCGCGATCACCTCCAGCATGCCCGGCAAATTCTCAATTACATCCGAGTTCCAGAAGCGCAGCACCACGACGCCGCGCTGTTCAAGCCAATGCGTTCGCGCAGCGTCACGCGCAATGGCGCCAGCTTGCGCATGTTGACCACCGTCAAGTTCAACCGCGAGCCGCAACGCCGGACAATAAAAATCCAGAATAAAACTACCGGCTGGATGCTGGCGGCGAAAGTCAGCGCCGAGCTGTCCATTTCGAAGCCGCTGCCAGAGACGCATTTCGACGTTCGTGAGATTGCGCCGAAGCTTTCTTGCGCGGGAGGTTTTAACGGCAGTGTGATTAAAGCGTGAAACTAAAGTGACCCCCACCCGGCTCGCTTCGCGAGCCGACCTCCCCCTTTCAGGGGGAGGCAAGCCCGCTGCGCCATCGGTGGGCAGGCGGGAAATCATCAGGCGGCTTCCTTCACGGCTTTGACGATCTTCTGCGCGGCATCGTCGAGATCGTCGCCAGTCGTCACGTTGAGGCCGGACTCCTTGATGATCTTCTTGCCGAGATCGACATTGGTGCCTTCGAGGCGAACGACCAGCGGCACCTTCAATCCAACTTCCTTCACCGCCGCGACCACGCCTTCCGCGATGACATCGCACTTCATGATGCCGCCGAAGATGTTGACCAGAATGCCCTTCACGTTCGGATCGGAGGTGATGATCTTGAACGCGGCCGCGACCTTCTCCTTGGTGGCCGAACCGCCGACGTCGAGGAAGTTCGCCGGCTCCGAACCATAGAGCTTGATGATGTCCATTGAGGCCATCGCCAGACCGGCGCCGTTGACCATGCAGCCGATCGAGCCGTCGAGCGCGATGTAATTGAGGTCGTATTTCGAGGCCTCGACTTCCTTGTCGTCCTCTTCCGTCAGATCGCGCAGCGCCACCACATCGGCGTGGCGATAAAGCGCGTTGCCGTCGAAATCGACTTTGGCGTCGAGACAGATGATCTTGGCGTCCTTGGTCACCACCAGCGGATTGATCTCCAGCATCGACATGTCCTTGCTGGTGAAGGCGGCATAAAGCTTGGGCAGGATATCGGCAATCTGCTTGGCGAGATCGCCGGTCAGTTTGAGCGCATGCGCGACTTGACGCGCATGATGCGGCATCAGGCCGGTGGCGGGATCGACCGAGAAAGTGATGATTTTTTCAGGCGTATCGTGCGCCACCTGCTCGATATCCATGCCGCCTTCGGTCGAGACGACGAAGGCAACGCGCGAGGTTTCGCGGTCGATCAGCGCCGACAGATAGAATTCGCGGTCGATGGCCGAGCCTTCCTCGATATAGAGACGATTGACTTTCTTGCCGTGCGGGCCGGTCTGATGCGTGACCAGGGTCGATCCGAGAATGCGCGTGGATTCTTTTTTTACTTCGTCGAGGGATTTCACCACCTTGACGCCGCCGGCCTTGCCGCGTCCGCCGGCGTGAATCTGCGCCTTCACCACCCAGACCGGACCGGCGAGCGCCTCGGCGCCCTTGACCGCCTCATCGACGGTGAAAGCCGGCACGCCGCGCGGCACCGGTACGCCGAATTCGCGCAGCACGGCTTTGGCTTGATATTCGTGGATATTCATTCGTCTACCCTAGACTTGTCCTGGGCGCAGCGCGGCACGACAGTGACGCGCTGCAGAACCGGGACCTTTTCATATTCAGTCCTTTGGAACGGTCCCGGGTCAGCGGCGCGCCACTTCGTGCCGCGCCGATTCTGGGACACGCATCGTCACGCCAAACTTGGCGCGATTTTCTTGCAGGCCTCGATCAGACCCTGCACCGACGTTACCGATTTCTGGAACATATCGCGTTCGCCGCTGCCGAGATCGATTTCGACGATGCGCTCGACGCCCTTGGCGCCGATCACCACCGGCACGCCGACATAGATATCCTTGACGCCGTATTCGCCGTTGAGCCAGGCGGCGCAGGGCAATACGCGCTTCTTGTCGAGCAGATAACTCTCCGCCATCGCAATCGCCGACGCCGCCGGCGCATAGAAGGCCGAGCCGGACTTGAGCAGATTGACAATCTCGGCGCCGCCATTGGCGGTGCGCTTGACGATTTCGTCGACGCGCGCCTGCGTAGTCCAGCCCATCTTCACCAGGTCGGGAATCGGAATGCCGGCCACCGTCGAATAGCGCGTGAGCGGCACCATGGTGTCGCCGTGGCCGCCGAGCACGAAGGCGGTGACGTCTTCCACCGAAACGTTGAATTCGTCGGCGAGGAAATAGCGAAAGCGAGCCGAGTCGAGCACGCCGGCCATGCCGACGACCTTCTGCTGCGGCAGGCCGCAACATTTCTGCAGCGCCCACACCATGGCGTCGAGCGGATTGGTGATGCAGATCACGAAGGCATTGGGCGCGTATTTCTTGATGCCGGCGCCAACCTGCTCCATCACCTTGAGATTGATGCCGAGCAGATCGTCGCGACTCATACCCGGCTTGCGCGGCACGCCGGCTGTGACAATGCACACATCGGCGCCCTCTATCGCATCGTAGCTATTTGCGCCGATGAGGCGGGAGTCGAAATCGTTGACCGGCGAGGATTGCGCGATGTCGAGCGCCTTGCCTTGCGGAATGCCCTCCATGACGTCGAACATCACGACGTCGCCGAGTTGCTTGAGGCCAATGAGATGGGCCAGCGTGCCGCCGATCTGGCCGGCTCCGATCAACGCAATCTTGTTACGCGCCATGATGGAAAAACTCTCATCGTGTTGAGGCCGCGGGGCGCGGCCAAGCGGTGGGTTATCCGGTCCGGCAGGCCGCGACAAGCGGACCAATCAAGGAGCGCTCACTTCCGTTCCGGCGTCTTGTATACATTATACCAGTAGTTTCCGGCACCGAGTCTAGTGCCGATTTTGCATTGGCGGCGGCCATCCTATCGCCCCCTCACGTCTCGACGATTTTCCCGGCATCGTACGAAGGCCCCTGGCGCGGGCCATGCGGCAGACCGAGATAAGATTGCGAACGCATTTCGATCAGGCGAGAGGCCGTGCGCTTGAATTCCTGCGCCTCATAGCCCTCGCTGCTGCGATAAAGCTCGTCCGGCTGGGCTTGCGCGGAGGCGAGCAGCTTCACCGCGTGATCGTACAGCGTATCGATCAGGATGATGAAGCGCTTGGCTTCGTTGCGGCGGCTGTAATCCATCACCGGAATATCGTCGAGAATGATGGTGTGGAATTCGTGCGCGATCTTGAGATAGTCGGCGGCCGCCAGCGCCTGTGCGCAGAGATCGTTGAAGCTAAAACGGGCGACGCCCATTGCCGCCTTTGGCACCCGCACGACATGTCCCTTCACGATCAGCTCGAGCGGGCTGCCTGTTTGCTCGCCGGCCAGTCGCCGCCATGCATCGTCAAGCGCGGCATCGGCCTTGGTATCGGCCGGCACATACCAAGTCCGCATACCGGTAAGCTTCTCCAGCCGGAAATCGATGCGCGCTTCGAGCTGCACAACTTCGCAATACCGCTGCAGCAAAGCGATAAAAGGTAAAAACAGCCCGCGATTGAGCCCGTCTTTGTACAGCTCGCCGGGGGCCAGATTTGACGTCGCCATCACGACAATGCCGAGCTCGAACAGCCGCGTGAACAGGCGGCCGAGGATCATGGCGTCGGCGATGTCGGTGACATGGAATTCGTCGAAGCACAGCAGCCAGGTTTCATCGGCAATGGCGGCGGCGGCGCGCTGGATCGGATCCTGCTCGGGCGACGCGCCGTTCTTGATCTCGCTCTTGGTCTGTTGCCGATAGGCGTGCACGCGCTCATGCACCTCGGCCATGAACTCGTGGAAATGGACACGGCGCTTGGGCTGTATAGCGCTGGTCTCGAAAAACAGGTCCATCAGCATGGTCTTGCCGCGGCCGACTTCGCCATAGACGTAGAGGCCTTTCAGCGGCGCGTTGGCCTGCACGCGTTTGCCAAACAGCCAGCCGAGCGAGGACGACTTTCGCGCCAGCCGATGCCGATCGAGCCGCCGCTCCAGCGCGGTCAATTGCTCCGCGAGCACGGCCTGGCCGGGATCGGCCTCAATTTTTCCGGCGGCGATGAGCGCCGCGTAGCGCGTGCTGAAGGTTTCGGACATTGACCTAGAACTTGGGGGCGAACTTGGGGACCAAGCGAGCGAAGTCGCCGGCGGCAATTGCGGGACCGGACATGCCGCAATGCGACACCTAGGGTGATCCGCGCCGTCTGTAAATCGACCTAATGATATGACTGCCCAATGTTGCAGCAATGCTGCACAAAAAGTGCAGTATCGCGTTGTTAACTATGCATTTTTTGCAGAGAAGGGTCCCGCTGACCAGGAATGGGTCGTTATTTTGCTGCATTGCACCATATAACTGGGAACTATTGATTCGGGTGCGACTTAGCATCTGCCGGTCCGTTGGAAACCCAACGAAACCAGGCGAGAAGACTTTGTGAGGTTCTGAAATGTACGACCCACTGCCCGACGGCGGCAGCGTCCGCAAATTGTGGATCGGCGAAACCGACGCCTATCGCGACCATCTGCTCCGCCTTGACCGCGACAGCCGGCGCCGGCGTTTTTCCGGCTCCGTGTCGGACGAGTTCATCGCCCGCCATGCCGCGACGATCAACGAAATCGGCGTCGTGGTGCACGGCTTCTTCATCGACGGCGTGCTGCGTGGCGCCGCCGAGTTGCGGCCCATCGGCCCGCTCTTCAAGCACGACGCCGAAGCCGCCTTCAGCATCGAGCAGCCTTGGCAAAGCCACGGCGTGGGAACCGAGTTGCTGGAGCGAACGTTGCTGAGCGCCCGCAATCGCGGGGTCACGTCGCTGCAAATGATTTGCCTTGCCGAAAATCAGCGCATGCAACAACTCGCCCGCAAATTCGAAGCCGGCCTGTCGTTCGATTTCGGCAGCGTCATCGGCGAAGTCGACCCGCCGCGGTTTACCCCGCTGTCGCTGATGCGCGAGGCGATGGCCGACAATCACGGCATTGCCAGCGCCATGTTCGACGCGCAGTCGCGCCTGTTCAAGCCGGCTTAGGCCGTCATTCCGGAAGCCGAGCGACGCGAGGCTATCCGGAATCCAGGGCTCTGGATTCCGGGTTCGCGCACTTCGTGCGCGCCCCGGAATGACAGTTAGGTGAGCGGATAGCTCGCCTCGACCACATAGGGCCCGCCGCCAACCGAGGCGCGCGACGAGAACAGCACAAAGCGCGAGACCGGGAATGGCGGCGTGCGGAAAAGCCCGCGCGCTGCAAGATATTCTGCGACGTCCCGGCTGGACGAATCGCGCAAACGCGCCAGCGTCACGTGCGGTATGTATTTGCGCCCTTCCGGCTCCAGCCCGATACGCTGCATCAGCCGTTCGTGCTCGGCCTGCACATCGAGCAAGGCCTGCGCCGGCGCCGCGGTCGCCACCACCGCGCGCGGCTTGCGCCCGCCGAACGACATCAGCCCCTGCAAGTGCAGTTCGAATGCGCCCCGCTTGACCCGGCCGAGCAAGGACGCGACCTCGTGCGCGACCAGATCGTCAACGTCGCCGATGAAACGCAGCGTCAGATGATAGTTGTCCGGGGTGATCCAGCGCGCGCCAGGCAATCCACCGCGCAGCAAGTCCAGCGACTGTCCAATATCCGGAGGAATTTCGACACCGGTGAAGAGACGAGGCATGGCAAGTTACTTTTTATTATTGGCGCGCGGCACGCGCTTTTTTAGTTTCGCGCTCCGCGCGCTCGATTAGTTCCGCGCTCGGCGCGCTTGGCTATTTTCGCGCTCCGCGCGCCTGCGTAATCAGTTCTTCGACCTTCGGCAGAATACCCGCCACGATAACGTCAACGCCGGCGGCGTTCGGGTGCATGCCGTCGCCCTGGTTGAGTTTGGGATCGGTGGCCACGCCGTCAAGGAAGAATGGATAGAAAACGACCGGATGAGTCGAGGCAAGTGCCGGATAGATGGCATCGAAGGCGTGCACATAATCCGCGCCTAAATTGCGCGGCGCCCGCATGCCGGCCAGCAGCACGGTAATATGACGATCCTTGAGCCTGTTCAGCGTTGTATCGAGCGCCGTCTTGGTCATGGCCGGGTCCAGCCCGCGCAACGCGTCGTTGGCGCCGAGTTCGAGGATTACCGCCTCGGTGCCGTCCGGAACCGACCAATCGAGGCGGCCGAGCCCGCCAGAGGCGGTGTCGCCCGAAACGCCCGCATTCGCGATGCTGGCAGGGATGCCCTTGGCCTTCAGGGCTTGCGCGAGCCTGGCCGGAAAAGCCGCTTCCGCCGGCAGCCCGAAGCCGGCGCTCAGCGAATCGCCCAGCACCACGATTTTGACCGGCCGCTCGTCAGCCGCCCCGGCTCTGCCCGCCAATGCACAAACCACCGTGACTATAAGGATCGCCGCAAAGCGCTGGACCCGGACGGGTTTCGTCCCATATGAGCGGGATCGTGAACGGTGGAGCCACATGACGAATAATTCCCAGGCGGGGCCGGCCATTGCGCAATCTGCTATCGAACTGGCCGGTGTCAATCTCTCGCTCGGGCAAGGGGCCGCCCGCGTCCATATTCTCAAAGACATCGACCTGAATATAGGCAGCGGCGAGGCGGTTGGCCTGGTGGGACCGTCCGGCTCGGGCAAATCCACCCTGCTGATGGTGATGGCCGGGCTTGAACGGGCCGACAGCGGGACGGTGGCGGTGGCGGGCGCGGACTTGGGTGCGCTCGACGAGGACGCGCTGGCGCGCTTTCGCGGCCGCAATGTCGGTATCGTGTTCCAGTCGTTTCACCTGATCCCGACCATGACCGCGCTGGAAAACGTGGCGGTGCCGCTGGAATTGGCCGGCGTCGCCGACGCGCAGGAGCGCGCGCGCAGCGAGCTCGCCGGCGTCGGCCTGGGCGAGCGTCTGCACCACTATCCGGCGCAGCTTTCCGGCGGCGAGCAGCAGCGCGTGGCGGTTGCCCGCGCGCTCGCACCCAATCCGGCAATCCTGGTGGCCGACGAGCCGACCGGCAATCTCGACGAGGACACCGGCCGGCAGATAATCGATCTTTTGTTCGCGGGTCATGGCAAGCGCGGCACCACGCTGGTTCTGGTTACCCACGATACGGCACTTGCCGCGCGTTGCGGGCGCGTAGTGCGCTTGCGCTCCGGCCATATCGATGGCGTGAGCGCGACATGAGTATTGCCGCCGCAGCAACACAGGAAAGCAGCCGCTGGCTGCCGCTGCAATACGCCCTGCGCGAAATGCGCGGCGGATTGCGCGGCTTTTACGTGTTCATCGCCTGCATCGCGCTCGGCTCCATGGCGATCGCCGGCGTCGGCTCGCTCGCCGCCAGCCTCGCCTCCGGGCTGGCGCGCGAAGGCCGCGTCATTCTCGGCGGCGACCTGTCGTTCACGCTGATCCAGCGCGAAGCCGCCGCCCCGGAACGCGCGTTCCTGCAAAGCCACGGCACGCTGTCGAGCGCCGCCACTTTGCGTGCTATGGCGCGCGGGTCTGACGGCAAGGCCACGCTGGTCGAGTTGAAAGCGGTCGACGGCGCCTATCCGTTGTTCGGGCAGGTCAAACTCGACCCGCCCGGGCCGCTCGCCGACGCGCTGGCGCAACGAGACGGCGCGTTCGGCGCCGCTGCCGACCCGACGCTGCTGGCGCGGCTCAACATCAAGCCGGGCGCGCGGCTGACCATCGGCAATGCGGCGATTGAAATCCGTGCCGCGCTGGCGAACGAACCGGACAAGCTCGCCGGCGGCATCGGCTTTGGACCGCGCCTGCTGGTGAGTCAGGACGCCTTGCGCGCCACTGGATTATTGCAGCCCGGCAGCCTCGTGCGCTGGCATTATCGCCTGCGTCTGCCGCAAAGCGACGCCACCGATGCCGCCGCGAAAGAAGTGACGGCTCAGGCGCGTAGCGCTTTGCCCGAGGCCGGCTGGGACATCCGCAGCCGCAGCAATGCCTCGCCGCAGCTCGAACGCAATGTCGAGCGTTTCACCCAATTCCTCACCATTGTCGGCTTGACCGCACTGCTGGTCGGCGGCGTCGGCGTCGGCAATGCGGTGAAAAGCCATCTCGACCGGCGGCGCGAAATCATCGCGACCATGAAGGCGCTCGGCGCCAGCGGCGGCCGGGTGTTCGCAATCTACCTGGCGCAGGTGCTGCTGCTCGCGCTCATCGGCGGCGTCATCGGCGTGGCGCTTGGCGCCCTGCTGCCGTTCCTGATCGGCTGGACCTTCGGCGCCATCATTCCATTGCCGATCGTCCCGGCGCTGCATCCGGGCGAGCTTTTGCTGGCGCTGCTCTATGGGCTGTTGACGGCGCTCGCTTTCACGCTCTGGCCGCTCGGCCGCGCCCACGATGTGCCGGTCGGCGAACTGTTCCGCGACGCGGTGGCAGCGCAGCCGCGCTGGCCGCGAAAAATCTATATCGCGCTCGCGAGCCTTGCCGTGATCGCATTGGCCGCAGTCGCAGTGGGGCTCGCCTACGACCAGCGCGTCGCCATCATCTACGTCGCCGTGGCGGCTGGCGTATTCGTTGTGTTGCGGCTGGTCGCCGGCTTGCTGATGTCCGCCGCGCGCCACGCGCCGCGCGCGCGCTCCACGGTGCTGCGCCTGGCCATCGCCAATATCCACCGGCCGGGCGCGCTGACGCCAACCATCGTTCTCTCATTGGGGCTCGGCATCGCCTTGCTGGTCACCGTGATCGAGATCGACGGTAATCTGCGCCGCCAATTCTCGGCCGAGCTACCGGCCAAGGCGCCTTCGTTTTATTTCCTCGACATTCCGTCGGACCAGGCGGCCCGCTTCGACGACTTCGTGCGTGCGCAAGCGCCGGCCGCGAAGCTGGAGGAAGTGCCGATGCTGCGCGGGCGCATCGTCTCCGCCAACGGCATCCCAGCCGAAAATATCAAACCGAAAGAAGGCGCCGCCTGGGTGCTGCAAAGCGACCGCGGCATCACCTATAGCGGCGAAATCCCGGCCGGCTCCCGCCTGGTCGAAGGCAAATGGTGGGCCGCCGATTACGATGGGGTGCCACTGGTCTCGTTCGAGAAACGGATCGCCGACGGGCTTGGCCTCAAGCTTGGCGATCCGATCGTCGTCAACGTACTCGGCCGCAATATTACCGCCCACATTGGCAATTTGCGCACCGTCGACTGGCAGAACCTCGGCATCAATTTCGTGATGGTGTTTTCGCCACACGCCTTCCGCGGCGCGCCGCACACCCATCTCGCCACCCTCACCTACGCCGATGGCGGTTCGCCGGCACAGGAGGCGGCCGTCATCCAGGCGGTCGCCGACAACTACCCCATGGTCACCACCGTGCGGGTGAAGGATGCGCTGGAAGCGATCGGCGCGATTATCGTCAATTTGGTGCTGGCGATCCGCGGCGCCAGCGCGCTGACGCTGCTGGTCGCCGCGCTGGTGCTGGGCGGCGCGCTCGCCGCCGGGCACCGGCATCGGATCTATGACGCGGTCATCCTCAAAACGCTCGGCGCCACGCGTCTTCGCCTGCTCGCCGCCTACACCATCGAATATCTGCTGCTCGGCACCGCCACCGCGGTCTTCGGCGTCTTGAGCGGATCGCTCGCTGGCTGGCTGATCGTGACCGACCTCATGCACCTGGCGTTCACCTGGCTGCCCCTGCCGGCCTTGGCGGCGGCCGCCCTGGCGGTCGTGGCCACGGTGGCGTTAGGGCTGCTCGGGACCTTCACGGCGCTGGGCCAGAAACCGGCTCCGGTATTGCGCAATCTGTAGAATTGCGGCATTCCGCCGCGCACCCCTATCCCCCTGATCCGGCCATATTTTTTGCTCTATAATGGCCTCACGGGATCGTTAACGATCCGCAACAATACAGGTCATGTTAGGGCCATATCTGGCGCTAACAATGTTTGCACACTAGATTTGAGGCACACGAGCGCGACGGCCGCCGCCGGCGCGCGTGACGTGACCGGCGACATGCCGGATCTTAGAGAGGGAACTTCGATGTCGGACTACGACCGTAACGTCGCTGCCCGCGGCTTCGGGGCCGCAGGTGCCGCCGCGATCGATGCAGGCCTGCGCGCCTACATGATCCGCATCTATAATTACATGGCCGCCGGCGTCGCTCTGACCGGCGTCGTCGCCTGGTTCACCTTCAATGCCGCGGTAGTGACCAACGCCGCCGGCAAGATCACCAGCCTGACGCCGTTCGGCCAGGCGATCTACAGCGGCCCGCTCACGATCGTGCTGTTCCTCGGCACGCTCGGGATTGTCTTTTTCCTGAGCTTCCGCATCAACAAGCTGCAAGCCGGTACGGCCATGATCCTGTTCATGCTCTATGCCGGATTGCTCGGGCTGATGCTGTCGTCGGTGTTCTTGCAATATACGGGCGCCTCGATCACCCGCACCTTTTTCATCGCGGCGGCTTCGTTCGGCGCATTGAGCCTGTATGGCTACACCACACAGCGCGATCTCTCGCCGATCGGGGCGTTCCTGGTCATGGGCCTGTTCGGACTGATCCTGGCGATGATCGTCAACATGTTCGTGAAGAGCGGACCGTTTGATCTCGTTATCTCGGCGGTCGGCGTGCTGATCTTCGCAGGGCTCACAGCCTGGGATACCCAGAAGATCAAGGAGATGTATGACGTAAACGACGACGGCACCGTCTCCGGCCGCAAGGCGGTGATGGGCGCGCTGACGCTCTATCTCGACTTCATCAACCTGTTCCTGTTCATGCTGCGCTTCTTGGGAGATCGGCGCTGACGCGCCGGCTGGGCGAACATCGCTCTGCCGCAACTTGGATCGGATAATTGTTAAACGCCCCGGCTAGGCCGGGGCGTTTTGTTTTTGGTAGACTTGGCGGCGCATGACCATCGCCATCCGACCCGCGCGCGCCGGCGATATTCCGGCCATTACCCGCATCTACGCGCATGGCGTCGAGCATGGCACGTCATCGTTTGAACTGAAGCCGCCGGACGAAGCGGAGATGGCGCGCCGCATGAGCGATCTCATGGACAAGGGCTTTCCCTATATCGCGGCGGAAATCGACGGCGTGCTCGTGGGCTATGCCTATGCCGGCCTCTATCGCACGCGCCCGGCCTATCGGTTCACCCTGGAGGATTCCGTCTACGTCGCACCGGACCGGCAAGGCCGCGGTATCGGCCGCGCCCTGCTGACGGCATTGATCGTTGCGGCGGAAGCGCTCGGATTCCGGCAGATGATCGCCGTGATCGGAGATTCACCTAACCAGGCCGGCTCAATCGGCCTGCACGCGGCCGTCGGCTTCCATCACGTCGGGATTCTACAGGATGTCGGTTTCAAGCACGCTGGCTGGCGCGACACCCTGCTGATGCAGCGCGCGCTTGGCGATGGCGCCAAGACCGCCCCATGACCTCATTGCGGCCGCGTACTTGCCCGCGCCCCGGAATGACCACGGAATATCAATGTCTTGACTTGGCCGGGGCACCCCCCTAGGTTCCGCCCGCTCACGTAAGCGATGTGGAATATCGACTTCGCCGCCCGGTCCATGAGACCGGAGGCCCCCGCCCGACAGCGCACTGCGCCCTCGGGCGTGTTTTCGTTTTCCCTCTCCCCGCATGCGGGGAGAGGGTGGCGAGGTCCACTAGGACCGAGCCGGGTGAGGGGCCGGCGCATGCCTCTCACCCGACTTGCTCGCAGAAGCTCGCAAGCCGACCTCTCCCCGTAAAAATGGGGAGAGGTGAAAAGGAGATGAATGTTCGACTCACTGTCGGAAAAACTGGGCGGCATTCTCGACCGCCTCACCCGCCGCGGCGCGCTGAGCGAAGCCGATGTCGATGCCGCGCTGCGCGAGGTTCGCCGCGCGCTGCTGGAGGCCGACGTCGCGCTCGACGTGGCGCGCGCCTTCACCGATAGCGTGAAGAAGCAGGCTGTCGGCGTCGAGGTCGTCAAGTCGGTGACGCCCGGCCAGATGGTCGTGAAGATCGTGCACGACCAGCTGGTCGCGACGCTGGGCGCCGACGCACAAAATAACGGTAACATTGGCATCGATCTCAATGCCGCGCCGCCGGTCGCCATCATGATGGTCGGCCTGCAAGGCTCCGGCAAAACCACCACCACAGCCAAAATCGCCAAACGTCTCACCGACCGCCAGAAGCGCAAGGTGCTGATGGCCTCGCTCGACGTGCGCCGGCCGGCGGCGATGGAGCAACTGGCAGTACTCGGCCGCGAGGCGGAAATCGATACGCTGCCGGTCGTCGCAGGCCAGTTGCCGCCGCAGATCGCCAAGCGCGCACTCGAAGCGGCAAGGCTCGGCGGCTACGACGTGGTGATGCTGGATACCGCCGGCCGCACCACGCTCGACGATGCGATGATGGGCGAAGCGGCCGAGGTCAAGCGCGCCGTCAATCCGCACGAAGTGCTGCTGGTGGCGGATGCGCTCACCGGCCAGGACGCGGTCAATCTGGCCCGCGCCTTCGACGAGCGCATCGGCCTTACCGGCATCGTGCTCACCCGCGTCGATGGCGACGGCCGCGGCGGCGCCGCGCTCTCCATGCGCGCGGTGACCGGCAAGCCGATCAAGCTGATCGGCACCGGCGAAAAGCTCGATGCGCTGGAGGAATTCGACCCTGCCCGCATCGCCGGCCGCATTCTCGGCATGGGCGACATCGTCGCGCTGGGGGAAAAGGCCGCCGCCAAGATCGATGCCGAGAAGGCCGCGCGCGTCGCCGAGAAGATGCGCAAAGGTCAATTCGATCTGGCCGACATGCGCGAGCAGTTGACGCAGATGCAGGCGATGGGCGGCTTGTCCGGCTTGATGGGCATGTTGCCGGGCGTGGCCAAGATGAAGAACCAGCTCGCCAACGCCAATCTCGACGACAAGGTTCTCAAGCGCCAGGTCGCAATCATCGATTCGATGACGCCGAGGGAACGCCGCAACCCCGACCTTCTCAAGGCCAGCCGCAAGAAGCGCATTGCCGCCGGCTCCGGCACTACGCCGGAGGCGATCAACAAGCTTCTGAAAATGCACCGCGGCATGGCCGACATGATGAAGGCGATGGGCTCAGGAAAACGCGGCCCGCTCGCAGGCCTAGGCCAGATGATGGGCTTTGGCGGCGGGGCTGCGCCGACACCCGAACAGATGGCTGAACTTGCGAAGAAAATGCCGGGTGGCCAGTTGCCGGGCGGGATGCCCAATCTACCGCCGACCATGCCGAAACTGCCGCCGAATTTCCCAGGCGCTCCGGGCTTTCCCGGGCTGGGTGGAAAATTTCCTGGATTGCCGGGCCTGCCCGGACTGGGGAAGAAGAAATGAATTCGCTCAAAACATCAAATCGCCTTCGCAAATCAAATCGTCATTAGAAAGGAAACTAGAATGTCTCTCGTCATCCGCCTCGCCCGCGCCGGCACCAAAAAGCGGCCGGTCTATCACATCGTCGTCGCCGACTCGCGCTCACCGCGCGACGGCCGCTTCATCGAGCGGCTCGGCTTTTTCAATCCGCTGCTACCGAAGGAAAAGACCGAGCGGCTCAAGTTCGATCTCGAAAAGGCGCAGGCCTGGATGAAAAAGGGCGCGCAGCCGTCCGACCGCGTGATGCGCTTCCTCGATGCCGCCGGCATCAAGAAGCGCGAGAAGCACAACAATCCGATCAAGGCGATCCCGCGCAAGGAACGCAAGGCCGCGCGCGAAGAAGCGCTTAAGATCAAGGAAGCTGGTGATGCGGCCGCCAAGACCGCAGCCAAGGCCAATGCGGATGCGGCGGAGAAGAAAGCCGCTGCCAAGGCGGCCGAAACGCCGGCGGCGAGCTAACGCTCGCCGCATTGCGTCGTGGCCGACCGCATTCGCGTTGCCCGCATCGGTGCCGCGCACGGCGTTCGCGGCGAAGTGAAGCTGTGGTCGTTCACGCAAGATCCGTTGGCCGTCGCCCATTACGGGCCCTTGGAAACGCAAGACAGCGCGCAGCGTTTCGAGATCGAAGCGCTGCGCCCGGCCAAGGATCATCTGGTGGCGCGGCTCAAAGGTATCGGCAGCCGCGACGCGGCGGCTCTGTTGTGCAATCTCGATCTGTTCGTACCGCGCGATAGACTGCCGCCGATCGAAGAGGCCTATACCTATTATTATGCCGATCTGATCGGCTTGTCGGCGGTAACGCCGGACGGTGTCGCGCTTGGCGCCGTCAGTGCGGTGCATAATTTCGGCGCCGGCGATCTGATCGAGATTGCTACCACTGCCGGCGGCGAGCCGCTGCTGCTGCCGTTCACCGAGACCGTGGTGCCGAAGATCGATATGGCGGCGCGACAAATCGTTGTCGTGCTGCCGACGCTAAGCGAGTAGCGATCATGTGGCGCGCAACCGTCCTCACGATTTTTCCGGACATGTTACCGGGACCCTTGGGCTTGAGCCTTGCCGGCAAGGCGCTGGCGTCGGGGATATGGTCGCTCGATGCAATAGACATCCGCGATCACGCCACCGACACGCATCGCACCGTTGACGACACGCCGGCCGGCGGCGGCCCCGGCATGGTGATGAAGGCCGACGTGCTGGCAAAAGCTCTCGATAGCCTTCCGCCCGATCCGCGCCCTCGCCTGCTGATGAGCGCGCGCGGCGCGCCGCTGACGCAAAGCCGCGTCGCCGCGCTCGCCAAAGGTCCGGGCGCCGTCATTCTTTGCGGCCGCTTCGAGGGCGTCGACGAGCGGCTGATTGCCGCGCGCGATCTCGAGGAAATCTCGCTCGGCGATTTCGTGCTGTCCGGCGGCGAGATCGCGGCGCTGGCGCTGATCGATGCCTGCGTCCGGCTGCTGCCGGGCGTCATGGGCAAGGAGGCCTCGGCCGCCGAGGAGAGCTTCACCGACGGCCTGCTGGAATACCCGCAATACACCAGGCCGCAGGCCTGGGAGGGCCGGACGATCCCGGAGCTGCTCACGTCCGGCGACCACGCCAAGGTCGCCGAATGGCGGCGTTCGGAAGCCGAACGGCTGACCCGAGAGCGCCGCCCCGACCTATGGGCGGCCTATCTGGCCCGAAAAGGACCACAAAACGGGCCCAAAAGCCGAAGGTGACAAGCCCCGAGCTTTGTAATAGAAGCTCGCCAACCCATTCAGACCAGTAAAGCACCGCGCGCCGGATGCTGGCGCTGCCGACGGAGAATTAGCCATGAACCTCATTCAGACACTCGAAAAAGAGCAGGTCGCGAAATTGTCGGCCGGCAAGGATATCCCCGATTTCGGGCCGGGCGACACCGTGCTGGTCAACGTCAAGGTGGTCGAGGGCGACAAGAGCCGCATCCAGGCCTACGAGGGCGTGTGCATCGGCCGTTCCGGCGCCGGGCTGAACGAGAACTTCACCGTGCGCAAGATTTCCTACGGCGAGGGCGTGGAACGCGTGTTCCCGCTCTACGCGCCGATGATCGACTCGATCAAAGTCGTGCGCCGCGGCAAGGTGCGCCGCGCCAAGCTGTATTACCTGCGCGGGTTGCGCGGCAAGAAGGCGCGCATCTCCGAAGCGACCACCTCCGCCGGAGTGGAAGCGGCCGAGGCCGCCGCCAAGGAATAATATTCCGCTATTCCGGAAAGCATGAAGGGGCCGGTGTTCGGCCCCTTTTTCTTGAGGCCTAGCGGCGCTAGATAGTTGCCCAGGAATGGAGACTTCGACGATGGCCAAGCCGCGCACCCTGTACGACAAGATCTGGGACGACCATCTGGTGGATGAGGCGCCGGATGGAACCTGTCTGATCTATATCGACCGCCATCTGGTGCACGAGGTGACGAGCCCGCAGGCCTTCGAGGGTCTGCGCGCGGCCGGGCGAAAAGTGCACGCGCCGGACAAGACTCTGGCCGTGGTCGATCACAATGTGCCGACCTCCGACCGCAATCTGCCCAATCCCGATCCGGAGAGTACCGAGCAGATCGCGGTCATGGCGCAAAACGCCAAGGATTTCGGCATCGAGTATTTCAACGAGTTCGACAAGCGCCAGGGCATCGTTCACATCATCGGTCCCGAACAGGGCTTCACGCTGCCGGGCACCACCATCGTCTGCGGCGACAGCCACACCGCGACGCATGGCGCCTTCGGCGCGCTCGCCTACGGCATCGGCACCTCGGAAGTCGAGCACGTGCTGGCGACGCAGACGTTGATCCAGACGAAGTCGAAGAACATGCGCGCGGTAGTCGACGGGAAATTGCCGGCGGGCGTCACCGGCAAGGACATCATCCTCGCCATCATCGGCGAGATCGGCACCGCCGGCGGCACCGGCTACGCGCTGGAATATGCCGGCGAAGCGGTGCGCGCGCTGTCGATGGAAGGCCGCATGACCGTCTGCAACATGTCGGTGGAAGGCGGCGCCAAGGCCGGCTTCATCGCGCCCGACGAGAAGGCGTTCAGCTATCTCAAGGACAAGCCGAAAGCGCCCAAAGGCAAGGCCTGGGACGACGCCATGCGCTATTGGGAAACGCTGCGTTCGGACGACGGCGCGCAATTCGACCGCGAGATCAGGCTCGATGCGGCCAAGTTGCCGCCGCTGGTGACCTGGGGCACCAGCCCCGAGCAGGTGGTGTCGATCACCGGCCGCGTGCCTGTGCCGGCCGACATTCAAGATGAAAAGAAGCGCATCGCCGCCGAACGCTCGCTCGGCTACATGGGGCTCGCCGGTGGCGAGAAAGTCTCCGACATCAAGCTCGACCGCGTGTTCATCGGCTCATGCACCAATGGGCGCATCGAGGATTTGCGCGATGTTGCGCGCGTCGCCGCCGGCAAGACGGTGAACGCCAATGTCTATGCCATGATCGTGCCGGGCTCGGGCCTGGTGAAGGAAATGGCGGAAGCCGAGGGCCTCGACAAGATATTCAAGGCGGCCGGTTTCGACTGGCGCGAGCCGGGCTGCTCGATGTGCCTCGCGATGAATCCGGACAAGCTCAAGCCGGGCGAGCGCTGCGCCTCGACGTCGAACCGCAACTTCGAGGGCCGCCAGGGCTACAAGGGCCGCACCCATCTAGTTTCGCCTGCAATGGCCGCAGCCGCGGCGATCGCGGGGCATTTCGTCGATGTGCGGGAATGGAAGTAGCGCGGCGACGGCATTCAAAATTTACATGCAAAAAGGCCCGCCACTTTGGCGGGCCTTTCTGTTTCTATTGAATTACCAGTGACCGCCGAGGCCGAAGAAAAACGGCGCCGGACGACGATACGGCCGGTCGTAATAGGTCGGGCCGTAATAGCCGTAGGGATAAGGTCTGGAGTACGGATAGCTGTATACGCGCACGGCGCGATAATGGCGGCGGTAGTAACGGCGATAAATCCTGCGCGCGCTCAGGTCGGTTTGCGTGGCGGTGGTAATTGCGTCGTTTCGCGGCGCGGCGTTGGCGGGCGCCTGCGCCGTGAACCAAACTGCGCCGACGATAGCGAGCGCCGCCGCTAATACTTTCTTCATGACAAATAGTCTCCGGTTGATGACCGACCACAACGCCGTTACTCGGCGTTTGGTTGCATCCCGCGGAAAATATTCATTTCCACCGGCATTGCTGACGCGGCACGACCACCGGCCCGCTGACGCGGTACTCCTGCGCCAGCCAGGAGCGGCATTCGCGCTTGGCATTGGGGCCAAGTCGGCGATCGCGCGGATGGACGGTAATATGCGGCCTCGACTGTGCGGATAGATCCTGGCGATGGTCGGCCGGATCGGCGGCAGCCGGCTGCAGGACACCGAATACGAAAGCCAGCGCTGCCAGTAACAGTGCTGTTTTCGGGCCGAAATCAGCCATGATCGCCGGCATGCGGGTCCCCAATCGTCGCGCTGCTGTCGTTGACGGTCGCCCATCCCGCCGCGGCCGTCAATCGCTTGGTTCGGCCCGCAGTGTCCCGTAGAACACTGGCATGAAGGGCCAATTCGACGATCCGCTGGCCTGGCGCGGCGCCAAGGCGCCCTCGCTGACCGAATTCGAGGTATTGGCCGACGCAGCCTTCCGCCGGCTGCCGGAGCATTTCCGCAGTCTCTGCGAGGGCCTGGTGATACGGATCGAGGATTTCCCCACCGAGGAGGTGGCGGAAACCATGCAGCTTGAAAGCGAGTTCGACCTGCTCGGACTGTTCCAGGGGGTCGGCCTGCCGTTCCAGTCGCAATCGGCGCCGCAGTTGATGCCCAACATGATCTGGCTCTACCGCCGGCCGATCCTCGACTACTGGGCCGAACACGAGGAAAGCATCGGCGCCATCGTTACGCATGTGCTGGTGCACGAGATCGGCCACCATTTCGGCCTGTCCGACGACGACATCGACGCGATCGAGGCGAGCGCAGACTAGCGCGTGAACCCGAAAAGCTTGTCCTCGAAGCAATCGGGAGTGGGAGCCGGATTTCGGACAAAGATCATGGGCAAACGAAAAAGCCCGCTTGATGCCCGATGTGCGCGAGGCTACTGCCGGGATTATCCCGTGCAAATCTGCCAAGTCATTCGCGGCACCAGCTTCAAACGCGACCCGGCTCGTTAACCATACGATTCAATCTGCCAAAGCCGATCCAGCGGCAAATAGCGGCCGTCCGGTAGTCCGGCTATACTGAAAGCCTTACGAGGGAGTGCGAGGCGGAAATTACGGGCAATTCGTTCTGAGATTCAGTTGGGGGGGCATGTCATGCGTGTTGTTCGGCTACTGATCGCCGTCGGTATTGCTGCGCTTGCCAATGGCTGTGTGACAACGCAATCGGACGTGGTTTCGCTACAGCCAAAGCCCAAACAGGAATACGTCATGCGCGGAAGCGAGCGTCTTCTCGCATCCAAGCATGCACATTCGGTGGTCGTGCTCCGCCCGGTAGGCGCCGAACTCGCGGCTGAGGCACGCCCAATCTTTGTGGTCGGCATCGAGAACATCTCAAAACAGCCGGTCGATTTCCGTGTGGCCGGGGTCAGCGCAACGCTGACAGCCCCGCAGCGGCAAGCCTTGAAAGTTCATACCTACGATGAACTCGTTGCCGAACAGAACGATCGTAACAGCGACGAGTTTTTCAGCGCATTGATCTTGGCCGACTTATCGTCAGGCGCGGCGCAACAATCGACCGCGGGGCTCGATGCGATAGCAAATCTTGGCTCCACCGACGCGCGCGCTCAATCCAACAATATCAAATCCACCGTCGCGGGCGGAAACTCGCTGATGGTCGGCGGATCGGTTCTCAACGGCATCGAGCGCCTTGGAGAGCTGGAGCGACACGTTCTGAAGGACGGTCGCGTGGCTCCCGGTCAATGGCATGGCGGGCAGGTGCATATTGCGCGACCGGCTGGAGATGGGCGGAAAGCTTACACGATCGCCATCCTGGTCGGCTCCGACCGCCACGAGTTCAATATCGTCCAGCAAACGCAGAACCAATAATCGGCCTGCCGCAGTCTTTTATTTATATTTATAATGCATGAATGCATGCCTGGCTCCGGTATTGGGCTATTGACCGGAACGCAGGAGGCCTTATGAAACGGGGCGCCTCTGCATCGGAGCACGCGAAAGCGTAGGACCCATGGACAAATTCACCACTTTGGACGGCGTCGCCGCGCCCTTGAAGATCATCAATGTCGACACCGACATGGTCATCCCCAAGCAATACCTGAAGACCATCAAGCGCACCGGATTGGGCAAAGGCCTGTTCTCCGAGCTGCGCTACAAGGACGACGGCAGCGAAAATCCCGACTTCGTGCTCAACAAGCCGGCCTATCGCAAAGCCAAGATCCTGGTTGCCGGCGATAATTTCGGCTGCGGCTCGAGCCGCGAACACGCGCCCTGGGCGCTGATGGATTTCGGCATCCGCTGCGTGATCTCGACCTCGTTCGGCGACATTTTCTACAACAACTGCTTCAAGAACGGCGTGCTGCCGATCCGTGTCTCGCCTTCGGATCTGGAGAAACTTTTCGACGACGCCGAGCGCGGCTCCAATGCCACGCTCTCCATCGATCTGGAAAAACAGGAAATCCATGGGCCGGACGGCGGCACGATCAAGTTCGAGATCGACGCGCACCGCAAGCACTGCATGCTCAATGGCCTCGACGATATCGGGCTCACGCATCAGAAGCGCGCCAAGATTGCGGGCTACGAGGACAAGGCCAAGGCGGAGCGCCCGTGGGCGTAGTGTTCTAGTCCGGCACCGACGGCGTCCATGAGCCGGCCGGCGCGGCCTCCAGCCCGATGACGCCGCTTTTCTCGATTGCCGTTTTCAGAAAGCCGGACGCACGCACGTCGTCGATGAAGCGATTGACCAGGGCAAGCGCGTCCGCCCTGCCCTTCGGTACAATGATGGTTTGCGGCACGCCGAACAAATTGTCCGGCAATATCCGAAAGCCGGTCGTGCCCTTCATCAGATTGGTCAGCCGCTGGCGATTGGCGCCGAAAGCATCGATTTCCTTTGCCAGCAGCTTGCGTTTGATGTCGCCTGGATCGGGTTCGATTTCGCGCAGCGTCGCCTGCTTTAGCTTGCGCTTCATGAACAACGTGATCGAGTCGTTATGGCCGCCGGCGATCTTGTTGCCGGCCCGGTCAATGTCGGCGATGGCGCGGATGCTGGAGCCGTCGAGCACCAGAAAGCTCTGCCGCACCAGCATATAGGTCTGCGAGAATTCCACGGTTCCGGCGCGCGACGGCACGAAGGCCACAAAACCGATATCGGCCTCACCGCCGGCGACCGCGTCGATCACCGCTTTCGGATTGGCTACCGGTTTGATCTCGACTGGCATATTAACGCGACGGGCGAGTTCGCGCGCCAGATCGGCCGATGCGCCACGAATGGCGCCGGTGGCGCGATCCTGCACCGCCTGCGCCGGATTGCCCGCCAGATAGACCGCGCGCAACGTGCCGCCCGGCGCGATATCGCTATCGGTGGCCATGGCTGGCTGCGCGGCAATCATCGCCGCCACGAATGCCAGGAGAGCCAATATTCTCATGGCCGAGCAGCGATCGCATCCGCGATGGCCACCGTGCGCCGCGCCATTTCGGCATGCAGGCGTTCGACCATACGGCCATCGATCGAAACCACGCCCTTCGACTTGTTTTCCGGCAGATCGAAAGCGGCGATCATCTTGCTCGCCCACGCCACTTCCTCCGGCGACGGCGAGAACGCCTTGTTGCAGGGCGCGATCTGGCCGGGATGGATCAGCGTCTTGCCGTCGAAGCCGAGTTCGACGCCTTGCGCGCATTCGGCGGCAAAGCCTTCCGCATTGCCAATATCGTTGTAGACGCCGTCGAGAATATCGATGCCGTGGATGCGCGCCGCCGCGATGCAGGTGGTGAGCCACGGCAGCATCGGGGCGCGCCCCGGCACCAGGCGGGCGCGCGTGTCCTTGGCCAGATCGTTGGTGCCCATGACGAAACCGGACAGCCGCGTTTCAGAATCGCGTGCTTCCGCCGCGATCGGCAGAATGTTGAAAATCGCCAGCGGCGTCTCGATCATCGCCCAGATGCGGATTTTATGATCGCTGTGCATGTCGAGCAGGCGGCGGCCGACCATCTCCAGCATTTCCGGGTTCGACACCTTTGGGACCAGGATGGCGTCGGGCGCGGCATGGGCGGCGGCGTAAAGATCGTCGGCATGCCAGGGGGTGTCGATGCCGTTGACGCGGATGAATACCTCGCGCGCGCCGAATCCGCCGGCCTTCACGGCATCGACGACTTGCCGGCGCGCAGCCTCCTTGGCCTCGGGCGCCACCGAGTCTTCGAGGTCGAGAATGACGCCATCGGCGGCAAGCGTCCTGGCCTTTTCCAGCGCGCGTGCGTTGGAGCCCGGCATATAGAGTACGCTGCGGCGTGGGCGAATGGTCATGGCGGCGACTTTATCGACGATCCGAAAACTATCAAGCCGTCCGGCGGCGTTGCCGCCAGGCAGGATGTCAGATCGGACTATCGATTTAGTTGGAACCGGTCGTGATCTTTGACGGCTTGATTATGCGGTAAAGCTGGAAGCGGTCGCCATCGGCGACGAGCTTGAGATGCGAAGGATAGGGGTTGGGCGAGTCGTCCTCGGTGAACAGAACGTAGAGATAATCGAATTTCGTCCAGTTCAACCAGAACGCCGGCGTGTTGGGCAGCGGATGCTCGGCGGCGACAATGAGCTGCGCGGTCGATGGCGGCGTGCCGTCGTGAGTATCGACAAATTCGCGAAATTCAGGGCGGACATGCAGCACTTGCTTGCCGCGCACGGTGAAAACCGTCGTGACCAGCGCGGAGCGCTCGATCGTCGCGATGCAGGCGGCGTGGACAAGACCGAGATCACGCACGTCATCGCCCTGCGAACGATCTGAATAAGCGACAAAAACCTTCGAGCCCGGCACAATGCGGCGTACGGAGGAGCGGAACTGGCTGGTCGAATCCGACAATTGCGACCAGTTGAGGTCGATCTCGATCAGCCGCCCGGCGATCAAGATGAAGAGCACGGCCAGGAAGCCGCGGCGCACCAGCCGGCGGCGCAATTCCAGATCGCCGCAGGCGAACACCATAAAGGCGACCCCGATCGGCACGCGCTGGTCGGACATGTAGGTGTCGAACATCACCCGCGGCAAAGCCAGATACACAGCCGATCCGACCAGCAGCAGCACGAAGACCAGCGGATGAAAGCGCAGGATACGGTGCCGCACCGCCCAGACGATGCTGGCGACCATGACCGTCACGAGCGCGAAGGCGGCGATGTCGGAATAATCGGCGATGACATACATCAGCCCGTCGATCTTGCCGCGCTGGTCCCAATTGATGCCGGACACAAGCTGCATGGTAGGACTGGCATAGAGCAGCGGCGCCGCGGCGAGGAACGGCAGGCCGCTGGCGACAAAATCGACAAGCCGGCCCGGCCAGGGCTCGATGCGCCGCTGCCACAGCCGCCAAATCTCGAACGAAAGCACCCCCACGCCGAAAATGCCGAGCGCCGAGAGATGGCAGAAAAACAGCACGACGACGCATGCCGTCGACAACGTGAGTCGCAATGGCCAGACGCGCTCGCGAACGGCGATCCAGCCGGCCAGCGCCCAAAGCGCGACACCGATGCCGAACATGTAGTTCATCAATCCAACCAGGAAGATGTAGTTGTACAGCAGCGGAAAGGCGAACAGCGGCAACGCCGACCAGCGGCCGACCAGCGCCCGGTTCAGCGCCAAGGTGCCCGAAATGATCAGCGCGAACATCAGGACCAGGAAAATCTGGCCGGCCAGATAGATGTTCACGACGCGCGCCAGCAGCGGCACGATCAGATCCATCGTCAGGTTAGGAATGACCTGCCATTCGACCTCATAGAAACTCGCCAGCAACGGGTTCTTCGACAGCGTCGCAATCACATGCATGCGCGCCAGATGATTGACGTAATCCGACAGCGGCGGCAGCGGATGCGTCCAGATCGGTATTGAAATGAGCAAAGTCAGCGCGGCGAACAGAACGGCGATCTGCGGCGGCGATATCCCAGGCGCGCGCATTCGCGGCAGCGATGGAATCGGGGTAAATGGCTTGGTCGGCGAAAGCATGTGCGGTCGAGTCGTTTCTCACCGATTTTACGTGAACGAACGATGAATGTCCGCTGTTCCAACTGACCAAGGATATCGCAGTCGCTTGGCGATCCCAAACGGGCGGTTGCTTGGTTCAAGCCGGCATGATGCTGTTAGCGCATAATCCCGAATAGTGGGAACCGGTTTTCGGATAAGATCATGCGCGAACAAAATGTTAGGGACAAATCCGGTTCAATCGGATTGGATCGGACTCTAGGCGTGCAACTCCGGACGGAACCGCGATGACCTTTCCCCAGCGCTTGATCGAAGGATACGCCGCTTTTAGCGCCGGCCGGCTGCGCGCCGAGCAGGGACGCTATCGCGAACTTGCCGACACCGGCCAAGCCCCCGAAGTGATGGTGATCGGCTGCTGCGATTCACGGGTCTCGCCGGAAGTGATTTTCGACGCCAGCCCGGGCGAGCTGTTCGTCGTGCGCAACGTCGCCAATCTGGTGCCGCCCTATACGCCGGATGGGGCCCAGCGTGCGGTTTCGGCCGCGCTGGAATTCGCGGTGCAGGCGTTGAGGGTCAAACACATCGTGGTGCTGGGCCACGCCCAATGTGGCGGTATCCACGCTTTCGCCGAACAGGCCCCGCCGCTGTCGCCGGGCGATTTCATCGGTCATTGGATGGCGCTCATTGCCCCTGCCGCGAAGGCGGTTGGGCCGCGCGGCGATCGGCCGTTGGCGGATTATCTGACCCGGCTGGAGCAGGCCTCGACCGTCCTGACACTCGACAATCTGCTGACCTTTCCATGTGTGCGGATTCTGGCCGAACGCGGCAAGCTTGCCTTGCACGCCGCCTATTTCGGCGTGGCCAGCGGCGAACTGTCGGTATTCGACAAAGCGAGCGGGGAATTCCGGCGGGTCGCGGCCGTCATTCCGGGCCGCAAAGGGGCCGTCCCGGAATGACCGTGCAAATCAAGCCGCCTTGCGCTTGGCCTGGATCAGCTTGCGATTGATCAGACACTCGGCGATCTGGATGGCGTTCAGCGCCGCGCCCTTGCGCAGATTGTCGGAGACAACCCATAGCACCAGGCCGTTGTCTACAGTCGGGTCGGTGCGGATGCGGCTGATATAGGTCGCGTCCTCGCCGACGCATTCATAGGGCGTCACGTAACCGCCAGGCTCGTGCTTGTCGATCACCAGGCAGCCGGGCGCGCTGCGCAGAATCGTGCGCGCTTCCTCGACGCTGATCGGATTTTCGAACTCGACATTCACCGCTTCGGAATGGCCGACGAACACCGGCACGCGCACGCAAGTGGCGGTCAGCTTGATTTTGGGATCAAGAATCTTCTTGGTCTCCATCATCATCTTCCACTCTTCCTTGGTGTAGCCGTCCTCCATGAACACATCGATTTCCGGAATGATGTTGAACGCGATGCGCTTGGGAAACTTCTTGTTGGTGACTTCGCCGAGCGTGAACACCGCCTTGGTCTGCGTGAACAGTTCGTCCATCGCCTCCTTGCCGGCGCCCGACACCGACTGGTAGGTCGCCACCACCACGCGCTTGATTGTGGCCTTGTCGTGCAACGGCTTGAGCGCGACCACTAGCTGCGCGGTCGAGCAGTTCGGATTGGCGATGATGTTCTTCTTGGCGAAGCCGGCGACCGCATCGGCGTTCACCTCCGGCACGATCAGCGGCACATCCGGGTCCATGCGCCAGGCCGAGGAATTGTCGATCACCACGGCGCCCTGCGCGCCGATCTTGGGCGACCATTCCTTCGACACCGCGCCGCCCGCCGACATCAGACAGATATCGACGTCGGAAAAGTCGTAATGATCGAGCGCCTTCACCTTCAGCGTCTTGTCGCCGAACGAGCACTCTTGGCCGATGCTCTTGCGCGAGGCGAGCGCCACCACCTCATCGGCGGGGAAATTCCGCTCGGCCAGAATGCCGAGCATTTCGCGCCCGACATTGCCGGTGGCACCCACCACGGCGACTTTGTAACCCATTGTTAACTCTCCGGAATAATATCCGCACTGCAACATTCCGCGGCACAATCGGATGGCAGCGCTTCTAGGCGAGATTGGGTGCGATGACAACGGCGGCAATCCAGCGGATTTGCCGGAGACAAGGTTAGGTATTTGGCCATGCACCCGGCCCTGCATTCCTGGCGCGAGGAATTGCCCGCCACCCTTGTGCGTATCCTCGCATATGTGGGTGGAATCGCGGTGATTTCCATAGTGGCCGCGCAGGTCTTTCAATCGCCGCCGGCGATAATTGCCATCAAGCCGATGCATCATTCGCCATGGATCGATATCGAACGGCCGTTCCCGGCCTTCGCGCTGTCAATCCCCGAGGCTGCCGACGTGGCGTCGCACTATGCCATCCTTCGTCATGCGCAAGGCGGCGGCCGCAAGGACATCATCGAACTGGGCGAGCCGGACGGCCTCGCCCCCTATCTGCAGGTTGAAATCTATCGGCCGGGCAGCGAGACGCGCCGCTTCGCCGATCCGGAGGCTGAAATCGTCGCAAGCGCGGCAGCGCTCGGGCCGGTCAATGTGAGCCAGGCGCCCGAGCCGCTGGAGACAAAATTCGGCCCGCTGTCGGTGGTCGGCTTCGAGGCTTCCAAAGGCGCGCCCCGCCTTTGCCTCGGCTTCGTGCGCAGTTACGACGATCCGCGCCTGCGATTGTCCGGCTGGTTCTGCCAGGGCGGGTCCGAATTTATCCAGCGCAGCACGCTCGCCTGCGCGCTTGACCGGCTGACACTGCTTTCCGCCGGCAGCGAGCCGAAGGTCGGTGCACTGTTCGCGCAGGCCGAACTCAATCGCAGCTTCTGCGGCCAGCGCGATCCTATCATCGCCTCGACGCCGAAATACAAGCTGCTGTGGAAGGCGCTCGCAAGCCGGCCATTGCCGCGCCGCATCGGGCGTTAAACGATCTGCCGCTGCGTGCCGCCCGCTGACACATCCGAACGGCGAAATCCCCTGCGATTGAATTGCCCATGCTGCAGCGCGACAACGATTTTCCGTAACGTCCTATCGCATTCCGATTGACCGGCGCGCCGATTCATCCGATCATATTCGAATAATAATATCTAAAGCCGCGGCAATGGTCGGGTCGGCTAAATAGAAACATTGAGGGAGGACGCAATGATCACACGACGTCACTTGCTTGGGACGGCGGGCGCGGGCGCAGCGCTTGCCGTTTCGGGACTGCCGCAATTCTCCGAAGTCTTGGCCGCCGGCGTCGAACTGTCGCCGGGCGTGCCTGCCGGCATCGGCAGCTACGTGACCATGGGGACGCTGCCGGGCAAGAAGCCCCTGATCCAGCTCGCCGACAAACCGCCGAATTACGAATCTCCGCTTGAATATTTCCGCACGCCGATCACGCCGAACGATGAGTTCTTCGTGCGCTATCACCTGGCGGACATTCCGGAAATCAAAGCCGAGGGCTACAAGATCGCGGTCGGCGGCGACGGCGCCAACGGCACCGCCGAGATCACGCTTGCCGATCTCAAGGCCATGCCGGCGGTCGAAGTGGTCGCGGTCAATCAATGCTCGGGTAACCGGCGCGGCCTGTCGAACCCGCACGTGCCGGGCGTCGAATGGGGTTACGGCGCCATGGGCTGCGCGCGCTGGAAGGGCGCCAAGCTCAAGGACGTGCTCAACAAAGTCGGGCTCAAGAAGGAAGTCATCGAAATTTCCTTCAATGGCGCCGACGGCCCAGCGATCGATAAGACGCCGGACTTCATCAAGAGCATTCCGGCCTGGAAAGCGATGGAGGATTCCACCATCGTCGCCTATGAGATGAACGGCGCGCCGCTACCGCATTTCAACGGCGCGCCGGCGCGTCTGGTGGTGTCCGGTTGGACCGGCACCTATTGGATGAAGCATCTCACGCAGATCAACGCATTGACCAAACCGCTCGGCGGGTTCTGGATGAACCCAGCCTACCGGCTGCCGGTCGGTGCGTTCCCGATCCGCGATCGCTTCATCACGCAAGAAACCGCGGTCAACACGCCGATCACCGAGATCGTGGTCAACTCGTTGATCACCAGCCACCGCGACGGCGCCAAGGTGAAAGCTGGCAAAGTCGAAGTCAGCGGTATGGCCTGGGACGGTGGCTACGGCATCAGTTCGGTGCAGGTCTCGACCGACGGCGGCAAAAACTGGTCCAGCGCGAAGCTTGGCCAGGATCTCGGCCGCTTCGCGTTCCGGCCATGGAGTTTCGACCTGTCGGCCAAGAAAGGCAAGAACACGGTGATGGTCAACGCCACCAACAAGCTCGGTCAGGCCCAGGTCTCGGCACTGATCTTCAACGGCGCCGGCTACCACAACAACGTGATGCAAAGCATCACGCTGACGGCTTAACGGGAGGGCACCATGCAAAAAATCTTCATCGCGCTTGTTGCCACCCTCATCGCATCGCCGGCGTTCGCCGCCGAGCAGGTGATAAAACTGAAACCGGGACCCGGCGTCGACAAGGTGGAGGCCAATTGCCAAGCCTGCCACAGCCTGTCCTACATCCCGATGAACTCGCCTTTCCTCAAGCCGGCGGGCTGGGATGCCGAGGTCGGCAAGATGATCAAGGTGTTCGGGGCGCCGATCGATGAGGCCGACGCCAAAGCGATCGCCGACTACCTGAAAAAGAACTATGGCGGCTGACGTCCTGCCTGAGCAGGTCCCGAAAGCCGGCATCTGCCGGCTCAAGCCGAGGACCGGCGTTTTCGGGATCATGCCGTAGCAAAAAAGGCTCACATCTTGAGAAATCGGCCCTGCCGCACCGGCAGGGTCTTTTTTTAAGGATTTCCATCTGAATTGTCTGTAATTAGGCCCTGTCGCGGTGAACCGAACCCGGTTAGACTGCGTTGCAATAAAGAGCCATCGGCGAGGAATCCATGAAATTGAATGCCGCTGCCAGTGCGTTTGCCATTGTCGTGGCCAGTGCCGCAGCCGTGGGCCTGCTGGCCCTGCCGGCGGATGCCGCGCCGAAGAAGAAGCGCGTTGTGGTCGTCGATGCGCGCGGCCACACGGTGTTCACCAGCCGCGATGAGGATGGCCGGACGCGCACCCGCATCATCATTCAGAAGCGGTCCTATCTCGATCCGGGCACCGAAGTTCTGCCCGGCAGCCGCAGCGATCGCGATTACGCGTCGATGCCGACCCAAAGGGCGGGTGGCGTGCTCGACAACACCGTTTTCGGCGGCAACCAATCGGCGCTGCCTGGCCCGTTCGACCTGCCGAGCAGGAACAATCCGTTTTTGAAGTTCTGATTCGCCAGGGGATTGCGAAATAAAAAACGCGGCCAACCGGCCGCGTTTTTTATTTCGTCATTCCGGGGCGCGAGCAAAGCGAGCGAACCCGGAATCCATAATCACAGACCGGGGTTATGGATTCCGGGTACTGCCCCTTGGGCCGTCCCGGAATGACAGTTAGAACGTATTTGTTTGAGAATGAATCAGAACTCACCGCAGACAGGCTTCACCTCTCCCATGGGGAGAGGTCGGCGCACGAAGTGCGCCGGTTAAGGGGTTATGATTTATCGAGAGTCACTTGCCCCCACACCCCAACCCTCTCCCCCAAGGGGAGAGGGAGCGCGCCGAGTTTGCGACGCTGCTTCAATCTAATACGATCATGGTCTAAGCCAGCGTTTCCAGCTCCGCCAAGATCGCGTCGCCCATCTCAGTCGTGTTCACCACCTTTGAACCCACCGACTTGATGTCGCCGGTGCGCAGGTTCTTGGCTAGCGTCGCAGCGATAGCGGCATCGATCATGTCGGCCTGCTTGCCCAGGTCGAACGAATAGCGCAGCGCCATGCCGAACGAGGCAATCATGGCGATCGGGTTGGCGATGCCTTGGCCGGCGATGTCGGGCGCCGAGCCATGCACCGGCTCATACAACGCCTTGCGCTTTTTGGTTTTCGGATCGACCTCGCCCAGTGACGCCGACGGCAGCATGCCGAGCGAGCCTGTCAAAGTCGCGGCGATGTCGGACAGCATGTCGCCGAACAGGTTGTCGGTGACGATGACGTCGAACTGCTTGGGCCAGCGCACCAGCTGCATGCCGCCGGCATCGGCCAGCATGTGCTCGAGCTGCACGTCCTTGTATTCGCGCGCGTGCAAGGCCGTCGTTACCTCATTCCACAGCACGCCCGACTTCATGACGTTGCGCTTTTCCATCGAGGTGACCTTGTTGCGCCGCTTGCGCGCCAACTCGAAGGCCACGCGGTCGATGCGCTCGATCTCATAGGTGTCGTAGACCTGCGTATCGATGGCGCGCTTCTGGCCGTTGCCGAGATCGGTGATGGTCTTGGGCTCGCCGAAATAGACGCCGCCGGTCAATTCGCGCAAAATGATGATGTCGAGGCCCTCGACCACCTCGCGCTTGAGGCTGGAGGAATCGGCGAGCGCCGGATAGACGATGGCCGGGCGCAGGTTGGCGTAGAGATCGAGATCCTTGCGCAGCCTCAGCAGCCCAGCCTCGGGCCGGTGTTCGTACGGCACCTTGTCCCATTTCGGCCCGCCGACCGAGCCGAAAATGATGGCGTCGGCGGCCTTGGCCTTCGCCACGGTGGCGTCCGTGATGGCGACCCCGTGAGCGTCGTAGCAGCAGCCGCCGGCCAGCGCCTCCTCGGTCACGAACTTGTCCGGTCCCTTTTTGTTGAAGAAATCGATGACGCGCTTGGCCTGCGCCATCACTTCGGGGCCGATGCCGTCGCCGGGGATCAGAAGGAGATTATGGGTCGCCATTTTCGTACGCCTCGCCATGACTGAACTGCGCGGAGTGCTAAAGGTCCAGGGAGCCGATGGCAAGACGCGACGGGGCTGGACGCAACCCTGTGAAATCGCAACACTGACGCCAATCCGGGCGCTCAAAATGCCGGGACAGGGAGGCGACAATGACTATTTCTTGGACCAGAGCTTTAGCCAAAATACTCGGTGCGGTTCTATTGGCCGCGGCATTGCCGGTAGCCGTATCGCAGGCCGCCGAACTCGATCCGAAGGCCGTCGTTTACAAGCTGCCAGATCAGATCAAATGGGGTCCGGTGAACCCGGCCGGCGTGCAGCAGGCCGTTTTGTTCGGCGATCCCAGCAAGCCCGGCCAATACGGCGTGCTTACGCGATGGACGGCCGGCAACCATTTCAGCAAACCGCATTCCCATCCCAACGACCGCTTCATCACCGTGATCTCGGGAACCTGGTGGGTCGGCAGCGGTCCGAATTGGGATCCGGCCAACGCCAGCGTACCGATGCCGGCCGGCTCGTTCGTCACCCATTACGGCAAACAGGTGCACTGGGACGGCGCCAAGGATGTCGACGCGGTTCTTCTGATCGTCGGCGATGGACCGGCGACTTTGACGCCGTTCGGCGTGCCGCCGAAATAGCGCGCAGCTTACATCCGTCATGCCCGGCCTTGTGCCGGGCATCCACGTCTTAATGGCCTCACAGGATCAAAAACGTGGGTGGCCGGGACAAGCCCGGCCATGACGCGGAGAGCCTTCGGCTAAGACCGCTAAAGCCCCGAGAACCAATTATAACCCTGGTTCTCCCAATAGCCGCCTCTGTCGGTATTGGTGACTTCCATCGCCACCACATATTTCGGGTTCTTGAACCCGAGCTTGGTGGGAATACGGATTTTCATCGGAAAGCCGTAGGCGCGCGGCAGGATTTTATTGTCGTATTTGAACGACATCTGCGTCTGCGGATGAAGCGCGGTCGGCATGTCAATGGTGTTGGTGTAGCCCTCGGCGCATCTGAACCAGACATATTTGGCGCTTGTATCGGCGCCGATACGCTGCAGGAATCCCGACAACGGCGTGCCCTGCCAGGAGCCGATGGCGCTCCAGCCTTCCACGCAGACATGCCGCGTGATCTGCGACACTTCCGGCAGCGCGTGCAGTTCATCGAGCGTCCACGGTTTCTTGTTTTCGACCAGGCCGGCGACTTCGAGCTTGTAAGTCTTGCCGTCGACTTCCGGCGCCTCGTCCTCGTCGTAATAGGCGTTGAACGGGAACGGCTTGGTAATGGCGCTTGCCGGAAACGTCGGCGCCAGCTTGGTCTTGCTGAACAGCGCCGCCTGCGCGCCGTCGTTGAACGAAGATATCTTGCGCAGGATGGCTTCCGCGCTGTCGCCATCGATGATGTTGCAGCCGGTGAGCATAGTGAGCGCGCCGAGGCTGGCCGCGCCGCGCAGGAAATTGCGCCGCATCGGGTCCGGCATCAGCTTGGCGGCATCCTTGATCAGCAGCTTGGCATCGACGCCGGGGATGATTTTGCGCTGGCGCATAAAAAAACCCTTCCTATTGCCCGGTTACCATGGCGCGCAAGCTCTTCGGCACCAGCAGCGCCAGCGCCACATGCACAACCAGGAAGCCGACGATCGCGGCCATGGCGAAGAAATGCACATATCGGGCAACGTCATAGCCGCCAAACAGCGCGGTCAATTCCTGGAACTGCACCGGCTTCCAGATCGCCAGCCCGGACAGCACGATCAGGATACCGGTGAGGATCACGCCAGCATACAGCACCTTCTGCACCGCGTTGTAGTGCGACAGGTCGTCATGCGCGAGTTTGAAGGTGAGCGCGGCCTTGGCGTCAGCGATCACATCGGCGGGGTAAATCGGCAGCAGCTTGCGGCGGAAACGGCCGCTGGCGATGCCGAGCGTCACATAGACGATGCCGTTGACCACCAGCAGCCACATGGCGGCGAAATGCCAGAGCAGCGCGCCGCCCAGCCAATTGCCGAGGGCGATGCTTTTGGGAAAGTTGAAACCGAACAGCGGCGCGGCGTTGTAGACCTGCCAGCCGGAGCCGATCATCATCAGGATCGCCAGCGCATTGATCCAGTGGGTAACGCGCACCCAGACAGGATGAATGGTCGCATCGGCGGTTGTCGTAATCATCGTTTCGGCGGTCATTGCCATCCTGCCAAATCATAATAACCGGTCCAGGATAACCGGTCTAAGCCTCAATGAGTATACGGCGCGGCCGGGCTCGCGGATGCACGAGCCCGGCCGTCGGCCAGACCTACTTCTTCATGTTGTCCTTGGACATATTGTCCTTGGCCATGCTGTCCTTCTTCATTTCGTCCTTTTTCATCGTATCCTTCTTCATCGTGTCCTTTTTCATCGAATCCTTCGCCATGCTGTCCTTGGACATGGTGTCCTTTTTCATGTCGTCGGCGAAAGCCGCCGGCGCCAGCGGGGCCACAGCCAAACCGGCGGCGATCAATGCGGAGAGCAGAATGGTCTTTTTCATCGGGTATCCTCCATGGAGATGTGATTTGCACCCAATTCGCTAACACAGGGCCTAAACACGTCCTCATCAGTTTCCCGTTGTTCTAACCTAGCGTTCGGCTCACGGTTTTGTGAGAATGGCGGGCCGGACAGATCCGACCGAGGAGTCAGTTTGTGAGCGAACCGTCCGCACCCAAATCCAGTCCGGGAAATTTCCTCGAAGACTTCCGGCTAGGCCAGGAAATTCGTCACGCCACGCCGCGCACGGTCACCACCGGCGACGTGGCGCTTTACAACGGGCTGTTCGGGGGGCGCTTCGCGGTGCAGTCCTCGGATGTCTTCGCGCGCAGCCTCGGCTATCCGCGCTCGCCGCTCGACGATCTACTGGTGTTCCACATGGTGTTCGGCAAGACCGTGCCGGATATCTCGCTCAACGCCGTTGCGAATCTCGGTTATGCCGATTGCCGTTTCCTCAAAGCCGTCTATCCGGGCGACACGCTCAATTCCGTGTCGGAAGTGATCGGCCTGAAGGAGAACTCCAGCCACAAGACCGGCATTGTTTATGTGCGATCGCAGGGTTTCGATCAGGACGGCGCCGCGGTGCTTGACTATGTGCGCTGGGTCATGGTGCGCAAGCGCGACGAGGCAACGCCCGTGCGGGAAGAAAAAGTACCGGAACTGCCCAAGAGCGTTGACGTTTCGAAGCTCGGCGCCGCCTGCCCGCCGATCGATACGGCGGCTTACGACACGGTGCTGTCCGGCAGCCCGCGCCGCTTCGGTGACTACAAGGCCGGCGAAAAAATCGACCATGTGGACGGCGTCACCGTCGAGGAAGCCGAGCACATGATCGCCACGCGGCTTTACCAGAACACCGCGCGCGTCCATTTCAACCAATTCTCCGAGAGCAAGGGCCGTTTTGGCCACCGCCTGATCTATGGCGGCCACGCCATCTCGCTGGCGCGCTCGCTCTCGTTCAACGGGCTCGGCAACGCGTTCCATGTGGCCGCGATCAATGGCGGCCGGCACGTGGCGCCGTTATTCGCCGGCTGCACGGTGTTCGCCTGGTCGGAAGTGCTCGATTGCGCCGAATTGCCCGGCCGTAACGATGTCGGCGCCTTGCGCCTGCGCACCATTGCCACCAAGGATCATCCCTGCACGGAATTTCCGTACAAGGTGGGCGACGAATACGATCCGGCGGTGATCCTGGATCTGGATTACTGGGTGCTGATGCCGCGGTGAGTGACCGCCAAGGCGGCCCGCGCTTGCCAAGCCGCTCCGTCGATTGCAAGCTTGCCGCAAGGGGCCGGCCAATGCCGACGAGCAGGAGTCTCTTATGGCAATAAACGATCGTCCGATCGTCACCAAGAAAGGTCACGAGCAGGGCAACACGGGGCAATCGGGCGGCTTGAAGCTCATGACCGGCGTCGGGCCGCAGCATACGCCGGCAACCCGGATCTGGTTTGGCAAGGCCAGTAACCCGCCCGGCTTTCGCTCATTGCCGCATCACCATGGCGAGGCCGAAACAGGCGCTTATGTGCTGTCAGGCCGCGCCCGCGTCTATTTCGGCAAGGACTATCAGGACTACGTCGATTTGAGCGAAGGCGATTTCATGTTCGTTCCGCCGCACATCCACCATCTCGAAGTGAACATGAGCACAACCGAAGAACTCTGGTGGCTGGCCTGCCGCACGCCGGAAAACATCGTTGTGAACCTGCCCGATATTGAGGACAAGCTTCTTGCGGGCTACCGCCGAGCCTGACGCATCCGGCCGGTGGCGAAAAGGCAATTACGCGCTCGCCCTTAAATGATCTACCAACTGCCGCGCATAAGGCGGCAGGGCATCGACGTCGCGGACGCAGATGGTCAATTCGCGCGGGGCCCACGAGTCCGTAAGGCGAACGGCGCTGATCGCCATGTTGCGCGCGGTGCGCTGCACGGTGGTCTCCGGTACGATACCGACGCCGACATTGCACTCGACCAGGCGGCAGATCGCGTCGAAGCTGCGCAACTGAACGCGCAGCCTTAAGGGGCGGCCGAGGCGGCTTGCCTTGTCGGCCAGGAAACGCTGAATCGCGCTGGCGCGATCGAGCCCAACCATGTCGTAGTCGAGCACTTCGGCAAATCCGATGCGCGAACGGCTGGCGAGCGAATGATTGCGCGCGACGACCAGGACAAAACGGTCGCTGCGAAACGGAAAAGTCTGCAAGCCGGCGAGATCGACGGTGCCCGCGACGATACCGATATCGGCGCTGCCTTCCGCCATCAGGCCGACGATCTCGTCGCTCAGGCGCTCCTCAAGGTCCACGCTGATATCCGGATAAGCCGTGAGGAACGAACTCAGCGTCTCCGGCAGGAATTCGGTAAGCGCATTGGTGTTGGACAGCACCTTTACCTGGCCGGCGAGCCCGCGCGCGTATGGGGTGAGGTCTTCCTGCAGGCGCTCGGTCTGCGCCAGGATCGAGCGCGCATGCGCCAGCAGCGTGCGGCCGGCCTGCGTCGGCGCGACACCCTGGCGTCCGCGCACCAGCAGTTCGGTCCCGAACGCCAGCTCCATCTTCCGAATGCGCGTCGAGGCGGCGGCGAGCGCCAGGTTCAAGCGCGCCGCGCCATGCGTGATGCTGCCCGCCTCGACGATATGGCGGAACAGATTGAGGTCGGTAAGATCGAACCGCATGGATCGGCTGGCTTCTTATTTCGCGAAGGCAGGCTACGCAAAACACATATTGCATAGCCTCATTTACAGGTTCAAGCTTCGTAATTGATGAAGTACCCGTTTCCAGCCGCCGGTCAAGCCTAAAGGCATTTTACCGGCGCACACCACGCAACAGCGCGCCGCCGTCTTGCCGGTTGGGGCTTCGGCGCTGGCGGATTTTGATTTCGGTCAATGGCTGCGGCGTGACACTGGTGGACATTGGTTAGGAACCCGCCACGATCGTCAACGCGAGCCTGTGGCGGGTTTGAGCATTCTGGAGAGTGACGATGGCCGAGCTTGAGGCGGGAAGCACGACAGGAGCACGACGGCCGCGTCCGGTCTCTCCGCATCTACAAATCTACAAGATGACGCTGACATTCGTGATGTCCGGCTTTCATCGCATTACCGGCTTCGTATTGTATTTTGGCATATTGCTGATCGCCTGGTGGCTGATCGCCGCGGCTTCCGGCCCCAACGCCTATGCCAATGTCGAATGGTTCATGGGCAGTCTGATCGGACGGTTGGTGTTGTTCGGTTACACCTGGGCATTGCTGCATCACATGCTCGGCGGCATCCGCCACCTGATCTGGGACACCATCAACGGATTCGAGCCGGCCGAACGCGAACTGCTGGCTTTGGCAACCATTGTCGGCTCGATCTCGCTCACGCTCATCCTTTGGGTCGTCGGCTACCTCGCTATGGGAGGCCCGCGATGAAACAGTCTGAGTTGCGCACACCGGCGCGTAGCGTTCGCGGACTGGGCGCGGCCCATACCGGCACACAGGATTTTTGGCATCAGCGCGTGACGTCGGTGGCCGGCATTCCGCTCACCATCGCGTTTGTGATTATCGTCATCGCGCTGCTTGGCCGCAGTCACGCGGCGGTCGTGCAAATTCTCGGCTCGCCGATCGTAGCCATCATAATGCTGCTGTTCATCATCAATACGACCTATCATATGTGGATCGGAATGCAGGAGATCATCGTCGACTATGTACACGAGGAAAAGCTCAAGCTCGCCACCTTGTTGGCGAATACGTTCTTCTCCTTTGCCATAGGCTTTGCCTGCGCCTTCGCCATCCTCAAGCTATCGTTTGGAGTCTGAGCCATGGCGAAGAATGAAAAATCGAAAGCCGCTCCCGCGGTCAACGGCCACGCCTATCCAATCGAGGATCACAGCTACGATGTGGTGGTGATCGGCGCCGGCGGCTCCGGCCTGCGCGCCGTGGTCGGCTGCAGCGAGGCGGGCTTACGCACCGCCTGCATCAGCAAGGTGTTTCCGACCCGTTCGCACACCGTGTCGGCGCAGGGTGGCATCGCCGCCGCCCTCGGCAATATGGGCGAAGACGACTGGCGCTGGCACATGTACGACACCGTCAAGGGGGCCGACTGGCTAGGCGACCAGGACGCCATTGAATATCTCTGCCGCAATGCGCCGGACGCGGTCTACGAGCTGGAGCACTGGGGCCTGCCGTTCTCGCGCCGCGTGGAAGACGGGAAAATCTACCAGCGTCCGTTCGGCGGCATGACCACCCATTACGGCAAGGGCACCGCGCAGCGCACTTGCGCCGCCGCCGACCGCACCGGCCACGCCATGCTGCACACCATGTATGGCCAGGCGCTCAAGCATGCGGCCGAGTTCTACATCGAATATTTCGCCATCGACCTGATCATGGACGACGAGGGCCGCTGCCGCGGCGTTGTGGCGCTCAATCTTGACGACGGCAGCATTCATCGATTCAGCGCCAATATGGTCATCGTCGCCACCGGCGGCTATGGGCGGGCTTATTTCTCCTGCACCTCGGCGCATATCTGCACCGGCGACGGCAACGCCATGGTGCTGCGCGCCGGGCTGCCGCTACAAGACATGGAATTCGTGCAGTTCCATCCGACCGGCATCTACGGCGCGGGCTGCCTGATCACCGAAGGCTCGCGCGGCGAAGGCGGCTATCTGGTCAATTCGGAAGGCGAGCGTTTCATGGAACGCTATGCGCCGTCGGCCAAGGACTTGGCGTCGCGCGACGTGGTTTCGCGCGCCATGACCATCGAAATGCGCGAAGGGCGCGGGGTCGGCAAGAACAAAGACCACATCTTTCTGCATCTCGATCATCTCGATCCCAAGGTGCTGCACGAGCGGCTGCCGGGAATCGCGGAGCTGGCACGCATCTTCGCCGGCGTCGATATCACCCGCGAGCCAATTCCGGTGTTGCCGACCGCGCATTACAACATGGGCGGCATTCCGACCAACTATCACGGCGAGGCATTGACCAAGAAGAACGGCAATGCCGATACCGTGGTGCCCGGCCTGATGGCGCTGGGCGAAGCGGCCTGCGTGTCGGTGCACGGCGCCAACCGGCTCGGCTCCAATTCGCTGATCGACCTGGTGGTGTTCGGCCGCGCCGCGGCATTGCGTTGCGCCGAAATACTCAAGCCCGGCGACAAGCAGCCCGAACTGCCGAAGGATTCCGCCGATTTCGCCCTCGCGCGGCTCGACAAGTTCCGCAACGCCGCGGGCTCCACGCCGACCGCGGAGCTGCGGCTCGATATGCAGAAGGTGATGCAGAATCATTGCGCGGTGTTCCGCACCGGCGAGGTGCTGGAGGAAGGCCACAAGCTGATCCACTCCGCCAACGCCAACATGTCCGATATCGGCGTCAGCGACCGCTCGCTGATCTGGAATTCCGACCTGATCGAGACGCTCGAACTCGACAATCTCATGGCGCAAGCCGTCGTCACCATGGATTCGGCGAAGAACCGCACCGAAAGCCGCGGCGCCCATGCACGCGAGGACTTCCCCAAGCGCGACGACAAGGAATGGATGAAGCACACGCTGTCGTGGCTGGATGCCAAGGGCAAAGTGAAGCTCGATTCCCGCCCGGTGCACACCTACACGCTCACCAACGACGTTGCCTACGTCGAACCGAAAGCCCGCGTCTACTGATGTTGTCATGCCCGGCCTTGTGCCGGGCATCCCGATTAGGAAGGCACTGCGTCCTTAAGCGAGATGGCCGGGTCAAGCCCGGCCATGACAAGAAAAAGGAAGTTGCTACATGGTCGAATTTACGCTGCCGAAGAATTCCAAAATCACGCAGGGCCGGACCTGGCCGCACGCCCCCAAGGCCGTGGACGAAACCGAGTTCCGCATCTATCGCTGGAATCCGGACGACGGCGAAAATCCGCGCATCGACACCTATTACGTCGATCGTGACGATTGCGGGCCGATGGTTCTCGACGCGCTGATCTGGATCAAGAACAACGTCGATCCGACTCTCACCTTCCGCCGCTCCTGCCGCGAGGGCGTGTGCGGCTCCTGCGCCATGAACATCGACGGCACCAACACGCTCGCCTGCACCAAGGCGATGGACGACGCCACGGAGCCGCTCAAGATCTATCCGCTGCCGCACCAGCCGGTGGTGAAGGATCTGGTGCCGGACCTGAAGAATTTCTACGCGCAATATGCCTCGATCGAGCCCTGGCTCAAGACCGTGACCGCCACGCCCGAGAAGGAGTGGAAGCAGAGCCACGAGGACCGCGCCAAGCTCGACGGCATGTATGAGTGCATCCTGTGCGCCTGCTGCTCGACCTCATGCCCGAGCTACTGGTGGAATTCGGACCGCTATCTGGGGCCGGCAGCGCTGCTGCAAGCCAATCGTTGGGTGCAGGACAGCCGCGACGAGGCGACCGGCGAGCGGCTCGACAATATCGAGGACCCGTTCCGGCTCTATCGCTGCCACACCATCATGAATTGCTCGAAAGCTTGCCCGAAGGGTCTCAATCCGGCGAAGGAAATCGCCGTGCTGAAGAAGGCGCTGGTCGATCGGCAGGTGTGATTTCCTTACTGCTTACCTCCCCCTAAAAGGGGGAGGGAAAAGAGGAAATCATGGACGAGCCCGCCCTCGATTTCTCCGGCGTCACGCTATCACCGCAAAAAGAAATCGTGCGCGTGTTCTACAAGGAATTGTGGGACCACGCCGACAAGGGCCTGATTCCTAAAATCTTCCATCCCGATTTCACCTTCCGCGGCTCGCTTGGGCCGACGCTGGTCGGCTATGAGCAGTTCGCCGGCTATGTCGATTGGGTTACCGGCGCGCTTGGCCAATACACCACCGATATTCTCGCGATGATCGAGGAAGATAACCGCGTCAGCGGCAAGATGCGTTTCCATGGCTTGCATCGCCAGGAGCTGTTCGGCGTCGCGCCCACGGGCCGGCACGTGTGGTGGACCGGCATGCCGATCTTCACATTCGAGGGGCCGAAGGTGCGCGACTTGTTCGTGCTCGGCGATGTCCACGGCCTGATCGCCCGGCTGAAGGGCTGACGCAACGAGCCCCCCAGCCGGATTGTCGAATGTCCAGACTATTGCCGGGTCGCGGTAATGGCATTGAGGCAATTTGGATTGCCACTGCCGTTCGTTGTGTCCAACTGAACTAAATAGATGGTCTGATAGAACCCGTTGACGAGATTGGCATAGGTCATGGCGTACACTTGACCGCCGACGGTGAAGGTAGTCGCCGCAAACGAATACGGAGCGCGAAAGTTTTCCAGCTTCTGGTGCCACGAAAACCCGTTGCCATTGACTCTCACTGAACCGCCCTCGATCAGGTTCGATCCATTGACGATCGCAGTTCCGTGGGTGGCTCCGGAAAATTTCGGATTGAACGTGATGTAACCGTTCCCGACCGACATCAGGCCGTTCTGCACGGTATTCACATCGGTCACTTTCCCGTTCTCGTCCTTGGCGGTCGTAAGCTGGGCCTCGCACTGGCTTATCTGCATGTATGCGTACTTACCGGCGACCTGCGGCGCCGCCGCCGCGGCCGGCGTGAATTGCGCCATCGCCATTTGGCAGGACAGCAACGCCACGCCCGCCAACACCCACTTAATGACTTCACGACTTCCCCCCGTTTTTTGCCCTGCGGCGCGGCTCGCCATTCGGCAAGCAAACCGCAAACTAGCGTATTGCTCATCACCACAAAAAGCCGCCTTCAATATAGAATTAATGCGGATTTGAACAGGTGTCGTATTCACAAGAAGCGCTTATGCCGACCCAGGTCGAGCCTGCGTTCGGTGACGCCGGCGAGAACAATTACAAAAACGCCACGCCGACCAGGCCGCGCTCTAATCGCATCTTTTGGCGAGACAAAGTTTTTCCAGCTCGGGAAACGGCTTGTAGGCGGCATTGCCGCATTGTTCTTTGGTTGCCTCCACCAGCTGGTTGAGGTGGCCGCCGTAAAAAAAGGCGATGCGATCCTTGATGCCCATATATTGGCGCGTCGCCAGGCTGCGCGAATTGGAGCGCACGCAAACCGTATAACGCTGGTCCTTGCCGATCGGCCGCAAAACCGGATCGGTCACATAGGCGTCGCGCACATTGGTCGGATCGTCGAATACAGGGGTTATCGTATAGAGGATTTCATCCTTGTATTTGGTGGGATAGATATTCGGGTCCACCTCCGGCGGATTGGCCGACGAACAGGCCGCCAGGGCCATGGCAAAGGCCGAAAGCAATCCCAACCTTGCTGCATTGCTGCCCATCGGATTTCTCCCCCCGATCAACTCCGGTCAGTCGAGCTTGAGCTTCTTGCGTCGCTGGCCGAGCGTGCGCAGCCGCAACGCGTTGAGCTTGATGAAACCTTCGGCGTCGCGGTGATCGTAAGCCACCGCACCCTCCTCGAAAGTCACCAGTTCCTGATCGTAAAGCGAATATTTGCTCTCGCGGCCGACCACCGTGACGTTGCCCTTGTAGAGCTTGAGGCGGACGCGCCCGCTGACGAGTTCCTGGCTCTTGTCGATTGCGGCTTGCAGCATCTCGCGCTCCGGCGCGAACCAGAAGCCGTTATAAATCAGCTCGGCATATTTCGGCATCAGTTCGTCTTTTAGATGCGCCGCGCCACGGTCGAGGGTGATCGACTCAATGCCGCGATGCGCGGCGAGCAGGATCGTCCCGCCCGGCGTCTCGTACATGCCGCGCGATTTCATGCCGACAAAACGGTTCTCCACCATATCGAGCCGGCCGATGCCATTGGCCGCGGCAATATCGTTGAGATGAGTGAGCAGCGTCGCCGGCGACATCTTCTTACCGTTGTAAGCGGTGGCGTCGCCGTTCTCAAAATCGATTGTTATGACCGTTGCCTGATTTGGCGCCTTTTCCGGATCGAGCGTGCGCGAATATACATAGTCCGGCACTTCCTTGGCTGGATCCTCCAGCACTTTGCCTTCGGACGACGCGTGCAAAAGATTCGCGTCGACCGAGAACGGCGCATCGCCGCGCTTGTCCTTGGCGATCGGAATCTGATGCTGCTCGGCGAATTCGATGAGCTTCGTGCGCGAAGTCAGATCCCATTCCCGCCACGGCGCAATCACGGTCACGTCCGGCTTCAGCGCATAGTATGTAAGCTCGAAGCGCACCTGGTCGTTGCCCTTGCCGGTGGCGCCATGGGCCACCGCGTCGGCGCCGACACGCTCGGCAATCTCGATCTGCTTCTTGGCGATCAGCGGCCGCGCAATCGAGGTGCCGAGCAAATATTGCCCCTCGTAAACTGCGTTGGCGCGAAACATCGGGAACACGTAATCGCGCACGAATTCCTCGCGCAGATCCTCGACAAAAATGTTCTCCGGCTTGATGCCGAGCAGCAGCGCCTTCTTGCGCGCCGGCTCCAGCTCCTCGCCCTGGCCGAGATCGGCGGTAAAGGTGACGACCTCGCAGCCATAGGTGGTTTGCAGCCACTTCAGGATGATCGAGGTGTCGAGCCCGCCGGAATAAGCGAGCACGACTTTCTTGGGCGATGCTTTTGCCATGCGATACCGGTCCTAAAGCCTGACCGTCCTTAAATCTTTGAAAGTGCGCGGACTATAGGGCGAATGTCGGCACGCGCAAGTATGCCGAAATACTCGCTAAATTCGCTATCCCGTCACGTCGGCATAAACATCGACCTCGGCGCTGCCGGCGAGCAGTAGCCGCCAGCCCTCCAGAAACCCGCGCAGCATCGGGTCGCTCGCCACCTTCTGCCGGTTGATCTCAAGTGCTGAATCCGCCTCGTATTCGATCTCGACCAGGAAGCGGGCGGGATCGTCGACGTTCTGCAGGTAGCGAAAATGCGTGCCGCCAAACGAGCGATAGAACGAGCTCGCGCTTTTGATCAGCACCAGCACCTGCGACGGTTCACCGAGCGCCCGAATTTTCAGATGCAATACGCGTTTGACGCGATCTGTCGTTTCCGCCATGGGCCCTCCGGGCGTGATACCATCCAGGCGCCGGTGACGCGCAGTACGATGCGCCCGGCTGACCGCCACCTTGCCGTTAAATTCGCCAAGCGTTCCTTCTTGAGCATGATCTTATCCGGCCTTCCTTTGCCCGCCGAGGCGGGTTTTTCGGAATCATACGTGCTCACGCCAGCGCCCGGCTGTGCGTCCGGCGATCGCCCAATAGACCAGACCGAACACCACGCCGACCGCGGTCGCGATTTCGGCCTCGCGCGAGATCGGCGGCGGCGGATGGTCGATCGATTCTTCATAGGTCCCGGTAAAACCCGCGCTGTAATAGCCGAGTAGCAGGATAGCAGCGCCGGCCACGGCATGGATCAGGAGCGAGCGGATGGAAAACGCTTCCGCCAGAACAACCGCAATCAAGATGGGCAGAAAGCCGACCATGATCGTGAAACCGGAGACCAACGCCGCGGTACCCCAGAAGAATACCTGCTCAAGCGGACCATTGCCGATCATATGCAGCTCGGCGCCGAGCAGCGCCACCGCGGCGGCGATGCCGCCGGCCAGCGTCGCCATGAACAGGGCAAAGAAAATCACGATGATGCGGCCGAGAAATGCCATGAACTTTCTTTCACCTCTCCCCGCGCGCGGGGAGAGGTCGACTTCCGAGAGCAGCGAGGAAGTCGGGTGAGGGGGCGTCAATGTTGCGCGCGACCGTGAAGCCCCCTCACCCGGCTCGCATTTCGCTACGCTCCATGCTTGCCACCCTCTCCCCGCAGCGGGAAGAGGGAAGAACTCAATCCGTCATCGCCATCGCCCGCAGCGCCAAGCGTTCGCGCGCGGACAGTTTCTCAGTTGCACTCTTGAGCTGACCGCAGGCGGCGAGAATGTCGCGTCCGCGCGGCGTGCGCACCGGCGAAGCATAGCCGGCATCGAACACCACCTGTGAGAATTTCTCGATCTGTTCCCAGTCCGAGCACTCATATCGCGTGCCGGGCCAAGGATTGAACGGAATGAGATTGATCTTGGCCGGAATGCCCTTCAGCAGGCGCACCAGCGATTTTGCGTCTTCGATGGAATCGTTGACGTCCTTGAGCATGACGTATTCGAAAGTGATGCGTTTGGCATTGGAGGCGCCGGGGTAGTTCCGGCACGCTTCGAGCAATTGCGCGATCGGATATTTGCGGTTGAGCGGCACCAGTTCGTTGCGCAATTCGTCGCGCACGGCGTGCAGCGACACTGCCAGCATACAGCCGATCTCGCGGCCCGCGCGTTCGATGTTCGGCACCACGCCGGAGGTGGAAAGCGTGATGCGGCGTTTGGAAATCCCGATGCCATCGCCGTCGGCCACGATCAGCAGCGCGTCGCGCACCGCGTCGAGATTATACAGCGGCTCGCCCATTCCCATCATCACGATGTTGGTGACGCAGCGGCTGCCGCCACTCGGCACCACGCCGTCGGTCGGCCGCGTACCGCCCTGCCAGTCACCAAGCCGATCCCGCGCCATCATCACCTGGCCGACGATCTCGCCGGCGGTGAGATTGCGCACCAGCCGTTGCGTTCCGGTATGGCAGAACGTGCAGGTGAGCGTGCAGCCGACCTGGCTGGAGACGCACAATGTGCCGCGTTCGGTGTCGGGAATGTAGACGCATTCGACTTCGTGCGGACGCTCGCCTTGCGTCTCGCCCGGCAGCCGCAACAGCCATTTACGCGTGCCGTCGATCGAGATCTGCTCGGCGACCACCTCCGGCCGCTCCAGTGTAAAGCGCTCGCTCAGCGCGCCGCGCAATTCCTTCGACAGGCTGGTCATGTCGCCGAAATCGGTGAAGCCGCGGAAATAGATCCAATGCCAGAGCTGCTGCACGCGCATCTTGCGCTGCGCTTCCGGCACGTCGATTTGCGCCAGCGCATCGGCAAGCTGGGCGCGCGACAGGCCGATCAGCGACGGCTTGTCGGGCGCGACATAGCGCTCGAGCGGCGTCTTCTCGACGAAGGGCGCTGCTTCTAGTTGCGTGGTCATCCGGCAGTACAACTCATTGTCATCGCCGGGCTTGTCCCGGCGATCCCGCTTAGGAAGGCACAGTCTATCTAATCGGGATCACCGGGTCTCGGCGCGGAGCCTGTTATCGGGCGGCGCTTCGCGCCGACCCGTTGGCGCCTGTCCGGTGATGACCCTTCGGGTCACTTGCACTCCTCGGCCACCTTGTCGAGCGCCTGGGCGATGCCTTTGAGCGAATAGGTGTCGGTGGTCTTGGTGCCGCGGCTGGACTCGCTCTTGACCACCAGGTCGGCTCCCTTGCGCATGGCATCCACCATCTGCGCCTCTTCGGCGGCGTTCTTTACCCAGGCGCCGTCATTCTGGGTGTACATCACGTAGTTCGCCGAGCCGATGCTGGCGCTGGCATCGTGGCTGGGCTTCTGCGGATAGCCGACGATGACCGACACCTCGTTTTTGACCTTCTCGGAGGGTCGCGTCGAAACAAAGGCATAGGACGGATCGCGGTTGCGACCGGCCGGCTCGGTGGTAGCCGAGGCCGGCTTGGCGAGCGTGAAGCAGACTGTCTTGCCGTCGGGGGTTGCCTTGTAGGCGCCCCAGTCGCCGAATTGCCCGAGCAGCGTGGCCTGGTCGGTCGGGCCGGATTTGGCCTCAGACTTGGCCTCCGGCTTGGCGGGTTTCTTCTGCTGTGCCAGAGCGGCGGTCGACATTACACAGCTAGTCACCGTCAGCATGGCAATTGCAGCGCGGAGGCAAAAGGTCGTTTTCATCGGGCCCTACCGGTCAAATGGACGACGGTCTACGAACCGCCTAAAGACTCGCTGGATATTAGCCCATTACGGGAGAATATCGGCAATGTGAAGGCGACAATGCGCCGCTGCCCGCAAGATAATCGGCGCAAAGTTAACGCCTTCCCGCCTGACGGCAGCGGGCGACGTGTTAAATAGGCCGCCCACCGCCGTTCGTTCCCAATCACCGGCCGCCAAGACAAAACAAGAATCGTATATGAAAGCCCTGCTCTGCACCCGTTACGGCACCCCCGACGACCTTGAGCTTGCCGATATTGCCGACCCCGTGCCCGGGCGGGGCGAAGCGGTGGTGCGCGTCAAGGCCGTCGCGCTGAACTTCTTCGACAACCTGATCATCGCCGGCAAATACCAGCACAAGCCGGCCTTCCCGTTCTCGCCCGGCGCCGAGTTCGCCGGCGTGGTCGAAAGTGTCGGCGCCGGTGTCACCGTCGGCAACAAGGTTATCGGCAATATTGGCTGGGGCGCCGCGCGCGAGAAGGTTGTGGTCGCCGTCGATCAGCTCATCGCCATGCCAGCCGGCCTGGATTTCGACCACGCCGCCGGCCTCATCGTCACCTACGGCACCACAATGTATGCGCTGAAAGACCGGGGCAAACTCAGGCCCGGCGAGACGCTGGCCGTGCTGGGCGCCGCCGGCGGCACCGGCCTCGCAGCGATTGAGATCGGCAAGTTGATGGGCGCGCGCGTCATCGCCTGCGCATCGTCCGACGAAAAACTGGCATTCGCGCGCCGGCACGGCGCCGACGACGGCGTGAACTACGCAGCATCCGAACTCAAGGAAGCGCTGCGTCAGCTGACCGGCGGCAAGGGCGTCGATGTGGTCTACGATCCCATTGGCGGGGCGCAGGCCGAAGCCGCGCTGCGCGGCATGGATTGGGGCGGACGCTACCTGGTAATCGGCTTTGCCGCCGGCGACATGCCGAAGCTGCCGCTCAACCTGGTGCTGCTGCGCAGCTATGACGTGCTCGGCGTTTACTGGGGCGCCTGGATCCTGCGCGACCCGCAAGGCCATCGCGCCAACATGAGTCAAATTCTCGACTGGTGCGCGCAGGGCAAGCTGTCCTCGCACGTGCACGCGGTTTATCCGCTGGCTGAGGCATCGACCGCGCTCAAGGCAATCGCCGCGCGCCAGGTGATGGGCAAGGCGATACTGCGGCCTTGAGAATTGTTTTCGGCGCGGATCGGTGAGGTATTCGTGCTTTCCCTCGCCAAGTCGAAGTTGGATAATTTCGGCCTAGGCCATCTTGGACATGGCGGAGGGAAAGCCCAAACGCATCCCCGGGTCTGCTATAATCCGACTCATGCGTGTCCTAGCCATCGATACTGCGCTTGAGGCCTGCTCCGCTGCGGTGCTCGACACCGACGCAGCGACGATCGCCGCACATGAATCGCACCCCATGGTGCGCGGCCATGCGGAAGCGCTAATTCCGCTGATCGCACGGGTGCTCGCGCGCGCAACGCTCACCTTCTCCGAGATCGACCGCATCGCGGTCACCACCGGACCCGGCAGTTTCACCGGCTTGCGGGTCGGCATAGCGGCCGCGCGCGGCATCGCGCTTGCGACGGGCAAGCCGGCGGTCGGCCTCTCGACGCTCGCAGCGTTCGCCACGCCATTCATCGCCGCCGACGACACATTGCCGGTGGTAGCGGCGATCGATGCGCGCCACGGTCACGTCTATCTGCAAGTGTTCGGACCCGGTGGCCGCACGATTGTCACGCCACGGCTGGTGCCAGTCGCCGAAGCGCTGCGCGCGGCGGCGAGCGGCGCCCCTCGTCTGGTCGGTACGGCGGCGAACATGCTCGCCGGCGCCTGGCCGGCGGGCGAACGGCCGCCAAGCCTGGTCGAACAGCGTCAGGCGCCCGATATCGACTGGGTGGCGCGGCTCGGCGCCGCCGCGGTGGAAACCGGTTCGCCGCCGAAACCGCTCTATCTGCGCGCGCCCGACGCTCAGCCGCAAAACGCCGCGCAACTGGCCCGCCGATAGCGCATGATCCCGAAAAGTGGACACCGGTTTTCGGAAAAGATCATGCTCAAGATGAAGTGGCTCGCCAGGCTGTTCGCGCGTGATCAGCCGGCGCTTTCGGAGGCGAGTTCCCGCGATGCGGCGGCGATTGCCGCACTGCATGCCGTCTCGTTCCGGCGCGGCTGGAGCGAGCAGGAGGTCGAGGGCCTGCTGACCGACCGCCATGTGATCGCGCATCGCGCCATGACCGGGTTGACCATGGCGGCCTTCATCATATCGCGACACGCCGCGGATGAGGCGGAAATCCTCTCGGTCGCGGTCGCCGGCGCAAGACGCGGACGCGGGCTGGCCGGCAGCCTGCTGAGCTTGCATCTGCGGCGCTTGGCGGCCTTGGGCACGCGCTCCGTGTTCCTGGAAGTCGATGAACACAATGCCGCGGCGATCCGGCTCTACGACCGCGCCGGCTTTCAGGAGATATCCCGCCGCCCCAATTACTATCCGGGGGCCGGGGGCCAGGCGGTCGCCGCCCTGGTGCTGCGCCGCGATCTGGTTTGACGCGATTGATCCCGAAAAGCACGTTCTCAAATTGATCGGGGACGGACACCGGTTTTCTGGTAAAGTGATGCACCAGACAAAAACTCCCGATAGACCATCCTGGCTGCGCTCAATATGCTATGAGAACCGGGCCAGATAGACGACGAGAAACGCCATCGTGACCATGCCGGACCAAAGCATCACTGACCGGAGGAATATCGAGGCCCTTTGCGCCGCCAAGGGGATGCGCATGACCGAGCAGCGCCGCACGATCGCGCGCGTACTGGCTGCGTCCGACGATCATCCCGATGTCGAGGAACTGTACCGGCGTTGCGTCAAGGTTGACGACCGGATTTCCATTTCTACCGTGTACCGCACGGTGCGCCTGTTCGAGGATGCCAGCATCATCGAGCGGCACGATTTTCGCGAGGGCCGCGCGCGCTACGAAACCGCCACCGAAGCCCATCACGACCATCTGATCAATCTGCGCAGCGGCGACGTGATCGAATTTCGATCGGAAGAGATCGAGCGTCTGCAGGCGGAGGTCGCACGCAAACTCGGCTACAAACTGGTCGATCACCGGCTCGAGCTTTACGCCGTGCCGCTCAACGACGACAAAACCAAAAGCTGATGCTGCGCGCGCTATTTATCGCGGCGTATTTCTTCACCATGACGCCGCTATTGATCGTGGCGCAATGGGTGCTCGGCAAGTTGAAACTGCCGGGCTGGGGCGTCATCGCCGTCGGCTATTACCGCACGTTGTGCGCGCTGTTGCGCATCCGCGTGCGCGTGGTCGGCGAACCGGTGCGCGACCGCGCCGTGCTGTTTGTATCCAATCACGTGTCATGGGCCGACATACTGGTGATCGGTTCGCTGGCGCCGGTGGCTTTCGTTTCCAAGAGCGAGGTGGCCGACTGGCCACTGGTTGGCGCCACCGCCCGTCTCCAGCGCACGGTGTTCGTCGATCGCGCACGCCGGCATCAGACCGGCGATGCCATCGCCGAAATCGTCAAGCGCTTGGCCTCCGGCGTTTCGGTGGTGCTGTTCGCGGAAGGCACATCGAGCGACGGCAACCGCGTGCTGCCGTTCCGCTCGGCGCTGCTTGGCGCCGTGAAGGAAGCGGCCAGCCGCGCCGACAACGGCATCCTGATTCAGCCGATGTCGATCTGCTACATCGCCCTGCACGGCATTCCGATGGGCCGCCAGCATCGCCCGTTGGTGGCTTGGTATGGCGATCTCGACTTCATGCCGCACTTCAAGGCCTTCATCGCGCGCGGCGCGATCGACGTGGTGGTCAGCTATGGCGATCCGGTCGCGGCCGATGGCGCCACCGATCGCAAGGCGATGACCAAATCGCTGGAAGGCGCGGTACGAGCAATTACCGTGGCGACGTTGAGTGGCCGCCCACGCCCGGCCCAGGCCGCCGAATGACCGGCGTTCCTTTTTGCCGGAAAAGGCGATAAGACGGCTATAGGTGATGCCCGGCAAAGAGTGTCAGGCCATTGTAATTGTTCATATAAATAAGACTTCACGACCCAGCCCAAGGCCGGGCATGACAGAAAAAGGCATGAGCAGACCCCGCAAAGTCCACGTCAAGTCCTTCGGCTGCCAGATGAACGTCTACGATTCCAATCGTATGGCGGACAGCCTGGCGCCGGCCGGGTACACCGAGACCGAGCAGGTTGCCGACGCCGATCTGGTTATCCTCAACACCTGCAACATCCGCGAAAAAGCGGTCGACAAGGTCTATTCGGAAATCGGCCGTATCCGCGAATTCAAGGAAGCCGCGGCGGCGCAAGGGCGCCCGATGCTGATCGCGGTGGCTGGTTGCGTCGCGCAGGCCGAGGGCAAGGAAATTCTGCGTCGCGCCGGCGCGGTCGATCTGGTTGTCGGCTCGCAGAATTATCACCGCTTGCCCGGCCTGATCGCGCGCATGCAACCCGGAGAAAGAATCGTCGATACCGAATTCCCGATCGAGGACAAGTTCGACGCTTTGGCGCCGCCGGCGCGCGCGGCGATTGCCAAGCGCGGCATCTCCGCCTTCGTCACGGTGCAAGAAGGCTGCGACAAGTTCTGCACTTTTTGCGTTGTGCCCTACACACGTGGCGCGGAAGTCTCGCGTGCGGTGGAAAAGATCGCCACTGAAGTCGAGCGGCTGGCCGCGGCCGGCGTGCGCGAAGTGACGCTGATCGGGCAAAACGTCAACGCCTATCATGGGCAAGGGCCGGACGGACGGCCGTGGACGCTCGGAAATTTGCTGCGCCGCCTTGCCAAAGTGCCCGGCATCGTGCGCCTGCGCTACACGACCAGCCATCCGGGCGACATGAACGACGATCTCATCGCCGCCCATGGCGATCTGCCGGCGCTTATGCCCTATGTGCACTTGCCGGTTCAATCCGGCTCCGACCGCATTCTGGCGGCGATGAACCGCAGACATACGCGGCAAGATTATCTCGACGTGATCGCAGCGCTACGCGCCAGCCGCGCCGATCTTGCCTTCACCTCGGATTTCATCGTCGGCTTTCCCGGCGAGACCGAAGACGATTTTACCGACACGCTCTCGCTGCTCGACAAGGTCGGCTTTGCCGGCGCCTACACCTTCAGCTATTCGCCGCGCCCCGGTACTCCGGCCGCCGAGATGGAATCGCCGGTTTCCCCGGACATCAGCCTGGAGCGTCTGCACCGGCTCCAGGCCATTATCGCCCGCCAACAGCGTGATTTTAACGCGTCCTTTGTTGGCCGCACCATGGAGGTGCTGCTGGAAAAGCCGGGCAGGCTCCCTGGGCAACTGGTCGGCAAAACACCATATTTACAGACAGTCCAGGTCATGGCGCGGCCTGAACTGATCGGAGAGGTGGCGCAGGTGGCCATCACCGGGACCGGAACCAACACGCTGTTCGGCGCGCTTGCCGAAGAGCGTTACGCGCTGGCGTTCGCCACAGCAGGAGCTTGAGAGCCGCCTTGCGCACATCGGATCCCGTGATCCCGCCCGCTGCCGCTTCGGAAGAGACGGCGACCACGCAGATCGTGCTCGCCTTCGAGGACAACAAGCTGGCCTCCGTCCTGTTCGGCCAATACGGGCAAAATCTGGCGCTGATCGAACGCCGCCTTGGCGTGGTGGCGGATTCGCGCGGCAATCACGTTACCATCGACGGCTCGCGTGGCGCCTGCGAGCAGGCCCGCCGCGTGCTGGAAGGGCTGTACGAAAATCTCAAGCGCGGCCACGAGCTTTCCTCCGGCGATGTCGAAGGCGCCATCCGGCAGGCGATCGCGCAAGGCTCGTTGTTCGACTACGATCCGGCGAGCGCGCGAGCGGCCTTCGAAGAAATCAATTTGCGCAAGCGCCCGGTGCGGGCACGCACCGCCGCGCAAGACGGCTATATCCGCGCGCTCAAACGTTACTCGCTGGTATTCGGCACCGGACCGGCCGGCACCGGCAAGACCTGGCTGGCGGTTGCGCAAGCCATCCAGATGTTTGAGCGCAAGGAAGTCGACCGCATCGTCCTGTCGCGGCCGGCAGTGGAAGCCGGCGAACGGCTCGGCTTCCTGCCCGGCGACATGCGCGAGAAGGTCGATCCTTATTTGCGTCCGATTTACGACGCGCTCTACGACTTGATGGACGCCCGCATCGTCGAGCGCGCGCTGCAGGGTGGCGAGATCGAGATTGCGCCGCTCGCCTTTATGCGCGGCCGCACGCTGTCGAACGCTTGCGTGATCCTTGACGAGGCGCAGAATACCACCTCGATGCAGATGAAAATGTTCTTGACCCGGCTGGGTGAAAACAGCCGCATGATCGTCACCGGCGATCCGAGCCAGGTCGACTTGCCAAATGGCCAGACCTCGGGCTTGCAGGAAGCGGTGCGCCTGCTCGAAGGCATCGAGGGCGTCGGCCATGTCGCCTTCACCCATGAGGACGTGATCCGCCATGAATTGGTGGCGCGCATCGTGGAAGCCTATGACCGCCGCGGGCCTACGCGCCAGGAGCGAAAATGACGCCGGCACCGAGGCCGCGCGGCTTAGTCAAGATTGCGCCGAAGCGGCGCAGTTTGGCGCGCTTGATCGACATCCAGGTGCAGTCACGGCTATGGGACGGCCAACCCCTGGCCACGCGGACCGTGCGCGACGCAATTGCCGCTGCCGCCGCCGCGCTCTCAACACCGGACGGCGAAGTGAGTATCCTGCTGACCGACGACAAGTCGATTCGTACGCTCAATCGCGACTGGCGCGGCATCGACAAGCCAACCAATGTTTTGTCGTTTCCAGCGCCGCAGTCCAAGGCTAGCGGGCCCACGACGATGCTCGGCGATATCGCCATTGCCTTTGAGACACTGACCCGCGAATGCGACAATGAAGACCGGGCCTTCCTGCATCATCTGACCCATCTGACAGTGCATGGTTTTCTCCACCTCATCGGCTACGATCACCAAACGGACAGCGGCGCCGAGGCGATGGAACGACTCGAAAGCAAAATCATGACTCGCCTGAGAATGCCCGATCCCTATCTCGCCCGCGGGCTTGTCCGCGATCTTGGCGGCGCCTGACCTCCATGCCTGACAGCGACACCTTGAATTCCATCTCCACCGGCGGCGCGCCGTACGAAGCGCGCAATCTGCCGGTGCCGGTCCCGCCGGCGCGCGAAAGCGGCGAAAACTGGCTGGTGCGTGCATTCCGCACTTTGTTCGGCTGGAAACCGGGCTCGATCCGCGCCGATCTCAAGGACGTGCTCGACGCCATGACGCCCGGCGAATCGGGCTTCTCGCCGGAAGAAAGCCGGATGCTCAAGAATATCCTGGGGCTGCGCGAGCGCCGGGTCGGCGACGTCATGGTGCCGCGCGCCGACATTATAGCCGTGCAGCAGGATATTCAGATTGGCGAACTCGTGCGCGTATTCGAGGGCGCCGCCCATTCACGCCTGGTCGTCTATAACGACACGCTCGACGATCCAATCGGCATGGTCCACATCCGCGACCTGATCGCGTTCATGACCGCGCATGCGGCGGTCGATCCGGGGAAAAACGCCAAGCGCAAGAAACCGCTGCCGGCGGGACTCGATCTCAAGGCGATCGATCTCGCCATGCCGTTGTCGGTGGCCAAGATCGTGCGTGAAATCTTGTTCGTGCCGCCGTCGGCGCGGGTGATCGACCTCCTCGCACGCATGCAGGCAAAACAGATTCACCTAGCGCTGGTGGTCGATGAATATGGCGGCACCGACGGCATTGTCTCGATCGAGGACATCGTCGAGCAGATTGTTGGCGAGATCGCCGACGAACATGATGAGGACGAGACTGCCGACGTGGTCCGCCAGCCGGATGGCTCCTTTGTCGCCGACGCGCGCGCCAAGCTCGAGGATGTGGTGGCGATTGTCGGCCACGATTTCAACGTCGGCGACGCGGCCGAGGAGGTCGATACACTCGGCGGCTATCTGGTGACGCGTGCCGGCCGGCTGCCGCTGCGCGGCGAGCTAATCCCCGGACCGGACCTGTTCGAATTCGAGGTGCTCGACGCCGATCCGCGCCGCATCAAGCGCGTGCGCATTTCCCGGCTGAAGGAACGGCGCGAACGTGTGCGCGAGCAGCGCAAGCGTGGTGAACCGGACGCCGTGCTCGCCGGCACCACGCCGCCGTCATTGCCGGGCGATGACCCACCGGCGCAAAAGGATGCCGGCCGCCCCATGACCGGTTCTCCGGCAACCGCGCGCCGCCCGTGACGATCCCCCGTCTCGCCACCCAACTTGCCCATACGATCGTGCTCGCTTCCGGCTGGCGGCGCGCCGCAATCGCGTTCGCCGCAGGCGCACTGTCTGCGCTGGCGCTGGCGCCGTTCAATGCGTGGCCGATTCTGTTCATCACGTTCCCGGTTCTGGTCTGGCTGGTGGACGGTTCCGCCTCGGCGCGCTGGAGCGGCGCGGCGGCAGCCGCCGTCGCCGGCTGGTGTTTCGGCTTTGGCTATTTCGTCACCGGGCTTTATTGGGTCGGCTACGCCTTTCTGGTCGATGCCAAGACTTTCGGCTGGCTGCTGCCGGTGGCGGTCGCCGGATTGCCGGCGTTTCTTGCTATCTACACCGCCGCAGGGCTGGCGGTGGCGCGGCTGATCTGGGTGCGCGGGCCTGAGCGCGTGTTGGCGCTGGCCACGACGCTCACGGCCGCGGAATGGCTGCGCGGCCATCTGTTCAGCGGTTTTCCCTGGAACACATTCGGCTATGCGATCACCCAGCCGTTGGCGCTGGCGCAAAGCGTCTCGCTGGTCGGAATCTGGGGCCTCACTTTTCTCAGCCTTGCGATCTTTGCGAGCCCGGCTGTGTTTGCCGATGACTCGGTCGACACGCCGCATCCACGGCGTGCGCCGTTGATTGGCCTCATGATCCTGGCGGCGCTCGCCAGCTATGGCGCAGTAAGACTATGGACGCATCCGACTACTTATGTCAGCGGCGTGAAGCTGCGCATCATGCAACCAAATCTGCAACAGGATGAGAAATTCAATTACGCCACCAAGACGGAGGTAATGGAGCGCTATTTACGTCTCTCCGACCGGGCCACCGGCCCGCGGTCGAACGGCGTGCGCGATATCACTCATTTGATCTGGCCGGAATCGGCGTTCCCGTTCTTTCTCACGCGCGAGCCGGACGCTCTGGCGCAAATCGTCGGCTTGCTCAAACCGGGCACCGAGCTGATCACTGGCGCGGTGCGTGCGGCGCCCGCCGCCCCCGGCACAAACAGTTCACATGCTTACAATTCCGTTTATGTGATCGATCCCGACGGCTCGATCCGTGGCATCTACGACAAGGTACATCTGGTGCCGTTCGGCGAATATCTGCCATTCCAGCGCGTGCTCGAACGGATCGGGTTGCGTCAGCTCACTAAATTGGTCGGCGGATTCTTGGCCGGCGACCGCCGGCGCGCGATGGACGTAGCCGGTGCGCCGAAAATGTTGCCGCTGATTTGCTATGAGGCGATTTTTCCCGGCGCAGCTGTGCCGCCCGGCGAACGGCCAGGCTGGCTGGTCAACGTTACCAATGACGGCTGGTTCGGAATCAGCACCGGGCCTTACCAGCATTTCCAGCAAGCGCGTGTTCTTGCCATCGCCGAAGGCTTGCCGCTGGTGCGTGCGGCCAATACCGGAATCTCCGCTGTCGTCGATCCGGTCGGCCGGATCGTCAATTCATTGCCGCTCGGCGTTGAAGGCGTGCTCGACTCACCTCTGCCAAACGCGATCGCACCGACCACTTTTTCGGCATTTGGCGACTACACCTTGATTCTATTTATGGTAGTAAGTTTGATTGCAGTCGGACGTCGCCGGTTTCATCCGTAGATTGCAGCGTTGCGCAACACCGGGCGGAAGTTGTTATGCGCGCAAATAAATTTGTTTCTTGCTGTCGTCGAACCTAGCTAATCACCTCGCGGAAACTATTGAAAGTTATAAGTAATTTTCATTCTTCTTTGACGCTATATTCGATTCGAAGGGAAATGACGGATTGCATATGTGCCGTTACCTGTGACATTACGCTCCTCAATGGAGGCATAGGAGATGGTTATGGCTAAGAAGGCACCGAATCCGATCGATAAACACGTCGGGTCGCGCGTGCGCATGCGCCGGATGATGCTGAGCATGAGTCAGGAAAAGCTCGGCGATGCCCTCGGCCTGACGTTTCAGCAAGTACAGAAATACGAAAAGGGCACCAACCGCATCGGCGCCAGCAGGCTTCAGCAGATATCCAATATTCTGCAGGTGCCGGTTTCGTTTTTCTTCGAAGGCGCGCCGAATATGCCGGGCCATTCCGGCATGGGCGAGGCACCGTCGCCGGCCTATGTCTCGGACTTCCTCGCCACCTCCGATGGCCTCTCGCTGACCAAGTCGTTTATGCGCATCAAGAACAGTAAATTGCGTCGGCGCATTGTCGATCTGGTCGAGCAGATCGCGGGCGAAGACTGATTTCCCGAAAACGCCTGCCCTGGACCTGGGTGGGAACCGATTTTCGGAAAAGACCATGCGCAAGCAAAATGTTGGGCCGGAACTCCGAATTAGACTGAACTGATTAGCCGCGCGGTGAGGCGGCTGCCCACACCTGCCCGCATCTTGACCTCGCTCGCCGCCACTGCAAGAACCACCCGGACGTAAAACGGCGCGGCTTTAAAAGCCGCGCCACGGGAGGAGTTTCAGCGGTGGCTCATACCAATTTTCTGTTTACCAGCGAGTCGGTTTCCGAAGGTCATCCGGACAAGGTCTGCGATCAGATTTCCGACGCGGTGCTCGACGCATTTCTCGAAAACGACATCAAGCTCGGCATCGCCGACGACAGCCAGGTGAACACGCGGCTCGGCTGCGAGACGCTGGCGACCACCAACAAAATCATCATTGCCGGGGAAGGCCGCGGCCAGGCACCCTTCTTCCACAAGCACGGCGACAAGACGGTCGTGAACCGCGAATTGATTGCGCAGATCGCCCGCGACGTCGTCAAGGACATTGGCTACGACCAGGACGGCTTTTCCTATTACGGCGCCGACATCGAAGTGCTGTTGCACGGCCAGTCACCCGACATCGCCATGGGCGTGAATGCCAAGCAGAAAAAAGGCGGCGAGGAAGAAGGCGCCGGTGACCAGGGCATGATGTTCGGCTTCGCCTGCACCGAGAGCGAAGTCTACGAGAAGAACTCGTTCATGCCGGCGCCGATCTATTTCGCGCACAAGATCCTGCGCGTTCTGGCCAACAAGCGCCACTCCAAGCAGCTGTTCGATCTGCAGCCTGACGCCAAGAGCCAGGTCACGGTGCGCTACGTCGACGGCAATCCGGTCGGCTGCACCAAGGTGGTGGTCTCGACCCAGCACAATGCGCAAAACCGCAACGGCAAGAAATACACGCCCGGCATGGTCAAGGACATGATCGCCGAGGCGGTCGAATCGGCGCTGCCGAAAGGTTGGATGCCGAAGAAGCCGTCCGATTTTCTGGTCAACCCGACCGGCAACTTCGTCATCGGTGGCCCCGACGGCGATTGCGGCCTGACCGGCCGCAAGATCATCGTCGATACCTACGGCGGCTACGCACCGCATGGCGGCGGCGCTTTCTCCGGCAAGGACCCAACCAAGGTCGACCGCTCGGCGGCTTACGCGACGCGTTATCTCGCCAAGAACGTGGTAGCCGCCGGCGTCGCCGAACGCTGCACCATCCAGGTCGCCTACGCGATCGGGGTCGCCGATCCGATGTCGGTTTTGGTCGACACCCACGGCACCGGCAAGGTCGATGAAAAAAAGCTCGAGAAGGTTTTGCCCGAGTTGTTCCGTCTAACGCCGACCAATATTCGCCGCACACTCAAGCTGAACAAGCCGATCTACCGACGCACCGCGGCCTATGGCCATTTCGGCCGCGCGCCGGATAAAGACGGCGGATTTTCTTGGGAAAAGACCGATCTCGCCGACGCCATCAGGCGTGCGGTGAAATAGCCTCCTTGTTATGGCCGGGCGTGTCCCGGCCATCCACGCCTTGCTTGACTGCAGTAGGAAGAAAGACGTGGATGCCCGGCCCAAGCCCGGGCATGACGGTGCATGGACCCTGAAATGCCAACGCCGCAGCGCGCCTTCTTCGGTCGGCGCAAGGGCCATCCTTTGCGGCCACGGCAGACGGCGCTGTTCGACACACTGCTGCCGCGCGTCGCGCTTGATCTGACGAGACCCTCGCCTGCCGCGTTGCGCGAACTGTTCGATATCCCTCTGGACGACATTCGGCTCGAAATCGGGTTCGGCGGCGCCGAGCATCTGATTGCGCAGGCGATAGCCAGTCCGCGCAGCGGCTTCATCGGCAGCGATGGTTTCCAGAACGCCATCGCCAAGGCACTGGCCGCGATCGACGGCAACAAGCTTGAAAATATCCGCCTGCATTTCGGCGACGCCAGCGAACTGCTTGACTGGCTGCCGGCGAGCGCCTCCTCGCGCATCGATCTGCTGTATCCCGATCCATGGCCGAAACGGCGGCACTGGAAGCGGCGTTTCGTGCAAGTTGACAGCCTCAAGCGGCTGGCGCGAATTCTGAAAACCGGCGGCGAATTGCGTTTCGCCACCGATATCGCCGACTACGCGGCCTGGACTTTGGCGCGGGTAATGCGTTCGACGGATTTCGTCTGGACGGCGGAGCAGGCGTCCGACTGGCGCAATCCTTGGGCGGGCTTCACCAGCACGCGCTACGAAGCCAAGGCCCTGCGCGAAGGTCGCGTGCCGGCTTATTTTATTTTTCGGAAAGTGTAATCCGTCATCCTGAGGTGCGAGCGCGAAGCGCGAGCCTCGAAGGATGACCGCCGTTGAATCACGGGCCATCGCCCTTCGAGGGCCGTGCTGCGCACGGCCCCTTCAGGGTGACGGTGAGAGGCCTACTCGCCCGTTCCCTGGCGCACCTGCCAGAAGCGTACCACGCGCTGGGCGGTAGCCGCGGTCAGCCGCTCGAAATTCTCAAACGCGGCATCGAGTATTTGGGCAGAGGTTTTGACGCCAGGCCGCGCGCTGATGACTTCCCGCACGGTCGGCCAGCCGAAGCCGGCCGCGCGCGCCAGGATCAGTACCGGATCGGCACGCTCGCCGCTCATCAGCCGGTCCACCACCTCGACTGGCACCACGCACAGCGTTGCCAGCGCGGCGATTGTCTCCTCGTATTTCCCGGCCTTGGCGAATGCGGCAATATCGGCCTCGCCGAGCTTGCGTTCCTTGTGCAGCGCGCGCACGGCGGCCAGCGCGGCGGTATAATTGCGCGGCGCGGCCTTGGCGGCGACCTCGTCGGTGACTTTCGCCAGCACGCGGCGGATTTCGGCCTGGGTCTCGGGCTTTGCCTGCGCCAGCAGCCGTTTCTGCACCACGTCGCTTGCCTGCATCAGCAATTGGCGGAACAGACGCGGAGGAATATCGGTTCGCATGCCGACTTTTTCGGCCAGCACGCCATCCTGCTCGGCGCGTTTCACCAGTGTGGTAAACGCACCATCCGACAGCCGCGCATGACGATTGGTGGCGATGCTGCGCGCGACTTCGCTATCGCCACGATCGACGAGAATTTCGGACAGCGCCTCGTTGATGCCCACACGGCTCGCCAGCGCCAGCAGATGCGCCTGGCTCTTGGTCTCGGCAATATGCATGAGATCGGGATCTGCGAGGCGGGCCGCTTTGAGCACCGGACCGGCGACCTCGATATCGTCGCTCTTGGCCAGGGTGCGCACCACGCCACCCGGCGCATTGGGCACCGGCGCGATCCGGCGCGCGAGTTCCGCCAGCGCCTTGGCCTCGATCTCTTCGATCAGACAGCCGATAACGTCGTCAAACAGCGCGACATGCTCTTCGTTGAAGCTGCTGGCGCCTTCCAGGAACAGGCCGGTGATACGCCGCAACGTCTCGGCGCGCCGTTCCGCCGAGCCATGCTGGACGACATCTTCTAATTCGGGAAGCAGCGACGCGGGTGCACCCATTACAAAACCTGCAAACGGCCTGTGAATTCGCCAAATTGGCGGCTTTACCCAAATTTAACGGCGATTTCTGAAGGAAGGGTTAGCCTCCGAAACCGCCTGCCACCCTTGCATGAGGCCTGGAAATCGCTATATTTCAGCAGTCAAGCAAGACACCCTCATAACCGAACGGGTTTTGAGAGTGGGTCCCCTGGGGCCCGCTCTTTTTTGTTACCAAAATGGCTGAAAGCCAAGCGTTACACATAAGCGCGGCCGTTGGCGCGGCGCAGCAGGAGACCGAACCTAGGCTGATCGTCGAGCTCGGGCTGCCTGCCCGTGTCGCGGCGATCGCCGAGCCGGTAATCGAGAGCCTCGGTTACCGGCTGGTGCGGGTAAAGGTGTCGGCCGCCGAAGGCAGCACCGTGCAGATCATGGCGGAACGGCCGGACGGCAGCATGACGGTGGAAGACTGCGAATCCATTTCGCGGACGTTTTCGCCGGTGCTCGACACGGCCGACCTAATCGAAAGCGCCTATAGGTTGGAGGTTTCTTCGCCCGGCATCGACCGCCCGCTGGTGCGGAAGTCCGATTTCGACCGTTTTGCCGGCTATCTGGTCAAGATCGAGATGGAGATTCCGGTCGGTGGCCGCAAGCGTTTCCGCGGTGAGCTGGCCGGAACCGAGGGAGACAACGCGCGCCTGCATCGTGACGACGCGGGCGCGGACGAAGAAGCAGACGTCCTGCTTCCGATCGACGAAATGAGCGAAGCAAAGCTCGTGCTCACCGACGATCTGGTGACGCAAGCCTTGCGAGGCGAGAAGGCCGCCAAACGCGCAACGCGAGCGGCAAAACGGGAAGAACGACATCGACGGCTCGCCGGGCGAGTCATTCAAAAAGGAGACTGAGCTATGGCAGTCAGCGCCAACAGGCTCGAACTATTGCAGATCGCCGACGCAGTCGCGCGTGAAAAGTCGATCGACCGCGGCATTGTCATCGCCGCGATGGAAGACGCCATCGCCAAAGCGGCGCGTTCGCGCTACGGCGCGGAAACCGACGTGCATGCCGAGATCGAACCGAAAACCGGCGATCTGCGCCTCACCCGCCACATGCTGGTGGTGGAAGCCGTCGAGAACTCATCGAATCAGATCACGCTCGAAGACGCGCGCAAGCGTCATCCGGCAGCCCAAGTGGGCGACACCATCGCCGATCCTTTGCCGCCGCTGGAATATGGCCGCATCGCCGCGCAATCGGCCAAGCAGGTGATCGTGCAAAAAGTGAGAGAAGCCGAGCGGGACCGGCAATACGCCGAATACAAGGACCGTATCGGCGAGATCGTCAACGGCGTCGTCAAGCGCGTCGAATACGGCAACGTGGTGGTCGATCTCGGCCGCGGCGAGGCGATCGTGCGGCGTGACGAACTGCTGCCGCGTGAGGTGTTCCGCAACGGCGACCGCATCCGCGCCTATATCTATGACGTGCGGCGCGAGCCCCGCGGCCCACAGATATTTCTCTCGCGCACGCATCCGCAATTCACCTCCAAGCTTTTCGCGCAGGAAGTTCCGGAGATCTACGACGGTATTGTTGAAGTCAAGGCGGTCGCCCGCGATCCCGGCTCGCGCGCGAAAATCGCGGTGATTTCGCGCGATTCCTCGGTCGATCCGGTCGGCGCCTGCGTCGGCATGCGCGGCTCGCGCGTGCAGGCGGTGGTGAACGAATTGCAGGGCGAAAAGATCGATATCATTCCGTGGTCGCCGGACATCGCCACCTTTGTGGTGAACGCGCTGGCGCCGGCGGAAGTGGCCAAGGTGGTGCTCGACGAGGACAACGAGCGCATCGAGGTGGTGGTGCCGGATCAGCAGCTTTCGCTCGCCATCGGCCGGCGCGGACAGAATGTGCGGCTCGCCTCGCAGCTCACCGGCTGGGATATCGACATCCTCACCGAGCAGGAAGAGTCCGAACGCCGCCAGGCCGAGTTCGAGAGCCGCACCAAGATTTTCGTCGAGGCGTTGAACCTTGATGAAGTTGTGGGACAACTGCTCGCCTCGGAAGGCTTCGGCTCGATCGAAGAGCTGGCGCTGGTCGACGAAAAGGAAATCGCCGGCATCGAGGGCTTCGATGAAGAAACCGCGCGCGAGTTGCAGGAGCGCGCCAAGGAATATCTCGACAAGCTAGACGCCGAGCTCGATGCCAAGCGCATCGAATTGGGCGTCGAGGACGCGGTCAAGGATGTGCCCGGCGTCACCACCAAGATGCTGGTCGCCTTAGGCGAGAACGGCGTGAAGACGGTGGAAGATCTAGCCGGCTGCGCCACCGACGATCTGATCGGCTGGACCGAGCGCAAGGACGGCGAGTCGAAGCATGAGCCCGGCTATCTCGATGGCCTCGATGTCTCGCGCGAGGACGCGGAGGCCATGATCATGCAGGCCCGCGTCAAGGCCGGCTGGGTGACCGAAGCCGAGCTTGCTCCGCCGCCGGCAGCGGAAGCTGTGCCGGCCGAAGAACCGCAGCAGCAAGCCTAGAGGGAACGAAAAACCGGCAATGCTGGCAACGGCGCAAAACAGCGAGCATGACGGCGAACTCGACCGCGGGGCGATCAGCGTCGCTCCGGGGACGCAGCGCACCTGCGCGCTGACGCACGATATCAAGCCCGTGTCGGAGATGATCCGCTTCGTAGTGGGACCGGCCGGCGAAGCCGTCCCCGACATCAAGCGTAAACTGCCGGGCCGCGGTATCTGGGTCACATCGACGCGGGCCGCGATCGAGCAAGCGGTGAAGCGCAATGTGTTCGCCCGCGGCTTCAAGCGGGAGGTGCAGGTAGCCCAGGATCTCGCGGCGGATATCGAACGGCTGCTTGAACGCGCCGCGCTCGATGCCCTGGCGATGGCCGGCAAAGCAGGCCAGGTGGTCGCTGGTTTCGCCAAGGTCGAGGCGGCGACCGGCCGCGACGATATTCTGGCGCTGATTCACGCAACGGAGGCCGCCACCGACGGAAAGCGCAAGCTGGATGCCGCCTTGCACCGCAGAACACCCACAATACCGCGTGAAATAGCGGTCATCGACACATTTACCGGCGGCCAATTGGATTTGGCATTGAACCGCCCAAATGTGGTACATGCAGCCCTGCTTGCCGGACCCGGGAGCGAGACTTTTCTCGCCCGCGTTGCGCGTTTGACGCGCTTTCGGACCGGAAATACGCCCGCTGCGGTTAACACCAATGCGCCAACGGCCGGCGCACAAGGACAAAGTTCGGAATGAACGAAACGAAGAACCCTGGCGAAAAGAAGCTGAGCGTTGCCGGCAGTAAGCTGACGCTTAAGCCTCGTACCGAAACGGGCGTGGTGCGCCAGAGCTTCAGTCATGGCCGCAGCAAGCAGGTCGTGGTCGAGAAGGTCAAACGCCGTAGTATCGGCGGAACGGCCGAGATCAGGCCCGAACCGGTATCGGTGGAGGCGCCGCGCAAGCAGCCCGCCGCGCCGAAAGCCGCCGCGCCGCAGGCAGCGCCTGTATCCGCTGAAGCGCCGAAGGCATCCGGCGTCGTACTGCGCACGCTGACCGAGGAAGAACGCGTCGCGCGCGCGCATGCGCTTGCCGATTCGCGCGTTCGCGAAGCCGAAGAACGCAAGATCGCCGAGGAAGAAGCGCGCCGCAGAGCCTCGCGCGATGTCGTCGATAAGACCGAGCGTGAAGCCGCCGACGCGCGCAAGCGCGAGGAAGACGAGCGCCGTAAGCACGACGAAGAAACCAAACGCAAGGCCGACGAGGTCGCCAAGAAGCGATTCGGCGAGGAAGAAGCCAAGCGTACGGGCGGGCCGGCGGCTCGCCTCACGCTTGAGGCCGACGAAGAAGAAGCGCCCCGCACGACCCGGCGCGGCGGCATCGGACGTCCGGCGGCCGCCGCCAAGCCGGCGCCGCGCCCTGGCGCCGTGAAGCAACGCGGACGACTGACCGTCATCAACGCATTGAGTGCCGACGAGGTGCGCGAACGCTCGGTCGCATCGTTCCGCCGCCGCACTCAGCGGCTCAAGGGCCACGCCTCCAACGAGCCGAAGGAAAAGCTGGTGCGTGAAGTCACCATCCCCGAAGCGATCACGATTTCCGATCTCGCCAACCGCATGTCCGAGCGCGCGGTCGACGTGATTCGCCTGCTGATGCAACAGGGACAGATGTTGCAGATCAACGACACGATCGACGCCGACACCGCGCAATTGATCGCCGAGGAAATGGGCCATTCGGTTCGCCGCGTGGCGGAAGCCGACGTCGAGGAAGGCCTGTTCGACGTCGCGGACGATGCCGCACTTATGGTACCGAGGGCACCGGTTGTCACCGTCATGGGCCATGTCGACCACGGCAAGACCTCGCTGCTCGACGCCATCCGCTCGACCGACGTTGTGGCCGGCGAAGCCGGCGGCATCACCCAGCATATCGGCGCCTATCAGGTGACCGCGCCGTCGGGCGCCAAGATCACCTTCATCGACACGCCCGGCCACGCCGCCTTCACCGCCATGCGCGCGCGCGGCGCCAAAGTCACCGACATTGTCGTGCTGGTGGTCGCCGCCGACGACGGCGTGATGCCGCAGACGGTGGAAGCGATCCATCACGCCAAGGCGGCCAAGGTGCCGATCATCGTCGCCATCAACAAGATCGACAAGCCGGACGCCAAGCCCGAACGCGTGCGCTCCGAACTGCTGCAGCACGAGATCCAAGTCGAATCGCTCGGCGGCGAAGTGGTGGATGTGGAAGTGTCCGCCACCAAGAAGACCAATATCGACCGGCTGCTCGAAATGCTTGGGCTGCAGGCTGAATTGCTCGACCTCAAGGCCAATCCAGGCCGTCCGGCCGAAGGCACCGTGATCGAGGCCAAGCTCGACCGTGGCCGCGGGCCAGTGGCGACCGTGCTGATCCAGCGCGGCACGCTGCGGGTCGGCGATCTTGTGGTCGCCGGCGCCGAATGGGGCCGCGTGCGCGCATTGGTGTCCGACACCGGCGAGCCGATCGACAGCGCCGGACCGTCAATGCCGGTCGAGGTGCTCGGCTTCTCCGGCACGCCGGATGCCAGCGACCGTCTGGCGGTGGTGGAAAACGAAGCCCGCGCCCGCGAAGTCACCGATTACCGTGCGCGCCAGAAGCGCGAGAAAACGGCCACCCGCGCCACCGGCATGCGCGGTTCGCTCGAACAGATGATGGCGCAGGCCAAGACCTCGGGCCGCAAGGAATTCCCGCTGATCATCAAGGCCGACGTGCAAGGCTCGCTGGAAGCCATCATTGGCGCGCTCGACAAGATGGCGACCGAGGAGGTCGCCGCGCGCGTGCTGCATGCCGGCGTCGGCGGCATCTCCGAGTCCGATGTGACGCTTGCCGAGGCCTCGGGCGTTCCGATCATCGCCTTCAACGTGCGCGCCAACAAGGAAGCCCGCGAGTCGGCCGAGCGCGTCGGCATCGAAATCCGCTACTACAACATCATCTACGATCTGGTCGACGACGTGAAAAAGGCGATGTCCGGTCTGCTCGCGCCGACGCTGCGCGAGACCATGCTGGGCAATGCGCAGATCCTGGAAATCTTCAAGGTCTCCAAGGTCGGCAATATCGCCGGCTGCCGCGTCACCGACGGCACCGTGGAGCGCGGCGCCAATGTGCGGCTGATCCGCGACAATGTGGTGATCCACGAAGGCAAGCTCAGCCAACTCAAGCGTTTCAAGGACGACGCCAAGGAAGTTTCAGCCGGCATGGAATGCGGCATGGCCTTCGAGGGCTACCAGGACATGCGCGCCGGCGACGTGATCGAATGCTATCGGGTGGAGACGATTCAACGCAGCCTCTAAGTCCAATTCTTAGGTCTGCGCGAAGGTAATCGCTCCGCCTCTCCACCGTCATGCCCGGCCTTGTGCCGGGCATCCACGCCTTCCTTCAATGAAGGAAGCAAGACGTGGATGGCCGGGACAAGCCCGGCCATGACAAATAAAATTATTGGACCGTCATGCCACGCAAAAAATCCCACCGCGACAGCGGCACGCCCGGCGGCTCGCAACGCCAGTTGCGCGTTGGCGAACTGGTGCGCCATGCGCTCGCCGAACTGCTTACGCGCGGCGAGGTGCACGATCCGGTGCTCGAAGGCCACCTCATCACCGTGCCGGAGGTGCGCATGAGCCCCGATCTGCGGCTGGCGACGATCTACATCATGCCGCTGGCCGGCCGCGACACCGATGAGGTTGTCGCCGCCTTCGAGCGCAACAAGAAATTCCTGCGCGGCGAAATCGCCCACCGCATCAACCTAAAATTCGCGCCCGACATCCGTTTCCGGATCGACGACCGGTTCGCAGAGGTCGAGCGTATCGAGAAATTGCTGCGCTCGCCGGAAGTGAAGCGGGATTTGGAAAAGGACGAGAGCGGCGATGAATAAGTTTACCGACGTTCCCGACCCTTCCTTCACCTCCCCCACGCCAAAGTCGGATGTTTCCGACTTTGGCCAATCTACAATGCCGAACTCGGGTAAACCCGAGTTCGGATCGGGGGAGGTCGGCGAACGAAGTGAGCCGGGTGGGGGAATTGCTACAAGCGAATTGCCCCCCCCCCAACCTCCCCCCCCCACGCGCGGGGGGGGCGAATAACCCCCGGCGGGGCCCCCCCACAGAATAAGGCCCCCCAACAACCGCCTGCTAACC
>JBBRAL010000018.1:0-67277 GCA_038206805.1 Hyphomicrobiales bacterium | reverse complement strand
GGGCGGCCCGGCGATGGCCACCACCAGGCCGTCGCGTAGGCGTTCGCCGCGGCCGCCATCGTCAAGCGCGGCGGCGATCTCATCCGCCAGCTCGCGGGCGATAGCCAGCGCCGGCGCGATGAGATTATCCGGCACGTCGCCCTCGTCGGAAAAGTCGATGCGGGCCTCGACCAAGGCCAGCGCCTGGATCAGCCGCTGCCGCCAGGTCTCGGCGCGGTTGCCGAGTAGGCCCTTCATCTGGCGGAACGCCTGCCGGCGCTGACCTTCGGTCTCCGCCGCCACCAAGTCGGCAAGGCCTTCCACCGCGGTCAGATCGAGTTTGCCGTTCTCGAAGGCGCGGCGGGTGAATTCGCCGGTCTCCGCCATGCGCAGGCCCTCAAGCGCTGAGAGCGCGGCCAGCGTGGCGGCGATCACCGCGCGCCCGCCATGCAGTTGCAGTTCGGCGACGTCCTCGCCCGTCTCGCTGTGCGGCGCCGGAAACCACAGCGCCAGCGCCTCGTCGATGATCTCGTTGCTCTGCGGGTCGCGCAGGCGCGCTAGCCCCGCCTTGCGCGGCTCGGGGATTTTGACACCCAGCGCCGCGAGCGCCGCGCCGGCGCGCGCACCGGAAATGCGCACCACGGCAATGGCCGCCGGCCCGCGGCCGGAGGAAAGGGCGAAGATGGTGGGGCGGGTTGGCATCGCGACGCACGGAAGCGCCGCAAGGCGAACGAGGTCAAGGGGTGTCCGAGCGCCAGTCAGCACTCGCTACCGCAATAAAACAAATTGCCAAACGCGGGCGAACCCGATTTGGAGTGTCTAGCTTGGTCACAAAAAAGCCGCCCGGCGTCGAGCTAAGCGAAATGGCCGGGACAAGCCCGGCAATGACTACTAGGATGTGCCGCTATTTCGGCTACCGGGAGGAAACAACAATGAACGCCAAAATAAAATCAATGCTTGTGACCAGTATCGCATTGGCATCGTTCGTCGTCGGTCTGACCGGCACGGCGCACGCCGCCGATCCCTACGGGGTCTGGGTACGTCCATCGACCGGCACACAAGTGCAATTCTACAATTGCGGCGGCAAGCTCTGCGGCAAGATCGTCGCGGTCAAGGATCAGACCCGAAAGAAAGAGATCGGCATCGTGATCATGAAGGGCGCCGTGAAGTCCGGCGACAACAAATGGCAGGGCGACCTTCTGGAAGCCGACACCGGCAAGGTCTATTCCGGCGTGGTCACGCTGGAGGGTCCGCGTGCGCTCAATCTGAAAGGCTGCATCGCCATGGTCCTGTGCCGCGGCGAAACCTGGACCAAGGTGAAATAGCGGCGCTCTTTTCCCTCTCCCCACCGGGTCGCGCCGCTGGCGCGGCCCGCCCGGTGGCAGGCTCTTGAGGGAGAGGGTGCCGAGCGAGCGATCGTGAGCGAGGCGGGTGAGGGGTTAAAGCCTCACGAGAGTCAAAGACCCCTCACCCGGCGTCCGCTTCGCTCTCGCTCCGCGTGCGCCACCCTCTCCCACAAGGGGAGAGGGGAAGCGAGAATGACGCTACGCTCAATCCGCGCTAGGCTTGGCGGATGTCCTCAGCCCCCACCACCGCCCACAGCAACCGCCTGGCGCAGGCGACCTCGCCCTATCTGCTGCAGCACGCGCACAATCCGGTGGACTGGTGGCAATGGGGCCCGGAGGCTTTGGCCGAGGCCAAGGCAAGCAACCGGCCGATCATGCTGTCGGTCGGCTATGCCGCCTGCCACTGGTGCCATGTGATGGCGCACGAGTCGTTCGAGGACGAAGGCACGGCAGCCGTGATGAACGAGCTGTTCGTCAACATCAAGGTCGATCGCGAGGAGCGCCCCGACATCGATCAGATCTACATGAACGCGCTGCATCTCCTGGGCGAGCAGGGCGGCTGGCCGCTCACCATGTTCTTGACGCCCGCGGGCGAGCCGGTGTGGGGCGGCACTTATTTTCCCAAAGAGCAGCGTTTTGGCCGGCCTGCCTTCACCGACATCCTGCGCGAAGTCTCGCGCATGTTCCGCGAGGAGCCCGACAAGATCGAGCAGAACCGCGCGGCGCTGCTGGCGCGGCTTTCCGACAAGGCGCGGCCTGCCGGCAGAGTAACCATCGGGTTGAAGGAGCTCGACGCCGCCGCCAGCCAGCTCGGCAACATGTTCGATAGCGTGCATGGCGGACTGCGCGGCGCGCCGAAATTCCCGCAGCCGGCGATCATGGAAATGCTCTGGCGCGCGGGGGAGCGTTCAGGCGACGCTAAGTTTTTCGACACGGTCGCGCATTCGCTCGAACGCATGTGCGAGGGCGGCATCTACGATCATCTCGGCGGCGGCTTCTCGCGCTATTCGGTCGATGAACGGTGGTTAGTCCCGCATTTCGAAAAGATGCTGTACGACAACGCGCAGCTTCTGGAATTGCTGGCGCTTGCGTATCAGCGCTCGGGCACGGCGCTATTCGCCACGCGTGCGCACGAGACGGTCGAATGGCTCAGGCGCGAGATGACGACGGCGGAGGGCGCATTCGCCGCTTCGCTCGACGCCGACTCCGAAGGCGAGGAAGGCAAGTTTTACGTCTGGTCGAGCGCTGAGATCGTCGCGCTCTTGGGCGAAGCCGACGCGGAATTCTTTGCAAACCATTACGACGTGAGCGAGCAAGGAAACTTCGAGGGCCACAATATCCTCAACCGGCTCAAACGCTTGGAGCGCAGCGAGGCCGATGAAACACGGCTTAAGGCGTTGCGTGACCGGTTACTGGAGGCGCGCGCTGCGCGGGTGCGGCCCGGGCTCGACGACAAAGTGCTGGCGGACTGGAACGGCTTGACGATCGCAGCGTTCGTGAATGCCGGCATTATTTTCCACGAGCCGACCTGGATCGATATGGCCAGACGCGCCTTCAATTTCATCGCCAAGACCATGATCAAAGACGACCGCCTCGGTCACTCCTGGCGCGCCGGCAAGCTGCTGTTTCCCGGCCTGGCGTCCGATTTCGCCGCCATGATCCGCGCCGCGTTGGCGCTCAACGAGGCGACCGGCGAGCGCATTTATCTCACGCAGGCGCTCGCCTGGCAGCGAGCGCTCGATGCGCATTACGCCGACCCCGACACCGGCGGCTATTACTGGAGCGCCGATGACGCCGACGACCTGCTGCTGCGGCCGCATTCAACGACGGACGACGCCACGCCCAATCCAAACGCGGTCGCCGCACAAAATCTGGTGCGGCTGGCGCTTATGTCCGGCGACGACCACTGGCGCGCGCAGGCTGACCGGCTGATCGGCGGCATTCTGTCGGCGGCCGAGCGCGGTCTGTTCGGCCATGTCGCGCTGCTCAATGCACTCGATCTGCGGCTGCGCGCCGCCGAGATCGTGGTGACGGGGGAGGGGACACAGGCCGATGCGCTGGCGCAAGCGGCGCTGACGTTGCCGTTTACCGGCCGCGTTGTGCTGCGCGCGGCGAGCACCGCCAATCTGCCGGCCTCCCACGCCGCGCAGGAAAAAATAAAAGCCGCGCACGGAAGCGCGGCCTTTATATGTGTGGGTGAGCGTTGTTCGCTGCCGGTGACCAGCCCCGATCAGATCGCGGCGGCGGTGGTGGGGATGCGGAAATAGTTTCGCTGCCGACTCCCTCTCCCTGAAAGGGGGAGGGTTGGGGTGGGGGTCGCGGGCGATCCCCACCCGATCGCTTCGCGATCGACCTCCCCTTTTCAAGGGGAGGTAAAACAAACCGGTTACGTGTTCATGCTCTCGAAGAACTCGGCGTTGTTCTTGGTGTTACGCAGCTTGTCGAGCAGGAAGTCGATGGCGTCCATGGTGCCCATCGGATTGAGGATACGGCGCAGCACATACATTTTCTTGAGCACGGCCGGGTCGGTGAGCAGCTCTTCCTTGCGGGTGCCGGAGCGGGTGATGTCCATGGCCGGGAAGGTGCGCTTGTCGGCCACCTTGCGGTCGAGGATGAGTTCGGAATTGCCGGTGCCCTTGAACTCTTCGAAAATCACTTCGTCCATGCGGCTGCCGGTATCGATCAGCGCGGTGGCGATGATGGTGAGCGAGCCGCCCTCCTCGATGTTACGCGCGGCGCCGAAGAAGCGCTTCGGCCGCTGCAAGGCGTTGGCGTCGACGCCGCCGGTCAGCACCTTGCCGGAAGACGGCACCACGGTGTTGTAGGCGCGGCCGAGGCGGGTGATCGAATCGAGCAGGATCACCACGTCGCGCTGGTGTTCGACCAGGCGCTTGGCCTTCTCGATCACCATTTCGGCCACTTGCACGTGGCGCGAGGCCGGCTCGTCGAAGGTCGAGGACACCACCTCGCCCTTGACCGAGCGTTGCATGTCGGTGACTTCCTCCGGCCGCTCGTCGATCAGCAGCACGATCAGATAGCATTCCGGGTGATTGGAGGTGATGGCGTGCGCGATATTCTGCAGCAGCACGGTCTTACCGGTGCGCGGCGGCGACACGATCAGCGCGCGCTGGCCTTTGCCGATGGGCGCCACGATGTCGATGACGCGAGCGGAGAGATCCTTCTTGGTCGGATCCTCGTGCTCCATCTTCAGCCGCTCGTCGGGATAGAGCGGCGTCAAGTTGTCGAAATTGATCTTGTGGCGCGCCTTTTCGGGATCCTCGAAATTGATGGTGTTGACCTTGAGCAGCGCAAAATATCGTTCGCCTTCTTTCGGTGAGCGGATATGGCCTTCGACGGTATCGCCGGTGCGCAGACCGAAGCGGCGGATCTGGCTGGGGCTGACATAGATGTCGTCGGGCCCGGACAGATAATTCGATTCCGGCGAGCGCAGGAAGCCGAAGCCGTCGGACAGCACTTCGACGACGCCTTCGCCGATGATGTCGATTTCCTGAGTCGCGAGCTGCTTAAGGATCGCGAACATCAGCTCCTGCTTGCGCATGGTGCTGGCGTTTTCGACCTGATGCTCTTCGGCAAACGAGGTGAGTTCGGCCGGAGTCTTGGCCTTGAGGTCTTGAAGTTTCATTTCCCGCATGGGGGGTTTACGTCCTTGGGAGCGTGACCGGTGGAGTCTTAAAAATACGAAGACCCGATACCGAGTGACTTGGAGAGAGAGATCGCAGGTCTGGGGAGACGAGGTATTTTTGGGAAAGTGCCCGGGACCCGATGCTGCGACCGGCCCGGACTAAAGGGAGCCGGAACGCGACTGCATCCGCCTGCGTTCGGTGGGATAACCGAACATATGGCGGGCTATCATTTCGCGCAAGAGGCGGCGCACCGCTTTATACGAATTAACGTTGATTTCAGAACGGCTTGAGCACCGCCAGCAGCACGATGGCGATCATCAGTAGCGTCGGTATCTCATTGATGATGCGATAGAATTTCTCGCTGTGCTGATTGCGGTCGAGGCTGAAATCGCGCGTCCAGCGGCTTTGCAGCCCGTGCGCGGCCGATAGTGCCAGTACCGCCACAAACTTGGCTTGATACCAGGGAACCATCGTTAAATGCTGCTGCAGCATCAGCGCGATGCCTAGCGCCCAACTCACGATCATCGCCGGCAGCATGATGTATCTCAGCAGCCGCCGTTCCATCACCTTGAAGGTTTCCGACATCTCGGAGCCCGGCTTTGCCATCGTGTGATAGACGAACAGCCGCGGCAGATAGAGCAAGCCCGCCATCCACGAGATGACGGCGATGATGTGGAATGCTTTCAGCCAGAGGTACATGGTGGCGCCCCGTTATCGTCCGCGTACGCGTTTAAGCATCTGCTCGACATGCGCAATCGGCGTTTCGGGCAGGATACCGTGACCGAGATTGAAAATGAATGGCCCGCCGGCAAAGGCCGCCATCGCGTCGTCGACTTCGCGGTCGAGCGCGGCGCCGCCAGCGAGCAGAGCCAGCGGATCGACATTGCCTTGCAGCGCAACGCGTGACTGGAGTTTCTCGCGCGCGAATGTGCGGTCGAATGTCCAGTCGAGTCCGATCGCATTGACGCCGGTCGTTTCCACATAAGGCAGCGCCATCATTCCGGCGCCGCGCGGAAATCCGATGATTTTTGCGTTCGGAAACTGCCGGCGCACGCCGGTGACGATTTTCTTGGTCGGCTGAATACACCAGCGTTCGAATTGATCGGGCCCCAATACCCCGGCCCAGGTGTCGAAGATCTGCAGGACTTCCGCGCCGGCCTTGAGCTGGCCTACCAGATATTCGATTGATCCCTGCACCAAACGGTCGATCAGATGGCCGAAAGCTTCCGGGTCGCGATAGGCAAACAGCCGCGCCGGCGCTTGGTCGCCGGTCGCCTCGCCAGCCACCATATAGGTGGCAACAGTCCAAGGCGCGCCGCAAAATCCGATCAATGCGGTTTTGCTGTCCAGCGCCGATTTAACTTTGGCGACGGTTTCATAGATCGGCGCCAGCACCTTGCCATCGACGGTCTCGCGCATCGCCGAAACTGCGGCGGCATCTTTCAAGGGTTCGAGCTTAGGTCCTTCACCCACCAGAAACTCGACCTTGCGTCCAAGCGCCAGCGGTATCACCAGAATATCGGAAAACAGGATAGCGGCATCGAACCCGAACCGCCGCACCGGCTGCAACGTCACCTCCGCCGCCAAACCTGGATTAAAGCAGAGATCAAGAAAGCCGCCGGCTTTCTCACGCAAGGCGCGATATTCCGGCAAATATCGTCCAGCCTGCCGCATCATCCATACCGGCGGCACTGCCTGGCGATTGCCTGCTAGCACGCCAAGCAGCGGCTTTATCCCCATGTCTTGGGTTTGCCCGGCTTCTTCCATAAAGACTCTAATAGAACTCTTTGTAGTTTTTATTAGACGGTTGATTGGACTCATGACTCGCTATCGTCAGTCTGTCCACCGGATGGCAAGTATTAATTCAGAAAGAGCCTTTATCCGGCATTTTGTCATCCACAGCAGAGAGAGCGGTTTTACTGACTTTTTGTTGCGTTTTCCCCACCCCTCCCCAGCAAGTTCTGCACATTCCTCCATCAAGCCGCAATCGGCACTCCATTAATTGTCCCGCGGGCATCTATGTGGACGAAAATGCAGCCTCATCACTGTGTTAGCTTGCGCGGCGGTAAAAGCCGTGGCCTCCTCCCCTCCTATCCACATCTAAACCAGCCGTCATACAGATGCCCAACACCGGTTATTTCCATCTCCATCTGGTTTCCGATGCCACCGGCGAGACTTTGATCACGGTCGCGCGCGCGGCCGCAGCACAATATGCCAATGTGTCTCCGGTCGAGCATCTTTATCCCATGGTGCGGTCGAAGAAGCAGCTCGATCATGCGCTGGCTGAAATCACAGAAGCGCCTGGTCTGGTGCTCTACACACTACTCGAGGAGGACTTGATCGAGTTATTGGAAAACAAATGCCGCGAACTTGGCCTGCCCTGCATGTCGGTGCTCGGTCCGATTCTGCGGCTGTTCCAATCCTATCTCGGCGCCGAAACCATCCATCGCGTCGGCGCCCAGCACGTGCTCAATGCGGAATATTTCCAGCGCATCGATGCGCTCAACTACACCATGTTCCACGACGACGGTCAGCATGTGGAAGGTCTACAGGAGGCCGACGTGGTTCTGGTTGGCGTTTCGCGCACATCGAAAACGCCGACCTCGATCTACCTCGCCAACCGCGGCGTGAAGACCGGCAACGTGCCACTGGTGCCGGGAGTGCCCTTGCCGCCGCAGGTCGAGCAGCTGACGCGGCCGCTGGTGGTTGGACTTTATGCCAGCGCCGAACGCATTGTGCAGATCCGCGAGAACCGGCTGCTCGGTCTTAAAGCGCATCGCGCCGACGATCAATATATCGACAAGACCGCGGTGGCCGAGGAGGTGGCGTTTTCCCGCCGGCTCTGCGCCAAGAATAACTGGCCGAGCATCGATGTGACGCGCCGCTCGATCGAGGAAACCGCCGCCGCGGTCATGAAACTCTTAAGCGAACGCCGGCGCCATCCGGCGACCTAATATCCCTCACCCGAACGGAGAGGGATAAGGAAGACGACATGCCACTCTGGCTCGCCAGGCAACCGCTGGTGCTGGCTTCGAAAAGTGACATCCGCGGAAAGATTCTGGCGGCCGCCGGCTTGCGATTCGAGATCAGGCCATCGCAGATCGACGAGCGCGCCGTGGAAGCAAATGCGGGCGCAGCCGATGCGGCGGCGGCCGCCAGAGTGCTGGCGCGCGCCAAGGCGCAAGCGGTGGCGGCGCAGCGTCCCGGGCACCTGGTGCTTGGTGCCGATCAGACGCTGGCGCGCGGCAATACCCGTTTCGGCAAGCCCGCCAACCGCGCCGCCGCGGCCGAACAGCTACGCGCTTTGCGCGGGCGAACCCACCAGCTGAATTCCGCACTCGCCCTGGCGCGCGACGGGGCCGTGCTGTTCGATTGCGTCGAGAGCGCACGGCTCACCATGCGCGACTTCTCCGACCGTTTTCTCGACGATTATCTCGACATGGCGGGCGATTTGGCATTGAGCAGCGTCGGCGCCTATCAGCTCGAGGGTATCGGCATTCATCTGTTCGAGCGCGTCGAGGGCGATTATTTCACCATTCTCGGCTTGCCGCTGTTGCCGCTGCTGGCGTTTCTGCGCGAGAACGGGTTTGTCGATGGGTAGCGCATGTTCATCCTCGGCCTGACAGGCTCAATCGGCATGGGAAAGTCCGCCACGGCGAAGATGTTCGCCGAGGAAGGGGTGCCCGTGTACGACGCCGATGCCGCCGTGCACCGGCTTTACGACGGCGCGGCGAACGCCGCCATCGAGGCGGCTTTTCCCGGCACTACCGCGAACGGCAAGGTCGACCGCGACGCCCTGGCCAAGCGCGTGCTTGGCGATGGCGCCGGGCTCAAGCGGCTGGAGCAAATCGTGCATCCCATGGTGGCGGCCACGCGCGAAGGGTTCCTGGCCGAGGCCAAAAGCAATGGCGCCGCGGTGGTTGTGCTCGATATTCCACTATTGCTTGAGACCGGCGGCGATAAGCGCTGCGACGCGGTGGTGGTGGTATCGGCGCCGGCCGATATGCAGCGCCGGCGCGCTTTCGAGCGGGCGGGTATGAACGAACAGAAGTTCGGGGCGATCCTCGCCAAGCAGATGCCGGATGAGGAAAAGCGGCGGCGCGCCGATTTCGTGGTGGATACCTCGCAGGGTTTCGAGCACGCCCGCGCCCAAGTGCGTGAAATTCTCAAGGCGGTTGCTAAGATGGAAAAACGGGTCCAGTGAGTCGCCATACGCCGCGATGTCATTATCCGCATTCGCGGACTATGACAGCCGAGAGAGACGCGAAGGCCGAAAGCAAGACGAATGCGCGAAATCGTCCTCGACACCGAAACCACCGGCCTCGACCCGGGGCAGGGCCATCGCCTGGTCGAGATCGGCTGCATTGAGTTGCTCAACCGGATTCCGACCGGCGCGACCTTCCATAGCTATCTCAATCCGGAACGCGAGATGCCGGCCGAAGCCTTCGCCATTCACGGGCTGGCGACGGATTTCCTGAAGGACAAGCCGCGTTTCACTGAAATCGTCGATGAGTTCCTAAGATTTATCGGCGATGCACCTTTGGTGATCCACAATGCCGGGTTCGACCACGGCTTTCTTTGCGCCGAGCTCAAGCGGATCGAGCGCGGGCTGATCGCGCGCGAGCGGCTGGTCGATACGTTGACGCTGGCGCGCCGCAAGCATCCGGCCGGTCCCAACCGGCTCGACGATCTGTGCGCGCGCTATGGCATCGACAATTCCCGCCGCACCAAGCACGGCGCCCTGCTCGACGCCGAGATTCTGGCCGAGGTCTATCTGGAGTTGATCGGCGGGCGTCAGGCCCAGCTCGGCCTGGCCGAAAGCGTCGAGCGGCGAGCCAAGGGAAGCGATGGCGTCGCGATCCGACGCGAGCGTAGCGTGGCGCTTGAGCCACGGCTCAACGATGCTGATCGCAAAACGCATCGCGAATTTATCGCGAGCCTGGGCGAAGCCGCGGTGTGGCGAAATTATCTGTCGGACCGAACCTGAAGTCTCAGACTTGCTGGGGCGGCGCCCCGGCGCCCGGCATCTGCGACATTTTCTGGCGATAGAGCCCGACGAAATCCACCGGATCGAGCAGCAGCGGCGGGAAGCCGCCATTGCGCACGGCCGTTGCGATGATTTCACGCGCGAACGGGAACAGTAGCCGCGGGCACTCGATCAGCACGATCGCGTTCAGGCTTTCCTGCGGTACGTTGCGGATGCGGAATACGCCGCCGAATTCCAACTCGAAACTGAACATCAAGGCGCCGGCGGTTTCCGCCTTGCCCTGGAGAATAAGCGTTACCTCGATATCGGTATCCGTGATCGGCGCGGCATTGACGTTGATCTGGATGCTGATCTGCGGCGCCTCCTGAGCGTCGGTCAACGATTTCGGCGCATTCGGGTTCTCGAACGAGAAATCCTTGATGTATTGCGCCACCACGGTGAGCTGTGGCTCCATCTGCACCGAAGCGCCAACTGTTTCGCCGCCATTGGTCGTCGTCATGAAATCAAATCCCCTTCGCAATCCGTACTGCCTGCGCGCGGCGGTTGGCTAACATGGCGACGGTAGGGGGACAAGGATGGGGGACGGAGCCGCATCATCACCCTGAGATGCAAGCCGCATAGCGGCGGGCCACCACAAGTCGCCTACAGCCGACTTGTGCACATTTCAATCCAATGTTGCGTAAACCCAGCATTGGTGGACGATGGCCACCGGGGCCTCGTTCATCCTTCGAGGCTCGGTCTTCAGCCGAGCACCTCAGGATGACCGGTCGGGCTTGCCATCACCGTCGCGCCGATCGGGCAGCATGGGATCGGGCACCCGGTGCCATTGTTCGGGCGGGAGGTCCACCACGCCGTCGGCGCGCGGCTGCGGCTGCCCACCTCGAAGCAGCGTGCCGAGCCAACGGCGCAATGGCGCGATGAGCAGCAAGAGGCCCACGATATCGGTTATAAACCCTGGAATTAACAGGAGAATTCCGGCCAACAGGGTAAAAACACCGCTGCTATCGGCTTGCAGGCTGGTAAAGCTGCCCTCGCCCAGGGCGACCCGAACACGCGAAATGTGGCTGCCGCCGGCATGGCGGACCACCAAGGCGCCGGCGAACGAACTGACCAGCACGAGACCGACGGCCGGTGCAAAGCCAATAGCGGCGGCCACCGCGACAAATACCGCCAATTCCGCCAGTGGCAGCGCCAGCAGCGCCAACAATAACCATTTTGCCAGATTCATTGGTGTTTCTCTGCCCAGGCGTTGTTGGCGTCAGCGCCCTGATCGTCTAAGGTTTATCCGTGAGGCACAATTGCGCCGAGATACTGGCGCGCGGCCTATGGAACGGCGCGGCCACCGGCTTACATAATACGGGTGGGACCTGCCGCTACGCCGGATCGCGGCGGTAGGCCAAACGCTGATCTGCGCTACGACAGCCGAAAGCATGCGAGATGGGTTTCGACATCTACACCATCATATTCCTAGCACTCGCAGTGTTCATTTTCCTGCGGTTGCGTAGCGTTCTCGGCCAGCGCACCGGACGGGAGCGCCCGCCTTACGATCCCTACGCCGCGCGCGAACCGGTGCGCCCGGCGGCGGAAAAAGTCGTCGCTTTGCCTAACCGTGCAACGGAAGCAACCGCGCCGAAACCGGCCGAATCCGCCGAGCCAGTCGTGCCAGCCGAGCGCTGGAAGGGTATAGCGGAGCCCGGCACACCTATCGCCACCGGCCTCGATGCGATTGCCGTCACGGCCCCCGATTTCGAACCCAAGCATTTCCTCACCGGCGCGCGTGCCGCCTACGAGATGATCGTCAACGCCTATGCCGAAGGCGATCGCCGCACGCTGAAGAATCTGCTCTCGCGCGAAGTCTATGACGGCTTCGAGGCCGCCATCACCGAACGCGAGAAGCGCGGCGATACGGCGGAAAGCCGGTTCGTGTCGATCGATAATGCCGAGATCACCGCCGCCGAGCAGCGTGGCCGCAATGGCCAAGTGACCGTGCGCTTCCAATCCAAGATGGTGTCGGTGACGCGCGACAAGAACGGCAACGTCATTGACGGTAACGCCGAGGCCGTTACCGACGTCACCGATGTGTGGACCTTTACGCGCGATCTGTCGTCACGCGATCCGAATTGGAAACTTGTCGCCACTGAAGCCGGGCAATGAATGCATGCCGGCGCCGCCGCATTCACTCCCTTCCATTTTGTCATTCCGCGTGCGCGCCAATGCGCGGCTCGGAATGGCGGCCAGTATTACGGCAATCGCACTTGGCCTAATTCTCGTTGCGATGACGCCAGCCATGGCGCGCATGACCATGAAATTTCGCAAAGCGCACGTCGAGGCGGTTAATTTCGCGGCGCTCGACGGCTGGAAGAACGACAATCATGCGCTTGCTTATGGCGCGTTTCTGAAAAGCTGCGGCGCCATCTTGCAGGGCAGCAAGGCGACGCGAGCGGCACGGCCGGTCTATGACGGACTGTTCAAGGTATGCGAGCGCGCGGCCGCCGCCGGTCCGCTCGATCGCGAGCGGGCGCGGCTTTTCTTCGAGGACAATTTCAAGCCGGTGCGAATTTTGCCGGAAGTCCACAGCTACGGCTATTACACCGGCGCCGACGGTTTCTATACCGGCTATTACGAGCCCGAGGTCGCGGGCTCGCGCGTAAAGACCGGGGTCTACAACGTCCCGCTCTACCGTGTGCCGGCCAAAGTCGCGGGCAAGAAGAGCAAGGTGTTCGCGAAGTACGATCGCACTGAAATCGAAAAAGGCGTGCTCGCCGGCAAGGGGTTAGAGATCTGCTGGGTCAAAAATCCGGTCGATGCCTTTTTCGCGCAGATCCAGGGCTCCACTCGCGTCAAGCTCGACGACGGCGGATTGCTTCGGCTCAACTACATCGCCAGCAACGGCAAGCCCTACACGCCGGTTGGCCGGCTTCTAATCGACCAAGGAATCTTCACACCCGAAGAAATGTCGATGGACAAGATTCGGGAATATATGAAAGCCAATCCGGACGAGGGCAAAGCGCTTCGTGCGAAGAACCGCTCCTTCGTGTTTTTTTCCGCGACGCAGCTCGGGCCGACGGACGAATGCCGCGGCGCGCAGGGTGTCCCGTTGACGCCATGGCGCTCGCTGGCGGTCGATCCTTCGATTCACGTCTACGGCACGCCGATCTGGATCGACGCTAAACTTCCAATTACCAGCGACCTGCCGCAGGACACCTTCCAGCATCTGATGGTCGCGCAGGACACCGGTTCCGCCATTCGCGGGGCGGCGCGTGCCGATATCTATTTCGGCCACGGCGGAGAAATTCCGCACATCGCGGGCCGCATCAAGCAGTTTGGCAAATTCGTCATGCTGGTGCCGCGGTCGGTCGCGGTTACAGGTAGCGCCGATATCCCGCTGCCAAAGTCGCGGCCATGAGTCGCGCGCCATGAGTCCGGAGCCATGAGCCGCGACGGTGGCCGGCGCCGCGTTCTCAGTTACGAAGAGCGGGTGATGTGGACGACCGTCACCAAGGCGATCAAGCCGCTGCGCAAAAGATCGCCGGTTGCCCCGGATGAGGGCGACGGCACGGCAGTCGACGATCGCAAACCGGTTGTTTCAAAACCGGCGCCTCCGGCCAAACGCGCGATCAAGTCGGCGCCGGCCGTCATTCCGCATGCGCCGCGACCGCCACCACCGGCGACCCCACAACTGACGCCACAACTGACGCCACTTGGCCGCCGCATGAAGCAGCGGGTGGCCCGAGGCAAAGAGGCCATCGACGCCCGTCTCGATCTGCACGGCTACACCCAAAGCGAGGCGCATTCGGCGTTATTGCGTTTCCTGCGCAACGCCAGCGCGCGTGACGCCCGCCTGGTGCTGGTCGTGACCGGCAAAGGCCGCGGCGGCGAGCCCGGGGTGCTGCGCCGTCACGTGCCGCAATGGCTCGGGCTGCCTGAATTCAGAGAGCTCGTCATCGGCTTTCAAGACGCCCACGTCACCCACGGTGGCGAAGGCGCGCTCTATGTGCGGGTGCGGCGGAGCCGGGCCGAATAACTGCGGACGCGGGGCCGGGCATGCGGCTTTGCGGCCCAGTGCGCCGGGCTATGGCAGGCTTTTTGGCGGCGGCCGTTTGGCGGCGCGGTCCGCTTCAAGCTGATTCTCCGATTCGCCCATTTTTGCCATCAGCCGTGAAATGGCGATCCAGGCTTCGAGCACATCCGCGACGATGTCGTCAGGCCAGCCCTTGATGAGATTGTCTGTAACAGCCACCCCATTTTTCCGCTTCTGTTCGCGCATGTGCCCGGTTCCCCAATCCACGGCTCTCGCCAAATTTGCCGAATTATCCACTGCAACCTTAGGTATTTTCCTGGACCCTATTGCACGCGTCAAGAAAATTTTATATTCTATGCGACACAACCGGCAGGATAGGCTAGCGCATGATCCCGAAAAGTGGGAACCGGTTTTCGGATAAGATCCATGCGCAAACAAAATGTTAGGGACGTATCTGATTCAATCTGACTGGATTAGACTTTAGAGGGTGGCGTTGTCGTCCGGGATGGCGGCAAGCCGCACGATTTCGAGGCTGAGGGCCGGATCCTGCGGGCGCAGGCGGAAGGAACGCTTGGTGGCGTTGAATAAGCAAAAGCTCACGCGGCCTTTAAAACCCGGCTCAATTTGGAATGCCGTAGCGACAAGGATGCCGAGATCGGCGAGCCGCGCAACGGCGCCGATCCGGCCAAGGTAGTCGCGCGGCAATTCGATCCTCTCCTTGGTCGTAGCGTTGATCGAACGGCCGGGCTCGAGCAGAAATCCATTTCGGCGGCCAATGTTAATCCGATCGCCGCCCGCGGTGGTGAGGATATCGTTCAGCGTAAGATTGATCGAGGCCGCTTGGAGATGCTGTGCGGCAAACGGCTCGATGCCTATAACGCCGTCCCTCACAGCCTTTTTGATCTGATGATTAACCAACACACCGGTGCCAGCGAGGCGCGCCGCAATGTTTACACCGGTACGAACGCCGGCTTTTTCCGAGAACCGTTCGCTGAGCCAGTAGTCCGAGCTTCGCCCCGTCAGACGGCCGAGTTTGCCCGCCATCGCGCGGGAGATCGGCTGGCGACCATTGATGATGTTATTGACCGACTGGCGCGAAACGCCGGTCGCTTTGCTGACAGCGACCTGGTCGAGACCAAGGCGCTGGATTTCCGCTCGAAGGTGTGCGCCCGGAGTCAAGTGTCCGGCGTCCCTGTCGGCCTTCGCCTTACCCCGGCTGTGCGCGGCCATGCCCATGCTCCTTGAGCAAATATTTATTCTACTCAAGCAGTTGTAAATATGCCCAAATTCTTTCAACCATAAATTGTAATACTAATTACAAAAAGACGCCCCGCAAAGACGCCTCCAAAGTTTGGCGTGGTTAAAGGATAAACCGGCTTAGATCGGCGTTCTTGGCCAGATCGCCGATGTGCTTTTCCACGTAAGCCGCGTCGATCTTTACAGTCTCGCCTGAGCGGTCGGTGGCGGCGAACGAAATTTCGTCGAGCACGCGCTCCATCACCGTCTGCAGGCGCCGCGCGCCTATATTCTCGATGCTGGAATTAACCGCTACCGCGATGTCGGCAATGGCGTCGATGGCGTCCTCGCTGAAATCGAGCGTCACGCCTTCGGTATGCAACAGCGCCACATATTGCTTGATCAGCGAAGCCTCCGGCTCGGTCAGGATGCGGCGCAAGTCATCGCGCGTGAGCGCCTTCAGCTCGACGCGGATCGGCAGCCGGCCTTGCAGCTCGGGCAGCAGGTCCGACGGCTTGGAGATGTGGAACGCGCCCGAGGCGATGAACAGAATATGATCGGTCTTTACCGGCCCGTGCTTGGTGTTGACGGTGGTGCCCTCGATCAGTGGCAGCAGGTCGCGCTGCACGCCTTCGCGTGACACATCGGCGCCCATGCGGCCTTCGCGCCCGGCGATCTTGTCGATCTCGTCCAGAAAGACGATGCCGTTCTGCTCCACCGCCTTGATCGATTCTTGAATTAGCTGCTCGTTGTCGAGCAGCTTGTCGGATTCCTCATTGATCAGAATGCCGTGCGATTCCTGCACGGTGACGCGCCGCGTCTTGGTGCGGCCGCCGCCGAGTTTGCCGAAAATATCGCCGATATTGATGGCGCCCATCTGCGCCCCCGGCATGCCGGGAATCTCGAACATCGGCATGCCGCCGCCGCCCGACTGTACCTCGATCTCGATTTCCTTGTCGTTGAGCTCGCCGGTGCGCAGCTTCTTGCGGAAGCTCTCGCGCGTCGAGGGCCCGGCGCCGGGGCCGACCAAAGCGTCGACCACGCGCTCTTCGGCGTTCAACTCGGCCTTCGCCTGCACGTCCTTGCGCTTGCGGTCGCGGGTGAGCGCGATGGCAATCTCCACCAGGTCGCGAATGATCTGTTCGACGTCGCGGCCGACATAGCCGACTTCGGTGAATTTGGTGGCTTCAACCTTGAGAAACGGCGCGCCGGCCAGCCGCGCCAGACGGCGTGAAATCTCGGTCTTTCCGACGCCGGTCGGCCCGATCATCAAGATGTTCTTCGGCAATACCTCTTCGCGCAGCTTGTCGTCGAGCTGCAGGCGGCGCCAGCGGTTACGCAAGGCGATGGCGACGGCGCGCTTGGCGTCGGTCTGGCCGACGATGAAGCGGTCGAGTTCGGAGACGATTTCACGAGGGGAGAAGTCGGTCATTGTTTACGCTTCTTTAGCCGCCGGCCTGCCACGCGCGGATGGCGTCGACCGGATGCACCAGCATGAGGATGTTCAAAGTCAGATTATCCCGGATCACATAGCCCACAATCAACTCCATGGCGGCGGCCGCTCCGATCACCGCCAATATAGGAAGCCGGCGCGCCAGCACAAAGCCCACAATCATGCAGAAACTGTCGGAGAGGGAATTGATCACGCTGTCGCCGTAGTAATCCAACGAAATCGTGGCGGCGCGGTAGCGTTCGATGATGAACGGAGTGTTCTCGAATATTTCCCACGACGCCTCAATGCCCATGGCGAGCGAAAAGCGCAGCATAACCGGGGCGCGCGGCAGGACCAGCCAAGTGAGCAAATAGAAGATGAAGCCGTGGATGATATGGGAGAACGAGTACCAATCGAAGATGTGTTGCGAGTTCTCCGAACTCTGTACCACGCCCCACCACAATTTGACGGTGCCGCAAGTGCAGATCGGCACGCGCCCCATCGCCAGCAGCGCGGCCGCCTGAATCGCGAGCACTCCGGCAGCGACAAGCGCGCCGGTCCGGAGTTGAGAGCGTGCGGCGTCAGTCACGATTTCAGCGACTCGATGGTCACATTGCGGTTGGTGTAGACGCAGATGTCGGCGGCGATGTCGAGCGACTTGCGAACGATCGCCTCGGCGTCGAGCGGCCCGTCCAGCAGCGCGCGCGCCGACGCCAGCGCGTAATTGCCGCCGGAGCCGATGCCGGCCACTCCCGCCTCCGGCTCCAGCACGTCGCCGGTGCCGGTCAGCACCAGCGAAACCTGGGTGTCAGCGACGATCATCATAGCCTCTAGCCGGCGCAGATAACGGTCGGTGCGCCAGTCCTTGGCCAGTTCGACCGATGCCCGCAACAGCTGGCCGGGATACTGCTCGAGCTTGCTTTCCAGTCGCTCGAACAGGGTAAACGCGTCGGCGGTGGCGCCGGCAAAGCCGCCGATCACATCGCCCTTGCCCAACCGGCGTACCTTTTTGGCATTGGATTTCACGATGGTCTGGCCGATCGACACTTGGCCGTCGCCGCCAATGACCACGGTCCCGCCCTTGCGGACGGTGAGGATGGTGGTGCCGTGCCAGTTCTGTGTTTCGTTGGATGACATACGCTGAGAACCCCTGCAATCAGGCTCATCTAGGCATGGTGCGGCAGCTTTGCAAACCGTTCGCAACGCCGGTAGCGAATCCCGGTAACCCCTGTTAAAAGGCGCGCGGATCAAGGGAATCCGCCAAGGACTCGCAATGCGCAAAGCCGCCGTGAAGCGCAAGACCAAGGAAACCGATGTCGAGGTCGAAGTCGATCTCGACGGGCAGGGCCGTTCGCAGGTCGCGACCGGCATCGGCTTCCTCGATCACATGCTCGACCTGCTGGCGCGGCATTCGCGCATCGACATCACCGTCAAGGCCAAGGGCGATCTGCACATCGATCATCATCACACAACCGAGGATGTCGGCATCGCGCTTGGCACCGCGGTCAAGCAGGCGCTCGGTGACATGAAGGGCATCACCCGCTATGCCGACGTGCATGTGCCGATGGACGAGGCGCTGACACGCGTTGCCATCGACATATCCGGGCGGCCGTTTTTGGTGTTCAAGGCCGAGTTCGTGCGCGACAAGGTCGGCACCTTCGACACCGAGCTGGTGCAGGAATGGTTCCAGGCTTTCGCGATGAATTCCGGCATCACGCTGCACGCCGAATGTTTGTATGGGACCAACGATCACCATATTGCCGAGTCCTGCTTCAAAGGCTTGGCGCGCGCGCTGCGGACGGCGGTGGCGATCGATCCGCGCGCCAAGGACGAGGTGCCGTCCACCAAAGGCTCGCTCGGCGGCTAAGCGTCATTCCGGGGCGCCGCCGAAGGCGGCGAACCCGGAATCCAGGGCGGCAAGCACAGAGGATGTGGCTCTGGATTCCGGGCCCGCTCGCTTCGCTCGCGTCCCGGAATGACCGGAGAATAGTCTGAGAGTAACAATGCCCACGTTCACCGTCCACGAGCCACTGCCGCGCAAGGGCGAAAGCGTTGCCAGTCCCGAACGCTTCGTGTTCGTGCGCGACGGGTTCTATTTCTGGGCCTTTGCGCTGGCTCCGCTGTGGCTGCTGGTTCACCGGCTATGGCTGGCGCTCGTTGGCTACCTCATTCTGAATTTCGCGTTCGGCGTCGCCTTGTTTCTGATCGGCGCGTCGTCGACGGTGAAATTCCTCGCCGGCATATTGATCGCGCTGCTGATCGGCTTCGAGGCGGCGACGATCTGGCGCTGGACGCTGACGCGGCGCGGCTGGAAGACACTTGGATTTGTGGTCGGCGATGACGCCGAAATCGCCGAACAGCGCTTCTACGCGGCCTGGGCGAACCGGGCGGCGGCGCCGGCGGCGGCGATTGTGCAAACAGCCGTATCGCCTGCACCGCAATACGGCTCAGCGATGCGGCGCGGCCCGCCTTCGCCGTCCGATGTCATCGGCCTGTTCCCGGAACCGGGAGGCTCGCGATGAGCGTCGCCATCGTGGACTACGGATCGGGAAACCTGCATTCGGCGGCGAAAGCCTTCGAACGCGCTTCGCGCGAAAGCGGGCACGATCAGCCAATCAAGGTCACCAGTGATCCGGATGAGGTTGCGCGCGCGGACCGCGTGGTTCTGCCGGGGGTCGGCGCCTTCGCCGATTGCAGGCAGGGGCTCGACGCGATTCCCGGTATGATCGATGCGCTTGAACAAACAGTGCGCAAACGCGGCCGGCCATTCTTCGGCATCTGCGTCGGTATGCAATTGATGGCGGAACGCGGCCGCGAATATCAGGTGACGCCGGGTTTGGGCTGGATCGCCGGCGAGGTCGACCGCATCGCGCCCAGTGACCCGGATTTGAAAATCCCGCACATGGGCTGGAATACGCTGAATATGTTGAAAACCCATCCGCTGCTGGCGGATATCCCGCTCGGCCCGGACGGCCTGCATGGCTATTTTGTGCATTCCTACCAGCTTAATCCATCGCAGCGCAGCGATCTGGTGGCGCAGGCCGAATATGGCGGTCCGCTCACCGCCATCGTCGGGCGCGACAACATGGTCGGCACGCAGTTCCATCCCGAGAAGAGCCAGCGGCTGGGCCTGAAGCTGATCGCGAATTTTTTGAAGTGGGTGCCATGATCCTGTTCCCCGCCATCGACCTGAAGGAAGGCCTGGCCGTGCGGTTACAGCAGGGCGACATGGCGCGCGCCACCGTGTTTCATCGCGATCCGGCGGGACAGGCGCATGCCTTTGAAACCCAGGGCTTCAAACATTTGCACGTGGTCGATCTTGACGGCGCATTTGCCGGAAAGTCGATGAACGGCGCCGCGGTCGAGCGGATCCTCAAGACCGTCAGCATGTGCGTGCAGCTCGGCGGCGGCATCCGCGACATGCCGGCCGTCGCGGGCTGGCTGGAGAAGGGCGTCAACCGCGTCATCATCGGCACCGCGGCGGTGCGCAATCCCGAACTGGTCAAAGAAGCGGCGCGGCAGTTTCCAAAGAAGATCGCCGTCGGGCTCGACGCGCGCGACGGCAAGGTGGCGGTCGAGGGCTGGGCGAAAACCTCGGAATTGTCGGCACTCGACATTGCGCGCCGCTTTGAAGACGCCGGCGTCGCCGCCATCGTCTACACCGATGTGGCGCGCGATGGGATGCTCAAGGGTATCAATTGGGACGCCACCATCGCATTGGCCGAGGCCATCTCGATCCCGGTGATCGCGTCGGGCGGGCTGGCCTCGATCGATGACATCAAGGCGCTGCTGGAGCCGCGCGCGCGCAAGCTCGAAGGTGCCATTGCCGGCCGTGCGCTTTATGACGGGCGGCTGGACGCGGCGGAGGCGCTGCAGCTCATTCACGCCGCACGGGCCGCCTGATGTTCAAAGTCCGCGTCATTCCCTGCCTCGACGTGAAAGACGGCCGCGTGGTCAAGGGCGTCAATTTCGTCAATCTGCGTGACGCCGGCGATCCGGTGGAAGCGGCCATCGCCTATGACGCGGCTGGCGCCGACGAGCTCACCTTCCTCGACATCACGGCAAGCCACGAAAACCGCGACACCATCTACGACGTGGTCACGCGCACGGCGGAGGCCTGCTTCATGCCGCTCACGGTCGGCGGCGGCGTGCGCACGGTGGACGACATCCGCAAGCTGCTCACCTGCGGCGCCGACAAGGTGTCGATCAACACCGCGGCGGTGAACCGGCGTGCCTTCGTCAAGGAGGCTGCGGAGAAATTCGGCGACCAATGCATCGTGGTGGCGATCGACGCCAAGAAAGTGTCGAAAGCAGGCGACAAGGATCGCTGGGAGATTTTCACTTTCGGCGGCCGCAATCCGACCGGCATCGACGCGGTCGAATACGCTAAGGAGGTGGTGGCGCTCGGGGCCGGCGAAATCCTGCTCACCTCGATGGACCGCGATGGCACCCGCAAGGGTTACGATGTGCCGCTAACTCGCGCCGTGGCGGATGCGGTGACCGTGCCGGTGATTGCTTCCGGCGGGGTCGGCAATCTTGAGCACATGGTGGAAGGCATCCGCGACGGCCATGCGACCGCCGTGCTGGCGGCCTCCATATTCCATTTCGGCGAGCACTCGGTGCGCGAGGCCAAGCTTTACATGGCGAAAGCTGGGCTGCCCGTGCGACTCGATCCGTGATAAAGAGCGCCCAAAAGGATGCCGCATGCCCAAACGATTTACCATGGCCGACCTGGAAAAACGCGTGCACCAGCGCGCCAAGGCGAGCGCCAAGGACTCCTATACCCGCGCGCTGATCGACAAGGGCGTTGGACACTGCGCCAAGAAGCTGAATGAAGAGGCCTTCGAAACCGGACTGGCCGCCGTGCGGGAAAACAAGGGCCGCGTGATCGCCGAGGCGAGCGATTTGCTTTATCATTTGCTGGTTGTGCTGAAGGCGCGCGGCATCACGCTGGCGCAGGTCGAGGCCGAATTGGGCAAACGCACGAAGCAGAGTGGGCACGCAGAGAAAGCTTCGCGGAAGAAAGCCTGATGGAACAGCGCACCGAAGACATTCTCTCGCCCTACCGCACGTTTTCGCGCGCGAATTGGGCGGCCTTGCGCGAGGACACGCCAATGACGCTGACCTCGGAAGAGGTCACGCGTCTGCGCTCGCTGCACGACCGGCTCGACCTCAAGGAGGTCGAGGAGATTTATCTGTCGTTGTCGCGCCTGCTGTCACTCTATGTGGCGGCGACGCAGCGGCTGTTCCGCGCGCAAGAACGTTTCCTCGGCACCGAGGACGTCAAGATGCCCTTCATCGTCGGCGTCGCCGGCTCGGTGGCGGTGGGAAAATCCACCACCGCGCGCGTGCTGCAAGCCTTGCTGGCGCGCTGGCCGAACGTGCCCAAGGTCGATCTCATCACCACCGACGGCTTTCTTTATCCGAACGTGATCCTCGAACGCGAAGGCCTGATGGAAAAGAAGGGCTTTCCGGAAAGCTATGATCTGCCATCATTGCTGCGTTTTCTCACCGACGTGAAGGCCGGGCGCCGTCCGGTGCGGGCGCCGGTTTATTCGCACCTTGTGTATGACGTGACGCCGAACCAGTGGATCGAGGTCGATCGGCCGGAAATCCTCATCGTCGAGGGCTTGAACGTGCTGCAGACCGGCCGCCTGCCGAAAGACGGCAAGGCGATCCCGTTCGTATCAGACTTTTTTGATTTCTCGGTCTATCTCGACGCCGACGAGGCCGTGCTCAAGGCCTGGTACGTGGATCGTTTTTTGACGCTGCGCGGCACCGCGTTCCGCGACCCGAAATCGTACTTCCATCGCTATTCGAATCTTTCGGACCAGGAAGCGGTCGAGACAGCGGCTTCGATCTGGGAACGCATCAATCTGGTCAATCTGCACGAAAATATTTTGCCGACGCGCCAGCGCGCCGACCTGATCCTGAAAAAAAGCGAAAGTCATTTGGTCGAGGAAGTGGCGCTAAGAAGGTTGTAAAATCTTTTTCGTCGTCCCCGCGAAAGCGGGGATCCAGTAGCCCCTGCGCTGAAGACTGTTCGCAAGACCGGCGATTACTGGATCGTCCGCTTTCGTGGACGACGACACTCCGGGCTTACGCCGCCCGCCGGCTCGTATCGAAGTGCTCCATGTAGCGTTTTTTGATCGCCGACACCGGCAATACAATCAGCACGTCGGTCGTGCCGAACTCGTGGTCCACCACCGCGCCGTCGCCGATGTAAGCCCCTAGCCGCAGATAACCTTTGATCAGCGGCGGCAGCGCGCGCAGCGCCTGCTTGGGATCGATAGCTTCCTTCGATATTCGGTTCATCTCGACATAGCGCTCGGGCAAAGCGCGCGCGCGCCAGTCTTCCGGCGCGCCTGCATAGTGATGCAGGAACGACAGCGGCAGCGCATTCTGCTTGGGGTCGGTGCCGTCGAGACTGGCGCAGCCGATCATCACGTCGATGCGGTTCTGCTGGACATAGGCGTTGATGCCGTACCAGAGCAGCTCGACCGTGCGCTTGTTGCGGTAGGGCGCCAGCACGCAAGAGCGGCCGAGCTCGAGGAATTGCAGATCGCCGTGGCGCGCGATCAGTCCGCCGATGTCGAATTCGCCGGCCGTGTAGAAGCCGCCATACTCTTCCGCCAAAGGTTGCCGCAGCAACCGATAGGTGCCGACCACCGTCGGCCGGTTGGCTTGTTGGCCGTCGGCTGGCGCATGATCGAGCACCAGCAGGTGGTCGCAGATCGCGTCATAGCTGTCGATGTCGCGGCGCGCGAACAGCCGGCCGGGATTGGGGATGGCCGAGCCTTCCTGGTAGAAAACCCGATAGCGCAATTTCTGTGCCTGCCGGACTTCGGAGGCGGTCTGTGCCAGCCGTACCTCCAGCGAGCCGATGCGCCCGAGGCTCTGCGCCGGGCGATGCGCCCGCGCCGCCCAGGCTTGCAGGCCGCCATAGGCCTGCAGCGCGGAAATCAGATTGGGGACGCCGGAGATGGAAGGTGCCGCGCGAAACCGCTCGAACAGGCTGCGCGGCGGGCTGAGGCTATCGCGGCTTGCCATGGCGATTCTGGGTCCTTTTGGACGCAAATTCGAAGAAATTAGCCGTAATCTCAAATCGAACCGAGTTAGCGATCAAGTGCCGCCCTTCCTTAATCATGGGGCAGACACGGATTTATGACAATGTGGGGAAAGTTCGATTACGCCGCAAGCGGGGCCTGGCGCGCGACCGCCGTAAGCGCCTCGCACAACCGTTCTCGATCCAACGGTTTGACCAACAAAGCGTCCATGCCGGCGGCAAGGCAGGCCGCGCGGTCCTCCGCATAGGCATTGGCGGTGAGCGCTACGATGCGGGCCGGTTTGATTTCGGTGTCGGCTTCGGCGGCGCGAATGCTGCGGGCGGCTTGCAACCCGTCCATGCCCGGCATTTGCACGTCCATAAGGATGAGATCGTAGGGGCTGCCGGCGGCGCGGGCCGCTGCCCAGGATTCCACCGCCGCTTCGCCATTGACGGCGATGGTGGGCTTGTGCCCGAGCCGCACCAACAGCGCTCGCGCGAGCAGCGCGTTGATCTCGTTGTCCTCGGCCACCAGGACCGTCAGCCCGTTTCCATTCGCTGCGGCGGCGTTCGCGGCCTCGCTATTCGCATCGGCGGTTTCCATCGGCGCATGCTCGAACGCACCCGCAATGCTCATTCTTGCCGCCAGTGAAGCGGCGCGCACCGGCTTGACCAGATAACCGGTGAAACCCGCCGCCTTGAGCGCGGGCAATTCGTGCCGTTCGCCCGGCCGGATCAACACGATGCGGCGCGTCGCCACAAGCCGCTCAAGATCGCCACCGGTAATCATCTTTTGCGCAAGTGGAAAATCGACCAGCAATGCATCGCAGCGCTGTTCCGGCAACAACGCGTTCGCGATTTGCCCGTCGGTCGCCGCGCAGTTTTTTATGCTTGTCGTGGCGCCCCAGTGGCTGAGCCTTCGCGCCAGCAGCGAGGCTTCGATTTCAGCCGCCGCGACAATCAGTACCGCAGTGTCATGCAAATCCGGCGCACTGAATTCAACTTGCGTATCGTCCGCCGGCGCAGGCTGAAGCGGCACGGTGAAGCTGAATGCGGCGCCGGTGCCCGGTTGGCTTTCCACCGCGATGCGGCCGTTCATGTGCTCGACGATGCGTTTGGAGATCGCCAGCCCCAGGCCGGTGCCGCCGAATCTGCGCGTGGACGAACCGTCGGCCTGCTCGAAGTCGAAGAAGATGCGGTCCTGGTCCTCGGGCTTTAGCCCGATGCCGGTATCGCGCACCTGAAAACGAATTTCGTTGTCGCGTTCGCCGGCTTCCACAATCACGGTGACGCCGCCGGCTTCCGTAAATTTGATCGCATTGCCGGCCAGATTAAGCAGCACCTGCCGCAGACGGTCGACGTCGCCCACGACTTGTCGCGGCAGACATTCGTCCACGAACGAGGCGATCTCGATCCCTTTGGCCTGCGCGCGCGGCGCCAGCAGCTCGACTGCCTCCTCGACTAGCGCGGATAGCACGAACGGCCGCGCCTCCAGAATAAGCTTGCCGGCCTCGATCTTGGAAAAATCGAGAATTTCCTCGATCAACGACAGCAACGTTTCGCCCGAGGTCTTTGCCGCCTTGGCGTAGGTGATTTGCTCGGGGCTGAGCTCGGTGTCGAGCAGCAGGCCCGCCATGCCGAGTATGCCGTTGAGCGGCGTACGGATTTCATGGCTAACCATGGCGAGGAAGCGCGATTTGGCGCGGTTGGCTGTCTCCGACTGGTCGCGCGCCACGCCAAGCGCGCGCTCGGCTTCGACCCGGTCGGTGACGTCGCGGCCGACGCCTTGCACTTCGCTCCCTGAGTCGGTCCGCACCACAACCTCGCGCCAGGCGATCCAGCGCGCGGCTGAACCGCAGGCGATCTTCTGGTCATGCACGCGGGTGCCGTCGGCGAGCACCGTCAGTGCGCCGGAATCGAGAACCGGCAACTGCATGACGTTGCCGATCAAGGCCGTGGATGGCTTGCCCGCGAGCGCGCAGAAGGCATCGTTGGCGTATGTTATGCGGTTGCCAACGTCGCGGCGCACGATCAGGTCGCCTTGCGCCTCCAGCAGGCTGCGGGCGCGTTCTTCGGCTTCGCGCAGCTCCCAATTGCGGTCGGACATTTCCTCGATGCGGGCTTCGAGCGCGCGCGTCTTCTCCCGGTACGCCCGCTGGCGCATCAGCATGACGGCGATAACCGCGCAGGCGGCGGCAAACAGCGCGCCGACGCCTGTGGCGTAGGCATACGGATCGTAGTTTGAGCTCTGCAAGCGCACGCCAGTAATGAAGCCAAGCCAGCCGGAGACGACCGCCATTGTGGATACGACGGCACGGCCGAACAGCACCAGCGACGCCTTGTTGCGCGCGGAGGTCCTGAACACGGAAACGATTTTGGCTGTCGGTCGGTATCGCATGGTTCTTGCGGCCATTTGGCGCCAGGAACCTTGCAATTTTATTCAACGGCCGGACCCTGCGAGCGGGCTCGCGCGAATGTGGTGAAGGCGAAGTTAAGGCCGGTTTAGTGGCGTTCGGCGAATTCGCGGCCAAGTTCGCGGCCAAGTTCGCGGCCAAATTCGCGGCCAAGCCCGGCATTTCGCCCTGTCTTAGTAGCGTTTTGCAAGATTACCGCGAACAGGGCAGCGGCATCCTGCTCGGAGTAATTCACCGAGCGCACATAAATTTTATAATCGGCAATTTGCCGCGACAGCGCCACCGTCAGGTCGGGCTTGGGCGCAGCCGGATCGATGCGGATGCTCTTGACGGCGGTCGCCGCCTTGCAGGCATCGTTGGCATCGCTGGAATCGCCGTCATCGACCAGCACGAAATCCGCCGCCGCCGGATCGTCGACTACCTGCAGGCGCAGGCTAGGTTTGGCGGCGGTGTTGTCGATGCGCACGGTATAATTGGCGGACGCAGCTCCGGTCAGCTCATAGCCGGCGGTGCCTGCAATGAAGCACGGTCTGGTGCTGAACGAAAAGAACGAACCGGCCGCAGCCGCCGGTATGGCGACGACAAACGCCAACAGCGAAACGATATGTGCGCGCCTCATGGACCCCCCAGGGCGGCGCGGCTCAATCGGCGCGCCCTGCAATAAGGCTAGAGGTGCCCGGTTACTGGTCTATTAAATAGCCGAATACCGCCGGTGTCAGGCGGCCCTTCGCACTTCGTCGGTTAGCGCGCGATAGGACAGCGCTTCGGCCAGGTGCACACGGCCGATCTTAGAGGCGGCATCGAGATCGGCCAGCGTGCGGGCGACGCGCAGCACGCGGTGATAACCGCGCGCCGACAAGTGCATCGAGTCGGCGGCATCGCGTAACAGCGCCATGCCGCTGGCATCGGCGCGGGCGACTTCCTCCAGCACCGGGCCGTTGGCCAGCGCATTGCTGCGCACATGTGGTTGTCCTAGTTCGGCATAGCGCTCTGTCTGGATGTCGCGGGCGCGCGCCACGCGGGCGGCGACCTCGCGGCTGCCTTCCGACGGCGGCGGCAGGATCAAATCGGCGGCGGTCACCGCCGGCACCTCGATATGCAGGTCGATGCGGTCGAGCAGCGGACCCGACAGCCGGCTCTGGTATTCCGCCGCGCAACGCAGATTGGGGCCACGCTTGCAGGCAAAGCCCGGATCGCTGGCGCGGCCGCAGCGACATGGATTCATCGCCGCCACCAGCATGAAGCGCGCCGGATAGGTGATGCGGTGATTGACGCGCGCGATCGCCACCTCGCCGGTTTCCAGCGGCTGGCGCAGCGAGTCGAGCACCTGAGCGGAGAATTCCGGCATCTCGTCGAGGAACAGCACGCCGTTATGTGCCAGCGATATTTCGCCCGGCCGCGCGCGCAGGCCGCCGCCGACCAGCGCAGGCATCGAGGCCGAGTGGTGGGGGCTACGGAACGGCCGCCGATTGGTGAGCGCGCCGCCTTCGATCACGCCGGCGACCGAGGCGATCATCGACACTTCCAGCAGCTCCGGCATTAGGTAGCAACCTCACCTTCCACCCTGTCGGCTAATCCTGCCTGCTCTGCTACCTTTTCGCGTGGCAGGGAGGTTGGCTATGCAAAAAGCCGTCATTTGGTGGTGTAATTTGATCGGAGTAACTGACCTCTCCGCGATTCAAACTGCCACAGGGATAGCGTCCGTTCTTACATTCGCGGTTGTCGTGGTCCTGATTTGGGCCGTGTTGATCTCGGCCGTAAATGGTTGGTCTGGACGATGAACGCATTCGTATTGAGCGGGCTCGTAAAGCGGCGAAGCCAACTGGCCGGTGATATTGAGGCCGCGCATAATTCCCTACGCATGATGGTGCAGGACCTGGAAAATCTCGACGCCACCATCCTACAATTCGACCCTGATTTTAAGGTCGAGACGATCCACCCCAAGTCTTTTAGACCGCCCAAGGATTGGTCCAATCGGGGCCAGATGACCCGGATCGTTCTGAGCATCCTTCGGCAAGCCGCTGAACCGCTTACAAGCCGAGACGTAGCCCTAGAACTGCTTGTGGAACGGGCTTTGGACAAGAACGATCAGCGCCTACTGCGGCTGATGACCAAGCGGGTCGGGGTGGCGCTGCGCCTGCAAAAGGACAAAGGGGTCGTGCGGGCCGATCAGGGGCCGGGGCAGTACATGCTTTGGAAAATCACCAGATAAATTATTCAATTGTGGCTACAAATTTTCGAAGATTTGGCCCCTGTTTGTCGATTTGAGATTGGTTCACTTGAATCCGCTTTCCAGCGAGGGTTTTATAGCCAGTTGTTAGAACGGAAATAGGAATCCCAAGGCCGCCCGACACGACCGACGCTGAATTGGCATCGTTGATTTCTGCTTGGAACATCTTTCGGAAATCAGGCACATTTCTGGGAACTGGCTGTCCGGTCGGATGGATGTAAAACAGATTGGGGTTTTTCTTGAATACCTCAAGAATTTCTTTGCTGATTTCCAACACGACCGTTTTGAAGGCCGCCGCCGAGTCGAGGTTCATTTGCGTCAATCTGTTCCCGACATAGGCGTAAATCTTAGGCCGCGTCATGCGGAACTGGTCGGTTTTGATAAAAAATTCAGATTGGGTCGCGCCGGGAATGCGACTGACCCCGTAGACCAGAGCCAGCACCGCTCTAACAGCTCTCTTCGACGACCCATCTGCTGAAAAGGGGATAAGCAGTCGATCAGCGGCTGACATCGCCAGTTCGGTGTAGATAGTGAAGCTGGGGTTGCAATCGAGAAAAACGGCGCAGTCAGCAACATTCCAAGACTGGCGCACATCTGCGATTAAATCGCTAATCCAGCCATGTACGATTCTCCAACCGTCAGCGGGGCCGCCGTCTGTCGCGTGAGCAACCCTGGATGCTTGAATTTCAAGCTGCTCATCGCCGACAACCAAGAACAGGTTATTAGGAACGTGGTGATTAAAATCTGAAACGCGCGTAATATAGCGCGAGCCAACCCTCGGGTTGGTGTATGGGCTGATAATCCGCTCTCCGATATAACCAGCGATAGTTTTTTTGGGGCTCGTCACCGAAAATTTATCGAGGATTTTTTCCCCCTCGATAATGCCGCCCAGCAACATGCTAGATGAATTGGCTTGAGGACATAAATCAACAACAAGCACCTTTTGGTCGTGATGCGTCCGTGCGTATTCGGCGGCGATCTGAAAGGTCAGATAGCTCTTGCCGACACCGCCTTTGTTGTTCCACAACGCGTAAATCGCCATAGTTTCACTCCCGGTGCGCTGGCCGGCAACGTGCCAGAAACAGGCGAATTAGTGGTAGGATATTTTCGTTTTTCCCAATTATTTCTGTCGAATCCGGCTATCGCGATGTCCGCTGCCAGTAGCCCTTCCACTGGCGAGAAACCGGACGATTAAGGGCAGCAGCAGCCATCGCCAGATACTGCTCGCCGTTGCTCTTGCGACGGTTATCCTCGCGCCATCCCATTTCTGCCGCATAGGCGTTCAGGTATGGGCCAGCGATATGGTGGTGCGTGCCGATTTCGGCCCGGCGCAACCGCGAGAAGAACGACTCCGCCATATTTGTGCAAGCTTCATCGGTCGAATAAGCCTCGCTGTGATTGATGCGCTTAGTCAAATACCGCGCGTGCAAGGTATCCCAGCATGAAGCTTCGTCGGCGAAGATGGTGCTGCCGGGTGCGACGCGATCTTGAATCGTCGAAACGGCCATGTCCTCAGAGCGGAAAACGAAGGGCAGCGTGATCCCATTGCGCTCGCGCATGATGACCACGGCGCGGCGCTTTCCATTCTGATTTTTCCAAAGGCGACGATCTCGACGGTTTTCTTTGTGATTGGCGGGCTTCACATAACCACCAAAATACGCACCGTCGATTTCGACCTCACCGGAAACTGTCTTGTCCTTGATTTCAGCGGCGACGGCTTCGCGCAATTTCATGCTCAAAACGTAAGCCGTTTTGTATTGGCAATCGAGATCGCGGCTCAGTTGGAGCGCGCTATGGCCCTTTGCGCCGTTTACGAAGATCGCAATGGCGAGCAGGTAGTCGCGGACTGGCAACTTGCGGCTGGCGAAAATCGTGCCGGACGTGACGCTGAACTGGTGATTGCAGGCTTTGCATTTCCAGAGGTGCCGAGTTTTGTAGGTGTAGAGCGCGAAGCAACCGCATTTGGGGCAGTGTGGCTCTCCCTTGGTGTCTGCCCAGCGGATGCACTTGAAGGTTTCGCGGGCTTCCTCATCCGACATGCGCGCAACGGTCGCCAGAGAGAGCGACCGGGCCGCAGAGGAAAAGAGGAAATGCTGTCCCATTTGTGAGTATAAGTTATCACATGTAGGATCATTGTCAATACCTAAATATCAGATATAATAACTTTCGTTCGGATATGAGGATCAAATGGGCCTAGCAAAGACTGAAGCGGAATGGGCGGAAAAGGCCTCTCGGCATCTAAAGGCCGAGCTTAAGCGTGCGGACCTCACCTACGAGGATTTGGCTGAAAAGCTGAAAAAACATGGTTTTAAAGATGAGTCCAAAGCCAGCATTGCTAACAAACTGGCTAGAGGCACGTTTACGGCCACGTTCTTTCTTGCCAGTCTTGCCGCAATGGGCTGTGAGACAGTCACCATCGCTGATATTTAGGCATAGCCGAGCCTAATGCGGAGCGCCTGCTCCGATACGCCAAGCAAGTCCGCTAAATGCAAGATATTTGCTGGCATCAACAGATTGTGCTGGTCGATCAATTGCTCAATCAGGCGCGGCGGCATCAACGTGGTCGCCGCAAACCGATTAGCCTGCGTCTCGTGTTGAGGCGTAATCAGGTTGTTTTGGTATCTGGCGGCATTGGCGCTTCGATAAGCAACGCTATCGCTAACGCCCGTCCCGATCAGATCTCGATGATACGTGTAATGGCCAAGCTCATGCGCAGCCGAAAAACGCTTCCGCGTCTCAGGATGATCGACATTGACGATAATCCGGAAAGTATCTCCGACGGGTTCGATATAGCCGGAATCGTCGGCAAAAAGACTTTCCTCCCGATAAAAGATACCGAGTTCAAGAATGATCGCCTGAATATCGACGGGTGCGGAGAGCCAATGTCGCTCCACTACCTCGAAAACACTATCATTCGTATTCATTTTACCTCCTTTCCGTATTCCTCGGCAATCTCGTCTGCCTTCGTCGCGGCACCTTTAGAATGAAAACTCATAGCCTCTTCGACTAAGAGCGGTACCATTGCCTCAACTCTGGCTTTCGCCATGGCCTCCGCAGCAAGTTTGGCGGCCACGCGGGACTCGTCCTTTAGGACCGAAAATCCCCAAACGGCGGCCAGCGCACCCAAAAACGCCGCGACGGAAATCATCACTGCCAGCGCCGTCAAAAGGATTGTGACGAAGTCCTTGTATTCGACGACGGGCGCATGTGCGGCGGTCAGGTCGCCATGAGCGACCAAATACAGGATGAGGACCGCAACTGAGCAAATGAACAAAACAGCGACCGATATAAAGGCCCGAAAGACCATCGCTGTTTATGTCCCCACTTGACATGGCGTATGTAGTTACACCTCACATGATTCGCCACTAGTAATAGTTAATAAAGCCATTAATGGCGCTTATGTTCCGCACAAGTATGAACAAAAAGAGAACATGTCAAGGTGAGGTTGCTACCTAATGCCGAGCAGCTCGGCCGGCAGCAGCGGCGGCAGGATCGACGGCAGCCTCGCGGCCAGCATCGATTTGCCGGCGCCGGGCGGGCCGACCATCAGCAGGTTATGGCCGCCGGCAGCGGCGACTTCGAGCGCGCGCTTGGCGCTCTCCTGGCCCTTGATGTCGGCGAGGTCGAGCGGCACGCCGTCGATCTCGCGAATTTTGGGCTGCGGCCGCGACAGCACCTGCGTGCCCTTGAAATGATTGGCGAGCTGGATCAGCGAGCGCGCGGCGATAATCTCGATCTCAGGCGACGCCCAGGCCGCTTCCGGTCCGCACACCGAAGGACAGATCAGGCCTTGCCCGCGCGAATTGGCGCCGATCGCTGCCGGCAATACGCCGGCCACCGGCGCTATCGAGCCGTCGAGGCCGAGCTCGCCCAGCACGGTGAAGCCGGAGATCGCGTCCTGCGGCAGCGCGCCGATCGCCGCCATCAGCCCGAGCGCAATCGGCAGATCGTAGTGGCTGCCTTCCTTCGGCAGATCGGCGGGCGCCAGATTGATGGTGATGCGGCGGGCGGGCAGCGCCAGGCCGGAGGCGATGAGAGCGGCGCGCACCCGCTCCTTGGCTTCCGACACCGCCTTGTCGGGCAGGCCGACGATGTTGAAGGCCGGCAGGCCGGGCGCCACCTGCACCTGCACATCGACGGCGCGGGCCTCGATGCCCTCGAAAGCGACCGTTGAAACGCGCTGGACCATGGCGATGCCCTTAGACCCGTTACCCGTCAGAGTAGCAGCCGGGTTGTAGCGGGGTGGTGGGTCCATTTGATTGTGGCGGGGAATAATCGGGCTGGCTAGGACCCGGAATCGGCCCCATATTCAGGCTATGTCTCTTCACGATCTATTCGATGCCGTGTGGAATTTCCCGATCCCATGGCTCTGGATTTTTGGGGTAATAGGGGGCCTTTGGCTCGTGTTCTTTGCTGTGATGGCGATCATAGGGCTACAAATCAAAAAAGAAGAGCAGAATGTCAAAAAGCCCTAAGCGCCCCACAGACCCGAATCGGCTCGCCAAGCAGATCATCGACGAGGCCACCGCCGATAAAAACCCCGCAGCGGTGGCCTTGGGGCGTCTAGGCGGCCTCAAGGGCGGCAAGGCACGGGCAGATAGCTTAACCCCTGAAAAACGGGCTGAAATCGCACAAAAGGCTGCTGCGGCCCGCTGGAAAAAGTAGCCGGTGTGTAGTGTGCTACACTACGGCTTACCATCGTATTTGACATTAAATATCCAGTAGTTTAAGTACCCCTCAGCTTAACTGAGGGATACGCCGTGTCTGTACCATTGATTTCAGCGGATGTGTTGGCGGAGTGGCGCAAGGAAAAGGCGCGCTTGCAGCAGCTTCTGGTCGACACCCAGCAACGGCTCAATGCTGTGAGCCAGCTAGTCAATGCCGCCACTACCTTGAGTGAGGATGGCCCTGAAGGAGCCGCGGGGGCTGTCGAGACGGTCGATGCCACCAATTTTATGGGCACCCTAGCGCGCCTCATAAATGAGAGTCCTAAGCCACTCCAGAGAGCCGAATTGAAGGAGATGGCTATTAAGGCCGGTGTGAACCCCGAGAAGGTCAATGGACCGTATTTCCACGTTGCGCTCAACCGGATGAAAGACGCCAAACGCATTGTCATCCGAGAAGATGGGAGCGTGTGGCGCGGGCTTAGGCGCGTATGAGCGCCCAAACGAAAACCGGGCCCGCAAGGGCCCGGAGATCTCTAACCAAGTGTAGCAGCCGATTGCACTCGGCTCGAAAGGAAGGTGGTACATGACATAGCACCAGACCCCCGAAGGGGTCCCCGGCCCGCTTGCGCGAGCCGGGGCTCTTTCTATTTTCTTTATATAACCTATTGAGCGGATTGTCAATTCCGCCAAAAACGCGAGTCCCGACAAGGGCTTGGGCGACTAATCACTTTTGTCTATTTGATGGTAACAAATAGCTTGACCGCTCAAGCATATTGGTCTATATACTACGCTATGAACAAACTTGACCGAGACACCCGAGCCAAAATCCTGACCCTGCTTTGCGAGGGAATGAGCATCCGCGCCATTACTCGCGTAACCGGGGCTGGCAAAAACACGGTCGCCCGCCTGCTGGTGGACGCCGGGGTCGCCTGTGCGGCTTATCAGGACCGTGTGCTGCGCAATCTCCCCTGCAAGCGCGTGCAGGTCGATGAAATTTGGAGCTTCGTTTACGCGAAGCACATGAACCTTAAGCACGCCAAATCAGCACCGCGCGATGCTGGCGATATTTGGACTTGGACGGCGATCTGCGCCGACACGAAGCTTATGGCGTCCTGGTACGTCGGGGACCGCACTGCGACCTCGGCAAAAGAATTTTTGGGCGACCTGAAAGAACGTCTCGCCAACCGCGTCCAGCTCACTAGCGATGGCCACCGCTCTTATCTAGAAGCCGTCGATACAGTGTTTGGCCGCGACATTGATTATGGAATGATCGTGAAAATATACGGGGCTGATCGGAGTGCCGAAAAGCGATACAGCCCCGCTAAATGCATCGGCGCAGAAAAAAACTTGGTGATCGGAAGCCCCGATCCTAAGCACGTCAGCACCTCGTTTGTTGAGCGGCAAAATCTAACGATGCGGATGCACATGCGCCGCTTCACTCGATTGACCAATGCGTTTTCAAAGAAAGTCGAAAATCATGCTTGCGCCATCGCGCTTCATTGCATGTTCTATAATTTTGTTCGCATTCATCAGACGTTGAAAATTACGCCTGCGATGGCGGCTGACGTTACCCAGCGGCTTTGGGAAATGACCGATGTGGTGGATGTGATCGATGCATGGGAAGCCAAACAGGTGAGGCAAACACGACTTGCCGCTTAAGAAAAATGGATGATGTTGCGCTCGCAAATTACATCGCCGGTTTTGACATGGGTAGCCACTCAGAGATCATCCGCGCGATGGTCATCGCTCAATTGAGGATCATGCGGAAAGAATACGATTTGAAACTGATGCCGCCGCGAGATGGCAAAAGCGACACCAATTCCGTCTAAAACGGCGAACGCCGTAGCCCGTCACCGGATACTGCGGCGTTCTGTATGACCCGGAGGGAGTTGAACCCTCATCAACCGATGTCAAACCGGCCTAACGTCCCTACACGCGAGCCCACAAGATCAAACTATTTAGGGGCCGCGAAGCTTTATGCAAGTCTGCCACAATCAAATGGACCCACCACCTGTAGCGGTCAAGAACATTTAGGGAACATGCAATGGCGGACTCCTAGCCATTGATATCGCTCGCAAAGCCGTCGATCATCGCTTTCTGGGCGCAGGCCGACGGGAGCGCGCGATGAACGGCAAAAATGCGAGTTTGGCCTTCCCGGCAGCGGCTCTGCTGCTGGCTGCGATTTCGGGGGCCTGGGCGGGCGAGCTCAAGCCCTGGAGGCATGGCGTTATCGAGCCCAAGGGTGATGCCGGCTTCATGCTGATGGTCGGCACCCGCGGCTTTGCCGAGAAGCATGGCCTTAAGCTTGAGATCGTGCCGCTGAAGAACGGCGCCACCGCGCACAAGGCGCTGCTGTCGGGCGAGCTCGACAGTATCGAATCCAGTCCGGGCGCAAGCATCCTCGCCGGCGCGCACGGCGTCGACATCAAGATCATCGGCTGCGACTGGCCGGGCGTGCCGCACGGGCTGGTGGTGCGCTCGACCATCAACAAGGTCGAAGACCTCAAGGGCAAAACCATAGCGGTAGCCGCGCCCGGCTCGCTGCCCAATCTGCTGATCAACGCGATCCTGGAAAAATACAAGATCGCGCCTTCGGAAGTCCGCTTCGCCAATCTTGGCGGCGATCTCGATCGCTACAAGGCGGTGCTGGCCGGCGTTGCCGATGCGGGGATTGTGGCGGCGGAATTCATGGCGGTCGCGCCCAAGGACGTGAAGATGCTGGTGAGCGGGCACGACGCGTTGCCGAATTACGTGCGGCTCTGCCTGACCGTGACCGGCAAGACCGTGGCGAGCCGGCGCGCGGACGCGATTAATTTCGTGGCCGCGGAAATGGACGCACTACGTTTTGCGGTATCGCACCGCGATGAGACCATCGCCCTGACGCGCGCAACCATCCACGCCAAGCCCGACGATGTGCGCACGGCCTATGCCTATGACGATACCGTCAAACGCGCCGCGATCGATCCAACCGTCAGCCTGCCGCTGGATAAATTGAACTGGATGCAAAGCGAGCTGGTGAAAGCCGGCAACCTGAAAGCGCCGATTGATCTCGCCAAAATCACCGCGCCCGAGATTCGCGCCGAGGCGGCCAAGCGGGCGGGAAAGTAAAATTTAGATTTTCACCGGCGCCATGATGCCGGCGGGGAAAATGTCCTCCGGCTTGGCCAGCCAGTGCGCGATGCCCTGCTCGTGGGCGTAGCGCAGGAACAACTCCAGCGTCGGCCTATTGGCCTCGATGCCATAGGGAAACAATTCGCCGCCGAACATCTGCTGCATGCGCGCGGCGTAGCCGGTCAGCCACGGCACCGGATAGCGCGACACCGCCGGATCGAGGATGCGATCGAGGCTGCGGCGTTTGGATTCCTCGAAGGCATTATAAAGATTGCGCGCGACCCAAGGATTTCCGTTGAGGATGGCCTTGCGCAAAGCGATCACGTGCATGATCGGATAGACGCGGGTTTCCTGGTAATAGCGCTGCTCCATCGCTTCGTAGTCGGGAAACAGCCGAATGACGTCCGGGTGTTTCTCGCGGAATGAATTCGGTGGCCGCGCGATGATGCAGCAATCGAGTTCGCCCGACGCGATCATGCCGCTCAACGTCTTGTCGGGCATGGCTGTCAGTTTGACGCCATTTGGCAGCGCCAATTCGACCTTTTCGATGCGGCCGGCCTCGTTGGTGCCGGCCTGTACCCAGTCGATGTCCGACAGTGCGATGCCATATTCGTGCATCAGCCAGCCGCGCATATAGACCGCGGCGGTGTGCGCCCATTCCGGCACGCCGATGCGTTTTCCCCGTAAATCCTCCGGCTTTTTGATGGCCTTGGTTTTGTTCACATAGAATGACGAGAACCGAAACAGCCGTGAGGCGTAAACGGGCAGGCCGATGATGTCGGAGTTGTCGCGCGTAACCTGCGCGGCGAACTTGGCAAAGGATAATTCCGAGACATCCCATTCACGATTGAAGGTGAAACGGGAAAAAATCTCGTGATGACCGAGCGTGAGCCAATTGGCTTCGATCCCCTCCGCGCGCACGAGGCCGAGCCGGAAATCGCGGAAGTGGTCGTAGTCGCTGGTGGCGATGGTGAGCGCAACGCTCATGGAGTTATTTTTTCCGCTTCGCTTCGATCTTGTCCCAGATCATCGCTGCCGCATCGGGGCCGCCGAGATTCTTCACCGAGCGGATTCCCGTGGGAGATGTGACGTTGATCTCGGTCAGCCAGTCGCCGATCACGTCGATGCCGGCAAACAACAGCCCGCGCTCGCGCAGCGCCGGGCCCAGGCGCTTGATGATTTCCTGCTCGCGCTTGGTCAGATCAGTTGCCGCTGGCGCGCCGCCGCGCACCATGTTGGAGCGCAGATCGTCGGCCGCCGGAATGCGGTTGACGGCGCCGGCGAACTCGCCGTCCACCAGCAAAATGCGCTTATCGCCCTGTTTCACCGCCGGCAGGAATTTCTGCACCACCCATTGCTCGCGGAAGGTGATCGCGAACATGTCGTACAGCGAGCCGAAATTGAGATCGTCACGCGTGATGCGGAACACAGCGCCGCCGCCGTGACCATAGAGCGGCTTCATCACGATGTCGTCGTGCTCAGCGCGGAACGCCTTGATCTCGGCGAGGTCGCGCGTGAGCAGGGTCGGCGGCATCAGGTCGGAAAATTCGGTGACCAGGATTTTTTCCGGCGCGTTGCGCACATGCGCCGGGTCGTTGACCACCAACGTCTTGGGGTGGATGCGCTCAAGCAAGTGGGTGGTGGTGACATAGGCCAGGTCGAAGGGCGGGTCCTGGCGCAGCAGCACCACGTCGAAGTCGGAGAGCTCCATCCGCCGCGCCTGACCGAGCGTGAAATAATCGCCGGCCTGATCGCGCACGCTTAAGGTTTCCAAGGTGGCGAACAGGCGGCCGTTGAGCAAAGCCAGCCGATCGGGCGTGTAATAGGCGAGCGTGTGGCCGCGATTTTGCGCTTCCAGCATCAGGGCGAAGGTCGAATCGCCCTTGATGTTGATCCGCTGGATCGGGTCCATCTGCACCGCGATTTTCAGGCTCATGGCGACCTTTTGACCAGCGAGAAGGTTAAGGAAAACAGACCGTTAACACATTACCGCCACTATAGCCGCTTGGGGAACTGTGCCTTACGGGTTGGGGGCGGACCGTGACATTGCCGAAGCTTTCGATTGCCGCCAAGCTCTATGCGATCTTCGCATTAATGGCCACCTTGACGGTCGCGCTGTCGGTGGTCTCGGTGTTGAACGCGCGCCAGCATGCGGCGCTCACTGACGAATTCGAATCTGCCAATGCCGGCAACCGGAATGTCGAGCGCATCAATGGCCTGATCTACGCTGTGGTGATGGAGGCGCGCGGCGTCTCCTTGGCGCAGGACCGCGATGCCGCCGGCAAATACGCGGCAGCATTGGTCAAGATCGACGACCAGATCGGCGCGGTGATCGCGGACTGGCAAGGCAGCGTGCGCAGCAACGACGCCACCTATTTCAGCCAGTTTGCCGTTCGTATTGCGGCATTCCAGGATTTTGCGACGGAACTCGCGAGCGTTGCCACGGAATCGGGACCGCAGGCCGCCCGTGAGTGGACGGACAAAAATTATCCGGCCGACGTGCGTGACGCGCTCAGCCAGGATCTGGAAAAACTAGGCCGACATTACAGCGACCGCGCCGCGCGGATTTATACTCGCATTGACGAAGGCATAGACCGCACCGCGATGCTGCTGAGCCTGCTCGCCGCCCTCGCCGTCATGCTCGCGACCGCCGGCGCTTTGCTGATTGCGCGCAACGTGGCCAAGCCGCTCGCCGACATTACCCAGGTTACCGCACAAGTCGCCGCCGGCGATGCCGGTATTTCAATTCCGTTCAGCGATCGCGGCGATGAGATCGGCGCGCTGGCGCGTTCGATCGGCGTGTTCCAGCAGGCCATGCGCGATAACAAAGAACTCAATCGCACCGTGGTCGAAGACGCCGGTGCGCGGGCGCGGCGTCAGCAGGAAATGTCAAACGAGATCGCGCGCTTCTCGGCCGAAGTGGAAGCAACACTCTCCGATCTCGGCTGCATCTCCGATGAGATGCTGGCGGCTTCCTCGCAGCTCGCCGGCACCGCCGATGACGCTTCGGCCAAGACCGCGCGGGCGGAAGCCGCCTCGTCCGAGGCATCCGCCAATGTGCGCGATATCGCCTCGGCCGCCGACGAGTTGTCGGCCTCGGTCAACGAGATCGACCGCCAGGTCGCCCAGTCCAACGCCATCGCCACCAAAGCGGTGAGCGAAGCCGGCCGCACAAATCTTGCGGTCAAGGAGCTCGACGAAGCGGCCGCCCGCATCGGCGACGTGGTCAAGCTGATTACCGATATTGCCGAGCAGACCAATCTGCTGGCGCTCAATGCCACCATCGAGGCCGCGCGCGCCGGCGAGGCCGGGCGCGGCTTTGCCGTGGTCGCCGGCGAGGTGAAGGCGCTCGCCGGCCAGACCAGCCGCGCGACCCAGGAAATCGGCGCGCAAATCTCCGGCATGCAGCGCGCCACCACGCGTTCGATCGAGGCGATCACCGCGATCGAGCATACCATCCGCGAGATCGGCAATATCAGCGGCGCCATTGCCGCCGCCGTCACCGAACAGGGCGCCGCAACGGCCGAAATCGCCCGCAGCGTCGAGATCGCGGCAAATCGCACGGTGGAGACCGCCAACGAGGTCAATCTGGTGGGCGCCGCCACTCAGGACACCCGCGCCAGCGCCGGCACCGTGAAAAACGTGGCCGACGATCTCGGTCAGGTCGCCAGCCGCATCCGCGGTCAGGTCGATCAGTTCTTCGAGCGGTTGAGCGCGTAACGACTATGTCTCGAACGCACCCGGGATGTGGCGCGGCAGCTTGCCGGGCGCGACCAGAATGGCATCGAAGCGCATATCGCGAATGGCAGGCATCGGGTTGGCGGCCAGCCAGATTTCCGCCGCGGCGGCGATCCGTTGCTTTTGCCGCTCGGTGACCGCTTCAGCGGCATCGTCCAATTTTGCGCGCGCTTTCACTTCGACGAAAATCAACGTATGGCGGCGGGCGGCGATGATGTCGATTTCGCCGAGCGGACTTTTCCAGCGTCGCGCCAAAATACGATAGCCGTGCGCGATCAACCAGGCCGCCGCGCGGCTCTCGGCCGATATGCCAAGCCCGAACGCCGCAATTCTTTCAGGACTTGCTTCACGCTTTTGTCGCAGCGATTGCGATGGCGGCAGGCTCAGCGGCCGTGGTTTACGCGCCATTGTTGCCGTCCTCTCGGCCGCCGTCTTTTTCCAATTCGAGCGCGCGCCGGTAGACCTCGCGGCGCGGGCGGCCGGTGGCGAGCGCCACTTCGCCGACGGCGTCCTTGACCGAGACGCGCGCCAGCGCGCGCCTCAGCATCTCGTCGAGATCGCCGGCCTGGGTCTCCTCGTCCGCGGGTGGCGCCACCACAATGACGATCTCGCCGCGTATCTCGCGGCCGGCGGCGTAGTCGCCCGCCAGGCCGGTCAGGTCGCCGCGCCGGATTTCCTCGTGCAGCTTGGTCAACTCGCGGCAGATCGCGGCCGGGCGCGGACCTAAGCCCGCCGCCAGATCGGCGAGTGCTGAGGCCAAGCGCGGCCCGCTTTCGAACAGCACCAGCGTTGCGGGAATCGTGGCGAGCGTGGCGATGCGCTTCTGCCGCGCCGTCTGCTTGGGCGGCAGGAAGCCTTCAAAGAAGAACCGATCAGTCGGCAGTCCGGCGACGCTCAGCGCGGCCAGCACCGCCGAAGCACCAGGAAGCGCGGTAACCGCATGGCCCGCCTCGCAGGCCGCGCGCACCAGTTTGTAGCCGGGATCGGAAATCAGCGGCGTACCGGCGTCGGAGACCAAAGCAACCGCTTGGCCGGCGGCGAGGCGGGCCAGAATCTTCGGCCGTGCCTCGGCGGCATTGTGCTCGTGATAGGGGATCAGCGCAGTTGCGATGCCGTACCGCTCTGTGAGCTTGCGGGTGACGCGGGTGTCCTCGCAGGCGATGATGTCGGCCGCTGCCAGCAGCTCAAGCGCGCGCAGGCTGATATCGCTCAGATTTCCAATCGGAGTGGCGACCAGATAGAGGCCTCCCTTGGCCTTTGACACCTCGATAGCAACGCTGGCGGGCGCGGAGCGGTGCAGCCGGCCGCCGGCGGCGGTTTTGTTGTCCTTAGGCATGCCCGGCACTCTAATGGCTGGCTCAATTCGCTGGAATCGGACCCAACCTTACATTTTTCGCCGGCGGATGGTCATTCCGGCAAAAACTGCCCTTAAATGGGACCCTAAACGGCGTCTTGTGGCCCCCCATCGCGAGAGAATTCTCTTTCATTTTCATTGCCTTAACTTTTCCAGGACAAAATCGGTGATTGAAGTTAGGACTGGCACGATTTGCCGTCGCGCGGGGAGCGACCATGCTGGGGATGTCGCGGGGCGAGGAGCCGATACTGAAGCGTGGCCTGCGTCACGCGCGCACGGCGTTGTCCGTCGCCGCGGTGGCGGCCGGACTGGCCGCTTGCGCCAACGGTTTGGATAAATTCAGTGTCGGCCCAGCGGTGCCGCCCGCGACGGAACAACCGCCGGCCGCGACGCTCGGCACCGGCCAGATCCGCGTCGCCTTGATCCTGCCGCTGTCGGCTGCGGGCAACGCCGGCGTTGCCGCGCAGTCGATGAAGAACGCCGCGGAAATGGCGCTGGCCGAATTCAAGGAACCGAATATCCAGCTGCTGGTGAAGGATGACGCCGGCACGCCGCAAGGCGCGCAACTTGGCGCCCAGCAGGCGATCGCGGAAGGCGCCGAAATCATCGTCGGTCCGCTGTTCGCGCAATCGGTGAGCGCGGTGGGCTCGGTCGCCCGCACGCGCAACATCCCGGTGATCGCGTTCTCCAACGATGCCAGCGTTGCCGCGCGCGGGGTCTATCTGTTGAGCTTCCTGCCGGAGTCCGACGTCAAGCGCATCGTCGATTACGCCATCTCGAAGGGCAAGCGCTCCTTCGCCGCGCTGCTGCCGGACAATGCCTATGGCGCGGTAGTGGAGGCGGCGTTCCAGCAGGAGGTGGCGCGGCGCGGCGGCCGTGTCTTGGCATTGGAAAAATATCCGCTCGATCCGGCCAAGATGTCCGAATCGATCCGGCGTGTGGCGCAGGCGGCAAGCCGCGTCGACAGCATCTTTATTCCCGACGGCGCCGACGCGGTGCCGCAGGTGGTCGCCGCACTCGCCGCCAACCGCGTGAATCTCAAGCGCGTGCAATTGCTCGGCACCGGCCTTTGGGACGACCCGCGCATCTTCTCGGCCCCGGCGCTCGACGGCGGCTGGTATGCCGCGCCGGAGCAGGCCGGCTTCCGTAATTTCTCGGCGCGCTACCGCGCCCGCTACGGGTCCGATCCGGTGCGTACGGCGACGCTGGCGTATGACGCTGTGGCGCTGGTCGCAGCCCTGGTCAAACAGCAAGGCGCGCAGCGTTTCAACGAGCAGATCCTGACGGTTTCTTCGGGCTTTGCGGGCATCGACGGCGTATTCCGCTTCCACTCCGACGGCACCAATGAGCGCGGCCTGTCTGTACAGCGAGTCGCGCCCGCGGGCGGTCAAGTAATCAGCCCGGCGCCGCGGGCGTTCAATCCGGGGACGTAAGCCGAGCGGCGTCTCTGCCGTCGTCATGCCCGGGACAAGCCGGGCCATGACGGATCGATAGTCATGGCATTGCGTTTTACGCCGCCAAATCGGCGACCACCGCATCGAGCAAGGGAAACCCCGACGGGGTGACGCGCAGGCGGCCATCGTCCGTGGTTTCCACCGTGCCATCTTCGCGCAAGAACGATATCCGCTTCGGGTCGAGTGTACGGCCGGCGATCCGCGTGAAGCGCTCGGGCTCGATGCCTTCGGCCAGCCGCAATCCCATCAGCAGGAATTCGTCCGCCACTTCACCCGGCTCAAGTTTTTCGTCGACGGTGAGGCCGTGGCCCCGACGCTCGACCTGCGCCAGCCAACTTTCCGGCCTCTTCTCGGTCTCGGTGGCATAGCGGCGGCGGCCGATATTAAGCCGGCCATGGGCGCCCGGCCCGACGCCGGCATATTCGTGGCCACGCCAATAAACCAGATTGTGCCGGCATTCGGCGCCCAGCCGCGCGTGATTGGAAATTTCGTAGGCCGGCAGTCCCGCTGCGGTGCAGATCGACTGCGTGAGGTCGTAAAGATCGCGCCCCAAATCGTCGTCGGGAATGGCGAGCTTTCCCGCCTTGTGCAGTCCGAAGAACGGCGTGCCGGGCTCGATGGTCAATTGATAGAGCGACAAGTGTTCGGCCGCTTCGGCGATCGCGCGATTAAGTTCGACGCGCCAGGATTGCAGCGTCTGCCGCGGCCGCGCATAGATCAGATCGAACGAATAACGATCGAAGATCGAACGGGCGATCGCGACGGCGTCGAGCGCTTCCTGCGCGCTGTGCAGCCGGCCCAGTTCCTGCAGCGCCGTATCGTCGAGCGCCTGCACGCCGAGCGAGACGCGGTTGACGCCGGCGGTGCGGTAACCGCGAAAGCGCGCGGCTTCCACACTGGTCGGGTTGGCTTCCAAAGTTACTTCGACGTCGCGCGCGACGGTCCAGTGCTTGCCCACGCAATCGAGGATCGCCTGCACCGACGAGGGCTGCATCAGTGAGGGCGTGCCGCCGCCGAAGAAAATCGTCGACACCGTGCGGCCCGGTACGCGCTCGGCGGTGTCGGCGATCTCGGCTTCGATCGCGCGCACGAAGCGCGCTTCATCGACGCCGCCGTGACGCACGTGGCTGTTGAAGTCGCAATACGGACACTTCGACAGACAGAACGGCCAATGCACGTAGACGGCAAATTGCGGCGCGTTCGATGACGATGACAATGTCATGTTAACCACTATAGGCCGCGCCGCGCGCCGTCCCTAGCAAGAAATCAAATTTGCTGCGCACAACTGCCTAAAATTGTAACGATCTTTTTTGTTATTCCGGCGCGCCTGGCGCGAACCCAGACCGACAAAAAACTTATTCACGCAAACACGCGTCCGCCAGTTTGACGAAGGCGCGAGCGCGATGCGACAGGCCTTTGCCATGCGGCGGCAGACCATGTTTTTCCGCTGCATCCATCTGGCCGAAGGTGCAGTCATACCCGTCGGGCCGGAACAGCGGATCGTAGCCGAAGCCTTGATCGCCGCGCGGCGGCCAGACCGCTACGCCATCGATGCGGCCCTCGAATTCCTCCAAATGACCGTCCGGCCAGGCCAGACAAAGTGCCGCGATAAAATGGGCGCGCCGTTGCTCGGGAAGCGTGGCGCCGCGCTCGATCAGCAGCGTCTGGATGCGGTTCATGGCGAAGCGGAAATCCTTGTCCGGGCCGGCCCAGCGCGCCGAGTGAATACCGGGGTCGCCGCCGAGTGCATCGACCACCAGACCGGAATCGTCCGCGAAAGCCGCCCTTCCGGTGGCTTTTGCCGCGGCCATGGCTTTGATACGCGCGTTCCCGGCAAAGCTCGTTCCGGTTTCCTCCGGCTCGGCGAGCCGCAATTCGCCGGCCGATTGCGCCTCGATGCCGAAGGGCGCCAGCAGGTCGCGCATTTCCTTGAGCTTGCCCGAATTGTGTGTGGCGATGACGACGGGGCCGGTGAGTTGTCTGGCCATGATCGCTTGCGTCACATCACCGCGATTTTTTGCAAGCCGACCAGCTTCTCAATGCCCTTGCGCGCCAGCGCCAGCAGCACCAGGAACTGGTCCTCGCTGAACGGGTCTTTCTCCGCCGTGGCCTGGATTTCGACGATCTGGCCTGAGCCGGTCATCACGAAATTGGCGTCGGTGTCGGCTTCCGAGTCCTCGGCATAATCGAGATCGAGCACCGCGGTGCCCTTAAAGACGCCGCAGGAGACGGCGGCGATGTGATCGCGCAGCACCTGCTTTTGGATCATGTCGCGCGACTTCATCCAGGTCAGGCAATCGGACAGCGCCACCCAGGCGCCGGTGATCGAGGCGGTGCGGGTGCCGCCGTCGGCCTGGATTACGTCGCAGTCGATGGTGATTTGGCGTTCCCCGAGAGCTTGCAGATCGATCACGGAGCGCAAGCTACGGCCGATCAACCGCTGGATTTCGACCGTGCGGCCGCCCTGTTTGCCGGCCGTGGCCTCGCGGCGGGTGCGTTCGGAGGTAGCGCGCGGCAGCATGCCGTATTCGGCGGTGACCCAGCCGCGGCCCTGGCCCTTGAGCCAATGCGGCAGCCGTTCCTCCAGGCTGGCAGTCACCAGCACATGGGTATCGCCGAATTTCACAAAACAGGAGCCTTCGGCGTATTTGACCACGCCGCGCTCGATCGACACGGCGCGCAATTCATCGACTTGTCGGCGGCTCGGCCGCATCGGGCATAATCCTTATGGACTGGACTTATAGTATCGAGTTTCTTTGAGTTCCACGCACACCATAACCATATGTCAAGCTTGAACAAGTCCGGCCCACTAGTGCCCTGCTTCCGAAGTTCGTGATAGCTTGCGGCTGCTTCTGACACGAACTTCGGAAGCAAAGGGGCACTAGCAATTATTTGATTCTAGTGCCGCTTTCGATTTGAAGGTCCTGAAGAAGTTGCGGCGAATGGTGCAGGACCTTCAAATCGGCGGCACTAGCCATTGTTGGCTCGGGTTCAAGGAGTAATGCCGTGGCGTCCCACGATGTTCCGATCGGCTCTTCGCAGGTAAGCCTCGCCGCGCTCAACGAGCGCTCGCGCGAGATTTTCCGCTCGATCGTGGAGAGCTACCTCACCACCGGCGAGCCGGTCGGCTCGCGCAATCTGTCGCGGATTCTGCCGATCTCGCTGTCGCCGGCCTCGGTGCGCAACGTAATGTCGGACCTGGAACAGCTCGGCCTGATCTTTGCCCCGCATACTTCGGCCGGCCGGCTGCCGACCGAACTCGGCCTGCGTTTTTTCGTCGATGCCCTGATGCAGATCGGGGATTTGACCGAAGGGGACCGCCGCTCGATCGAAGCCCAGGTGGCAGGCGCCGGCACCAACAAGTCTGTGGAAGCCGTGCTCACCGAGGCCTCGCAGATGCTGTCGGGCTTGACCCGTTCGGCCGGCGTCGTGCTCACCGCTAAAAACAATGTGCGGCTCAAGCATATCGAATTCGTGCGGCTGGAGCCGGAGCGCGCGCTGGCGGTGCTGGTCGCCGAGGACGGCCAGGTCGAAAACCGCGTTCTCAACGTCCCGTCCGGCCTGCCGACATCGGCGCTCACTGAAGCCGGCAATTTCCTCAATGCCCGCATCCGCGGCAAGACGCTGGCCGACCTGCGCAGCGAAATTGAAACGGCGCTGGTGCAAGGCCAGGCCGAGCTCGATCAACTGACCCAGAAGATTATCTCCATGGGCTTGGCGAGTTGGTCGGGCGGAGAAAGCAACGACCGCCAGCTGATCGTGCGCGGCCATGCCAATCTTCTGGACGACCTGCATGCGCTCGACGATCTGGAGCGGGTACGCTCACTGTTCGATGCGCTGGAGACCAAGCGCGGGGTGATCGATCTGCTCGGCCGTGCCGAGCGCGCCGATGGCGTGCGTATCTTCATCGGCTCGGAGAACAAGCTGTTCTCGCTTTCGGGTTCCTCCACCATCGTCGCGCCCTATCGCGACGGCGAGGGCCGGATTGTCGGCGTCATCGGCGTGATCGGCCCGACCCGGCTCAATTATGCCCGCGTTATTCCGATGGTGGATTATACCGCCCGCGTGGTGAGCCGGCTTTTGGCCGGCTGAGCGCTTGATTTTTAGCTCGCGAACGCTGATATCCCGGGCATCCGAATAGTCTTTTAGGATTTTAGCACGATGACGGACAGGCCCGCCGCTGACGATATTGCTGCCCAGCCGCAAGCCGAAGCGGCCATGACCGGGGCACCTGAACTGGTGCCGGCCGGGCAGGTCACAGCCGCGTTGGAAGCGGCGGCCGATTTCAAGGACAAGCTGCTGCGTGCGCTTGCGGATATGGAAAACCTGCGCCGGCGGACCGAGCGCGAGGTTGCCGACGCGCGGGTGTATGGCGTGACCGGTTTTGCCCGCGACGTGCTGGCGGTGGCCGACAATATGCATCGCGCGCTGGGTACCGTCGGTCCCGATGAGCGCGAGCAGGCCGATCCCAAGGTCAAGGCGCTGATCGAGGGCGTCGAGCTCACCGAGCGCGAATTAATGAAGGTGCTCGAAAGGAATGGCGTTAAGAAATTCTCGCCTGAGGGCGAGAAGTTCGATCCGAACGTGCATCAGGCCATGTATGAGGTGCAGGATTCCGAGCTGCCACCGGGCAGCGTGGCGCAGGTAATCCAGGCCGGGTACATGCTGGGCGACCGGATGCTGCGTCCGGCTTTGGTCAGCGTTGTGAAGGCCGCGCCGAAATCGCGGCAAGCCTCCGCCAACGACAATCCTCCGGCCGGCAGCGCCGCCGAATAGAGTTTTCGCTTGCGCATGATCTTTTCCGCAAACCGGGACCCATCCCCGATCAGGTCGAGGACAAGCCTTTCGGGGTCATGCGCTAGCGCAAATCGATCCCGTCACGGACGGCGCGGAAGCGGTTGAACGTCGCGTCCCAGTCGCTGGAGCGGACCACGCCGATGATGCGTAGATAGCCGCCGGAGCCGAAGCGCACCCATTGCACCAGTCTGATCGGCTCGTTGTTCAGATTTATGGCTTTCGCCCGAAGTTCGTAGCCCGGATAGCCGACAATTCGCATGCTCTCGGCCAACGTCACGCTGAGTTCGCGCAGCGGCGCCGTCGACAGCAACTCGCGCGCCACTTTGTCGCGATCGTTCGGCTCGGGCCGCGGACCGCGGCCGACCGACACGATCATGTAGGGCTGCCGGTTGATGTCGTTGGTGGGTCCGTCAGTGAGGATGACGCTGCCTTCAGCCATTGCCTGCATGACGCGGAAGCCGGCGAGTTCGCCGAGCTTGAACGGCAGCATGGCGATCTGCTCGGCGAGCGGCGGCGGGCGGAAGACAACGCTGGCGAGCGCGGCGCGGATCACCTCGTCGGTATAGATGCCGCGCGCCTTCTCCGGCACGTCCACATTGACGAAGGCGGTGAGATCGAAATTGGGCCCGCCAATGGCCCGCGCCAGCAAGAACCATTTCTTAACGCTGGTGCCGTCCGCCTGGGTATTGCCGGTGAGGAGAAATCCGATGCCGTTGCCGAACGGAAACATCTCCCGCTTTTGCACGGTCAATCCGGGCGGGACCTTGCTGAAGATGGATTGCTCGATGTCGTCATAGGCGGTCAGCGGGAATTCGAACAGGGTGATGGCGACCTTGTTGTCGGCATCCTCAAAGCCGGGGAAACGCCGGCTCACGACCATGCCCGGCGGCGGCTCCAGCCCGATCCGTTGCCCGCGCGGAAACACCGGCTCGGCGGCGGCGGCCGGATTTGAGCTTGTCTGGCCGGCCCAAACCACCAGTATTGCCGCAAGTAAATGGACTAACGATCGGCGGCGCATGCGGGCGGACTTCTTTCCAGGTGAGAGCGGACCTGCCGGTCTGCCTAACCGGCCTTGCCGGGTGCGGCAATGGTCAGATTGACGTTCTTGTTAACGTCCTTGCCGCGTCGCCGTCCTGCCGGGCGGGTTGCTCGCGATTTCGTGACAGGCTGTCTTGCGGGCCGGAGGCGCCTTCTTATATGTGGCATTGAGCCGCGGAAACGTGGCGAAAACGCGTATCCAGGGGGCTGGAAGGGGGTCTGCGGATGAGCCGCGGACAATCCCGTAGGGGCGCCAAGTGGCCCGGCCGGCCCGCCACACATTGAGAGGAATTACCATGAGCAAGGTCATCGGCATCGACCTCGGCACCACCAATTCGTGCGTTGCCGTCATGGAAGGCAAGGCGCCAAAAGTCATCGAGAACGCCGAAGGCATGCGCACCACGCCGTCGATCGTCGCCTTCACCGACGATGGCGAGCGGCTGGTCGGCCAGCCGGCCAAGCGCCAGGCGGTCACCAATCCGGAAAAGACCATCTTCGCGGTCAAGCGCCTGGTCGGACGCCGTTACGACGATCCGATCATCGAGAAGGACAAGAAACTCGTCCCCTACAAGATCATGAAAGCCAGCAATGGCGACGCCTGGGTCGAAGAGGACGGCAAGTCCTATTCGCCTTCGCAGATCTCCGCTTTCATCCTGCAAAAAATGAAGGAGACGGCGGAAGCCCATCTCGGGCAGAAGGTCGAGCAGGCCGTCATCACCGTCCCCGCCTATTTCAACGACGCCCAGCGCCAGGCCACAAAAGATGCCGGCAAGATCGCCGGCCTCGAAGTGCTGCGCATCATCAACGAGCCGACCGCGGCTGCGCTCGCCTACGGTCTCGACAAGCAAAAACAGGGCATCATCGCGGTCTATGACCTGGGCGGTGGCACCTTCGATATTTCCGTGCTCGAAATTGGCGACGGCGTGTTCGAGGTGAAGTCCACCAACGGCGATACGTTCCTGGGCGGCGAAGACTTCGACATGCGCCTGGTCAATTACTTGGCCGACGAATTCCAGAAAGAGCAGGGCATCGACCTGCGCAAGGACAAGCTCGCGCTGCAGCGGCTCAAGGAGTCGGCCGAGAAGGCGAAGATCGAGCTCTCCTCCACCACGCAGACCGAGGTCAATTTGCCGTTCATCACGGCGGATGCGGCCGGCCCGAAACATCTCACCATGAAGCTGACTCGCGCCAAATTCGAGGCTCTGGTCGACGATCTCATTCAGCGCACTGTCGAGCCCTGTCGCAAGGCGCTCAAGGACGCAGGCCTTTCGGCTGCCGAAATCAATGAAGTGGTCCTGGTTGGCGGCATGACGCGCATGCCGAAGGTGCAGGAAGTGGTGAAGCAGTTCTTCGGCAAGGAGCCGCACAAGGGCGTCAACCCGGACGAAGTTGTGGCCATCGGCGCCGCCATCCAGGCCGGCGTGCTGCAAGGCGACGTCAAGGACGTGCTGCTGCTCGACGTGACCCCGCTCTCGCTCGGCATCGAGACGCTGGGCGGTGTGTTCACCCGCATTATCGACCGCAACACCACGATCCCGACCAAGAAGAGCCAGGTGTTCTCCACCGCCGAGGACAATCAGAACGCGGTGACCATCCGCGTGTTCCAGGGCGAACGCGAGATGGCGGCCGACAACAAGATCCTCGGCCAGTTCGATCTGGTCGGTATTCCGCCCGCTCCCAGAGGCGTACCGCAGGTCGAGGTCACCTTCGACATCGACGCCAATGGCATCGTCAACGTGTCCGCCAAGGACAAGGCGACGTCGAAAGAGCAGCAAATCCGCATCCAGGCATCGGGCGGCCTGTCCGAGGCCGACATCGAGAAAATGGTCAAGGACGCGGAAGCCCACGCCGAAGAGGACAAGAAGCGCAAGACCGAGGTCGAGGCCAAGAACCACGCCGAAGCGCTGGTGCATTCCACCGAGAAGGCGCTGGCCGAGCACGGCTCGAAGGTTGGCGACGCCGAGCGCAGCGCGATCGAGAACGCAATGGCGGACTTGAAGGAAGCGCTCAAGGGCGACGACGCCAGCGCGATCCAGGCCAAGACCAATGCGCTGGCGCAAGCTTCGATGAAGCTCGGCGAAGCCATGTACAAGCAGCAGGCGGACGCGCAAGGCGCTCCCGGTGCTGACGGCGACCATGAGAGCGCCACCGGCGCCGACGGCAAGAAGGAAGACGTGGTCGACGCGGAGTTCACCGAGGTCGACGACGACAAGGGCGGCAAGAACAACAAGAAGTCCGCCTAAGTTCGCCGGTGTTTGATGTGCGCGCGGCACGATCGGATCGCCTTCCCCCGTGAGGGGGAGGTCGGGAGGGGGGCAACAATTCCGTCGCACATGAATCTACTTTTTTCCCTAACCCTCCGCCTCAAGGGCGGAGGGAACGCGCCTCGCCCGCGGCGGCATTGCGTCTCACTCGTGGTCGGGTAAAAAAGCCGCATGTCCAAGCGCGACTACTACGAAGTTCTGGGAGTTGCGCGCACCTGCGGTGAGGCCGAACTCAAGGCCGCGTTCCGCAAACTCGCAATGCAGCATCACCCGGACCGCAATCCGGGCGACAACGAGTGCGAGCACAAATTCAGGGAACTCAACGAGGCCTACGAAGTGCTCAAGGACGGCGACAAGCGCGCCGCCTATGACCGCTTCGGCCATGCCGCCTTCGAGCACGGTGGTGGCGGCGGTGGCCACGGCTTCGGCGCCGATTTTGCCTCCACCTTCTCCGACATTTTCGAAGATCTGTTCGGCATGGGCGGCGGCCGGCGCGGTGGCGGCCGCGGGCAGGGGCGCGAGCGCGGCTCCGATCTTCGCTACAACATGGAAATCGGCCTGGAGGAGGCCTATGTCGGCAAGACCGCGCAGATCCGCATTCCGACCTCGGTGACCTGCGAAGTCTGTTCGGGCTCAGGCGCCAAGGCCGGCAGCAAGCCGAAACCCTGCGCGACTTGCGGCGGCGCCGGCAAGATCAGACACGCGCAAGGTTTTTTCACGCTGGAGCGGACCTGCCCGGCCTGCCAAGGCCGCGGCCAGGTGATCGACGATCCCTGTTCGTCTTGCGCCGGCGCCGGGCGGGTGACGCGCGACCGCATGCTTTCGGTCAATATCCCGGCCGGGGTGGAGGACGGAACCCGCATCCGGCTCGCCGGCGAGGGCGAAGCCGGCCTGCGCGGCGGCCCGCCCGGCGATCTGTATATTTTCCTGTCGCTGGCGCAGCACGAGTTTTTCCAGCGCGACGGCGCCGACCTGCACTGCCGGGTGCCGATTTCCATGGCTACCGCGGCTCTGGGGGGCGAATTCGAGGTGCCGGCGATCGATGGCAGCAAGGTACGGGTCAAAGTGCCCGGCGGGACCCAGACCGGCCGCCGTTTCCGGTTGACCGCCAAGGGCATGCCGGTGCTGCGGGCGAAACAAACCGGCGATATGTACGTGCAAGTAGCCGTGGAAACGCCGCAGAACCTGACTAAACGCCAGCGCGAGCTGCTGGCGGAGTTCGAAAAGCTGTCGTCCGAGCACACCCAGCCGGAATCGGCCGGTTTCTTCAGCCGAGTCAAAGAATTTCTAGATGGTCTGGGAACTCGGGACAGCCATTCCGAGTAGACATCTTGACCCTTAGCCTTTCGCCCTATACCCGTGAAGCTCGCAGGCCTGACCCTTCCGTTAGCACGCGTGACCCCCCAGAAATGCCCTCTCATTCGTTAGTTCGCGTCGAAAAGAAGGGCCTGCGTCTCGACGACGAGATGCAGTTCATCCGTTCATGGATTGAGAAGCCGCTATCGACCGGCGCGGTTATGCCGTCGAGCAAGGCGCTGGCGCGCACCATGGCCCGCTATGTCGACCCGCGGTCGAGCGGCCCGGTGATCGAGCTCGGCCCGGGCACCGGCCCGGTGACCGAAGCGCTGGTCCAGCGTGGCATCGATCCGGCGCGGCTGATCCTGGTCGAATTCAATCCGGACTTCGCCCGTCTGCTGCGCACGCGCTATCCGGCGGCGACCGTAGTGCAGGGAGATGCCTATCGCTTGCGCCGGCTGCTGGAGACATACCTGCTTGAACCGGCCGCCGCGGTAGTATCCGGGTTGCCGCTGGTCACAAAGCCGCTGCGCACGCGGCTGCGCCTGATCTCGGATGCGATGGGCCTGTTGGCGCCGGGCGCGCCATTCGTCCAGTTCACCTATGCGATGGTGCCGCCGATCCCGAAGGTATTGTCCGGCATCAAAGGCGTGGCCTCCGAGCTGATCTGGATGAACCTGCCGCCGGCGCGCGTGTGGGTCTATCGCGGGCAGTAGCCGCCGCATTGTGATAGTGGTGGCGGGTATTCCTCGGAGCCGCCGATGCCTGCGCCCAAAATTCTCGTACTCCCAGGCTCGACCAGAACCGGCTCGCATAACGTCAAGCTGGCGGCGCTGGCGGCAAAAGAGCTCACGCTGATCGACGCCGAAGTCACGCGTATTTCGCTCGCCGACTATCCGCTGCCGCTTTACGAAGGCGATCTGGAATCCAAGGCCGGGCCGCCGGCCAATGCACTGCGGCTCAAGCAGATGATCATGGCGCATCAAGGCGTGTTCATCGCCAGTCCCGAATACAGCGCCTCGGTCACGCCGCTGCTCAAGAACGCCATCGACTGGGTCTCGCGCGTGCGCGAACGCGGCGACCCGACTTATGCCGCCTTCAAGGGCCGCGTGTTCGCGATTTCATCGGCGTCGCCGGAACGGGCCGGCGGCCTGCGCTCGCTGATGGCGCTGCGCCAGATCCTCGAACTCGGCTGCGGCGCGCTGGTGATCCCCGAGCAGGTCGCGATCCCGCAAGCCGAGCACGCTTTCGACGACATGGACAACATCGTCGACGCGCGCATCGCCAATCTGTTTCGCGCGCAGCTCGCGCGCTTGGCGGACATGGCTCGGCTGATAGGCTAAGGAGAACGCCCGTGCCGTTGGACGCCCGCGAACGTCTGATCGTGGCTCTCGACCTGCCAACGGTCGCGGCCGCCGAGGCGATGGTGTCGCGCTTGGGCGACTCGGTGTGGTTCTACAAGGTCGGCTATCAGCTCGCCTTCGCCGGCGGCTTGCCGTTCGCGGCCGGATTGATCGCCGCCGGCAAGCAGGTGTTTCTCGATCTCAAGCTGCACGACATCGGCAACACCGTGCAGAAGGGGGTCGAGGGCGTGGCGCAACTCGGCGCCACCTTCCTGACCGTGCACGCTTTTCCGCAGACCATGAAGGCGGCGGTGGAAGGCAAGCGCGGATCGAGCTTACGCATTCTCGCCGTGACCGTGCTCACCTCCTATGACGATGCCGATCTTGCCGCCGCCGGCTACGACATGAGCGTTTCCGAACTGGCCGCCGCGCGCGCCGCGCAGGCGCGCGATACCGGCGTCGACGGTCTGGTCTGTTCGGCGGAAGAGGCGGCCAATTTGCGCGCCATCGCCGGCGCTGGCATGGTGCTGGTGACCCCGGGCATTCGTCCCACTGGGAGCGCCAGCGGCGACCAGAAACGCATCATGACGCCGGCCAAGGCAATCGCCGCCGGCGCAGATTATCTTGTGGTTGGACGTCCGATCGTGGAAGCCGCCGATCCGAAGGCGGCGGCCGATGCGATCGTCGCCGAAATCGAACAGGCAAAAAAATAACGGAGGATGGAATGGCTAAAGGGTATTGGCTCGCGCGGGTCGATGTGAAGAATCCGGATAATTACAAACCGTATGTCACGGCCATCCAGCCGATTTTCAAGAAATTCGGAGCCCGCTATATCACGCGTGGCGGCCGGTCGGAGAATGTCGAGGGTGAAAATCGCTCGCGCAACGTAATCATTGAATTTCCGGATTACGACGCCGCGCTCGGCTGCTACCGGTCGCCGGAATATGCGGAAGCCAAAAAGCTGCGCGCATCCGCTTCCGATGGCGATATCGTTATTCTCGAGGGCTACGACGGCCCGCAGCCTTAATAGAAAACCCGGCCTTACGGCGGTGTGGGCGCGCTGCCTCTCCCCGCACACGGGGAGAGGTGACGGGAGTGCGCCACCCCGCTATACCGGCGCAAACGGAGACGACCGATGGCCGACATGCGCCTGATTGTCGCCGGCGCCGGCGGGCGGATGGGCCGCACGCTGGTCAAGGCGATTGCCGATGTTAAGGGTTTTGCGCTTGCCGGTGCGCTGGAAGACGCACGCTCGCCGCTGATCGGCCAGGACGCCGGCGTGCTGGCGGGACTGCCGGCAAACGGCATCAAGCTCAGTAGCGACGCGGCGGCCCTGCTGGACCAGGCCGACGGCATTATCGATTTCACCGCGCCAGCGGCGACCTTGGCCTTTGCTGCGCTCGCGGCCAAGGCCGGCAAGGTTCACATCATCGGCACTACCGGCCTGAGTGCGGCCGACGACGCCCGCATCAAGGACGCCGCCAAGACGGCCGTGATCGTCAAGTCCGGCAATATGAGCCTCGGCGTCAATCTGCTGGCGGCGCTCGCCAAGCGCGTGGCCAAGACGCTGGACAGTTCGTTCGATATCGAAATCCTCGAAATGCATCATAACCAGAAGGTCGATGCGCCCTCCGGCACCGCGCTGATGCTTGGCCGCGCGGCGGCGGAAGGCCGCGGCATCGACCTCAACAAAAATTCGGTGCGTAGCCGCGACGGCAACACAGGCGCGCGTCATGCCGGTGATATCGGTTTTGCGAATTTGCGCGGCGGCAGCGTGGTGGGCGAGCACACGGTGATTTTCGCGGGGCCAGCCGAGCGCCTCGAGCTCGTGCACAAGGCCGAGGACCGCATGATCTTCGCGCGCGGCGCGCTGCATGCCGCGGCCTGGGCGCGCGGCCAGAAGCCTGGGCTTTATTCGATGGCCGACGTGCTCGGTCTCAGCAACATTTAACGAGGACGAATAATGGCGGAGGCGGAACGTCTGCTGGTGCTGGTGCGTCACGGCCAGAGCGAGTGGAATCTCAAGAATTTGTTCACCGGCTGGAAGGACGTCGACCTCACCGACAAGGGCGTGGCGGAAGCACGCGAGGCTGGCCGCAAGCTCAAGGGCCAGGGGCTCAAATTCGACGTCGCCTTCACCTCCGCGCTCGTTCGCGCGCAGCGCACGCTCGATCTTATGCTGCAGGAACTGGACCAAACCGGTATCCCAATATTCAAGAACCAGGCGCTCAACGAACGCGACTACGGCGATCTGGTTGGCCTCAACAAGGATGACGCCCGCAAGAAATGGGGCGAGGAGCAGGTGCATATCTGGCGCCGCTCCTACGACGTGGCGCCGCCCGGCGGCGAGAGCTTGCGCGACACCGCTGCGCGCGTGCTGCCTTATTACATCCAGGAAATTTTGCCGCGCGTGCTGCGCGGCGAGCGCGTGCTGGTATCCGCGCATGGCAATTCGCTGCGCGCGCTGGTCATGGTGCTCGACAAGCATTCGACCGAGAGCATTCTCAAGCTCAATATCGACACCGGCGTGCCGATGATCTACCGGCTCAATGCGGATTCGACCGTGGCGTCGAAATTGGATCTGGCGGCGTAGCTACGCCGCCGCCATTCCCGCTTCCCAGCCCAGCATCGCGCGCTTGCGGGTGAGGCCCCAGTGATAGCCGGTGATATCGCCGTTCTTGCCGATCACGCGATGACACGGCACCACGAAGCAGATCGGGTTCTTGCCGACAGCGGCGCCGACCGCGCGCGCGGCCTTGGGCGAACCGGCCTTGGCGGCGAGGTCGGAATAAGTGGTGAGCCCGCCCATCGGAACGGTCAGCAGTTTCTCCCACACCCGCACCTCGAAGTCAGTGCCGATCAGCACCACGCGCAGCGGCTGCTCGGGCCGCCACTGTGCGGAATCGAAAATACGCCGCGCGGTGGCGGCGGTGGCCGCGAAGTCCTCGACGTATTTCGCCTTCGGCCAGCGCGCGCGCATGTCGCGCAAGGCCGCGCGCTCCTTACCGGCATCGGCCAAGGCGAGGCCGGCGAGCCCGCGCGGCGTGTTCATCACGATCGCCGTCCCGAACGGGCAGGGATGGAAGCCGTAGGTGATGGTCAGCCCTTCGCCGCCGACCTTCCATTCGCCCGGCGACATCGCCTCGTGCGTGACGAACAGATCGTGCAGCCGTCCGGGTCCGGACAGGCCGACCTCGTAGGAGGTCTCCAACACGCTGGCCGACGAGCGCAGCAGGTCGCGCGCATGGCTGAGCGTGAGTGCCTGCAGGAACGCCTTCGGCGTCAGCCCGCACCAGCGCCGGAACAAATGATGCAGATCGGTGGCGCTGACGCCGACGGCTTCCGCGATGGTGTCGATCTCGGGCTGCGCGCGCCAATGGCCGCGGATATGGGCGATGGCGCGGCGCACGATATCGTAATCGGCCGCCGCGGTGGCGAGCGGGGCGAGGCCGGGAAAACGGTCGTTCAAGGCTTGGTTCAAGGTTTGGCTCAAGGCTTGGCTCGAGGTCTGGCTTTTGGCCGGTTTTGCAAGGGTCATGGTCATGACCTGCTATCTAAGCCGGCCCGCGAGGCCAAGCCACCCGATTCCTGACGAGGCCGCCCCATCCTTCGAGACGCCCTCGCTACGCTCGGGCTCCTCAGGATGAGGCCGGATGGATGTCACGGAATAGCCGTCCGCGTCACCCCGCGCTTGACCTCGCTCAGCGCGTTGCCAAGCTCGTTGGCGAAGCTCGCCTTCTCGCCGGGGCTCAGAAAACCCGCGATGCCGAGCTGCTTGCCGCGCGAAACCAGAAGCAGCCGGGCAATGCCGAATTCCTCGATCTCGACCTTTTCCAGCCGAACCCAGAGCGGATTGAGCACCCATTCGCGCGCGCGACCGCGATGGCTGACCTTGCGCACCTTGAGCGCGGCCGCCGTCACCGTGACCTGTTCGTAGGCGCCGGCGTCGCGGTAGTTGAGCCGGAACGCCCAGTACAGCAGCGCTACATCGAGCCCGAAAAATCCGAACACCGGCCAGGCGCCTTTGAGCAGGAACGCCATTCCGGCGGCAAAGCTGACGGCGCCGAAAGCCGTCATCAGCACCAGGAATCCGACGCGTCCGAGCGAACGGTGCGGCGTAATCACGGCGGAAAAGATCGTCGGCTCAAGCTCGTCGTCGCCATCGGTGTTGTCGGCGGTCATGGCGCTCAGTATACCGGCATCATGGCAAAAAAGTCGCTTCGCAAATTCGTGAAGACAGTTCGCACGGCCAAGGCCAAGTCCAAGGCAAGCAAGCGCAAGCCCGCGCGTCGGCCGGACAAGTCCGCTGTCGGTGCGACTTCGACCGCGTCGCGGCCCTGGACCCGTGCACAGATCGAGGAAGCGTTCCGCCGCTTGCAGGCGGCCAACCCGGAGCCCAAGGGCGAACTGCAACACATCAATGCGTTCACGCTGCTGGTGGCGGTGGTGCTGTCGGCGCAGGCGACCGATGCCGGCGTCAACAAGGCGACGCCGGCGCTATTTGCCGCCGCCGACACGCCGGAGAAGATGATGGCGCTGGGCGAGGACCGGGTGCGCGATCTGGTCAAGACCATCGGCCTGTTCCGCACCAAGGCAAAAAACGTGGTGGCGCTGTCGCGCAAGCTTATCGCCGAGCATGGCGGGCAGGTGCCGCGCGTGCGCGAGGCGCTGGAGCAACTGCCCGGGGTCGGCCGCAAGACCGCCAATGTCGTGCTCAACATGGCTTTTGGCGAGCCGACCATCGCGGTCGACACCCACGTGTTCCGCGTCGGCAACCGCACCGGGCTTGCCACCGGCAAGACGCCGATCGAGGTCGAACAGAAACTGGAAGCCGCGATCCCGGCATCCTACAAGCGTCACGCCCATCATTGGCTTATCCTGCATGGGCGCTATACGTGTCTGGCGCGCAAGCCGCGATGCGAGAGTTGCCTCATCGCGGACCTGTGCCAATGGCCGGAGAAAATGACCGCGTAAAGCGGCGTCAGGGAGATTGCGGATGGCAGATTCTACGCTTGCGAAGGCGCACGCATATATTCGCCAAACTCAGATGGACTGTCTGCAAGCCGCCGAATTGCCTTCAAAATCAGCGGCGGCATGGACAAAGCTGGGACCATTGCGCTTTAGCGGAAATTTCAAGCGCGACACGGCCACGGCCGCAAAAGTATGGCGCGGCGGGGCCGATCTGCTTGCGAAGCTGCCCAAGAAACCGAGGCGTTCGCCGCGACAGCAGATGGCGGCGGATTTCATTCAGCGCACATGCCGAAACGCGCGCGAGGATTTCCTGAAACGTCATGCGGAGACTGTCTATCGCAACCTCACTAAAAATCTCGCCGAATTCGTGCGCGTGGATGAACTTGTCTATGACGCGGCAAAGCTTGTGCCGGGTCTGACGCCGACGCGCAGGCAGGTCGATATCGAAAGCGCGCTGATACAAAGCGAGAAGGACGGCGTCGAGGTCGATCAAGGCATTTTTCTCGCACAGATGCTGGCTGTGCCGGTCACCGGCATGCATCTCTGCGATGCCATGTTGCAGCCTAAGCAGGAATCTCTGGAGCTCTGCGCGACATTCATAAAGGACGGTGCGATCGACTTCGGCGCCGCCAAGATCGAACGGCAAGGCAAGGCCGCGGTCGTCACCATGAACAATCCGCGTTTCCTCAACGCCGAGGACGCCGACAGCTTCGACGATACCGAGACCGCGGTCGAAATCGCCATCCTCGATCCGATGAGCGAGGTTTGCGTGCTGCGCGGCGGCGTGGTCGAACATGCGAAATATCGCGGCCGCCGGGTGTTCTGCAGTGGCATCAATCTGACGCATCTCTATCGCGGCAAGATTCCCTATCTCTGGTACATGCGCCGCGACATGAGCGTGGTGAACAAGATGCTGCGCGGCCTGGCGATAGGTGGCGCCAGCGCGGACGAAGTCTATGGCGGCACGCACGAGAAACCATGGATTGCCGGCGTCGATACCTTCGCCATCGGCGGCGGCTGCCAGTACCTGCTGGCGATGGACTATGTCGTTGCCGGCAGCGATGCCTATATGACCTTGCCGGCGCGCAAGGAGGGCATCATTCCCGGCGCCGCCAATCTGCGGCTTCCGCGCTTCGTCGGTCCGCGCATCGCGCGCCAGGCCATCTTGATGGGGCACCGGCTCGAATGCGATTCGCCGGAAGGGCGCATGATCTGCGACAGAATCGTGCCGCCCGGCGAGGTCGATGCCGGCGTCGCGCGCGCGGTCGAGGAATTGACCGGCTCGGGTACGGTCGGCGCCGCCGGCAACCGGCGCGCCTTCCGCGTCGGCGAAGAACCGCTCGACACGTTCCGCCGCTACATGGCGGTCTATGCCAGAGAGCAGGCTTACTGCCATTTCAGCCCGGCGCTAATCGCCAATCTGGAAAAGCACTGGAACGCCGCCCAGCGCAAGCTGTGAATTTTTCCGCTCGTCCCCGCGAAGGCGGGGACCCAGAATTTTCTTAATTTGATTCTGGATTCCCGCTTACGCGGGAATGAGCGGGTGTTGCTGCTTAGCGCGGTGGATCGATCAATTCCGCCCGTCGGCCTGTCATGCGCTTGTGGAGATGCACCATGAACGCCATGGCGAAAATAGGCGTCGCCAGATTGAGCACGGGGATCGACACGAACACCGCGATCACCATGCCGGCGAGAAACACGTAGGTCACATTGGCCTTGCGCATCGCCTTGGCCTCGGCGGGCGGGCGGAAACGCATGGCGGCAAGCTCGAAATATTCACGGCCGAGCAGATAGGAATTTGCCAGGAACAGGATGACCACGCCGAGGCCGGCGAACAGCAGGAACGGCAGCGCGCACAGATAAACCGCCAGCGCCAGCAACCCGAATTTCACGCCTTCGATCAGCGCGCGGAATAGCGGTAAAGCGCGGCCGGCCGGCTCGGCCGGATAGTGCTCTTGCTCCACCACCTCGGCCACCTCGTCGACGAAGAAGCTGCCGACGAAAGCGGTCACCGCCGGCATCAGGAACAGTGCGCCGGTGACGATGCCAAGCCCGGCCATGATCGATAGAACCCAGGCGAGGCTCGCCCAGGCGGCGTGCGGCGCCATGCCGGAGGTCTGCTCGGCCCAGGTCGCGCCGTTGTCCGCCAGCGCCGCCAGCACGCGTTGCAGGCCGATGCCGATAATGACGATCAGCAGCAGCGCCAAGCCCACCGCCTTGAGCAATACGCGGCGCAGCGGTTGGGCAAACATCTGCGAAAGCGCTTTGACGGCGGCGTCGAGCATGAGGGAGAGTTAAGGCGGCGCGTTGTGAAGGGCAAGAGCGCGCGGCAATCTCACTTCCCCTCTCCCTCAAGCGGAGAGGGGAAGAGAATACGCGGCAAAGGAAGAAATTACATCGCCGGCGACAGCGTCTCGTCCTCGAACGCCTCGGTCTCCGCCGGTACCAGCGACATCAACTCGTCGCCGTCGGCGATCGGCAGATCGGCCCAGGCCATCGCCTTGTAGTTAAACCCCTTTACCAAGGTCGGCTTCACCACCTCGAAATAGGGCGAGATGTCGAAATCGCGCGGCGCATAGAGCGAGGAGTGGCGGATTTCCAGGATGTCCTGCCAGGCCGTCTCGCTGGCCGCGCGCGCCACCTTGGGCAGGATCGGATAGCGCACGGTTTCGAAAGCCTGCGCGATCAGCGCCGAGCAGATGATACGGGTCGGATGGCCGGAGCCGAGCGCCATCATGCGGCGGCGCCAGCGCTGCGGCACCGGCAGCGGCAGCAGATAGCGCATGAGGTCGATGATGTTCTTCAGGTCGTAGTCGAATCCGATGCGCTCGCTGGCGTAAGCACATACGCGCGCGCGATCGTCCTCGGTCAGACCGGTCGGCCGGCAGATGCGGGTGTGGCAGCCGATATATTTCGACAGCGGCGCCGCCACCACGCCCTGGCCGATATTGGCCTCCACCAGCACCAGCGGCTCGCCCGCGGGCGTCTCGCGGTCGCCGATCGGCCCGACATAAAGCGCGGCATGCGACCAGGTCGACTGCGTGAGATACTTGATAACGCCGGAAATATTGTTGTTGCCTTCCACCAGCAGCACGTCGCCGGTCCGCAACGTTGCGCGCAAGGCATCGGCGTCACTCGGCGTGAAAGGCTCGTAGCCTTGCACCGGCTTTTCAAGATAGCGGGCGATATACCGCCCGACTCCGTCGACCATCCAACTCATGCCGTCCGGCCCCTGACGTCAATTCTTGACGCCTATATCGACGCTACTTTCCCCGGCGCGCGAATTCTGAAGTTGCGCGTCTTGTTGCTGCCAAATTTAATGAAGACTCATTGCAAATTGGTTCATTGGCCTTGCCGGAGAGTTACCGATCATTAGCCATGAAATTTGCGGTAACGCGCGCATTTGTGCAGTCTGCCGGCCCGCCCTGAAAGAATTCGGATACCATGTCGAGGCTTAGCCGCCGCTCTTTTCTCGCCGCTTCCGCCGCGCTGATGGCGGCGCCCACGCTCGGCGCCAGAGCCGCCGGCGCCGAGGTGGATGTGGTCATTGTCGGCGCCGGCGCCGCCGGCATCGCGGCCGCGCGGCGCATCGCCGCCGCCAACCGGACTTTCCGGCTGATCGAGGCGGACAACCGGATTGGCGGACGCTGCGTCACCGACGGCAAGATTTTCGGCGTGCCGTTCGATCTCGGCGCGCACTGGATCCACAATCCCGACAGCAATCCGCTGGTCGCGGCCGCCGGCAAAAGCGGGCTCGATATTTATCCGGCGCCGCGCGCGCAGACGCTGAGGGTCGGCCCGCGCAATGCGCGCGACGGCGAACTGGAGATCTTCCTGGCAACGAATGTGCGAACGCACGGCGTCATCGCCGATGCCGGCAAGGCCAAGACGGATATGTCGGCATTGCGGCTGTTGCCGAAGGATCTGTTCGACTGGCAGGCGACGGTCGAATTCATGCTGGGGCCGCTCAGTACCGGCAAGGATCTCAAGGATATTTCCGCCCGCGACCTGGCGCGCGCGGTCGAGCGCGATGCCGACGCGTTCTGCCGGCAGGGCTATGGCGCGCTGCTCGCCAAATTGGGCGCCGGGCTGCCGGTGCAACTGGCGACCCCGGTCGACGCGATCTACTGGGGACACAATCTGGCGGTCGATACTGTAAAAGGTAACATGCTGGCGCGCGCGGCGATCGTGACGGTGTCGAGCAATGTGTTGACGTCGGACAAGATCGAGTTCATCCCGCCGCTGCCCAAGCGCCAGCTCGATGCCGCGGCCAAGCTCTCGCTCGGCAGCTACGATCACATCGCGCTCGACTTGCCGGGCAATCCGCTCGGCCTGCAACGCGACGACATGGTGTTCGAGCAATCCTCCGGTCCGCGCACCGCGGCCTTGCTGGCCAATGTCGGCGGCAGCAGCCTGCATCTGGTCGAGGTCGGCGGACAATTCGGCCGTGAGCTGTCCGCCAAGGGCGAGGCCGCGATGATCGATTTCGCGCGCGAATGGCTGGTCGCGCATTTCGGCGCGGACGCCAAGAAAGCGATCAAGCGCAGCCATTGCACGCGCTGGAACGACAACCCATTCGTGCGGGGCGCCATGTCGGCCGCGGCGCCCGGCGGCTCGGATGCCCGCAAGATCCTGATGGAGCCGATCGGCGGCAAGATCTGGTTTGCCGGCGAGGCGGTGCACGAAACGCAGTGGGGCACGGTTGCCGGCGCCTGGGAATCCGGCACCCGCGCGGCGGAGGCCGTTTTACGCAAGATCGGCGCGCTGAAGGGGCCGGTCGAGGACAAGCCGGCGCGTAGTCCGCGCGGCAAGCGGCGAAGGTAAACGATGACTGCGAAGGTGCGTCCGCGGGCGCTGATCGCCTGGTCGAGCGGCAAGGATAGCGCCTGGGCGCTGCACGAGGCGCGCCGTGCCGGCGAATTCGAAATCGTCGGCGCCTTGACGACGGTGACCGACGGTTTCGCTCGCGTCAGCATGCATGGCGTGCGCGAGGAATTATTGCGCGCGCAGCTTGATGCGGCCGGCCTGCCGGCGATCGCCGTGCGTATCCCCTATCCGTGTCCGAACGAAATCTACGAGCGCGAAATGGCGGCGGCGATGGGAGACGCCAAGTCGCGCGGCGTCACGCAAATTATTTTCGGCGACCTCTATTTGGAGGATGTTCGCGTCTATCGCGAGCGCCAGCTTGCCGGCAGCGGGATCGCGCCGGTGTTTCCCTTGTGGCAAAAACCGACCGCCGCGCTGGCGCGCGCGATGATCGAGGCCGGCGTGGTGGCGCATCTCGCTGTCGTCGACTTGAAGAAATTACCGGCCGCTTTCGCCGGCCGGCGGTTCGACCGAGATCTGCTCGACGCATTGCCCGCCGGGATCGATCCTTGCGGCGAGAATGGTGAATTCCATACCTTCGTGTCGGAGGGGCCGATGCTGGCGCGAAAAATTCCAGTCACGGTCGGCGAAACGGTCGAGCGCGATGGCTTTGCGTTCGCGGATTTGCTGGCGGCTTAACTATCTCCGCTCGTCCCCGCGAAAGCGGGGACCCAGGCTGGATTCCCGCTTGCGCGGGAATGAGCGGGTGTGGTTTCTACCCCCGCAAAACCCCACCGGTTTTTTTCGTCACCTCGGCAACAATCTTGGCGCCGAGCGCGTCGATTTCCTGATCGGTCATGGTCTTTTCGCGTGGCTGCATGGTGACCGCGATGGCGATCGACTTCTTGCCCGGCTCGATGCCGGTGCCCTCATAGACGTCGAACACGGTGACGTTTGCGATCAGCTTGCGGTCGACGTTCTGCGCCGCGCGCACGATGTCGGCGGCTTTCACGCCGGTGTCCACCACAAAGGCAAAATCGCGCGTCACCGGCTGGAACGGCGACAGCTCCAGCAGCGGCTTGGCGCGCGTCGCCTTGACCTTGGGTTCAGGGATTTTCTCCAGGATCACCTCGAAGCCCACCAGCGGCCCGTCCGCCTTGAGCGCTTCCAGTGCGCGCGGATGCAGTTCGCCGAACCATCCGAGGATGTTCTGCGGGCCGATCTGGATGGTGCCGCTGCGGCCGGGGTGAAACCAGGCCGGCCCGCCGGGCACCACTTGCAGCGCCTGCATCGGGCTGCCTGCCGCCGCCAGCACGGCGAAGGCATCGGCCTTGGCGTCGAAGGCATCGACGGCCGCGGCCGCGCTCGACCAATGACGGCCGATACTGCTGGCTTTCGCCAGCGCGCGGCGCAGGCCGGTTGCCGCGGTGAACTGATCCTGCGGCCGGTCGCCCTTGAAGATCTGCCCGACCTCGAACAACGCCACGTCGGCACTGCCGCGGTCGGCATTGCGCTGCGCCGCCATGATCAGACCGGGGATCAGGCTCGGCCGCATGTCGGAAAGTTCCGCCGCGATCGGATTGGCCAGTGCCAGTTCCGCCGCGCCGCCGCCGAACAATTCGGCCTCGCGTTTGCCGACAAACGACCAGGTGACGGCTTCGGTGAGGCCGCGCGCCGCCAGTGCGCGCTTGGCCTTGCGGGTGCGGTTCTGGATCGGCGTCAACACCGGTTTGCGCGCATGCGCGCCGCGCGGAAACGGGGTGGACGGCACGCGGTCGACTCCGACGATGCGCACCAGTTCCTCGACAATGTCGGCGCGGCCGTGCACGTCCGGCCGCCATGACGGCACCGCCACCTTCACGCGCTCGCTCTGGCCGGCGGCGAAGAAGCCGAGCTTCTCCAACACGCGGCGCACGTCGGCGAGCGGCAGTTTCAAGCCGGCCAGTCGCGGCAATTCGCTCAAGGGGAAATCGATGATTTTCTCTTTTGGCGTCGGATCGCCGGCCAGCACGATCTCGGACGGCGTGCCGCCGCACAGGTCGATCACCATCTGCGTCGCCAGTTCCAGCCCCGGCAGCATGAAGGCGTAATCGACGCCGCGCTCGAAGCGATAGCGCGCGTCGGAATTGATGCCGAGCCGGCGGCCCGTTTGCGCGATGTTGACTTCGTCCCACAGCGCCGATTCGATCAGCACGTCGGTGGTGTTGGCGTCGCAGCCCGACGCCTCGCCGCCCATGATACCGGCGAGCGATTCGACGCCTTTGTCGTCCGCAATCACACAAATCCCGGCGTCGAGCGTATAGGTCTTGCCGTCGAGCGCCAGCAGCGTCTCGCCGTTACGCGCGCGCCGCACGGTCAGGTTTCCGTGCACCTTGGCGGCGTCGAATACGTGCAGCGGGCGGCCGCGGTCGTAGGTGATGAAATTGGTGATGTCGACCAGCGCGTTGATCGGGCGCAGGCCAATCGCAGTAAGCCGTTTCTGCAGCCAGTCGGGCGAGGGGCCGTTCTTGACGCCTTTGACCAGCCGCAGGCCGAAGGCCGGGCAGAGCGGCGGCGTTTCGCCGAAATCGAGCGTGACCTTGACCGGGCAGGGGAACGTGCCTTTCACCGGCTTGGGCGGGCGGTCCTTGAACACGCCGATGCTTGTGGCGCCGAGATCGCGCGCGATGCCGTTGACGCCGTTGCAGTCCGGCCGGTTGGGCGTGAGGTTGATATCGATCACCGGTTCGCTGACGCCGGCCCATTCGACGTAGGATTTTCCGACTGGCGCGTCGGCCGGCAGATCGATGATGCCGTCGTGATTGTCGGAGAGCTGAAGCTCGGCCTCCGACATCAGCATGCCGCGGCTTTCGACGCCGCGGATGGTGCCGACGGCGAGCGTGATGTTTTTGCCAGGGATGAAGGCGCCGGGGGCGGAGAACACGCCCTTCATGCCGGCGCGCGCATTGGGCGCGCCGCAGACGACCTGGATCGGTTTGCCGTCACCGATATCGACCATGCAGACGCGCAGGCGATCCGCGTTGGGATGTTTCTCGGCCGAGATCACGTTGGCAATGACGAACGGCTTGAGCAGCGCCGCCTTGTCCTCGACGTGCTCGACCTCGAGCCCGATCATGGTGAGCTTGTCGACAATCGCGGCGAGCGGCTCGTCGGTGTCGAGGTGTTCTTTCAGCCAGGGCAGGGTGAATTTCATGACGACACCCGTCGGCATGAAGCAGCGGGCGCGGCGCCGCTCTCCCTCCCCCGCTTGCGGGGGAGGGTTGGGGAGGGGGAATGCTCGATTGCGGCGACAATCGTTTCCAGCACGCCGGTCCTGTTCGTCATCACGTCGTAATTATTGAAACGCAAAACGCGATAGCCCTTGTTTGCTAGAAACGTGTCTCTTCGCGCGTCCCGCTTTTTCTGCTCGGCTTCAAAATGCTGCCCGCCGTCCAATTCGATAATGAGCATGGCCGCTCGGCAAGCGAAGTCGACAACGTAGGGACCAATCGGTTTCTGGCGGCGGAAACTTGCCCCGTTCAATCGATGGGCACGCAGCGCGGTCCAAATGATCCGCTCGGCGTCGGTGGAATCGCGTCGCAGCGAACGCGCGCGTGAGCGCATCGTGCGCGTCACTTGCCATTCGGGCTCTTTGCTCGACTCCGTCATCTTGCGTTCCCCCTCCCTAACCCTCCCCCGCAAGCGGGGGAGGGGATAGGAAGCTCGCGCCTGCGCATTCATTACGTGCTCAATCCCCCGGCAAGTGTCGGGAAGTCGAGCGGGCGGAAGCCGTAATGCGACAGCCAGCGCACGTCGGCTTCGAAGAAGGCGCGCAGGTCGTTGATGCCGTATTTCAGCATGGCGATGCGGTCGATGCCCATGCCCCAGGCAAAGCCCTGGTACTCATCGGGATCGAGGCCGCAATTGCGCAGCACGTTCGGGTGCACCATGCCGCAGCCGAGAACCTCAAGCCAGTCGGTGCCTTCGCCGAAGCGGATTTCGCCCTTGTCGCGCCGGCACTGGATGTCGACTTCCATCGACGGCTCGGTGAAGGGAAAGAACGACGGGCGGAAGCGCATCTTGACGCTGTCGACCTCGAAGAAGGCCTTGCAGAATTCTTCCAGA
>JBBRAL010000017.1:0-68163 GCA_038206805.1 Hyphomicrobiales bacterium | reverse complement strand
ACAGGCCGATGTGTTTTGCTACCAACCTGGATAAGGCGTTCGAGAATATCGATTGCATGAGGGTGATCCTTCGCTGCCAGGCAAAGAATCGCTTTTATGAATCAACTCAACGCCTTATCCAACCGCGTCGAGTACTATGATTTTCAACACTAAAGAACGCGAGTCTGTGCAAAAGTGAACACTTTTGCGCAAGATGTGCCGAAAGACGTTCAGAAGTAGATCGACATGGTTAAATAGGTACTTCCGAAGCTTGCGATTCCAATGCGCGAAGTCGGAGACCGCTACCAGAACTTCCAGAACATGTATTTTGTGGCCAAGGGCGCAACTGGGCGCTCGCGGCGTATAGCGCCAGAGCAGCGCTCGCCTTGTTTGGCCGCCGCGCTTAAATGTTCACATTCCATTCAGTCGAAATAGAAAAAGGGCGCCTCCCTTTCGAGAAGCGCCCGATTGAGTTGCATCGCCCAAGCCTCGTCACTCGCGCGACGATTGGGAGGAACGCTTACGCCGAGTAGTACATCTCGTATTCGACCGGATGCGGGGAGTGCTCGAAGCGGATCACTTCCGTCATCTTGAGTTCGATGTAGCTGTCGATGAAATCGTCGTCGAACACGCCGCCGACGGTCAAGAACGCGCGATCCTTGTCGAGTTCGCCGAGCGCCTGGCGCAAGCTGCCGCACACCGTTGGAATCTTCTTCAGTTCCGCCGCCGGCAGATCGTAGAGATCCTTGTCCATCGCGCCGCCCGGATCGAGCTTGTGCTTGACGCCGTCAAGCCCGGCCATCGTCATCGCCGCGAAGGCCAGATACGGATTGGCGAGCGGATCGGGAAAACGCACCTCGACGCGCTTGGCCTTCGGGTTGGTGGTGTAGGGGATGCGGCAGGAAGCCGAGCGATTGCGCGCCGAATAGGCGAGTAGCACGGGGGCCTCGAAGCCCGGCACCAGACGTTTGTAGGAGTTGGTGGTCGGGTTGGTGAAGGCGTTGATGGCCTTGGCGTGCTTGATGATGCCGGCGATGTAGGACAAGCAGGTTTCCGACAGGTCGGCATATTTGTTGCCGGCGAATACCGGCTTGCCCGCCTTCCAGATCGACTGATGGCAGTGCATGCCCGAGCCGTTGTCGCCATAGATCGGCTTCGGCATGAAGGTCGCGGTCTTGCCGTAGATCTGCGCCACCTGCGTGATGCAATATTTGTAGACCTGCATCATGTCGGCCATCTGCGTCAGCGGCGAGAACTTCAGCCCAAGTTCGTGCTGGGCGGAGGCAACTTCGTGGTGGTGCTTCTCGACCTTGGCTCCCATGCGCGCCATGGCGCCGAGCATTTCCGAACGCATATCCTGCGCCGAGTCCTGCGGCGGCACCGGGAAGTAGCCCTTCTTGATGCCGACATGGTGGCCGAGATTGCCGCCTTCGTATTCGGTGTCGGAATTGGTCGGGAATTCGGTCGAATCGACTTTGAAGCCGGTGTTGTACGGATCGGCCCGGTACTTGACGTCGTCGAACACGAAGAACTCGGCTTCCGGGCCGAAGAAGATCATGTCGCCGACGCCCATCGACTTGACCATGCCCTCGGCTTTCTTGGCGATGCCGCGCGGATCGCGGTTATAGGGCTCGCCGGTAGTCGGCTCGAGCACGTCGCAGACCAGCACCAGCGTCGTCTCGGCAAAGAACGGATCGATGCAGGCGCTGCCCGGATCCGGCATCAGGCACATGTCCGACTCATGGATGGCCTTCCAGCCGGCGATCGAGGAACCGTCGAACATCTGGCCTTCGGCGAAGGTGTCCTCTTCGATCATGCCGACGTCGAAAGTGACGTGCTGCCACTTGCCGCGCGGATCGGTAAACCGGAAATCGACGTATTTCACGTCGTTGTCCTTGATCATCTTCATGACATTCTTGGCTGTCGTCATCGATTGCATTCCCCCGTTTTCATGAAATTGCCCGCAAGGACTTTTGCCCGCGGTTTAGATGGCGTCGATACCGGATTCGCCCGTCCTGATCCGGATGGCTTCCTCGATGTTGGATACGAATATCTTGCCGTCGCCGATCCGGCCAGTCTGGGCGGCGCGCCGGATCGCATCGACCGCCTTATCCACCATGTCGTCGCCGAGCACGATCTCGATTTTCACCTTGGGGAGAAAATCGACCACGTATTCGGCGCCGCGATAGAGCTCGGTGTGCCCTTTCTGGCGTCCGAAACCCTTGGCTTCGGTGACGGTGATGCCTTGCAGCCCGACCTCCTGCAATGCTTCCTTCACCTCATCGAGCTTGAAAGGCTTGATCACGGCCTCGATTTTTTTCATTGGCTCTCCTTGCATCTCCCCAAGCCCACCGCACGCAAGCCGGAGAGCCGCGCTACGGTTAGCAGAACCCGTGCCAAGCCGGCAAATGCGTTTAAGCCTTATCTTTACAAGGGCTTGTATGATGCGCGGAGGGTGGCCGGGGAGTCTGCCTAAAGTTCGGTGCCCGGCAATTAAGCATTCTGATTAAACTTTGACCAGCGGCCCAAGAGCCACCTAAGACCTGCTGCGCCGCAACCGATTAGCCGGGTTTGTCGTCGCACGGGCCGACCGATAGTCTCACTCGCGATGATCGAATTGCTCACCACTGCCGAGATGGCGCAGGCCGACCGGCTGGCGATTGCCTCCGGCATTGCCGGCATCGAACTGATGGAAAATGCCGGTCGCGCGGTCGCCGACATCGCTGCGCGGGTGCTCAAGCGCCGGCGCGTGCTGGTCGTGGCCGGGCCCGGCAACAATGGCGGCGACGGCTTTGTGGCGGCGCGCCATCTGGCGGAGCGCGGGTTTTCGGTGCGTGTCAGTTTTGTCGGCGAGTGGGGCCGGCTGGCCGGCGATGCCGCGCTCGCGGCTAAACGCTGGAGCGGGCCGGTCGAACCGGCCGTGCCGGGCTCGCTCGGCGCATGCGACCTCGTCATCGACGCGTTGTTCGGCGCCGGTCTCGACCGCGACGTCGAAGGGCTGCCGCTCGCCATGATCGGGGCGATGAACGCATGCGGCGTTCCAATGCTGGCGGTCGATCTGCCTAGCGGCGTCAACGGCACAACCGGCGCCGTCATGGGGAGCGCGGTCGAGGCGACCCATACCGTGACCTTCTTTCGGCGTAAATGCGGGCATTTGCTGCTGCCGGGCCGGCTGCATTGCGGTTCCGTCAGCGTGGCCGATATCGGCATCCCGGCAAGCGTGCTGGAACGGATCAAGCCCGCCACCGTCGCCAACCGGCCGGAACTTTGGGGTGGCACATTTCCGCTGCCGGCGGCGCTTGGCCACAAATATTCGCGCGGCCACGCCGTGGTGGTGTCCGGCGGACTGGCGGCCACCGGGGCGGCCCGCCTGGTAGCGCGCGGAGCGCTGCGGGCAGGGGCTGGGCTGGTCACTATCGCCAGTCCGCGCGAGGCGCTGAGCGTCAATGCTGCGTCAAGCCTGGCGGTTATGGTGCGGCCGGTGGAAGGGGCGGCAGAATTGGCCGAATTTCTCTCCGACCGCCGGTGCAATGCAGTGGTATTGGGTCCCGGCGGCGGCGTCGGCCAGGCCATGCGGGACAAGATGCGCGCGGCGCTCGCCAGCACCGCTGCCATTGTGCTCGATGCCGATGCGCTGACCAGTTTTGCGGAAAACCCGGCGGAACTGATGGCGGAAACAGCCAAACGGACGGGGCAAAATCTCGTCCTAACCCCGCACGAAGGCGAATTCACTAGATTATTTAAATCGATAGACGATGATATTAATGTTAAAGCAAAACTTGAGAAAACTCGCGCAGCTGCCAGATTAAGCGGGGCCGTCGTGTTGCTCAAGGGTGCCGACACCGTGGTGGCTGCCCCCGATGGCCGGGCATCGATTGCCGACAATGCGCCGCCCTATCTGGCCACAGCCGGAGCTGGCGATGTGCTGTCCGGCATGATCGGCGGTCTGCTGGCGCAGGGCATGCCGGCCTTCGAAGCCGCCAGTGCCGCCGTCTGGCTGCATGGCGAGGCGGCCAGCGAATTCGGCCCGGGCTTGATTGCCGAGGACCTCAGCGAGGCGCTGCCGGCGGTCTATCGGCGGCTGTTCGCTGAACTGGGCCGAACCGTGCCGATCGGTTAACTCACCTGAAACCAGGCCGCCATGCCGGCCGCCATGTGCTCGATCATGTGGCAGTGGATCATCCACTTGCCTGGATTGTCCGCGACGAAAGCGATGCGCTCGGCTCGTTCCGGATCGACGATCACGGTATCGAGCCAGTAGGGAAGGTGGCCTTCGCCGCCACGCTCAAGCTGGCGGAAATGATGGCCGTGCACATGCATGGCATGCGGGAAGGCAGTGCGGTTGGCAAAATTGAGCACCACGGTGCGGCCGCGCTCGACCGTAAACATGGGCGGGCCGTCATGGCCGGTCGAGGCAACGCTCGCCAGCGCCCAGATGCGCTCCTGCTGCGGAATGCCGTAGCCGCGGAAGCCGGCTCCTCCCATGCCGCCTCCCATACCACCCATCCCGCGGCCGCCCATCATCATCGCCATGCCGCCGCCATCGAGCGGCACGTCGACCTTCAATGCCTTAGCAAGATCCAGATGCTTCGGCAGCGGATTGTCGGCGAGCTGAATAGGCTCGGGCAGCGGCTGGGCGCGCAGCGGCGCGCCGGCGCTATAGACGATGCGGCCGATCTCAATCTCGCCGCCGCGCAGATCGTCAACCAGAATCGGCCCATGCGAGCCGGGCGCCAGCGTGGCATCGAAAAACAGGTCGATGCGAGTGCCGGGGCCAAGCCGCAATACGCCATTGGGAATAATCTCGGGCGGGCAGGGCTGCCCGTCCACCGTCATTATCCGCGCTACATGCCGCGCGATACGAAGCTGGAATATCCGCGCATTGGCGGAATTGACGATGCGCAGCCGCAGCCGCTCGTTGGCGGTCACCGGCACTTCGAGGGTGTCGGCACTGTTGAGCGTGAGGTATTGGCCGAGCCGCCCAGCCATCATGGCGTCGTGGAAATTGCCGAAACTCGGCTGAATGGCGCCGTCGTCCGTTAACCGCCAATCGTCCACCACGAGCGTCAAATCGCGATCTACGGTGACCGGCTCGCGCTCATCGACCACCAGCACGCCGTAGAGCCCGCGCGCCAACTGTTCCGAAGACAGGAAATGCGAGTGGTACCAGAAAGTGCCGGCATCGGGCGGAACGAAATGGTAATCGAAGCTTTGGCCCGGCTCGATCGGCATTTGCGTCAAATGCGGCACGCCGTCCATGGCATTGGGAATCCGTAGCCCGTGCCAATGTACGACCGTTGGCTGGCGCAATTCGTTGATCAGACGAATTTTCAGCTCTTCGCCTTGCTTCACCCGCAGCGTCGGGCCGGGCACGGTGCCGTCATAGCCCCAAATTGCTGTCGGCTTCTCATGGCCGCCGCGCAGCCGCGCCTCGCCCGGCCGGGCACGCAAGGTCCGATAGTCGTCGGTAGCTTTGTCCTCGGCAAGCGACCGCGCCGGCAGGGCAATGGCAGTCAGGCTTGCGCCGGCACCGGCCAGCAGGCGCCGGCGGCTGATCGGAACACGGCCGGGCATGAAAACGGCGGGGGGAATAGCTGTCATGGCTGTGCTCTATTAGCCTCTAGATGCGCCCCTATTTCGAGGCTGCCCGGATATTGCAGGGGGCCTATTGCGCCAGGTCAAGGGCAGCCTATTTTTATGGTACGGCTGGATTTTACCGTGATATAAGCCCGCCGCTCGCAAGCTTCGCCGCATGCTTGCCTTGGCGGGTATCGGCGCGTTAAGCCGTATTGCGCTAAGGCTTGCCGGCAATTCTTATGAGCCGGCAAGTCTTATGAGCAAGTCTTGTTGGAATGCGGCTCCAGGATCGTCCTGTAACTTGCCCTCTGCGGGCGTGGCGGAATTGGTAGACGCGCGGGATTTAGGTTCCCGTGACGAATGTCGTGGGGGTTCGAGTCCCTCCGCCCGCACCACGCCGGGGGCATCTGAAATCGCGGGCGAGGGCCCATATATTCCTTAACGTCCGGCGCGCCAGGCCGCTGTGAAGCCGGCGCACCGCGAGTGCAACCATAGCGAAGTGTGATCAATGCAAGTTACCGAAACGCTGTCCGAAGGTCTCAAGCGCGAATTCAAGGTGGTCGTTCCGGCCGCCGAACTCGACGCCAAAGTCACCGTGCGCCTGGACGAGTTGAAAGACCGCGTCCGCATCAACGGCTTCCGCCCCGGCAAGGTGCCGGTCGCCCATCTAAGGCGTGTCTATGGCCGCTCGACCATGGCGGAGGTCATCGAGGCGACCGTTCGCGATACCAATATGCAGATCGTTAGCGAGCGCGGCTACAAGCTCGCCACCGAACCGAAGGTGACGCTGCCGACCGAGCAAGCCGCGATCGAGAAATTGATCGCCGGCGAGAGCGACCTCGACTACTCGATGGCCGTCGAGATCGTGCCGGTGATCGAACTCGCCAATTTCAAGGGCATCAAGCTTACCAGGCTTTCGAGCGAGGTCACCGACGCCGAGGTCGACGAGGGCATTGCCCGCATCGCCGAGCAGAACAAGCCCTACACGCCGCGCCCCGAAGGCGAGAAGGCCGCCAAGGACGATCGCGTCACCATATCCTATGCCGGTACCATCGATGGCGTGCCGTTCGAAGGCGGCAAGGGTGACGATGCCCCAGTGCTGCTCGGTTCGAATAGCTTCATTCCGGGCTTCGAGGATCAGCTTATCGGCATCGCCGCCGGTGAAACCCGCACCCTGAAGGTGACATTCCCGGCGCATTACACAAACGCAGCGCTCGCCGGCAAGAACGCCGAATTTGTCGTAACCGCCAAGGCGATCGAGGCGCCCGGCACGGTCAAGATCGACGACGAGTTCGCGAAATCGCTCGGTCTTGAATCGATCGCCAAGCTGCACGAGGCGGTCAAGGAGCGCATTTCACGCGACCACCTGGCGACCTCGCGGCAGAAGCTCAAGCGAACGTTGCTGGATGAACTCGACAATCTCCACAAGTTCGAACCGCCGCCGACCATGGTGGAGGACGAGTACGAGCGTGTGTGGAAGGCAGTGCTTTCGGAGATGGAAAAAGAGGGCAAGACCTTCGCCGACGAGAATACCACCGAGGAGAAGGCCAAGGCCGAATACCGCGCCATTGCCGAGCGGCGGGTGCGACTGGGTCTGGTGCTTGCCGAGATCGGCGAGAAGAACAACATCGCCGTGACCGAGGAGGAACTGAGCCGCGCCATCATGGAAAACGCGCGCCAGTTCACCGGCCAGGAGCAGCGGGTGTGGGATTACTACCGGCAAAATCCACAGGCGGTCGCCGCCTTGCGGGCGCCGATCTTTGAGGAAAAGGTGATCGACTTCCTGCTCGAACTTGCCAGCGTGACCGAAAACAAGGTTTCGCGCGAAGAGCTTTACAAGGAAGACGATTCGGTAGTCTGACCGTCCGGCGCAGCCTTGCGCCAGGACAATCGCGGAAATAGATCATCGGGACGCGGGCTTGGGGCTAATCTAGCCTCAGGTGATTCGCGTCAAGGAGCCGAAATGAGAGATCCGGTCGATACCTATATGCAACTCGTTCCCATGGTGGTCGAACAGACCAACCGCGGCGAACGGGCCTACGACATTTTCTCGCGGTTGCTGAAGGAGCGCATAATCTTCATCACCGGCCCGATCGACGACCACACGGCGACGCTGGTGGTGGCGCAACTGCTGTTCCTGGAAGCGGAAAACCCGAAAAAAGAGCTTTCCATGTACATAAACTCGCCGGGCGGGGTGGTGACCTCCGGTATGGCGATTTACGACACCATGCAATTCGTCCGCCCGCCGGTGTCCACGCTTTGTGTCGGGCAGGCCGCCTCGATGGGCTCGCTGCTGCTGGCCGCCGGCGCCAAGGATATGCGCTTCGCGTTGCCCAACGCCCGCATCATGGTGCACCAGCCGTCCGGCGGGTTCCAGGGGCAGGCCACCGATATCATGCTGCATGCGCAGGAGATTTTGAACCTGAAGAAGCGGCTCAACGAAATCTACGTCAAGCATACCGGTCAGTCGCTGAAGAAGATTGAAGACGCGCTGGAGCGTGACTATTTCCTCACCGCGGAGATGGCCAGGGATTTCGGTCTGGTCGACAAAGTGATTGATCGTCGGCCAGAGGAAATGCTTCCCAAGCCCAGCTGAGATTGACCGCCTGACGGCTACCCCGGCCGGTTCCATCCAGTCAGACGAGGTTGCGGGGTGTGCGTCACGGGGCCCGCTTTGGTAGGCGTGAGTGCGGCATTATCGTTAATAGAATCTTGATTATCACGCCGTTAGCATGCTTGGCTTAAGGTGGTAGGGGAGCGGTTGGGTTTGCGGGCCGCCCGGTAAGGCCGCCGTGCTGGCGTTCCGGCGCGAAACTTGCTTCGTATGTTACGTCGCGGCGGCGCTTACTGGCTTAGCCGAACGCGGACCGTACGAAAGAGAGTGACGGAGAATGGAATGAGCAAAGTCGGCGGCAGCGATTCCAAGAACACCCTGTACTGCTCGTTCTGCGGCAAGAGCCAGCACGAAGTGCGCAAGCTCATCGCCGGGCCGACGGTGTTCATCTGCGATGAGTGCGTCGAACTGTGCATGGATATCATCCGCGAGGAAAACAAATCCTCGCTGGTGAAGTCGCGCGACGGCATTCCGACGCCAAAGGAAATCCGCAAGGTCCTCGACGACTACGTCATCGGCCAGGACCACGCCAAGAAGGTGCTCGCGGTCGCCGTTCATAACCACTACAAGCGGCTCAATCATCAGGCCAAGCATAACGACGTCGAACTGGCGAAATCGAACATCCTGCTGATCGGGCCGACCGGCTCGGGCAAGACGCTGCTGGCGCAGACGCTGGCGCGCATCCTCGACGTGCCGTTCACGATGGCGGACGCCACAACGCTGACCGAAGCCGGCTATGTCGGCGAGGACGTGGAAAACATCATCCTCAAGCTGCTGCAGTCGGCCGATTATAATGTCGAGCGCGCGCAGCGCGGTATCGTCTACATCGACGAGATCGACAAGATTTCCCGCAAGTCCGACAACCCGTCGATTACCCGCGACGTATCGGGCGAGGGCGTGCAGCAGGCGCTCTTGAAGATCATGGAAGGCACGATCGCGTCGGTGCCGCCGCAAGGCGGCCGCAAACATCCGCAACAGGAATTCTTGCAGGTCGATACCACCAATATCCTGTTCGTGTGCGGCGGCGCATTCTCCGGCCTCGAGAAGATCATTTCTGCGCGCGGCCGGTCGACCTCGATCGGCTTTTCCGCCAAGGTGCTGGCGCCGGAAGACCGCAAGCAGGGCGAAATCTTCCGCGAGGTCGAGCCAGAGGATCTGCTCAAATATGGCCTGATTCCTGAATTCGTCGGGCGGCTGCCGGTGGTGGCGACGCTCGAAGACCTGGACGAACCGTCGCTCAAGCTCATCCTCACGCAGCCGAAGAATGCGCTGGTCAAGCAGTACCAGCGGCTGTTCGAGATGGAGTCGATCGACCTGACGCTGGCCGAAGAGGCGCTCGGCGCTATCGCCCGCAGGGCGATCGAACGCAAGACCGGCGCGCGCGGCCTGCGTTCCATCATGGAGACCATTCTGCTCGACACCATGTTCGATCTGCCCAGCCTGGAAGGGGTCGAAGAGGTTGTGATCTCCAAGGAGGTCGTCGAGGGCACGGCCCGGCCGCTCTACATCTATGCCGACCGCAGCGACCGGACGGCCGAGCAAGGTAGCGCCAGCGCCTGACGAGTTCCACTGCGCGTGATCCCGAAAAGCCTGTCCTTGACTTGATCGGGGAAGGAATCGGTTTTCGGAAAAGACCCCGCGCTAGTAGAATAGTAGTGGCGGTACTGATTCACTCTGAACGGATCATCTGCTACGACGAGCGCCCAGCTACGGGGAAAAGCCCGCCGATTCGCGCGATTCGCGGTATCAGTAAACCTGCGTGCACCGGTTTTAACTGGAATAACGGGCATTACTTGCAGAGCCTGCCGCGTCATCATACGTATAGCGTTCGAAGCAAACTAACGTACGAAAGATCGTAGTTTCCGACTGGGTGAGGGGTTCTAAGCCCTTTCAATGGTGCGTCAGGCCTGCCGCAGGGCCTCCGGCGCCTCCTTTCCCATCCTTATCGGCACTGTTCTTAATGATGCCGCTTGAGCGGGTCGCAAGAACAGGGGCACAACAAAAAGGACCAGGCCAATGACCAATAAGCCTCGACCCCATCTGCAACCTGGCGAAAACCGGGCCTATCCAGTACTGCCGCTGCGCGACATCGTGGTGTTCCCGCACATGATCGTTCCGCTCTTTGTCGGCCGCGAAAAGTCGATAAAGGCGCTGGAAGAGGTGATGCGCTCCGACACCTTTATTCTTTTGGCGACGCAGAAGAATGCGTCCGACGACGATCCGGCGACCGACTCGATCTTCGAGGTCGGCACGCTCGCCAGCGTATTGCAATTGCTCAAGCTGCCGGACGGCACCGTCAAGGTGCTGGTCGAGGGCGCCACGCGCGCCAAGGTTCTCAAATACACTGACCGCAGCGACTATTACGAGGCCGATGCGACCGCGCTTGTCGACGATATGGGCGACAGCGTGGAAGCCGAGGCGATGGCGCGTTCGGTGGTCACCGAATTCGAAAATTATGTGAAGCTTAACAAGAAGGTGTCGCCGGAAGTGGTCGGCGTGATCCAGCAGATCGAGGATTACGCCAAGCTCGCCGATACCGTGGCCTCGCATCTCGCGGTCAAGATTCCCGACAAGCAGGAAATCCTGGAGACGCCGGTCGTCACCCAGCGCCTGGAGAAGGTGCTCGGCCTGATGGAGAGCGAGATTTCCGTGCTGCAGGTGGAAAAGCGCATCCGTACCCGCGTCAAGCGGCAGATGGAGAAGACCCAGCGCGAGTACTATCTCAACGAGCAGATGAAGGCGATCCAGAAGGAGCTCGGCGACGAGGAAGGCCGCGACGAGCTGCAGGAACTGGAAGAAAAGATCAAGAAGACCAAGCTTTCCAAGGAAGCCCGCGAGAAGGCCACGCACGAGCTCAAGAAGCTGCGCCAGATGTCGCCGATGTCGGCGGAAGCAACCGTCGTGCGCAACTATCTCGACTGGCTGTTGTCGATTCCGTGGAGCAAGAAGAGCAAGGTCAAGAAGGATCTGATCGCTGCCGAGAAGATACTCAACGACGATCACTATGGCCTGGAGAAGGTCAAGGAACGCATCGTCGAGTATCTCGCCGTGCAGCAGCGCGCCAACAAGCTGACCGGGCCGATCCTGTGCCTGGTCGGTCCTCCCGGCGTGGGCAAAACCTCGCTCGGCAAGTCGATTGCCAAGGCGACGGGGCGCGAATTCGTGCGCGTGTCGCTTGGCGGCGTGCGCGACGAGGCCGAAATCCGCGGTCACCGGCGCACTTACATCGGTTCGATGCCCGGCAAGATCATCCAGTCGATGCGCAAGGCCAAGACCTCGAACCCGCTGTTCCTGTTGGACGAGGTCGACAAGATGGGCGCCGATTTCCGCGGCGATCCGTCATCGGCGCTGCTTGAGGTCTTGGACCCCGAGCAGAACCACACCTTTGCCGACCACTATCTGGAGGTCGACTATGACCTCTCCAACGTGATGTTCATCACCACGGCCAATACGCTCAATATCCCGCCGCCGCTGATGGACCGCATGGAGATCATCCGCATCGCCGGTTACACCGAGGATGAGAAGGTCGAGATCGCGCGCAAGCATCTGATCCCGCACGCGGTCGCCAAGCACGGCCTCGAATTGAAGGAATGGTCGGTCGACGACGAGGCGCTGCTGTTCATGATCCGCCGCTATACGCGGGAGGCCGGCGTGCGCAATATCGAGCGCGAGCTCTCGACACTGATCCGCAAGGCGGTGAAGGAGCTGATGACGTCGAAGAAGAAGACCATTGCCGTCACGGTGGCCAATCTGGGCGACTATCTCGGCGTGCCGAAATACCGCTATGGCGAGATCGAGGCGGAGGACCTGGTCGGCATGGTCACCGGGCTGGCCTGGACCGATGTGGGCGGCGAATTGCTCACCATCGAAGGCGTGATGATGCCCGGCAAGGGCAAGATGACCGTCACCGGAAACTTGCGTGACGTGATGAAGGAGTCGATCTCGGCGGCGGCGTCTTATGTCCGCTCGCGCGCGGTCGCCTTCGGCATCGAGCCGCCATTGTTCGACAAGCGCGACATCCATGTGCACGTGCCGGAAGGCGCCACGCCCAAGGATGGACCCTCGGCCGGCGTTGCGATGGTCACCGCCATCGTGTCGGTGATGACGGGCATCCCGGTGCGACGTGACGTCGCGATGACCGGCGAGATCACGCTGCGCGGCCGTGTGCTACCGATTGGCGGCTTGAAGGAGAAGCTCTTGGCCGCTTCGCGCGGCGGCATGAAGACCGTGCTGATCCCGGAGGAGAACGCCAAGGACTTGGTGGAAATCTCCGACACGATCAAAAAGGGCCTGGAGATCATTCCAGTCTCCCGCATGGACGAAGTGCTGGCGCGGGCGCTTGTGCGGCCGCCGGTGGCGATCGAATGGCCGGAGGAGAGCGCCAAACTGGCGGCTACCGCGGCTGCTGCCGAACCGGTAGTCGAGGAAGACGGATCCGGGCTGACGGCGCACTGAGCGCGCCGAGTCAATCAACCGATAAAAAGCGGCGCCGCGAGGCGCCGTTTTTGTTATGGATACGGCAGTGCTTGCATCGCCATACGTTCCGGCGATATTGAGCATGATCGGGCGATTAGCTCAGTTGGTAGAGCGCCTCCTTTACACGGAGGATGTCGGCGGTTCGAGTCCGTCATCGCCCACCACTCATTTAATAAATCTCTGAAATTATTTTACTTTCGGCTCTGATGTCTCCGCCTCGCCGTGACGACCGGGTTTGCCGGTTGCCGGCCGATCAACTTTAGGTCACTCTGAATACTTCGGGCATTGGGACGAACCTACGGATTGGAGGGCTCCGATGGAGCGAACATTTCGCCGCGCACTTGTGCTCGCACTCTCGGCCTGGATGGCGATATCGCTGGTGACTCCGTCCGCCGCTGTGATGACGTTCGTCGATTGCCTCAAGAAAGACGAAGCGATGTTAAAAAGGCAGGCAAGAAAATTTGCTGATGCCGACAAAAAGACCAAGAAAATTAATATGGATGCTTTGGCTAAGGATCCCGAAAAGTTTTGCAAGTGGATGAAAGAATTTTCTCTGCCAATTAAGGATCAATGGAGACGCGAATTGGAAACGCGACTGGCCGGGGAGTGCCGTCGCGATCCATTGATGCTGAATCAATTTGTCAGCGCCTATCACTACGTGATGGTCACTAAACGTCAGATCGACAGTGTGTGTTCAGGCGTGGAGGAATATTGAGCCGCTGGCTCATCTTCTGGCGCCGGCTCTCGCTGCAATAACCGCGTCGTGTCCCGCCGGCAATCAGCGGGCGAGACTCCTGGTGACCCGAAAGCCGAGAGCATAATGCCGGATTTTATTAAATTCGTTGAAGCGGGCAGCCGAACGTAGGTATTCCGGCAAGGTGTCCCAGGAACCGCCGCGAATGAAACGGGCTGCACAATTCCCGTCGGTACGAGCCGAGCCATTTTCCGGCGCACCATCGTAATTCTTGGTCCAGCAATCTTCCATCCATTCGGATACATTTCCGTGCACTTGGTATAGACCCCAGGGATTGGGAGCAAAGCTGTCAACCGGCAATGCCCTCTGCCGGAATTCGCCCTTCGGGCCGTTGTGGTAGGTATAATTGCCGTTGTAGTTGGCAAGGCTGGTTGATATTTGGTCGCCCCACCAGAACACCGTCGTCGTTCCTGCGCGGGTCACATATTCCCGTTCCGCTTCGCTCAACAATCGATAGGGTTTGCCGGTCTTTTGCGAAATCCATGTCAGGTAATTTTTGGCGTCGTTCCAGGAGACATAGATTACCGGCTGCCGGCCGCGGCCCCATCCCTTGTCGAGGGGCTTGTAGTTGTTGCAGCCGCCGTCGGCGACGCAGGCATCCCATTCGTCGAACGTGACCGAGAATTTTCCGACCGCAAATGGTTGCGCGAATACGACCTTGTGCCGCGGCTTTTCATTCTCACCTAAAGTATAATCAAGTTCGTCTTCTTTTCCATAACCCATGAGGAAAGTACCGGCAGGTACCACCACCATTTCAGGACACTGCGCGCATTCCTTGAAACTATCTTTCGGCTTCAACAGGCGTTCCTGCTCCGCCGGAATCGGAACCGCAGGACGTGTTTTGTCAAACACCACGGCGCCAGGTGATGCGGGCAAACCCGATGCGGCGAGATTTCTGAGCGCATCCGTGGATTTGAGAGCGCTGTCCGAGTTGGGGTCGAGGGCGATCACCTTATTGAAGAAAATCGACGCCTGCGACTTGTCGTTCAGTTGCTGCAACGTTTGCGCCAGAAAAAAATTCGCAAAGACGTTCGCAGGATCGATGGCAAGGCCGCTTTCGAACAAAAGCTTCGCCGCCTCGAATTGACCGGCGCGGGATTGCTCAAAGGCCTCCTTGAACAGATCCTGTGCCTGACCGCGCTGCTCGGGTGTCAGCGCGTTGGATTTTGCGCGGTCCGCGTCCAAGCTGGAATTGACCGCGGGGGGCGGAGTCTGAGCTTGGCCATCGCTTGCCCGAACGCACGCCAGCGCCAGAAACAAGCTCAGTAAGAACGCACGCGTCATTCAACTCCCCCCCTTGTCGTCCTGGCACGCGTCTAGCCTATTTCGGGGCACTCCCTTGGGGCAATGGATCGGCGCGCTTGGAGCTAATTCAAGTCAGCGATCTTTACAGCCTTTCGATTATGAAGGATCATATCGATTCTTGGGCAATTGCGTGCTCAAGGGGGCAAGTACATGAAAATGCAAACAATTGCTGGAAATTTCTGGCCGATAGCCTTGCGTATCGCAGCGGGCGTCTGCCTCGTTGCAACTCTCGGTGTGGCGCTGACGCCCGACTATGCAGTTGCGTGCGTCGGCCATCCTAACAATCAGGCACGCCTCAACGATTGCGGCGGGAGCGGCGGAGGCGGTGGGGTTGTTTATAGAGGGGGCGGAGGCAGCAATGCCGGCGCGGCTATAGGCGCGGCCGGAATGGCCCTCGGTGTCCTGGGCACCATTATCGAGAACAGTAACGGCGGCAACGGCTCACCGTCGCCCGGCGGCTCATGCCGGCCCGGCTTCAGACAGACTCCCGATGGCCGTTGCATGCCCAGCGGTGCGGTGGACTGCGGCAACGGCCGATATTGCCCTTCAGGCAATGTATGCAGCAACGGCGGCTGCCTCCCGCGGAGTACCGCTGAATATTGGCGCGATCAGGATGCAAAGGACGCGCAGCAAAAAGTGCAAAATGAAATCGCGGCGCAGCGGGAATTGGAACAAATATATCAGGGGCTGAATTCGCCGCAACAAACGCCCGTCTCGACTGGCGCCAGCCAAGCTTTTGCCAACGCAAACCCGTTTGCCAGCCGCGCCCAACCGGCGCGGGCTGCGAACGGCCCGCAGTTGTTCCATCGTCTCACCAAGCAGCAATGCTCAGATCGAGGCGGACGAATTATAACCTATACAAATACGGCCGGCCAGGGTCCGGACGTCGGTGAATGTTTCGTGCAGGCAAGTTTAGCCGGCGGAGCCGTATTGCCGCGCCCTCCCACGGGCCGTGTCACTCCCGATGTCGCACGCGAAATCCAGGCAATGGCCGGTTCGATCATGGACCTGCCTGACGGCGCATCGGATCGGCCCCAGCGCATCCGCAAGCTCAAGCGCCTGATGGCCGACCATGGTGTGCCGGTCAAACCACAAGACATGCAGTGCTTGCAGCCGATAAACGGTAGTGATCCGCCGTTCGTCGACGTGCCCTTGCGATGGCATCCCTACCACATCAAGAAAGAGGCAATCGACCAGTCACACTTGTGCGACGGCGTGCAGGAAGGCGATGCCATGGATGCCTGCCGCGAAACCAAATACGGAGAGGCGGTGATGTGGGCCGAGCCCGAACTCGCCGGCCAATGCCGTACCGCCAATGCTCCGGATTTCAATCCCGATGCCGTCGCGGAATGCGCCAAGCAAAGGTTCCTCAGCGCATGGTCGACCAATGAAGGCATCGTCCCGGCGTCCACTCCGGCCACCTGGGTCATGCCGGCGTCGTGCGGTCCCAAGGTGCCAAAGGCGACGCGAAAAAATACCTTGAGAGATCGGTTGCGAGAAGCCCTGTCAGGGCCAGCCAACGACAATAATACGAATGCCAGTGACGACGGTCAGCCGCAGCTTGCGGCCGCCGCAGCGCCCGTGGCGGCCAATCCACCTCCGCCGCCTCCTTCGCCACCGGCGGCCGATGAGAACGAGGCTTACTGCAATTACATGGCGCAGGCAGCCGTTCGTGGTGAGTGGACACCAGGCGCGGGCACCCCGATTCCGGCCGAATGTAAAACGATGGTCAACGCCGCGCTGGCCAAAAGGGCCAAGCTGCAGACCGAAGGCACCCGCCCGTTCTCGATGAATGGCGGTGATACCGACAGGGAAGTCGGGAAATTATTGGGACCTTCGTCCCCGGCGCAGAACGATGCAAAGGCCGGCGCCAATTAAATGTTGAGCGGATCGCCGGCCGCCTGGCGATCCAATCGCGGTGTGAAGGCCGACTCGCGCTCGAAGTAAGTGCGGGTTGCGGCGCCGGAACCTGAATCGCGTGGGCGGGCAATGCGCCGCGAGCACGGCAAATCTGCGATCATATCCGGCAAACAAAGAACAACAGGCGCGGGAGCCGATCGCTACCCGCGCCTGCCGCTAATCGCCCCGGAGGGTCCGGCCTGAACGACGTCAGACCGACTCTTTGAGTTCCTTGGAGGCGCGGAAAGCGACCTTCTTGCTGGCCTTGATCTGGATCGCTTCGCCGGTCGCGGGATTTCGGCCCATGCGCGCCGCACGCTTGCGCACCTGAAGGATGCCGAGACCGCCGATGCGGATACGCTCGCCTTTCTTCAAATGCTTGACGATGTTGCCGACGAAATCGCCGAGTATGGCTTCCGCCTGCTTCTTCGACATCTCGTGCGTTTCCGCGAGCGCCGCGGAGAGATGCTTCAACGTGACTGTTACCGGTGGTGGGGCTTTTCCAGGAACGATAGCCATCTGTGGGACCCTCCTCATTGAATCCGCCGGTTTGGCGAAGCGCCAAACACCCTGCCCGCATAGACGATTCGGGTACCCTCTGACCATCGATTCTTCGCGATAAATAAGGCTTTTTCGCAAATTTGCGCGCAGGGGATGGGTTTACCTTGACTAAGGGGAGGGGGGCCTTTACGTCCTCCCCACGCCCGCGGGGGCGTAGCTCAGTTGGTTAGAGCGCTGCCCTGTCACGGCAGAGGCCGCGGGTTCGAGTCCCGTCGCTCCCGCCATTTTATCAATGACTTAGCCCCGGTTACGGGTGGCAGAATCGGCGCCCGATACGGCCACTTTGGGGGGCGTTTTCATGCACGTAGACACCCCGATCCTCGGCGTCGAAGCGCTGTTTTTCGACGTATTCGGCAGCCTGGTGGACTGGCGCAGGTCGGTCGCCCGGGAGGCTGAAAAAATACTCAGCCCCCTTGGGTATAAGCTCGATTGGACGGCCTTTGCCGACGCATGGCGCGGCGAATACCAGCCGGGGATGGAGGAAGTGCGCTCCGGCCGGCAGGCCTTTGCCAAGCTCGACCTACTGCATCGGCGGGGTCTCGAACGATTGCTGCCGCGTTTCGAATTGCCGAATCTATCCGATGCGGTGTTGCGCGAATTGACGCTGTCCTGGCACCGCCTCGATGCTTGGCCGGACGTGCCGGCTGCGCTGGCGCGGCTCAAAAAGAAATTTCGGCTCGCGCCGGTATCGAACGGCAACATTTCGTTGATGGTCGATCTCGCCCGCCGCAACAATTTTCCATGGGACGCGATCCTCGGCGCGGAAATTGCCGGCGACTACAAGCCTAAACCGCGCGCCTATCTCGCCGCCTGCGAAGCGTTCGATCTCAAGCCCGCGCAATGCATGATGGTGGCCGCGCACAGCAACGATCTCGCCGCGGCGGCGAAGTTGGGATTGCGCACTGGCCATACCGCGCGGGTGGACGAATACGGGCCGAACACAGGCGAGGCCGCGCCGACGGTTACCGTCGATTTCGCCGCGAAAGATTTAGCCGGTTTGGCGGATAAGCTCGGGGTGTGAGGACTCGTGTCCCGGACGCGGTGCAGCACGAAGTGGTGCACCGCTGATCCGGGACCTTTCCAAACTTGGAATTCGTAACGGTCCCGGGTCGGCAGCGCACCGTTTCACGCTGCGCTGCGCCCGGGACACAAACTCTCACCCCCGATACACCGGCGCCGGCTGTGCGAAGAATTCCGCCAGGATGTGATAGACCGTCATGTAGTTCTTCTGCTGGAAGCTGGCGTGCGAAATGCCGGCCATCACCGAAAACTGCTTGTCGGGATTGGGCAGCTTGGCGAAGAATTTCAGTAAATCCTCCATCGATGCGATGCCGTCCCATTGCCCGCGCATGATCAGCACCGGCACGGCGATCTTGTCCGGGTTCACCACCGGCAGGCGCGAGCACATATCCACGTAAGTGCCGGTCGGCACCGAGGAATCGAGCGCGGTCACTGCGTCTGCAAAGGCTTCGATGACTTTCACCTCGGCGGTGCCGGGATGATCGCGGTCGAAGATCGAATGGATGAAAGCCTTGTCAATCGGTCGGCGGTTCTTGGCGATGAACTCAGGCAGCTTCTTGCGCCGCTGTTCCAGCGTGGGCGAGCCTTCGCCGGTCCACACCATGGCGTCGAGCGCCAGCCGCGCCACCATGTCGGGGTGGCGTTCGGCGAACATCGCGGCGCGCAAAGCGCCGGAGGAAATGCCGTACACCAGCAACGGCCGCTTGCCGCGCAGTTTCTGGATATAAAGTGCGGCCGCATAGCAATCGTCGGCGCCTTGCGAAATCGGCGCGTTGTTGTCGCGGTCCTTGGTCGAGCGGCCATAGCCCTCCATGTCGACGCTCCAGCAGTCGTAACCGCGGCCGGCAAAGTGATCCATCGCCGACGAACCGGGCCGTCCTGGCACCTGCAGATCGAAGGTCGGCTGCGATGCCATCGACGAGCCGTGCACGAACAGAATAGTGCCGATGCTCTTTGCCGGATCGCCGGCGCATTTTTCCCACATGAACAGCTTCACGCCGCCGTCCTTGGTCGTCCAATGCTCCTCGCCCTTAATGGTGGCCGCGGTTGGCTTGGTCATTTCATTCATCGTTCACCCATTCAGTTCGGTTGGCTTTATACCGCGTCTTGCTGGCATGCGATCCTATTCGAAAACAGTTTCCCGCGCGCCAGGTCAATTCGGAATGGCTCCGACATTGCATGCGGATGGCAATTTGGCGCTATATCCTGTCAGCTCCGCGAATGGGAAGGAGAACCAGAATGGCGTCATTTTTCTGGGGAATTGCAGTTGCGGCCGGCGCCACTCTTGCGGCAGGCGTCGTGGGCGCCACCGAGGCGCCACCGCTCGCGGGTTGCTACGAGCGCGTTTATGACGCCGCGTATATGTCAAGGCACAAAGGGCAGATCGTCGTGCGGGCGACGATTTCGATCGAGGCGACGCGGCCCGGCGTGTGGAATGAACGTGATCGTTTCGTGGCGGACGGCAGTCTTAATATTTGGGTACGCGGCCGAAGCCAGAGTTTCGATTCCCATGGCGTCTGCCGGGCGGAAGGGAACAACCTGCATTGCAACGGGTCGCTTTCGGCTGCCGAAGCGGATACCTGCAAATCCAAGCGCGACGGCGTCCGCCAATGCCGAATTGACTCCGCCGATGCAGGTACCTTTAGCGTCGAAGGAAAACCCGATGGCGTGCTGGTCTCGATCCGGGAGCGGCTCGAACTTGTTCCGGCTCCTTACGACGGCGGCCCCTTCCTGAATTTGAGCCGGACCAACGCCGAAAACCACGCTTTTTTACTCAAAAAGACGGCCTGCAAATAAATTCAAGCGGGCCATTACTAATTGATCGGCGGAATGTGGTTGGCCTTGATGAGGTTGCCCCATTTCGCCACCTGCGCCTCCATGAACGCCTTGAATTCCGGCTGCGTCATGATGACCGGGGTGGCGCCGGTCTTTTCCCAGGCGGCTTTGATATCGGGGCGCAATAGAATCTTGCCGATCTCCCGGTTGAGCAGTTCCACGATTGGCTGCGGTGTGCCGGCGGGCGCCATGAAGCCGACCCACAAGGTGGCGTGGAAACCCGGGACGCCGGCTTCATCCAGCGTCGGCACATCCGGCAGGATCGGCGAGCGCGTCGTGCCGCTGGTGCCGAGCGCGCGAACGCGCCCGGTCTTGATCATTGCCGCCATGGTGGGGACGCTATCGAACAGCATCTGGATTTGCCCGCTGAGAATGTCGGTGCGCATGCCGGTGGAGCCCTTGTAGGGCACATGGACGATGTCGATATCGGTCAGGTTCTTCAAAAGCTCGGCGGCCATGTGATAGTTCGAGCCGGGTCCCGACGAGCCGTAATTGAGGGTGCCGGGATTGGCCCGCGCCAGCGCCAGCAGTTCCTTGATATTGTTGGCCGGCACCGACGGGTGCACGACGAGCACCAGGTCGCTGTCGATCAGCGACGCAATCGGCACGAGATCGCGCATAAGGTGATACGGCTTCTTGGAGTAAAGCGTCTCGTTGACGGCCTGGGTGCCGGAAACCATCAGCAGCGTGTAGCCGTCGGGGCTGGCCTTGGCGACCAGGTCGGTGCCGATGGTGCTGCCGGCGCCCGGGCGGTTCTCGATGATGAAACTCTGGTGCAGGGATTTGCGTAATTCCTCGGCAATGGCGCGGGTATAGACATCGGTCGGGCCGCCGGCGCCGAACGGAGCGACGATTTTGACGGTACGGGAGGGATAGCCGTCGGCGCTGGCCAGATCGGCGGCGAAGATCAGGGCCGCGGTCAGAACCAGGAGCGACGCAACTTTCGGGTTGATGGCCATACGCTTCCAGGTGGTATTTGGGCGCTCATTGCGGGCGCCAGCACATAACTATCGAGCGTGCTTTGCGCTACGTCAATTATTGCAAACCGCCGCGTACGGGCCGCCCCAGCGTGTACGCATCGTGGATGCCCGCATTGTCGGCTTGCCACTCATTGTGCGCTGCGCTAAGCCTCAGCCGCTCCCGTCCTTGAGGCAAATCCAAATACGGCAAGGGCGTTTTGTGCGGGGCTACGGCGCCGGTTCGCGCCGTCGAACAGTCCTGGGCGGGCGTGTTTCCGAGCGGGGCGCGGGACTGTACGCAGAGGTCGCCGATGAGCACATTGCCGCTGGATTATCTGCCCCTGGTGGTTTTTATCGCGGTGGCGCTGGTGATCGGCCTTGCGATGCTGGTCGCGCCCTTCATCATTGCCTTCAAGCAACCGGACCCGGAAAAGCTCTCGGCCTACGAGTGCGGATTCAACGCTTTCGACGACGCGCGCATGAAATTCGACGTGCGCTTCTATCTGGTCGCGATTCTGTTCATCATTTTCGATCTTGAGGTGAGTTTCCTGTTCCCCTGGGCGGTGGCGTTCCGCCAGATCGGCCTTTTCGGGTTCTGGTCGATGATGCTGTTCCTTGGCGTTCTGACCGTCGGCTTTATATATGAGTGGAAGAAGGGGGCGCTGGAATGGGATTGATTCCATGACCCTGGTCGCACCGGCACCTAGAGGAATTCTCGATCCCGCCACCGGCAAGCCGGTGGGGGCCGACGATCCGTTCTTCGGCACCGTCAACAACGAACTCGCCGACAAGGGCTTTATCATCACCGCCGTCGACGACCTGATTACCTGGTCGCGCACCGGCTCGCTGATGTGGATGACCTTTGGTCTGGCCTGCTGCGCGGTCGAGATGATGCAGATGGCGATGCCGCGCTACGACTGCGAGCGCTACGGCTTTGCGCCGCGCGCCTCACCGCGCCAGTCCGACGTCATGATCGTCGCCGGCACGCTCACCAACAAGATGGCGCCGGCGATGCGCAAAGTCTACGACCAGATGCCGGAGCCGCGCTACGTGATCTCGATGGGATCCTGCGCCAACGGCGGCGGCTACTACCACTACTCTTATTCGGTTGTGCGCGGCTGCGATCGCATCGTGCCGGTCGACATCTACGTGCCGGGCTGTCCGCCGACCGCCGAGGCGCTGCTCTATGGCGTCATGCTGTTGCAGAAGAAGATCCGCCGCACCGGCACGATCGAAAGATAGCCGATGGACCCAACGCTCGAAAATCTTGGGGCTTCGATCAAGACGGCATTACCGGGCGCGGTCACCGGCTACGAAGTATTGCGCGGCGAGCTTACCGTCGGCGCCAAAGCCGCCGACATAGTCAAGGTGGCGACCTTCCTGCGCGACGATCCGGCCTGTCAGTTCATCTGCATCATCGACATCACCGCCGTGGACTGGCCGAGCCGCGAGCAGCGCTTCGACGTGGTCTATCATTTTCTTTCGCCGCGGTTAAACCAGCGCATCCGCGTGAAGACGATGACCGACGAAGTGACGGCAGTGCCCTCGATAATCGAAGTGTTTCGCGGCGCCGACTGGTTCGAGCGTGAGGCCTACGATCTCTACGGCGTGCTGTTTACCGGTCACCCCGACCTGCGGCGCATCCTCACCGACTATGGCTTCGAGGGTCACCCGCTGCGCAAGGATTTTCCGCTCACCGGATTTGTCGAGCTGCGCTACGACGACGAACAGAAGCGCGTGGTTTACGACAAGGTCAATCTGGTGCAGGAATTCCGCACTTTCGATTTTCTGTCGCCGTGGGAAGGCACCGACTACGTGCTGCCGGGCGACGAGAAGGCGAAAGAGGCCGGCAAGCCGGAAGGCAAGGGGTCGTGATCTGATATGGCCGAAACCGCGGTTCGCAACTTCATGATCAATTTCGGGCCGCAGCATCCGGCCGCGCACGGCGTGCTGCGCATGGTGCTGGAACTCGACGGCGAGATCGTCGAGCGGGTCGATCCGCATATTGGGCTGCTGCACCGCGGTACCGAGAAGCTGATCGAGCACAAGACCTATATGCAGGCGGTGCCGTATTTCGACCGGCTCGATTACGTCGCGCCGATGAACCAGGAGCATGCCTTCTGTCTGGCGGCGGAAAAGCTTTTGGGAATCCAGGCTCCCAGGCGCGGCCAGCTTATTCGCGTGCTCTATTGCGAAATCGGGCGGCTATTGTCGCACATTCTCAATATCACCACGCAGGCGCTGGACGTCGGCGCGCTCACACCGCCGGTGTGGGGCTTCGAAGAGCGCGAGAAGCTGATGGGGTTCTACGAGCGTGCGTCGGGCAGCCGCATGCACGCGGCCTATTTCCGTGTCGGCGGCGTGCACCAGGACCTGCCGGACAAGCTGATCGACGACATTGAGGCGTTCTGCGATCCGTATTTGAAATTTTGCGACGATCTCGAGGGTCTGCTCACCGACAACCGCATCTTCAAACAGCGCCTGGTCGATATCGGCGTCGTCAAGCTTGAGGACGCCTGGAACCGCGGCTTCTCCGGCGTGATGGTGCGCGGCTCGGGGGCAGCCTGGGATTTGCGTAAAAGCCAGCCCTATGAGTGCTATTCCGAGATGGAATTCGACATTCCGATCGGCAAGAACGGCGATAGCTACGACCGCTACTGCATCCGCGTGGAAGAGATGCGCCAATCGATCAAGATCATGCGGCAGTGTGTCGAGAAACTTCGCAGCCCGCAGGGCCATGGTCCGGTTTCGGTCGTCGACAGGAAAATCGTGCCGCCCAAGCGCGGCGAGATGAAGCGCTCGATGGAAGCGCTCATCCAGCACTTCAAGCTTTACACCGAGGGTTTCCACGTGCCGGCAGGCGAAGTCTATGCCGCAGTGGAAGCGCCCAAGGGCGAATTCGGCGTCTATCTGATCGCCGACGGCACCAATAAGCCGTACAAGTGCAAGATCCGCGCGCCGGGCTTTGTGCATTTGAGTTCGATGGATTTTCTTTGCCGGGGCCATATGCTGGCCGACGTCGCCTGCGTCATGGGCACGATCGACGTGGTGTTCGGGGAGGTCGATCGATGAGCGTCCGCCGTCTCGCCTCGCCCGAATTGCAGCCGAAGGAATTCGCTTTCAGCAAGGCCAATCTTGCCTGGGCCAATGAGCAGACCGCCAAATATCCGGAAGGCCGTCAGCAATCGGCGATTATTCCGTTGCTGTGGCGCGCGCAGGAACAGGCCGGCGGCTGGCTGCCGGAAGCGGCGATCCGTTACGTCGCCGAACTTCTTGGCATGGCGCATATCCGTGGGCTGGAAGTCGCGACCTTCTATACGATGTTCAATTTGCAGCCGGTCGGCAAAACCCATGTGCAGTTTTGCGGCACGACGCCGTGCCGGCTGCGCGGCGCCGACGAGATCGAGAAGGTCTGCCGCAAGCGCATCGGCGATCAGATGCACGTCACAGACGACGGCAAATTCTCCTGGGTCGAAGTCGAATGCCTGGGCGCCTGCGTCAATGCACCGATGGTTCAGATCGGCTCCGATTACTACGAGGACTTGACGGCCGAAAGCTTCGGCAAGATTCTCGATCAGTTCGCCGCTGGCAAGACGCCCAAGCCGGGTCCGCAAACCGACCGGCAATTGTCGGCACCGGCCGGCGCGGCGACCACGCTCACCGACAAGTCAATCTATTCGACTGGCGCCCAACGGGAACGATGAATGCTCGCTGACAAGGATCGCATCTTCAAGAACCTCTACGGCCTGCATGACTGGGGCCTCAAAGGCGCGCGCGCGCGCGGCGCCTGGGATGGCACCAAGGCGATCCTGGAAAAAGGCCGCGAGACAATCGTCAATGACGTCAAGGCGTCGGGCCTGCGCGGCCGCGGCGGCGCCGGCTTCCCGACCGGGTTGAAGTGGTCGTTCATGCCCAAGAAGTCGGACGGGCGGCCGCATTACCTTGTCGTCAACGCCGACGAATCCGAGCCGGGGACCTGCAAAGACCGCGAGATCATGCGGCACGACCCGCATCTACTGGTCGAGGGCTGCCTGATCGCCGGTTGCGCCATGGGCGCCAATTTCGGCTACATCTATATCCGCGGCGAATTTATCCGCGAGCGTGAGCGACTGCAGGCGGCGATTGACCAGGCCTACGAAGCCAAGCTGATCGGCAAGGACAATGTGAACGGCTGGGACTTCGATCTTTACGTCCACCACGGCGCCGGCGCCTATATTTGCGGCGAGGAAACCGCGCTGCTGGAAAGCCTGGAAGGCAAAAAGGGCCAACCGCGCCTGAAGCCGCCGTTCCCGGCGAATGTCGGCCTCTATGGCTGCCCGACCACGGTGCAGAACGTCGAGTCGATCGCGGTGGTGCCCGACATTATGCGCCGCGGCGCGGCGTGGTTTGCCGGTATCGGCCGGCCCAACAATACCGGCACCAAGCTGTTCTGCATTTCCGGTCACGTCGAAAAGCCGTGCACCGTGGAAGAGGCGATGGGCATTCCGCTGCGCGAACTGGTCGAGAAACACGCCGGCGGCGTGTACGGCGGCTGGGACAATCTGCTGGCAGTGATCCCCGGCGGCTCTTCGATGCCGTTGATTCCGGCCGGGCCGACACAGGCCGATACGCTGCTGATGGATTTCGACGGCTGCACCGCGCTCAAATCCTCGCTCGGCACTGCCGCTGTGATCGTCATGGATAAATCCACCGATATCGTGCGCGCCATGACGCGCATCTCCTATTTCTACAAGCACGAGAGCTGCGGCCAATGCACGCCCTGCCGCGAAGGCATGGGCTGGATGTGGCGCGTGCTCACCCGCATGTCGGAAGGCCGCGCCGAGCGGCGCGAGATCGACATGCTGTTCAACGTCACCAAGCAAATCGAGGGTCACACGATTTGCGCTTTCGGCGACGGCGCCGCCTGGCCGGTGCAAGGACTGCTGCGGCATTTCCGCCCCGAAATCGAGCGGCGCATCGACGAGTACTCGCGCAACGCCAGCGGCTATATCGGCGCGCGCGATCCAAAGCCGCTCGATGCGCAGGCGGCGGAGTGACGCCATGACGCAATCAACCCGCCATCTCGCCCAGTTCAACATCGCGCGGGTTCGCTACCCACTCGACGATCCACGCATGGCGGAATTCGTCGAAAATGTCGCGCGTGTCAACGCGCTGGCCAACACGATCGAGGGATTCGTCTGGCGGCTGCAGGACGACAGCGGCAACGCCATGAACATTCGCGTTTATGACGATCCACGCATTCTGCCGAACCTAACGGTGTGGGAAAATGTCGAGGCGCTGGAGCGCTTCGTCTGGCAGACCGTTCACCGCCGCTTCTACGGCCGCCGCGAGGAATGGTTCGAGCCGATCGAAACGCCATTGGTGCTGTGGTTCGTGCCGGCCGGACATCGCCCGACCATGGCGGAGGGCGTCGAGCGGCTTGAGCATCTGAGAGCGCGAGGACCGAGCGATCATGCCTTCGGCTGGGAGAGCATTCCGGCCGCCCAGTTTTGGAAGACGGCGCGCTGCGGCGCACTGAGCGAGCACGCGGCATGACCAAACTCATTATCGACGGCACAGAGATCGACGTTCCGCCGGAGTACACGCTGCTCCAGGCCTGCGAGGCCGCCGGCGTGGAAATCCCGCGCTTCTGCTTCCACGAGCGCCTGTCGATCGCCGGCAATTGCCGCATGTGCCTGATCGAGGTTGTCGGCGTGCCGAAGCCGCAGGCGTCCTGTGCCGTCGGCGTCAAGGACTTGCAGCCGAACAAAGATGGCTCGCCCAAGGTGCTGAGCACCCGGTCGCCGATGGTGAAGAAGGCGCGCGAAGGCGTGATGGAATTCCTGCTGATCAACCATCCGCTGGATTGTCCGATCTGCGACCAGGGCGGCGAGTGCGACTTGCAGGACCAGGCCATGGCCTATGGCGTGGATTCCAGCCGCTTTGCCGAGAACAAGCGCGCGGTCGAGGACAAATATATAGGCCCGCTGGTCAAGACGGTGATGACGCGCTGCATCCAGTGCACGCGCTGCATCCGCTTCTCCACCGAAGTGGCCGGCGTGCCTGAGCTCGGCGCCACCGGCCGCGGCGAGGACATGGAGATCACGACCTATCTCGAGCAGGCGATGACCTCGGAGTTGCAGGGCAACGTGGTCGATCTGTGCCCGGTCGGCGCCTTGACCTCCAAGCCCTATGCCTTCGCGGCGCGGCCGTGGGAGCTCAACAAGACGCAATCGGTCGACGTGATGGACGCGCTCGGCTCGGCCATCCGCGTCGATACCCGCGGACGCGAGGTGATGCGCATCCTGCCGCGCACCAATGATGACGTGAACGAGGAGTGGATATCCGACAAAGCCAGGCACGTGGTCGATGGCTTGCGCACGCAACGGCTGGATCAGCCTTATATTCGCGAGAATGGCCGCCTGCGGGTGGCGAGTTGGCAGGAAGCCTTCGCGGCCATCGCCGGCAAGCTCAAATCATCGCCTGGCAACCGTGTGGGCGCCATTGCCGGCGATCTGGCGGGCGTCGAGGAAATGTATGCGCTCAAGGACCTGATCACCCGTCTGGGCAGCGGCAATATCGACGCCCGCCAGGACGGCTCGGCGCTCGATCCGAAATGGGGCAGGGCGAGCTACCTGTTCAACGCCACCATTGCCGGCATCGAGAGCGCCGATGCGCTGCTTATCGTCGGCTCCAATCCGCGGCGCGAGGCGGCCGTGCTCAATGCCCGCATTCGCAAGCGCTGGCGTGCCGGCCAATTCCCCATCGGCCTGATCGGCGAAAAGGCCGATCTGACTTATTCATATGACTATCTCGGCGCCGGGCCCGAAAGCCTCGCCGGCCTTGCCAAAAGCAAATTCGCCGACGCGCTGAAAGCGGCGCAACGTCCGCTCATTCTCCTCGGCGCCGGCGCGTTGGCACGCAAGGATGGCGCGGCAATCGCTTCGCTCGCCGCCAAGGCGGCGATCGAATTCGGTGCGCTCAAGGACGGCTGGAACGGATTTTCCGTGTTGCAGAGCGCCGCCTCGCGCGTGGGCGCGCTCGATGTCGGTTTAGTGCCAGGCAAGGGCGGACAGGATGCCGCGCAGATGGCGGCGGGCGGCGTCGAATTGTTGTTCCTGCTCGGCGCCGACGAGATCGAAGTCGCGCCCGGGCCGTTCGTCGTCTATATCGGCACCCATGGCGACCGCGGCGCCCATCGCGCCGACGTGATCCTGCCGGGCGCCGCCTATCCGGAAAAATCCGCGATTTACCTCAACACCGAAGGCCGCGTGCAGATGGCCAACCGCGCGGCGTTCCCGCCGGGCGATGCGCGCGAAGACTGGGCGATCCTGCGTGCGCTGTCCGACGTGCTTGGGCACAAGCTGCCCTATGACTCGCTCGCGCAGTTGCGGCAGGCGGTATTTGCTGCATTCCCGCATCTCATGCGTATCGATCAGATCGCACCGGCGGACGCCGGCGATATCGAGAAACTCGCCAAACTCGGCGGCGCGCCGGACAAAGTGCAATTCGAATCGTCGATGCCCGATTTCTATCTCAGCAATCCGATTGCGCGCGCATCCGCCATAATGGCCGAGTGTTCGGCGCTGGCGAACGCCAAGGCCAAGAATCCACCTCTGACGGCGGCGGAGTAGGGGCCATGGTCGAATTCTTTTGGACCTATCTCTGGCCGCTCATCATCATGCTGGCGGAATCGGTGCTGATGCTGGTCTGCCTGTTGGTCGTGCTTGCCTACCTCATTTATGCCGACCGCAAGATCTGGGCGGCGGTGCAGTTGCGCCGCGGCCCCAACGTGGTCGGCCCCTGGGGGCTGTTCCAGTCCTTCGCCGACATGCTGAAATTCGTATTCAAGGAGCCGACCATCCCGGCCAGCGCCAACAAAGGCGTGTTCGTGCTGGCGCCGCTGATCTCTGCGCTGCTGGCGCTGGCGGCCTGGGCGGTGATCCCGGTCAATACCAATTGGGTGGTCGCCGACATCAATGTCGGCGTGCTGTACATTTTCGCGATCTCCTCGCTCATGGTCTATGGCATCATCATGGGCGGCTGGGCGTCGAATTCGAAATATCCGTTCCTCGCCGCGCTGCGCTCGGCCGCGCAGATGGTGTCCTACGAAGTCTCCATCGGCTTCGTCATCATCACGGTGCTGCTGTGCGCCGGCTCGCTCAATCTGTCGGCCATCGTCAAGGCGCAGGAGACCGGACTGGCCGACATGATCGGCGTGCCGTGGCTTGGCTTTCTGAACTGGTACTGGCTGCCGCTGTTCCCGATGTTCGTCATCTTCTACGTGTCGGCGCTGGCGGAAACCAACCGGCCACCGTTCGATCTGGTGGAAGCCGAGTCGGAGCTGGTCGCCGGCTTCATGGTGGAATACGGCTCCACGCTCTACATGTTGTTCATGCTCGGTGAATACGTGGCGATCATGACGATGTGCGCCATGGCCACCATCTTCTTCATGGGCGGCTGGCTGCCGCCGATCCCGTATCCGCCGTTCACCTGGGTGCCCGGCGTGGTCTGGTTCTCGCTCAAGGGTTTTTTCTTCTTCTTCCTGATCTCCATGGCCAAGGCCATGGTTCCGCGTTATCGCTACGACCAACTGATGCGGCTCGGCTGGAAGATTTTTCTGCCGCTGTCGCTGGCGATGGTGGCAATCGTCGCCGCGGTCCTGGAGTACGCGGGTGTGGCGGCTGGGACGATAAAGTGAGGATGCGATGAGGCTCGATCGCGCAGCCAAGCAACTGTTCATGTGGGAGTTCGTCACGACGTTCGTGCTGGCGATGCGCTATTTCTTCAAGACCAAGCCGACTCTGAACTATCCGTTCGAGAAGGGGCCGATAAGCCCGCGTTTTCGCGGCGAGCATGCGCAGCGCCGTTATGCCAATGGCGAGGAGCGCTGCATCGCCTGCAAGCTGTGCGAGGCGATCTGCCCGGCGCAGGCCATTACCATCGAGGCAGGCCCGCGCCGCAACGACGGCACCCGCCGCACCACGCGCTACGACATCGACATGGTGAAATGCATCTATTGCGGGCTCTGCCAGGAAGCCTGCCCGGTCGACGCCATCGTGGAAGGTCCGAACTTCGAATTTGCCGCCGAGACGCGCGAGGAACTCTATTACGACAAGGAGCGGCTGCTTGCGAATGGCGACCGCTGGGAACGCGAGATCGCGAAGAACATCGAACTCGACGCGCCCTATAGGTGAAATGATGATCGTTGCCGCGCTTTTCTTCTACTTATTTGCCGGCTTGTGCGTCGCGTCCGCCTTCATGGTGATCGCGGCCAAGAACCCCGTGCATTCGGTGCTCTATCTCATTTTGGCCTTCGTCAACGCGGCCGGATTGTTCGTGATGCTGGGCGCGGAATTTCTCGCCATGATCCTGATCGTGGTTTATGTCGGCGCGGTCGCCGTGCTGTTCCTGTTCGTGGTGATGATGCTCGATGTCGATTTCGCCGAGCTCAAGCAGGGCGCGCTGCAGTACTTGCCGATTGGCCTGCTGATCGGCGGCATTTTTCTCGCCGAGCTGTTGCTGGTGGTGGGCGCCTGGGTCATCGGCCCCGGTGTTCCGCAGGCGATCACCGCGCCCATTGCGGCCAAGGTTTCCAACACCGAGGCGCTCGGCCTCGTGCTCTATACGCGCTACGTCTATTTCTTCGAGGCTGCCGGCATGATTTTGCTGGTTGCCATGATCGGGGCCATCGTGCTCACGCTGCAACATAGGGTGCGCGTGCGCCGCCAGATCATCTCAGATCAGGTCGCGCGCACGCCGGCAACCGCGATCGAAGTCATCAAGGTGCGGACCGGGCAGGGACTTGGCAGCAATAGTTTTGGCAGCAACCCATGACCATTGGCCTTGGACATTATCTCTCGGTTGCCGCCATCCTGTTCACGCTGGGGATTTTCGGTATCTTCCTGAACCGCAAGAACGTGATCATCATTCTGATGTCGATCGAGCTGATCCTGCTGGCGGTCAATATCAATCTGGTCGCCTTCTCCGCTTATCTCGGAGATATCGTCGGCCAGGTCTACGCGCTGTTTGTGCTCACGGTCGCGGCGGCGGAAGCGGCGATTGGGCTTGCCATCCTAGTGGTTTATTTCCGCAACCGCGGCTCGATTGCGGTCGAAGACATCAATCTGATGAAGGGTTGAGCGCATGATCCCGAAAAATGGGAACCGGTTTTCGGATAAGATTATGCGCAGAAGTAAAAGGGCTTAGATGTATCAAGCGATCGTCTTTCTGCCCCTTCTGGGGGCAATCCTTGCGGGCCTGATCGCACTGGCCGGCGCGCGCGCCCGCTTTCCGGGCGAGGGGCCGCCGCCGCCCGACGAAGGCCACGCCACGGCGCATGCTGTCCACGCCGCGCATGATCATGGCGGCGGTCACGAGGCGCACGCCCATGAGCCCGCCGCCGCCGGCTCGCGCAGTGCCGAACTGATCACAACCACGCTGCTGATGATCTGCATGATCCTGTCATGGATCGCCTTTGTGCAGGTGGGCTTCGGCCATCACGATGAGCGGGTGCCGGTATTCACCTGGTTTGCTTCCGGCGATCTGAAGGTGGAGTGGTCGCTGCGTATCGACACGCTCACCGCGGTGATGCTGGTGGTGGTCAATACGATATCGGCCTTCGTGCACCTCTATTCCATCGGCTACATGGAAGAGGACCCGTACCGGCCGCGCTTTTTTGCCTATCTGTCGATCTTCACCTTCTTCATGCTGATGCTGGTGACGGCGGACAATCTGGTCCAGATGTTCTTCGGCTGGGAAGGCGTCGGTCTGGCGAGTTATCTGCTGATCGGTTTCTGGTATCACAAGCCGGAAGCCAACGCGGCCGCGATCAAGGCCTTCGTAGTCAACCGGGTCGGCGATTTCGGTTTTGCGCTCGGCATTTTCGCCTTGTTCAAGCTTACCGGAGCGGTCGACTTCGACACCATCTTCGCGCAGGCGCCGTCGCTGACCGGCAAGACCATCTGGTTCTTCGGCTGGTATCCCGACGCGCTCACACTGATATGTCTGCTGCTGTTTATGGGCGCGATGGGCAAATCCGCGCAATTCATGCTGCACACCTGGCTGCCGGACGCCATGGAAGGCCCGACGCCGGTATCGGCGCTGATCCACGCCGCCACCATGGTGACCGCCGGAGTGTTCATGGTGGCGCGGCTGTCGCCGCTGTTCGAACTGGCGCCTAACGCGCAAACCTTCGTCACCTTCATTGGCGCCACCACCGCCATTTTCGCGGCCACCGTCGGATTGGTGCAGAACGATATCAAGCGCGTCATCGCCTATTCGACCTGTTCGCAGCTCGGCTACATGTTCGTGGCCATGGGCTGCGGCGCCTATTCGGTTGGCATGTTCCACCTGTTTACCCATGCCTTCTTCAAGGCGCTGCTGTTCCTTGGCGCCGGCTCGGTGATTCACGCCATGCACCACGAGCAGGACATGCGGAATATGGGCGGCCTCAAGGACCGAATCCCATATACCTACATCGTGATGATTGTCGGTACGCTGGCGCTCACCGGCTTCCCACTCACCGCCGGCTATTTCTCCAAGGACGCCATCATCGAGGCGGCCTTTGTCGGCAAAAATCCGATGGCGCTTTATGCCTTCATCTGCACGGTCGGCGCGGCGCTGCTCACCTCGTTCTATTCGTGGCGGCTGATCTTCAAGACTTTCCATGGCGAACCGCACGACCGCAAGCATTGGAAAGCCGCGCATGAAAGCCCGATGACCATGCTGATTCCGCTCGGCTTCCTGGCGCTCGGCTCGGTGCTGGCCGGCCTGCCGTTCAAAGAGATTTTCGTCGGTCACGGCGTCGAGGGGTTCTTCCGCGAGTCGCTCACCTTCGCCAAGACCAACACGGTGCTGGAAGACATGCACCACGTGCCGCTCGAGATCGGCATATTGCCAACCGTGATGATGGCGCTCGGCTTCATCGTCGCCTGGCAGTTCTATATCCGGCGTCCGGATATACCGGTCGAACTCGCGCGCCAGCACGACTTCCTCTACCGATTCCTGCTCAACAAGTGGTACTTCGACGAACTCTATGACGCGATCTTCGTGCGTCCGGCCAAATGGATCGGCTACGAGCTCTGGAAGAAGGGCGATGGCTGGCTGATCGACGGCTTCGGCCCGGATGGTGTTTCCGCCCGCGTGCTCGACGTCACGCGCAACGTGGTGCGGCTGCAGACCGGTTATCTCTATCACTACGCCTTCGCTATGCTGATCGGCGCGGCCGCCTTCATCACCTGGTTCATGTTCTCGGCGGGGATTCACTAAAATGAATTGGCCGATCCTCTCCGTCGTCACCTTCCTGCCGCTGCTGGGCGCGCTGTTCATCACGCTGGTGCGAGGCAACGATAATCTTGCCAAAGGCACCGCGCGCTGGGTGTCGCTATGGACAACGCTGGTCACCTTCGCGATCTCGCTGGTGATGGTATGGCGCTTCGATCCGACCAGCGCGGAATATCAGTTCGCCGAAAAGCACCCCTGGCTCGGCGTCGCCTCCTATCATATGGGCGTTGACGGTATTTCGCTGCCCTTCGTGATCCTCACCACCGCGCTGATGCCGATCTGCATTCTGGCGAGTTGGACCTCGATCCAGAAGCGCGTGAAGGAATACATGATCGCGTTCCTGGTGCTGGAAACGCTGATGGTCGGCACGTTCGGTGCGCTCGACCTAGTGCTGTTCTATCTGTTCTTCGAGGGCGGCCTGATTCCGATGTTCTTGATCATCGGGGTCTGGGGCGGCCAGCGCCGGGTCTATGCCAGCTTCAAGTTCTTCCTCTACACGCTGCTCGGCTCGGTGCTCATGTTGCTGGCGATCATGGCGATGTATTGGGATGCCGGCACCACCGACATTCCGGCGCTGATGCGGCACGGTTTCCCGCTCGGCCTGCAGAAATGGGCGTGGCTCGCTTTCTTTGCCTCGTTCGCGGTCAAGATGCCGATGTGGCCTGTGCACACCTGGCTGCCCGACGCGCATGTCGAGGCGCCGACCGCGGGTTCGGTCCTGCTCGCGGCCGTGCTGCTGAAGATGGGCGGCTACGGCTTCCTGCGGTTCTCGTTGCCGATGTTTCCGCTTGCCAGCCATGATTTCGCGCCGTTGATCTTTACGCTCTCCGTGGTCGCCATCATCTACACTTCGCTGGTGGCGCTGATGCAGGAGGACGTGAAGAAGCTGATCGCTTATTCCTCTGTCGCCCATATGGGCTTCGTCACCATGGGCATCTTTGCCGTCACCACCCAAGGCGTGGCCGGCGGCATCTTCCAGATGATCTCGCACGGCATCGTTTCGGGCGCGCTGTTCCTCTGCGTCGGCGTGGTTTACGACCGCATGCATACCCGCGAGATCGCCGCCTATGGCGGGTTGGTCAACCGTATGCCGGTCTATGCCGCGATCTTCATGGTGTTCACGCTTGCCAATGTCGGCTTGCCGGGCACCTCCGGGTTTGTCGGCGAATTCCTGTCGCTGATCGGCACCTTCAAGAACAATATCGCGGTGGCGACGATCGCCACCTTCGGTGTCATCCTCTCGGCCGCCTACGCCTTGTGGCTGTACCGCAAGATGATCTTCGGCGATCTGAAACCGGCGATGGCGGGCATCAGCGATCTCGGCTGGCGCGAGACGGTAATCTTCGCGCCGCTGGTCGTGCTCACGATTCTGTTTGGGGTAGCGCCCAAGCCGGTGCTTGACATGTCGGCGGCCTCAGTTGCCCTGCTGCTCGACAATTATCAGCATGCCTTATCCGCGGCCAAGCTCGCCGCCGTGATCGCCCAGTGAGCAAAGCCCGATGACCCAATTGATGCAATTCAAAGGGCTGCTGCCGATCCTGCCGGAACTCGTGCTGGCGGGCGGCGCCATGCTGATGCTGATGGTCGGCGTCGGCGTTCACCAGAGTGCGCGCAGTGCGAGGATCGTCAACGGCTTTTGCGTCGGCCTGCTGGCGCTCTCGGCGTTGATCATCGTGTTAATGCCGGTTGGCCGCGTGGTGCTGTTCGACGGCAGCTTTGTGGTCGACGATTATGCGCGCTTTCTCAAGCTCTTGGCGATTACCGGCTCGGCCGGCGCGCTGATGCTGTCGCTCGACTGGCTGACGGCCGAGAACCAGCAGAAATTCGAATATGGCGTGCTGTTCCTGCTCTCCACACTCGGCATGATGATGCTGATCTCGGCCGCCGACCTGATCGCACTTTATCTCGGGCTCGAACTGATGAGCCTGCCGCTTTACGTGGTGGCCGCCTCCAACCGCGATAATGTGCGTTCGACCGAAGCGGGCCTGAAATACTTCGTGCTCGGCGCGCTGTCGTCCGGCATGCTGCTGTATGGCGCGTCATTGGTGTACGGTTTCACCGGCACGATCAGCTTCACTGGGATAGCCAAAGCGAGCGCGAATGGAGCCAATATCGGCCTGATTTTCGGCCTGGTATTCCTGTTCGTCGGCTTCTGCTTCAAGATTTCAGCGGTGCCGTTCCACATGTGGACGCCCGACGTCTACGAAGGCGCGCCGACCCCGGTGACCGCGTTCTTTGCCGCGGCTCCCAAAGTCGCCGGCATGGCCATCTTCGTGCGCGCCACCATGGTGGCGTTTCCCGGCATCGTGCATCAGTGGCAGCAGATCGTGGTGTTCGTCTCCATCGCCTCGATGGCGCTCGGCGCCTTCGCCGCCATCGGGCAGCGCAACATCAAGCGGCTGATGGCCTATTCCTCGATCGGCCACATGGGCTTTGCGCTGGTTGGGCTGGCCGCGGCAACGCCGCAAGGCGTGCAGGGCGTGCTGGTTTATATGACGATCTACGTCGCGATGACGCTTGGCACCTTCGCGGTGATCCTGAGCATGCGGCGCGATGGGCTGCTGGTGGAAAACATCGGCGATCTCGCAGGCCTCTCGCGTACCCATCCGACCATGGCGTTCTTCCTGGCGATGCTGTTGTTCTCGCTCGCCGGCATTCCCCCGCTCGCCGGATTTTTCGCCAAATTCTACGTGTTTCTGGCCGCCATCAAGGCGGGCCTCTATGTGTTGGCCGTAATCGGTGTGGTGACCAGCGTGGTAGGCGCCTACTACTATCTGACCATCGTAAAGATCATGTATTTCGACGAACCTGTGAAGGGTTTCGAGAGCATGCCGGGACTGTTGCGGCTGGTGCTGGGCGTGTCCGGTCTGGTCGTCATGCTGTTCTTCGCCTATCCCGCGCCGCTTCTGGACGCGGCGACCGTGGCGGCGAAGTCGCTTTTCTGACGCGCGGGATCACGCGCAAAAACGAGATGAACCGCGAAGCCACGGACCTGGCGGGGGTTCGGCACATAGCTTACGAAACGCTCGGCTCGACCAATGCCGAGGCGCTGGCGCTTGCGCGTGCCGGCGAACGCGGGCCGCTGTGGATCACGGCGTTGCGCCAGAGCGGTGGGCGCGGCCGGCGCGGCAGCATCTGGGTGTCGGCGCCGGGCAATCTCTACGCCACGCTGCTGTTGAGCGAACCATCGGCGCCGGAACACGCGCCGCAGTTGTCGTTCGTGGCGGCGCTGGCAGTCCATGATGCGATTGCGCAATGCGCGCCGCAGGTCGGCCCGCTGCTGAAGGTGAAGTGGCCGAACGATCTATTGCTGGACGGGGCCAAACTCGCCGGTATCTTGATCGAAGGCGAGAGCGTGCCGCCATTTGCGGCCGCCATCGGCATTGGCGTTAATTGCGCCACGCATCCCGACGACACCGCCTATCCGGCGACCGATCTTGCCGCCGTCGGCGCGCTGGTAACTCCCGAGGCCGCGCTCCTGGCGCTGGCGGGGGCGATGCGGCACCGGCTTGAGCAATGGCAGTGCGGGCAGGGCTTTTCCGGAATTCGCACCGATTGGCTCAAGCGCGCTGCCGGTTTGGGCGAACAGATCCGCGTTCGGCTGCCGGAGCGCGAATTGAGCGGCCGGTTCGAGGGGCTCGATGAGGCGGGACGCCTATTGCTCCAGCAGCCGGGCGGCGTGACCAGCGTTACAGCTGGCGAAGTGTTCAGCCTGAACGGAACCTAGATCATGGCACAGAGGCAACAGAAGCAGGAACTGGTATTCGCGCCGCTCGGCGGCGTCGGCGAGATCGGCATGAACCTGTCGATCTACGGGATCGGCGACGAGCACAAGCGTGCTTGGCTGGCGGTCGATCTCGGCGTGTCGTTTGCCTCTGAAGAGCACCTGCCGGGCATCGACCTGATCCTGCCGGACATCCGCTATCTGGTGGAGCAGCGCAAAAATCTCGTCGGCCTGGTGCTCACCCACGCCCATGAGGATCACTACGGCGCGCTAATCGACCTGTGGCCGAAACTGAAAGTGCCGATCTACGCCACGCCGTTTACCGCCGCTTTGTTTGCCGCCAAACGGGCGGGCGAGCCGGGCGCGCCGGAAATCCCGGTCACCATCGTGCAACTCGGCAGCCGTTTCAAGGTCGGGCCGTTCGATATCGAGCTGGTGTCGATGGCGCATTCTATTCCGGAATCGAACGCGCTCATCATCCGCACGCCCTGCGGCACGGTCTTGCATACTGGCGATTGGAAGATCGATCTTACGCCGATTCTGGGCGACGTCACCGACGAGAAGAAACTGCGCGCGCTCGGCGAAGAAGGCTGCCTTGCGCTGATTGGCGATTCCACCAATGCGGTGCGCGAGGGCCGCTCGCCGTCGGAAGCCGATGTCGGCAAGACCATTACCGAACTGGTCAAGAACGCACGTGGCCGCGTGGCGGTAACCACCTTCGCCTCCAATGTGGCGCGCTTGCGCACGGTGGCGATGGCAGCGCACGCCGCCGGGCGCGAGGTGGTGGTGGTCGGCCGCGCCATGGACCGCATGGTGCAGGTCGCGCGCGAGACCGGCTATCTCGATGGCGTGCCGGAGTTTCGCCCGGTCGACGCCTATGGCTATCTGCCGCCGAACAAGGTGGTGGCGCTGTGCACCGGCAGTCAGGGCGAGCCGCGCGCCGCGCTCTCGCGCATTGCCGCCGACGAGCATCCGGAGGTGACGCTGTCGCGTGGCGATTTGGTGATCTTTTCCGCCCGCACCATTCCGGGCAACGAGAAGGAGGTCGGCCGCATCATCAACGGGCTGATCGACCTGGGGATCGAAGTGATCACCGACCGCACCCATCTGGTGCATGTGTCGGGGCATCCGCGCCGCGCCGAGCTTGCCGAGCTGATCGGATGGGTTAAGCCAGCGATCCTCATTCCGGTGCACGGCGAGGCCCTGCATCTGTCCGAGCATGCCAAGCTGGCGCGTAGTCTGGGCGTGAAAGAGGTCGTGCAATGCCGCAACGGCGATCTGGTGCGGATTGCGGCGGGCCACACCGGCATTATCGACGAGGTGCCGGCTGGGCGTCTCTACAAGGATGGCTCGCTGCTGGTCGCGGCCGATGCGCGCACTGTTGCCGACCGCCGCCGCCTGAGCTTTGCCGGCGTGGTTTCCGTCGCGCTGGCGATCGACGACAAGGGCGTATTGGCGGCCGACCCGGAGCTTGATCTGATCGGCATTCCGGAACGCGACCGCGATGGCGCACTCATTGAGGATGCCATCTATGACGTCATCGAGCAGACCGTGGAGTCGCTGCCGCGCAAGCGCCGCGGAGATCCCGATGCGGTGGCCGAAGCGGTACGCCGCGCGGTGCGCGCGGCGGTCGCGCAGCGCTGGGGCAAAAAGCCGATGTGTCACGTGCACGTGTTGACGGTATGATGAAAAGTGCCGGTGCGAGCCTAAGAGGAAGAAAATGATCGGTCGTCTCAATCACGTCGCCATTGCCGTGCGCGACATCGCCAAGGCGGCAAAAGTTTATCGCGACACGCTGGGCGCCGAAGTTTCCGCCGAAGTGAAGCAGCCGGCGCATGGCGTCACCACCGTGTTCATCACGCTGCCCAATAGCAAGATTGAGCTGCTGGAGCCGCTCGGTCAAGACTCGCCGATCGGGAAGTTCCTCGAACGCAATCCCGATGGCGGCGTCCATCATATCTGCTACGAGGTGGCCGACATCCGCGCCGCCCGCGACGCGTTAAAAGCGCAGGGCGCGCGCGTGCTCGGCGACGGCGAGCCCAAGACCGGCGCCCATGGCAAGCCGGTGCTGTTTCTGCACCCGAAGGATTTCTGCGGCACGCTGGTCGAGTTGGAACAGGCTTGACGCGCAATGCAGCTCGGCACCGTCATCGCGATCTATTTTCTGATCTGGTGGGTCGTTCTGTTCGCCGTGCTGCCCTGGGGCGTGCGCAATCAGGAGGAGGCGGGAGAAGTTATCCCCGGTACCGACCCGGGCGCGCCTTCGATTCATCGTGTGTGGAGCAAGCTGTTATGGACCACGGTGGTGGCGAGCGTGGTGTTCGGCGTGCTTTGGGCCATCTACAGTTTCGGGCTGATCCCGTATGAATTTCTGAGCAGAATTTCCGGACCGCCAAGCTGAGCGATTTTACAAAAAAAGAGCAGGGCGCGTCTGCCCTGCTCGTCGCAAATCATTATCCTTTTCCTCGCGTGTTTTCTTTTAGCTTTTCGAGGCGGCGGCGATTATCGCACCAAGGATTTGCTTTCCTCCCGAGACTTGGACCGTAGCTTGGAGCCGGTCTTTGTGCGCCGGAATCCCCATTCTCACGGATGCGACCGTTTAGCCGATCGTGTGGACGCTGTCACCAATATTCCGTTGCATTACCGCTCGATCACGATGGGAGCGTCGAGCACAATGGGGTTTCCGGTCACCGGCGCGACAATAACGCGCACCGTCCAGATGCCGGGTTGCGGTATTTCGATATTCTCGGTCTGCCATGTTCCGTCGAGCCTATGCACGGCCGTGCGCTCGACGGTGTGAAGACCGGCGACGGACGGGTCGAGCGCGAACGTTACGGTTTTGGCTGTAAAATCCGAGGAATCTTCGTGCGATAGGCGAATAGTCGCCTGTACGCGTCCGGCCCGGCCCGGGTTGATGGTGACATCGGCCATGACCTCGGTGGAATGGATATGGGTGAAGGCCGCATCCGGCGGAATATCGATGGGCGCTGGGTGGACATGCGCGCTCGGCTCGATGGTGCCGAGCGCGCCGACGAATAAAAGGACGCATAGCCCGAGCCCGGTCTCCGTCAGACTGTTGCGTTGCAATGCCCACATCGCCGCGGGTGCAGGCAGGCGCGGAGTAAGGTGGTATCGATTGACTGCCGCAATTGCGGTCATGGCGATAAACATGGCGATCTTGAGCAGGATAAGCTGGCCGTAGACCGTTGCCACCAGATCGCGCGGACCGGCGAGCCCGTTCCAACTATTGACCGCGCCGCTCGCCAGCAGAGCTCCGACGCACAGGATGCCGAGCAGAGAAAACCGGTGGGTCGCGGCGGTCGCGAAGGCGCGCCAGGCTGGATCGCTGCTGACGCGGGCCTGCGACAGCAGCATGGCAAGCGCCGGCAGGCCGCCAAGCCAGGCGCCGGCGCTTATGAGGTGCACCATGTCGGACGCCAGGTAGACCCGTCCGGCAAGGTCTGGCGTTGCCCCGGCATGACCGCTCAAGGCGACGAGGGCGATCAAGCCGGCCGCGGCGGCCAATGCGAGCCCCCGCCGGGCCGGCCACAATAGGAGCAGGCCGAGCAGGAGCGCGAGCGCCGCCCGCACGCCGGCGATCAGCCCGAAGCGGGTCTCATTCGCGACCTGCCAGGCGCCGCCATGCAGGCAAACATCGCGGATCGATGTGCCCAGAATGTCGGAGGCCAGCAGCACCAGCCAGAGCACGCCGGAGACGAGCGCGACGCCAAGCGCCGCCCAGATCGTGCGCGTCAGGCTGCGGCGCAATGCCTGAACGCCGGCGATTGCCGATGCGCCGGTCGTACGCGCCGCCGGCTCCGCCACCAGCACCAGAAAGCTGACCGTGCCGGCCGCCAGCACGGTCGCGGCAATATGAAGGCTGCGTACCAGGATGAGCGGGTCGTTCACTTAAATCCTCTTCACGCCCATCGCCGCGCCCGCGCTGCGCTGGCTACGGCCCGACGCGGAAGGTGAAGTTACCTTGGGTGCGATGGCTGTCTACCTATAGAACACGCCAGTTTACCCGATAAGTCCCGGGGGTGAGTTGCTTGAGCGGCACGCGAATTTGCCTGCGATCGGAACGCCCGACCTGGGCCTTACCGCTGGACACCAGCGCGCCCTCCGCATTGCGCACCTCGATCGTGCTGAAGGCCGGTTCCAAATCCTGCGTGAACCATAGCGCCACCTCACGCGGCGCACTGGCTTGTAAACTGCCGACCGGCGGGCTGGCGCGATCCAGCATGGAGTGGGCGAGCGCCGGCGCGCTCGCCAGCAGTGCGGCAGATAGCGCGACGGCGGCGATGGTGAAAGGTTTCATGGTCATTTGCCGAATGCCGGCCTCCCCGGTGAGACGGCGTCTGCAAACAACGGCCGTCCGATGGTGGTGGGAAAAATATCGTCGAGAAACAGGTGCAACTGCGCGATGGCGCCTACACCTGTGCCACTTTGCCGGTTGACCGGGATCATCGCTTCGATGCCGAGTTGATAGGTGTTGCCGACGTAGAGAAGACCGGGATTGATGGTGCCGGTGGTCACGGTACCGGAGGTGAAGGTATTCGACACCGGCGTTTGCAACGAGGCCTCGACGATCGGGATCAGGCGATTGAAGAAATCCGGCAGGCCGAGATCGACCACCGCCGATTTCAGATAGGGCATGCTGTATTGCAACGAACCGCCCCATATCATAACGCGCGGATTGAATTCGGTATCGATGCTGCCACTGTCGGGATCGAAGGTGGCGGTCGAAGCCGATCCTGGAATGGTGTAGCCGAACTGTCCGGTGACCGCGAACGGCCGCGCCCAATCCATGCTGGACGGCAGATCCCCGAAGCCTTTGCCGAAATAGAGCGTCGGCGTGTAGACGTTGAAGCGTTCGGCGCCGACGTCGCGCGCGCCGCTGCCGCCCCATTCGATATTGAGGCCGACCGACATGACAAATTCGTGCTCGGGATTTCTATAGACGCGGTATTTGAACGTCGTCTCAAGATTTTGAAATCCGCTGGCCCCCTGCATATTCGGCCCGCCGGGGGCATAGATTCTGCTGTGGGTCGGCGAAAATGACACGGCGAAATCCTCGGTGATGCGTTTGGAGAATTCGGCCGATATGTCGCGCTGCCTCACCGACGGATCGTCGCCGGTCTTGAACTGCGAGACGGTCGGCAGCGCCAGCTCGTCGTTGACGCCGGGATCGTCGATTGTCAGCGTCGCCGGAAAGAACCGGTTGCCGACGATTTCATGGGCCGTCGCCGGGCCGAATGAGATGAGCGCCACCGCGGCGGCGCCAAGCGCCGCGTGACAAATACGGGGAGACATCGGGTAGCTCCATAATCGCTGTGACAGGATGTTCATGGCCGCAGCTTGGCGGCCTTCGCGTCACGCGAAAGACGGAGGACCTCGGGCGCGATGGGGATAATAGGCGATGCCGTCGCGCGGCGCGGCGATGGCCGGACGCAGGATCCGCAGCAGTTTTGGCGGCGAAAGCTGCGCGATGACCACGCCGTCGAGTGCTGCGGGCAGCGCCATGGCGCTGCACAGCGTGCAGTGGTCGCAAGGCTGCGAAGGGGCCGAAGCCGGGCCAGCGGGCAACTCCCCGGCCGGGGAGTTGGCCTCGCTAAACGCGTCACTGTGACAGATGACCGAGAAAGGATCGTCCGTGGGTGCGGCAATCAGCGGTGCGACACCCATCAGAATAGAGTGCAGGGCGATCGCACAGATCGCCACCAAGCCTATCGTCCGCCTGCCACCCACCCGCATAGACCGGCACATCCTCATAACCGCCTCAGCAATGCTATCAATGATATAGACGCCCGAGGCGGCGATAAATTCCCGAAATAGCATCGCGGGCCTTGTCTTTTCCTGGCCGATCCGCTTACTCGGGGGCGATCTAACCTCGAATCTTCAGTGAATACATGCGCCTGTCCCGTTATTTCCTCCCCATCCTGCGTGAGCCGCCGCGCGAGGCCGAGATCGTCTCGCACCGGCTGATGCTGCGCGCCGGCATGATGCGGCAGGAGGCCGCCGGCATCTACGCCTTTCTGCCGCTCGGCTTCCGCGTGCTGCAGAAAATCTGCGCCATTGTGCGCGAGGAGCAGGACCGCTCCGGCGCCATCGAGTTGCTGATGCCGACCATCCAGTCGGCCGATCTATGGCGCGAGAGCGGACGCTACGAGGCCTATGGCAAGGAGATGCTGCGCATCAAGGACCGCCACGAGCGCGACATGCTGTACGGGCCGACCAACGAGGAAATGATCACCGAGATCTTCCGCGCCTATGTGCGCTCTTACAAAGACCTGCCGCTCAATCTCTATCACATCCAGTGGAAGTTCCGCGACGAGGTGCGCCCGCGCTTCGGGCTGATGCGCGGCCGCGAATTCCTGATGAAGGATGCCTATTCGTTCGACCTCGACCAGGCCCGTGCACAACATTCCTACAACAAGATGTTCGTGGCGTACTTGCGTACCTTCGCGCGGCTCGGATTGAAATCGATCCCGATGCGCGCCGAGTCGGGGCCGATCGGCGGCAATCTCAGCCACGAATTCATCATTCTCGCTTCGACCGGCGAGTCGGAAGTCTTCTGCCACAAGGACACGCTCGATCTGCCGGTGCCTCCGGCGGATGTGAATTTCGACGATGTCGCCGGCCTGCAGGGAATCGTCGACACCTGGACGGCGCAATATGCCTCCACCTCCGACATGCATGACGCGGCGGCCTTCGGTAAAATCCCCGCCGACAAACAAGTTTCTGCGCGCGGCATCGAGGTTGGCCACATCTTCTATTTCGGCACCAAATATTCCGCGCCGATGAAGGCGGTGGTCGCCACGGGGCAGGGCGGTGAGAAGCCGGTGCACATGGGCTCCTACGGCATCGGACCGAGCCGGCTGGTGGCCGCCATCATCGAAGCCTCGCATGACGACGCAGGTATTATCTGGCCGGAGGCGGTAGCGCCGTTCAAACTGGCGATCCTCAATCTCAAGAAGGGCGATGCCGCCACCGACGCGGCGTGTGAGGAACTTTATCGTGGCCTCTGCGCCAAGGGCGTCGAGGTGCTTTACGACGACCTCGACAAAGGGGCCGGCGCGAAATTCGCCACCGCCGATCTGATCGGCCTGCCATGGCAGGTCATGGTCGGCCCACGCGGGCTGGCCGAGGGCAAGGTCGAGGTCAAGAAGCGCGCCGACGGCAGTCGTGAGATGATGAGCCCGGCCGCGGCGCTGGATTTGCTGGCGAAGTAGCCGTCATTCCGGCTTTGCACCTTTGGCGCGGTCCTGAATGACGAAGTTCCTGTGTGCTGCCAAGCCTTTGGTCGCGATTTAAGCCCATGAATCCGCCCGAATCGTGTGAAAATCCAACACCCGGGAACCAAACCTTTCATGACCGAGCCCAACGGGACGCGGCCCTTCTCGCCGTTCGAATGGATGCTGTCGCTGCGCTACCTGCGGGCGCGGCGCAAGGAAGGATTCATCTCGGTGATCGCCGGGTTTTCCTTCCTCGGCATCATGCTCGGCGTTGCCACCCTGATCATCGTCATGGCGGTGATGAACGGCTTTCGCAATGAACTGCTCGACAAGATCCTGGGGCTCAACGGCCACCTGCTGATCCAGCCGCTGGAAAAGCCGCTGACCGACTGGGAAGAGGTGGCCGCGCGCATTTCCGCGGTCAAGGGCATCCGGCTGGCCGCGCCCATTGTCGAAGGCCAGGCCCTGGCGAGTTCGCCGTTCAACGCCGGCGGCGTCCTGGTGCGCGGCATAAGGCTGAAAGACCTGGAAGGGCTGCCGTCCATCGTCAACAACATCAAGCAGGGCTCGCTTGGCGGTTTTGACGAGGGGCAGGGCGTGGCGATCGGACGCCGGCTCGCCGATCAGCTCTCGCTGCGCGCCGGCGACAACATCACGCTGGTGGCGCCGCGCGGCGCGGTGACGCCGATGGGCACCACGCCGCGCATAAAGGTCTACAAGATCGCGGCGGTGTTCGAGATCGGCATGTCGGAATACGACAGCGCGTTTGTGTTCATGCCGCTGAAGGAGGCGCAGGCCTATTTCAACCGCGCCGGCGATGTCACGGCGATCGAGGTCTATACCGACAATCCCGACCGCGTCGACCGCTACCGCAAGGCGGTGACCGAGGCCGCCAAGCGGCCGATCTACATGGTCGACTGGCGCCAGCGCAACGCCACCTTCTTCAATGCGCTGCAGGTCGAGCGCAATGTGATGTTTCTGATCCTGACGCTGATCGTGCTGGTGGCCGCGCTCAACATCGTGTCAGGCCTGATCATGCTGGTGAAGGACAAGGGCCAGGACATCGCTATTCTGCGCACCATGGGTGCCACACAAGGCGCCATCATGCGCGTGTTCCTGATTACTGGGGCTGCCATCGGCGTGGTCGGCACCCTGTTTGGATTCCTGCTCGGCGTCGTGGTCTGCCTCAATATCGAGAGCATCCGGCAGTTCCTGTCGTGGCTCACCAGCACCGAGCTGTTCTCGCCGGAACTTTATTTCCTCTCGCATTTGCCGGCCCACATGGACACCAATGAGACCACCGCGGTGGTGGTGATGGCGCTCACGCTGTCGCTGCTCGCCACGCTCTATCCGTCCTGGCGCGCGGCGCGCCTCGATCCGGTGGAGGCGCTGCGCTATGAGTGACAGTGTCGCCGCCGGCGTCGAGGTGGAAGCGCCGGCGGAGGAAACCCCCGTCCTGTTCCTGCACGCGATTGAGCGGCACTACCGGCAGGGCGACGCCACGCTGCACATCCTCAACGGCGCCGAGCTGGCGATCTGGCCCGGGCAATCGGTGGCGCTGGTGGCGCCCTCCGGCGCCGGCAAGTCGACGCTGCTGCATATCGCCGGCCTCTTGGAGCATCCCGACCAGGGCGACGTCTATATCGACGGACGCGCCACCGCGATCCTGCCCGATGCCGAGCGCACCCGCATCCGCCGCAACGAGATCGGATTCGTCTACCAGTCGCACCATCTGCTGCCGGAGTTCACCGCGCTGGAAAACGTGCTGCTGCCGCAGATGATCCGCGGCCTGACGCGCTCCGAGGCGAAAAAGCGTGCGGTCGAACTGCTCGGCTATCTGGGCTTAAGCGATCGGCTCAGTCACCGGCCGGCGGAACTTTCCGGCGGCGAGCAGCAGCGTGTCGCTATTGCGCGCGCGGTGGCCAATGCGCCAAGAATTCTGCTGGCCGACGAGCCGACCGGAAACCTCGACGTGCATACCGCCGATCATGTGTTCGCAGCTTTTACGCAGCTTGTGCGCGCTTCGGGGCTCGCCACCATTATCGCCACCCACAACATGGAGATTGCCGCTCGCATGGACCGGCGGGTGACGTTGCGGGAGGGTATGGTGGTGGAGTTGGAGTAGGCGTTAGGGAATATAAGGGGCCGCCAACTGAGGCGGCCTCCTAGCTCAGTCACGTTTTGGCGTAATGCAGTGCTTGTAAGAGAAATCGTCTCGCGTTCCATCGGTCCTAACAATCTCGAACGACTGCGTATTATACAAGTTGGTCATGACGCGGAAATGGTCGATGCCCGAACCAACCTTGGCTGCATATTCCGTGTGACATTTTAAAAGCGCCGCTAAATCTGCCACGTCCGAGTCAATTACGCGATCTCCTGGTCGATAGCGGTTGAGCATCTGTTTAAAAAACTCGTGCGCATCCCCCTTTTTGGGGAAGCTCCGCGTGTCGATGATAAATGACTTGGCGACCATATGGGGCACTCTTAGGCGCCGGGGCCTTCGATCATTTGCGGGACCAACGCTTCAATCGCAAGCTGCGCAATCGACGGGGGTAATTGTCCGCGCTCGACTTTGCCTTTGAGGTAGGCACTGAATTTTCCACCTTCGATATAAACATCCTGCAACCACTCTCGATATTCACCGAGGGCGCTCAATGGGTAGCACCACGATTCCTGCGGATTAGATCGTGCTTGAGGATGATCGCCGGGATAGCGATGAGGATATTTGCAGCGGCCTCCGAAGGCTTGGTCCAGTTCATTGTCCGCCCAAAACTTTGACCAATGCTGACCAATTGAAATGTCGATTACAAAATGCTCGCCAATCTCAGCGCCGGCTTGGATCAGTTCGTAGATGACCGTGTGTGCTTCGTTGAAGACGTGAAAAAAAACCTTTTGGCGCGGACTGATAGTTTAGAGCAATGCGTTCGTGCCATTTCTCAAATCGTTTTGTATTGGTCTTGGTTGGGTCGTAGCCGACTTGGCTATAGATAAGTTCGCGCAGCTTTGAGCCAGCGAGAAGCCTGAAATTATCTCTGGCTTGCGGTTGGCAATTCGCGCCTGCGTCGAACGCATAGTATTCCAAGACAGCAAGGCAAACGTCGGCGGGGTAGCAATAGTGAATTGTGCCGCGATGAACGACCTCAACATGTGCGGCTGCGTAGGACGCGCCAGCCTTGCTGAGAATTTCTTTGATGGTCTTAATTCTGGGCTTTTGGTCGTCTTCGTTCCACTGACTGCTAATCGTGCCGATATGTGCGTTCTGAACGCCGCATAGAGCGGCGAGGCCGCGTTGATTCAGATACGGGGTGCCGCCATGGAGAACGCCCATGCCGATGCCATTGATCTCAGTGTCCTTCTCTATCCCGAGATTCAATGATGCCTGCGAGGGGCTGATTTCCTTTGACGTTGAAGTAGGTGCTAAGATGCTGATTTTACTGGCAGGTTTGCTGATTTCCACCACGAAAATATGTTCCCTTATCCCAGAAAAGTTGCCAGTATTTAGGGATGATGGTTGGATTTACAACCATAGGTCAATGCTCCTTACCTTTATAGGCTTTGCCCCAATTCAAAGGACCCCACTACCGGGCCTTGACTTGGGAACATAACATGAACTATGTTCCCCGTCCGTTCTGGGGAGAGAGCAATGTTCAAAGCCGTCATCCAAGCCGTCTTGCACGAAGCCGCCGCGCTGGCGTCGCTTGCGCTTTTCGTCGGCATGATCGCGATCTGGTCGCAGGTGTTCAGCAACCTCTAGTCATTCCGGGACGGCCCGGAGGGCCGGGCCCGGAATCCATACTCCGCAGCACTGGGGTTATGGATTCCGGGTTCGCGGTGTTCGACCGCGCCCCGGAATGACACCGTTTGACTGCTCGCCCTGGGAAAAGCGGGCATAGCGCGCCGGTCCGGAGCCGAAGTGGTGGACTTGGCGCGCTCGCGTCCCCACTCTGGGTGACAACAAGGAATCACCCAACCTTCGAGAAGCTATGTCCGACCTCGACTTCGTGCACTTGCACGTGCACTCGAACTATTCGCTGCTGGAGGGCGCGATTCCCCTCGCGCGCCTGGCCGATCTGGCCAAGACCGACAAGCAGGCGGCGCTGGCGCTCACCGACACCGACAACATGTTCGGCGCGCTGGAATTCTCCGAAAAGCTGGCCTCGGCCGGCATCCAGCCAATTATCGGCTGCGCGCTGGCGATCGATTTCGGCGACACCGACCATGGCGCCCGCAACGCTAATGCGGCGCCCGACCGCTCGCGCATCGTGCTGCTGGCCTCCAGCGACGCCGCCTACCGCAGTCTGATGCGGCTGTCCTCGCGCGCCTTCCTGGATTCCGCCCCGAACGAGCCGCCGCGCCTCAAACTCGAATGGCTTGCGGCCGAGACTCAGGGAATAAACCACGGCATCGTCGCGCTCACCGGCGGCGCTGGCGGCCCGCTCGATAGTGCGATTGCCGCCGGCCAAAGCCATCTGGCCGCCACCCGCCTCGATGCGCTGCTGAGCCTGTTCGGCGACCGGCTCTATATCGAATTGCAGCGCCACGGCACCGCCGGCGAGCGCATGTGCGAACCGGTGCTGATCGATTTCGCCTACAACAGAAATATTCCGCTGGTTGCGACCAACGAGCCGTATTTCGCCACCGCCGCCGACCACGAGGCGCATGACGCTCTGATCTGCATTGCCGAAGGCCGCCTGCTGTCGGAGAGCGACCGCCGCCAGCTTAACGCCGAGCATCGTTTCAAGAGCCGCGCCGAGATGGCCGAGCTGTTCGCCGATCTGCCCGAGGCGCTTGAGAATACCGTCGAGATCGCGCAGCGTTGCGCGTTCCGTCCACTGGTGCATCAGCCGATCCTGCCGCGCTTCTCGCTGGGCGAGGGCGGCAGCGTGGTCGATGAGGCCGCGGAACTACGCAAACGCGCCGAAGCCGGGCTCAACGCACGGCTCGCCGGCGCCGGCGTGGCGCCCGGCCACAGCGAAGACGAGTACCGCGAGCGGCTCGACTTCGAGCTCGGCGTCATCGCCAACATGAAATATCCTGGTTACTTCCTGATCGTCGCCGATTTCATTCAATGGGCGAAGGCGAAAGGCATTCCGGTTGGCCCCGGCCGCGGCTCCGGCGCCGGCTCCCTGGTCTCCTATGCGCTCACCATCACCGATCTTGATCCGATCCGCTTTGGGCTTTTGTTCGAGCGCTTTCTCAATCCGGAGCGCGTGTCGATGCCCGACTTCGACATCGACTTCTGCCAGGACCGGCGCGACGAGGTGATCGAATATGTGAAGGAGCGCTACGGGCGTGACCGGGTGGCGCAGATCATCACCTTCGGCACGCTGCAGGCGCGCGGCGTGCTGCGCGACGTCGGCCGCGTGCTGCAGATGCCGTACGGCCAAGTCGACAAGCTCTGCAAGCTGGTGCCGCAGAACCCGACCAATCCGGTGACATTGGCGCGCGCCATAGAGGACGAGCCGAAGCTGCAGGCCGAGCGCGACGGCGACCCGGTGGTCAAGCGCGCCTTCGATATCTCGCGCAAGCTGGAAGGCCTCACCCGCCACGCCTCCACCCATGCCGCCGGCATCGTGATTGCCGACCGCGCGCTCACCGAACTGGTGCCGCTCTATCGCGATCCGAAATCCGACATGCCGGTGACCCAGTTCAACATGAAATGGGTGGAGCAGGCCGGGCTGGTGAAATTCGATTTCCTCGGGCTGAAGACACTGACCGTGCTGCAAACCGCGGTGGCGCTGGTGAAACGGCGCGGCATCGAGATCGATCTCACCGCCATTCCGCTCGACGACAAGAAAACCTACGACCTGCTGGCGCGCGCCGAAGCGGTCGGCGTGTTCCAACTGGAAAGCGCTGGCATGCGGCGCGCGCTGCTCGACATGCGGCCCGACCGTTTCGAGGACATCATCGCGCTGGTCGCGCTCTATCGCCCCGGCCCGATGGCGAACATCCCGACCTATTGCGCGCGCAAGCACGGCATGGAGCAGCTGGACTATATCCATCCCAAGCTTGAATCGGTCCTGAAGGAAACCTTCGGCGTCATCGTCTATCAGGAACAGGTGATGCAGGCCGCCCAGATTTTGGCCGGCTTCACGCTCGGCCAGGCGGATCTGCTGCGCCGCACCATGGGCAAGAAGATAAGAAAGGAAATGCAGGAGCAGCGCTCGCATTTTGTGAAAGGCGCGACCGAGCGCGGCATCGAGCGTTATCAGGCCGACGCGATCTTCGATCTGCTCGAGCGTTTCGCCGAATACGGCTTCAACAAGAGCCACGCGGCTGCCTATGCGCTGGTCGCCTATCAGACCGCCTATATGAAGGCGAATTACCCGGTCGAATTCCTGGCGGCATCGATGACGCTCGATCTGGGCAATACCGACAAGCTGGCGGAATTCCGCGCCGAGGCCGAGCGGCTCGGGCTTAAAGTCGATCCGCCCTCGATCAACGGTTCGGGGGTAGCTTTCGAGGTCGACGGCAACACCATCGTCTATGCGCTCGCCGCCTTGAAAGGCGTCGGCAAACAGGCGGTGGAATCGATTGTGGCGGCGCGCGCGACCGCTAAGTTTTCCGATCTGGCCGACTTCGCCGGCCGCATCAATCCGCGCAGCGTCAACAAGCGCGTGCTGGAAAGTCTCACCTGCGCCGGCGCTTTCGATGAATTCGAAGCCAACCGCGCCCGGGTGTTCATGACCGTGGATCAGGTGTTGGGCCTCGCCCAGCGCGCGCACGACGGCGCCGCCATCGGGCAGAACGAATTGTTCGGCGGCGGCGATAAACGCGAGCCGATCGTTTTGCCGGTGGCCGAGCCGTGGCTGCCGGCGGAGCGGCTGCGCCGCGAATACGAGGCGGTCGGTTTTTTTCTCTCCGGCCATCCGCTCGACGATTATTCCGCCGTGCTCAAAAAGCTGCGCGTGCAGTCATGGGTGGAATTCTCGCGCGCGGTGAAAATGGGCGCCACAGCCGGCCGGGTCGCCGGCACCGTGGTCGCGCGCAGCGAGCGGCGCACGCGAACGGGGAGCAAGATGGGCATTATCGGCCTGTCGGATCCGACCGGGCATTACGAGGCGGTAATTTTTTCGGAAGGTCTCGCCGAGTATCGCGATCTGCTTGAGCCGGGCACCGCGGTGCTGTTGTTCCTGTCGGCAGAAGTGCAGGGCGACGAGGTGCGCGCCCGCATCCAGTCGGCCGAGCCGCTCGATGCCGCGGCCGCCAACTTGAACAAGGGCCTGCGGGTGTTCCTGCGCGAGACTGCCCCGATCGAGGGCGTGGCCAAGCGCCTGCAAGCCTTACAGGGCGGTTCGGCCCGCAACGCACCGGCAAATGGCGACGGCGAGGTGAGCATGGTGCTGATGCTCAAAGCCGGCGCCGAGGTGGAAGTGAGGCTTCCCGGCCGTTTCAAGGTCTCCCCGCAAATCGCCGGCGCCATCAAGGCGGTGCCGGGGGTGGTGCAGGTGGAAGTGCTCTGAGGCGACGCCATCCATCGCAATGCAGCCTTGCGCCGGCCAAATTGCGCCTATATAAGCCGCTCATCACTCACGCGGACGCTTGGCTTTAGGCCCCGACAATGGGTCAAAAAGGCCGTCCGGTGGTCCCTTTAGGGGGCTCACACACGTCCGCGGCGGATCAACCGGAGAAGATTATGGCGCTTCCTGACTTCACCATGCGTCAGCTATTGGAAGCTGGCGTGCATTTCGGCCATCAGGCCCACCGCTGGAACCCGAAGATGGGTCAATACATCTTCGGCACCCGCAACAACATTCACATCGTCGATCTGGCCCAAACCGTGCCGATGCTGCATCGCGCGCTGCAGGCGGTGAGCGATACCGCGGCCAAGGGCGGCCGCATCCTGTTCGTCGGCACCAAGCGGCAGGCGCAGGACTCGATCGCCGCGGCGGCCAAGCAGTCGGCGCAGTATTACGTCAATTCGCGCTGGCTCGGCGGCACGCTGACCAACTGGAAAACGATTTCCGGTTCGATTTCGCGGCTGCGCAAACTCGACGAGATGCTCTCCTCCGGCGATCCGGGCGGCTACACCAAGAAAGAGCGCCTCACCATGCAGCGCGAGCGCGACAAGCTCGACCGTTCGCTCGGCGGCATCAAGGACATGGGCGGCGTGCCGGATCTGTTGTTCGTGATCGATACCAACAAGGAAGACATCGCGATCAAGGAAGCCCGTAGGCTCAACATTCCGGTCGCGGCCATCGTCGACACCAATTGCGATCCAGCCGGCATCACTTATGCAGTGCCGGGAAACGACGACGCCAGTCGCGCCGTGTCGCTTTACTGTGATCTGGTGGCGCGCGCGGCCCTCGACGGAATTTCGCGTGGCCAGGGCGAACACGGTATCGATCTCGGCGCTGCCGAGAAGCCGATCGTGGAGTCGGTTCCGACCGTGCCGGCCGCGGGCGATCTCGGCTTCGAGCCGCTGGCAGGTCCGCGCGGCGTTGCCGACGATCTCAAGAAACTGCCGGGCGTGTCACCGGCGATCGAGAAGCAGCTCAACGATCTCGGCATCTTCCATTTATCGCAGATTGCCGAATTCAACGAGAAGGCGGCGCACAGTATCGGCGACGAAGTTGGACTGCCCGGCCGCGTCGACAGCTGGATCGCCAAGGCCAAGGAATTGACGGCGGAGTAATTGCCGCCGTCGGGCCCGGGCGAAATTACGCCGCAAGTCCCGGGCATCGGCGTGTCATTTCGTTGTACTAGGCGTCGCTGTCCGGACCTCTGGGTTCGGCGCCGGCGCATGAAGGAAATATCCGATGGCAAATATCACCGCCCAGATGGTCAAGGAACTGCGCGAGACCACCGGCACCGGCATGATGGATTGCAAGGCCGCGCTCGCCGAAACCAATGGCGACATGCAGGCCGCGATCGACTGGCTGCGCAAGAAGGGCTTGTCGAAAGCCGCCAAGAAGGCGGGCCGGGTGGCAGCCGAAGGTCTGATCGGCATCAAGGTCGCCGGAGCGAAGGGCGTCGTGGTCGAGGTGAATTCGGAAACCGATTTCGTCGCCCGCAACGATCTGTTCCAGGGCCTGGTGAAGATGATCGCCGATGTGGCGCTCGACGTTGGCGCCGACGTCGAGAAGATCAAGGCCGCCAAGGCCGGCAGCATCACGGTTGCCGAATCGATCAATGATACGATTGCCAAGATCGGCGAGAACATGACGCTACGCCGCGCCGCTGCGCTGTCGGTGGGTAAGGGCGCGATCGGCGTCTATGTGCATAATTCGGTGAGCGAGGGTCTCGGCAAGATCGGCGTTCTGGTTGGCCTCGAATCGGCCGGTCAGGCCGACGAATTAAAGGCGCTTGGACGGCTGGTCGCCATGCATGTCGCCGCCTCCAATCCGCAGGCGGTCGACGCCGCCGGCCTCGACCCGGCCGCGGTTGCGCGCGAGAAGGACGTGCTGGCGGACAAGTTCAAAGCGCAGGGAAAACCTGCCAATGTGATCGAGAAGATCGTCGAGTCGGGGCTCAAGACCTTCTATAAGGAGGTCTGCCTGCTCGAACAGCCTTACATCCACGATGCGGGCAAAAGCGTCAGCCAGGCGCTGAAGGAAGCCGAAGGCAAAGTGGGCGCCCCGATCAAGATTACCGGGTTCGTGCGCTACGCGCTCGGCGAGGGCATCGCGAAGCAGGAAAGCGACTTCGCCGCCGAGGTCGCGGCTGCCGCCGGACAGAGCTGACCGGAACGAATGCCGCTCCGCCTTGCGGCGGTACGGGACTGCATGATGCCGAAATGCCGGCCCCTACGATATCCGGAAGTGGGAAACCGGTTTTCGGATAAGATCGTGCGCAAATTCAGTGCTAGGATCGCAACCCATGAGTGATCCGGTCTACCGTCGCGTCATCGTCAAACTGTCGGGTGAAGCGCTTGCCGGTGCGCACGGCGCGGGCATCGATCAGGCCATGGTCGAACGCCTGGCCGGCGATCTGGTGTCGGCGGCCGCGCTCGGGGTCGAGCTTGGCGTGGTGGTCGGCGGCGGCAATATCTTCCGCGGCGTCGAGGTTTCGGAGCGCGGCGTGCCGCGCGCCGTGGGCGATACCATGGGCATGCTGGCGACGGTGATGAATTGCCTGGTGCTGGAAGCGGCCATCGAGCGGGCCGGGCGCGAGGCCCGCACGCTATCGGCGCTTGCCATGCCGTCCGTCTGCGAGACCTATAACCGCAAGCGTGCGGTGAAAAACCTCGGCAAGGGCCGCGTCGTGCTGCTGGCCGCCGGAACCGGCAACCCGTACTTTACCACCGATACCACCGCCGTGCTGCGCGCGGCCGAGCTCGACTGCCAGGCGGTGCTCAAGGCCACCAATGTGGACGGCGTCTATACCGCGGACCCGAAGAAAGATCCGAAAGCCAAGCGTTACGAGCGCCTCAGCCACCAGCAGGCGATCGAGCAGGACCTGCGGGTCATGGATTCCACCGCCTTCGCGCTTGCCCGGGAAAACCGGATGCCTATCATCGTGTTCTCGATTGCCGAAAAGGGCGCGATCGAGGCTGTTCTTCGCGGCAAGGGACGTGCGACCGTCGTCGGCTAGCCATCCCGAAATAGTCTGCCCCTGGACTTGATCCGGGGGGCGTCAACCGGTTTTCGGAAAGAAGCCCATGCCTGAGAAAAATATCCGGCGCACTTGAGAATAAGTGACAGCACGGTGTTCGAGGAATCGTCATGACAAACGCAACGCACGACATCAACGAAATCAAGCGCCGCATGCAAGGCGCGAGCGCCGTTCTCAAGACCGAAATGTCCGGATTGCGGACCGGCCGCGCCTCCGCGCATCTGCTCGATCCGGTGATGGTAGAGGCCTATGGCGCGGAGATGCCGCTCAATCAGGTGGCCACAACCAGCGTGCCGGAAGCGCGCATGATCTCTGTCAATGTCTGGGATCGCTCGCTTGTTCACGCGGTGGAAAAGGCGATCATCAATTCCAACCTGGGCTTGTCGCCGGCGACCGAAGGGCAAACCATCCGCCTGCGCATCCCCGAACTCAACGAGGATCGGCGCAAGGAACTGGTCAAGGTCGCGCATAAATATGCCGAGACCGCGCGGGTGGCGGTGCGTCATGTGCGGCGCGACGCCATGGACGTACTCAAGAAGCTGGAGAAGGACCACAAGATCAGCAAGGACGACCACGACCGGTTCTCGGGCGACGTTCAGAAGGCGACCGATGCCGGTATCGCCGAGATCGACCATATGCTTGCGGCCAAGGAGAAGGAGATCCTCACCGTCTGAGGCAGAGCCTATGTCCGATTCCGATATCCCGCAGAACGCCAAGCCGGCATTCGAAGTGCCGCGCCATGTCGCCATTATCATGGATGGTAATGGCCGCTGGGCCGCGGCGCGCGGCTTGCCGCGCGTGGAAGGACACCGGCGCGGGGTCGAAGCGCTGCGGCGTACGATCCGCGCGGCCGGCGAAATCGGTATCGGCATCATCACCATCTTTTCCTTCAGTGCGGAGAATTGGACGCGGCCGCCCAGCGAGGTGCGCGACCTGATGGGACTGCTGCGGCGCTTCATCCGCAACGATCTCGCCGAACTGCATCAAAGCAATGTGCGGGTGCGCATCATCGGCGAGCGCGCCGGGCTCGAACCCGATATCGACCGCCTGCTGATTGAAGCGGAAGATCTTACGCGCGCCAACAGCGGCCTTACTCTGGTGGTTGCGTTCAATTACGGCGCCCGGCAGGAAATCGCCCGCGCGGCGCGCCGTATCGCCGAACAGGTTGCCCTCGGTGTGCTTCAACCGGCCGATGTAACCATGGAGACGTTCGGGGCGTTCCTCGATGCGCCCGATCTGCCCGATCCCGATCTGATCATCCGCACCAGCGGCGAGCAGCGTCTGTCCAATTTCCTGCTCTGGCAGTCGGCCTATAGCGAATTGGTGTTTGTGCCGACTTATTGGCCCGACTTCGACCGCGCTGCGCTCGATGCGGCGATCCGCGAATACCAGCAGCGCGAGCGCCGGTTTGGCGGTCTAGTCGCCAAGACCGGATCCTGAGCCCGTGGCCGAAGCCGACCCCGCTGCCGGCCCCGGTGAAGCGGCGCGCAGCGTGTCCGGGCGTGCAAGCAATCTTGCGCTGCGCATTGTCTCGGCCGTCGTGCTGGCGCCGGTGGCGGTATTTACGGCCTATACCGGCGGCTGGCCGTTTGCGCTGTTCTGGGCGTTGGCGGCCATCGCCGTGCTGTGGGAATGGATCGCGCTGGTCGCCGGCCGGCACAACCGGCTGATGTTTTCCTCTTGCGCCAGCGCGCTCGCGGTATCCGCCATGATCGCATGGCACGGCCGGCCGATTGCAGCCATCCTACTGGTGGGCCTGGGCGCGCTTGCGGCGACGATTTTCGCGCCGCGCGCACGCCGGCTCTGGATCACCGGCGGCATCGGCTACGCCGGCATCATGTTGTTGGCGCCGATGCTGTTGCGCAACGACGAAGCGTATGGATTTGCGGCGATGGTTCTGCTGTTCGCGACCGTATGGACGACCGACATTCTCGGCTATTTCGCCGGCCGCGCCATCGGAGGACCGAAACTACTGCCGGCGATCAGCCCGAAAAAAACCTGGTCCGGCGCGATTGCCGGCGCGCTCGGGGCGATGATCGTGGCGGTTCTGGTTGCAAGATTTTTTGGATCTTTGAACACCAGCGCGCTTGCGATCGTTGCCCTGCTGCTGTCGGCGGTGGCGCAAGCCGGCGATCTGCTCGAATCCTGGGTCAAGCGCCAGTTTGGCGCCAAGGATGCGAGCCAGCTCATTCCCGGTCATGGCGGTGTGATGGATCGGCTCGATGGTTTCTGGGCGGCCGCGCTCGTCGGCTGCCTGGTCGGGTTGCTGCGCGGCGGATTCGACGACGCCGCGCGCGGCCTGATGGTATGGTGAGCGCATGACCGCACCGAGCCGTGCTGCAAGCAATCTTGCCCGTACCAAGCCGGTGCCGGCCGCCGCCATGCGCAGCATTACCATCCTCGGCGCCACCGGCTCGATCGGCGCCAGCACACTCGATCTGATCAAGCGCAATCCAGCGCGCTACCGCGTCGAGGCGCTCACTGCGCGCCGTAACGCCGGGGCGCTCGCAGCGATCGCCCGCGAAGTCGGCGCGCGATTTGCCGTGGTTGCCGATGCTGACGCATACGGCGAACTCAAAGCTGCGCTGGCCGGCAGCGGCATCGAGGCGGCGGCTGGTGAGAATGCTTTGAACGAAGCGGCGCAACGACCGGCCGACTGGGTGATGGCAGCCATCAGCGGATCGGCCGGGCTTAAACCAACGCTCGCAGCCATCGAGCGCGGCGCAACCGTTGCCCTCGCCAACAAGGAATGCCTGGTCTGCGCAGGGAACCTGTTCATGCGGCGCGCGGCGAGCGCGGGCGCCACCGTGCTGCCGGTCGATAGCGAGCACAATGCGCTGTTCCAGGCGCTAGGTGCGGGCCGGCGTGAGGACGTCATGCGGGTGATCCTGACCGCGTCCGGCGGCCCGTTCCGCACCTGGTCGCTGGAGGCGATCAAGGCGGCCACGCCCGAGCAGGCACTGCGCCATCCGAACTGGTCGATGGGGCCGAAAGTCACGGTCGACTCCGCCAGTCTGATGAACAAGGGTCTCGAACTGATCGAGGCGCACCATCTGTTCGCGCTGCGACCCGACGAGATCGATGTGCTGGTGCATCCGCAATCGGTGGTGCATGGCCTGGTGGAGTTTCGCGATGGCTCGGTGGTGGCTCAACTTGGCGCCCCCGACATGCGCATTCCAATCGCCCATTGCCTGGCTTGGCCCCAGCGCATCGATGGCCCGGCGCCGCGGCTTGACCTCGCTCGCGTCCATGAATTGACCTTTGAAGAGCCGGACTTGGTGCGGTTTCCGGCTCTGGCGCTGGCTCGCTATGCCATGGAGACGGGCGGGGCAGCGCCAACCGTGTTAAACGCGGCCGACGAGATCGCGGTTGGCGAATTCATCGCCGGACGCATCGCTTTTCCGGCTATTACCGCGCTGGTGGAAGCAACGCTGAATGCGGCGGCGGCGCGCGGGCTGCTGGCTGAACCGGGCGGAATCGATGCGGCGCTGGCCATTGACCATATTGCGAGAAGTTTAGCCCGGGACCTCTTGCCTGAAATTGCCGTAAAGTCATCCTAGTAAACTTGCGCTAACGATAAAGGCGCTAGACAGGCGGGACGAGGGGTAGTGATGAGTATCGATTTTTTGGGAGGCTTGAGCGCTTTTGGCGGCGGCCTCGTCGGCTATATCGTGCCATTCCTGTTTGTACTGACAATTGTCGTGTTCTTTCATGAACTTGGGCATTTTCTGGTGGCCCGCTGGTGCGGCATCAAGGTCATGGCGTTCTCGATCGGGTTCGGACCGGAAATCGTCGGTTTCAACGACCGCTACGGCACGCGCTGGAAAATAGCCGCGGTTCCGCTTGGCGGCTATGTGAAGTTCTTCGGCGATGACAATGCGGCGAGCGTGCCCGACCACGAGGCCGCCGCCCGCATGAGCGATGCCGAAAAGCAGGACAGTTTCGTCCACAAACCGGTCGGTTCCCGCTCGGCCGTGGTGGCGGCGGGGCCGATTGCCAATTTCGTGCTGGCAATCGTCATTTTCGCCGGCATTTTCATGACCGTCGGCAAGCAGACCACCACTGCCCGTGTCGATGCCGTGGCGCCGGGAAGCGCCGCGCAGAGTGCCGGTTTTAAGCCCGGCGATCTTGTGCTGGCGATCAATGGCAGCAAAATCGACAGCTTTTCCGACATGCAGCGCATTGTCAGCATCAGCGCTGGCGAGCCGATTAATGTCGAGGTCGAGCGCGGCGGCGTGCCGGTCACCATCAAGGCGGTCCCCGAACTCAAGGAAATCAAGGATAATTTCGGCAATGTGCATCGGCTCGGAGTGCTCGGCATCAGCCGCTCCATGGCGCCGGGTGACATAAAGACCCAGAGGTTCGGACCGTTGTCGGCCATCGTCATGGGCGCGAAAGAGACCTGGTTCGTGGTCGACCGCACCCTGTCCTATATCGGGGGGATATTTTCGGGCCGCGAGGCAGCCGATCAGCTGGGCGGCCCGATCCGTATCGCCCAGGTATCCGGCCAGGTGGCTACCGGCGGCTTCACGCCGCTTCTCCACCTGACGGCCGTGCTTTCGGTCTCGATCGGGCTCTTGAACCTGTTCCCGATCCCACTGCTCGACGGTGGTCACCTTTTGTTCTATATGATTGAGGCGGTTCGCGGCCGGCCCCTGTCCGAGCGCGCCCAGGAGGTCGGGTTTCGGATTGGCCTGGCCCTGGTGGTGATGTTGATGATTTTTGCAACCTTTAATGACATAAAGGGCATCTTCTTTCCGGGCTCGTCCTGAAATCGTTGCCATCGGGCAACTTTTTGAGGGGAAAGGGAAACTTGGCCGGGAGTTTCGTTTGCAGTGCGGTTAAAACGCTGTACAAAGCAGGCGAAAGACAGCCCGGCCGTCGGCCGAGTCGAGTGCGGGGACGGCCGCAAGGATTAAAGGGCGCGTAGCGCATGGGACTTTGTGTGCGGTTGGTTCGGGGACTGGCCCTTTGCATTCTTGTCCTCGGCGGCACCGTTATCGGTACCGCATGCGTGACGGTTGCGTCCTCGGGCGTCGCGCTTGCGCAGTCCGTCAATTCCATCGTTGTCGAAGGTAACCGGCGGGTCGAGTCTGAAACCGTCCGTTCCTATTTCAAGGCCGGCCCCGGTGGCCGACTTGGGCCGCTGGAGATCGACGAGGCGCTCAAGACGCTTTACGGCACCGGGCTGTTTTCCGACGTCCGGATCAATCATGCCGGCGGCCGCTTGGTGGTTACGGTGGTCGAAAACCCGGTGATCAACCGCGTCGCCTTCGAAGGCAATAAGAAGGCCAAGGACGACCAGCTCAAGGTCGAGGTGCAGTCAAAGCCGCGCGGTACCCTGTCGAAGCCGACCGTGCAGGCCGACGTGCAGCGCATCATCGAAATCTATCACCGCAGCGGGCGCTTCGACGTGCGGGTCGAGCCGAAGATCATCGAGCTGCCGAACAATCGCGTCGATCTGGTGTTCGAGATCAAGGAAGGCGACAAGACCGGCGTCAAGGAAATCCGGTTCCTCGGCGCGCGCGCCTATTCGCATGGCCGTCTGAAAGATGTGATCAAGAGCTCGGAAAGCAATTGGCTCAGCTTCCTGCAGACGACGGACATCTACGATCCCGATCGCGTTGAAGCGGACCGCGACCTGCTGCGGCGATTCTATCTTCAGCATGGCTATGCCGACGTTCGAATTGTTTCCGCGGTCGGCGAATACGATCCGGCCAAAAAAGGGTTCATCATCACCTTCACCATCGACGAAGGCGGCCAGTATCGTATCGGCACCGTCGACGTTGTCTCGAATGTACACGCGATCGATCCGGGATCGCTGCGAAGCAAACTCAAGCTCAGTGCAGGCAGCGTGTACAACGCCGACCTGGTCGAGAAGTCCGTCGAAGCGATGACGATTGAGGCCTCCAAGCGCGGCTATGCATTCGCCAATGTGCATCCGCGCGGCGACCGCAACTTTCAGACCAAGACCATCAATTTGGTTTTCGTGGTCGAGGAGGGCGCGCGCGCTTATATCGAGCGCATCAACATTCGCGGCAATATCCGCACCCGCGATTACGTGATCCGCCGTGAATTCGATATCGGCGAGGGCGACGCCTATAACCGCGCGCTGATCGATCGCGCCGAGCGCCGGTTGAAGAACCTGAACTACTTTAAATCGGTCAAGATCACCAATGAGCCCGGCTCGGCGCCCGACCGCATTGTCGTCAATGTAAACGTCGAGGAAATGGCGACCGGCGAGTTTTCGGTCGCGGGCGGCTATTCCACCACGGACGGGTGGATGACCGAGCTCAGCATTGCCGACCGCAACCTGATGGGACGCGGCCAATTGGCCAAGGCAACACTGACCTATGGCCAGTATACACGCGGCGTCGATCTGTCGTTCGTGGAACCCTATCTGTTTGACTACCGCATGGCCGGCGGTATCGATCTTTTTTACAAGCAGAACATGTCCACGAATTACGTGTCCTACAACACCAAGACCTACGGGACCAATCTTCGGCTCGGCTTTGCGCTGACCGAGGAACTGGCGCTGCAGCCGCGCTATTCGATTTATCGGCAGGAGATTTCGCTGCCAAGTAATTTAAATAACTGTAATTCGCCTACGGGGCCGATGTTCGTTCCGACGCCATCTGGTTACACCTCGCACACAATCCCAGTGGGGTTGACTGACGAGTGCTATTCGGACGGCGAGGCTTCGCTGGCAGTGCGCAAGGAGTTGGCGTCGGGCCCGGTCGTGGTTTCGCTGGTTGGCTATTCGCTGAGCTATAATACGCTCGACAACAACAAATCTCCGACCAGCGGCCTTTATATCGAGGGCAAGCAGGATTTGGCCGGCGTCGGCGGCGACGTGAATTTCATCCGCTCGACCATGGAAGCGCGCACTTACTACGAAGTCTTCACCGACGTGGTGGGCGTACTCAAATTGCAAGGCGGCAATATCGAAGGCTGGGGCGGCAAGGATGTGCGCATGCTGGATCACTTCCAGATGGGCCCGAACCTTGTGCGCGGCTTCGCGCCTGGCGGCATCGGCCCGCGCGACATGACTGCGAGGTCGAATAACACCAACGACCCGTTGGGCGGCACCAAGTTCTGGGGCGCCAGTGTCGAAATGCAGACGCCGCTGTATTTCTTGCCGAAAGAGATCGGCATCCGGGTGGCCACGTTTGCCGACGCCGGTTCGCTGTGGGGCTACCGGGGTCCGACCTCTTGGAACGTGACCGGAGAAACACTGAACTTGGGCACCACAAACGACAAGATGACGGTTCGCTCGTCGGCCGGTGTCGGTTTGATCTGGGATTCTCCACTTGGCCCGTTGCGCTTCGATCTGGCCTTCCCGATTACCAAGGAAAGCTACGACCGCACCCAGGTCTTCCGCTTCAGCGGCGGCACGAGGTTCTGATCTTGGCCGCGTTCGGCGGCATGGCGCTGGCGGCATGAGCGAGCCGGTATTCTTGCGGCACAGCAGTGGTCTCACGCTTGATGAGATTGCAAATCTGACCGGCGCGCCTAAGCCGGCGGCCATGCCGCGCGCCCGCCGCATCGTCAATGTCGCGCCGCTCGACCGGGCGCAACCGTGCGACCTCAGCTTCTTCGACAATAAAAAATATATCACGGCCGCCGCCGCGACCCATGCCGGCGCGTGTCTGACCACGGCGGCTCTTGCCAAGGATCTGCCGGCGCGGGTGGCGGCCCTCACGGTGAACGAGCCCTATCGTGCCTTCGTGACCGTGGCGCGCGAATTGTTCCCGCACGCGCTGCGGCCGCCTTCGCTGGCAAAGGCGGGCGAGGCGGTGGGCGCTCATGTGCATCCGACCGCTCGGTTGGAAGATGGCGTCACGGTCGAGCCTGGCGCCGTGATCGGGCCGGCAACCGAAATTGGCGCCGGTAGCGTTATCGGCGCCAATGCCGTGATCGGCGCCGAGGTGCGGATCGGGCGGGATTGCTCGATCGGGGCTGGGGCTGCAATTGCGATGGCGTTGATCGGCGACCGCGTCATCGTTCATCCGGGCTGTAAGATCGGTCAGGATGGCTTCGGCTTCGTGATGGGTGGCAAGGGTCACCTCAAGGTTCCGCAGGTCGGGCGCGTCATCGTGCAGGACGATGTGGAGATCGGGGCCGGCACCACTATCGACCGCGGCGCCATTCGCGACACGGTGATCGGCGAGGGCAGCAAGATCGACAACCTCGTCCAGGTAGGCCACAATGTCAGGATCGGCCGGCACTGCATCGTGGTGGCGCAAACAGGCATTTCCGGCAGTGCCACGCTCGAAGACTTTGTGGTGCTGGGCGCGCGCGCCGGCATCAATAACAATGTGACGGTCGGCGAAGGGGCGCAGATCGCTGCGACCAGCAATGTCAACGGCGATGTTCCCGCCGGTGCGCGCTGGGGCGGTACGCCGGCCAAGCCGGTGGCGCTGTGGTTCCGCGAGGTCTTGATGCTTGAGCGACTTGCCCGTGGAAAAGGCGGCGCCGCTGCGGCAGCGGACGAGTGAGGCCTTTGCCATGAATAATGCCGTCACAAAGTTGGAAGCGGCCGACATCGCGACGGTGCTCAAGATGCTGCCGCACCGCTATCCATTTCTCCTGGTCGATCGGGTGATCGATATCCGCGGCGATGAGCACGGCATTGGAATCAAGAACGTGACGATCAACGAACCGCATTTTCAGGGCCACTTCCCGGGCAATCCGGTATTTCCTGGCGTGTTAATGATCGAAGGCATGGCGCAAACGGCAGGCGTGCTTTGCATCGCGGCGATCGCCTCGACACAGCCTAAGGCGGTGTTTTTTCTGACCATCGACAAGGCGAAGTTTCGCAAGCCGGTTGTGCCCGGCGATACCATCGAATACCACATGAATAAAATCGCCCGCCGTAAGTCGATGTGGTGGTACCGCGGCGAGGCCAAAGTTGCGGGTCAGATCGTGGCCGAGGCGGAACTCGGCGCCATGATTTCCGACACATGACCGGGACCATGATCGATGCCTCTGCCCGGATCGAGGCGGGCGCTGCGATCGGACAAGACGTTACGATCGGCCCTTATTGCACCATCGGTCCGCATGTGACGGTCGGCGACGGCTGCCGGCTCCTCGCGCATATCAATCTGACCGGGCATACCTCGATTGGTGCGCGCACCGTCATCCACCCTTTTGCCTCGCTTGGTTCGCCGCCGCAGTCAGTCAGCTATCGCGGCGGACCGACAAAACTCTTGGTTGGCGCCGAATGCGATATCCGCGAAGGCGTGACGATGAACACCGGCACCGAGGACGGCGGCGGCGTGACCGAGGTCGGCGACCGCTGCTTTTTAATGGTCGGCTCGCATGTCGGGCATGACTGCAAGGTCGGGAACCATGTCGTATTTGCCAACAACGCGATGCTTGCCGGTCACGTCACCATCGGCGAATACGTCGTGTTCGGCGGCGGCGCGGCGGTGCGCCAGTTCGTGCGCATCGGCGACGGCGCGATGATCGTGGGCTTGAGCGGCGTTCGTGCCGATGTGATTCCGTGGGGCATGGTGCAGGGGCCGCTTGCCAATCTGGTCGGACTCAATGTGGTTGGCATGCGCCGGCGTGGGCTTGCGAAAGCCGAGATCCATAGCTTGCGCGCGGCCTATCGGACATTGTTTTTCGGCGAAGGTGAGTTTCGCGCCCGCATGGAACGGGTTGCCGCCGATCATAGCACCGACCCGCAGGTAGGCAAGATGATCGAATTCATTCGCGCCGGAAAGCGTCCGCTCACAATGGCGGCCAATCGTGCGCAAGCCGACGAGGATGCATGAGTGTCGCGCCGACCGTGCGCCAGGAGGACCCGCTCGCGCTGATTTGCGGCGGCGGCAGCCTGCCGCTGGCGGTAGCGGAATTGGTGGCCGCGCGCGGACGAAAGGTCGTGCTGTTCGCGTTGCGCGGCGCCGCCGATGCGGCCGGGCTTGAGCGATTTTCGCATCATTGGCTGCATATCGGTCAGATCGGAAAATTCATGCGGCTGGCGCGCGCCGCGGGATGTCGCGACGTGATTTTCATCGGATCGCTGGTGCGGCCCTCGTTGTGGCGGGTGCATCCCGATCTGAAAGCGCTCACGCTGTTGCCGCGGGCTCTCGCGGCGTTTCGGGGCGGCGACGATCATCTGCTGACCGGCATCGGGAAACTTTTGGAGATTGATGGTTTCCGGCTGCTCGGGGCGCACGAAGTTGCGCCGGAAATCCTGGTGCCGGCCGGCGCACTCGGCCGCGTGCCGTTGCCGGAACGCGACCGCGCCGATATGGCGCTCGGCTTCGACTATTTGCGTGCCGCCGGTCCGTTTGACGTGGGCCAGGCCGTGGTGATCGCCGGCCGGCATGTGCTGGCGGTGGAAGCGGCCGAAGGCACCGATGCAATGCTGGCGCGCGTTGCCGACATGCGCGCCAACGGCCGCATCCGCGGTTCCGCCGGCATTGGCTTGCTGGTGAAAGCCCCCAAGCCTGGACAGGATCGACGCTTCGATCTGCCTTCGATCGGCCCACAAACCGTCGACGGCGTTGCGCGTGCGGGACTTGCCGGGATTGCGGTGCTGGCGGGCGAGACCATCGTGGCTGAACCCGATCGCGTCATAGCCTTGGCCGACCGCGCCAATATTTACGTTATCGGCGTTGCCGGCGGGACGCAGCAATGAGCAGCGCGCCGGCAGCGGGCGCGGGTGCCACGCCGGGCCCGCATGTGTTCCTGGTGGCCGGCGAGGAATCTGGCGACCGGCTCGGCGCACCGTTGATGCAGGCGCTCAAGCAACGCAGCGGGGGCCGCGTTCGCTTTTCCGGCGTCGGCGGCACGCATATGGTGGCGCAAGGGCTGACGAGTCCGTTTCCGCTTGGCGATCTGGCGATCATGGGCTTTGCGTCGATCCCGGCGCGGCTGACGAAAATCATCAAGCGTATCCGTGACACCGCCGCCGCCGCCGTCGCCGCCGGGCCTGATGTCCTGGTCATCATCGACAGCCCGGAATTCACCCATCGCGTCGCGCGCCGGGTACGCGCCGCAGCACCCACGATCCCGATCGTCGATTATGTCTGCCCGTCGGTCTGGGCATGGCGGCCGGGGCGCGCGCGCGCCATGCGCGGCTATGTGGATCACGTGCTGGCGCTGCTGCCGTTCGAGCCGGCGGCGATGGCGCGGCTGGGCGGCCCGCCTTGCACCTTCGTCGGACACCCGCTGAGCGAACGGCTCGCGCAGTTACGTCCCGATGCCGCGGAGGCCCGGCGGCGGCTGAGCGATCCGCCCTTGCTGCTGGTGTTGCCGGGCAGCCGCACGGCTGAAATTGGCCATATGGCCGGCGAATTCGGCCGGGCGGTCGGACTGCTGGCGCAACGCATCGGGACACTGGATGTGGTGGTCCCGGCGGTGCCAAGGCTTGCCGGCCTGGTGCGGGAGGCGGTGCAGACCTGGCCGGTTGCGGCGCGGGTCGTCAGCGAGCCGGCCGACAAGGATGCGGCCTATCGCACGGCGCGGGCGGCGCTGACCAAGTCCGGCACCTCGACCCTCGAACTGGCGATGGCCGGGATTCCCATGGTTGCCGGCTACAAGGTGACGATGCTGGAGGCGCTGGTCGGCCAGATGATGATCACCGCCAGCAGCGCCATCCTGCCCAACCTGATCCTGGGCGAGAACGTGGTGCCTGAATTCCTGCAATGGCACTCGACGCCCGAAAGGCTTGCTGGGGCGCTGCTGCCGCTTATGTCGGATACGCCGGAGCGGGCGCGCCAGATCGAGGCCTTCGTGCGGCTCGATTCCGCCATGAATATCGGCAAAACATCGCCCAGCGAGCGCGCGGCTAGCGTGATCCTGGATTGCGCAGGGCTCTTAACCAACCGATGAGCGAAACAGTGGCGTTGCCGTCGCCAACGGCGTAGTTTTGCGCCGGGGCGGCCGACAAGCCGCAATCCATGGCAAATAGTCCGGAATTGAAACCTTTGACCGTTACCGCCCGCGCCGCGATCACCGCCGTCCAAGGCTATGTGCCGCCGGACCTGCTGACCAATGCGGAGCTCGCGCGCATGGTGGACACCAGCGACGACTGGATCGTCGAGCGCACCGGCATCAAGGAGCGCCATATTCTCAAAGGCGCGGGGCTCGGCTCCTCGCACATGGGGGCCGAAGCCGTGCGCGGCCTTCTGGCCAAGAGCAAGACCGATCCGAAGGACATCGAGCTTCTGATCTGCGCCACCACGACGCCGGACTTCGTGCATCCCTGCACGGCGAACCTGATTTGCGACATGGTCGGCATCCGCAATATCGGCAGCTTCGATATTCAGGCGGCCTGTTCCGGCTTCATCTACGCGCTGACGGTCGCCAACCAGTTCATCGCCGCCGGCACCTATAAGAAGGTCGTCGTCGTCGGCGCCGACAAGATGTCGGCCATTGTCGACTACACCGACCGCGCCACTTGCGTGCTGTTCGGCGACGGCGCCGGCGCCGTGCTGCTGGAGCCCAACAGCGACTACGGCATCATGGACACGATATTGCGCTCGGACGGCGCCGGCGCGCAATATCTGCACCAGAAGGCCGGCGGCAGCCGCATGCCGCCGACGGCGGAGACCGTCGCCAAGCGCCTGCACTACGTGCATCAGGAGGGCGCGGCGGTCTACAAGTTCGCCGTCGCCGGCATGTCGGAGGTGACGCGCGACATCATGGCGCGCAACAATCTGAGCGCCGACATGATCGACTGGGTGGTGCCGCACCAGGCCAACCGCCGCATCATCGAGACCACGGCGGCGCGCCTCGGCCTGCCGCTCGAAAAAGTGATGTTCACCATCCAGAAATACGGCAACACCACAACGGCGACCATCCCGCTGTCGCTGTGGGACTACGAGGAGAAGCTCAAGACCGGCGACCGCGTGCTGCTCGCAGCATTCGGCGGCGGCTTCACCTGGGGCGGCGCCTATCTGACCTGGGCCTATGACGGGGCGAAGGCGGCGAAGCTCAACAACGGTAAGGGAAACTGAGTTTCTGCAGAACTTATGGGTATACCGCCTGTTGCTTCCAGGGGTGGACGCCTAATAATGGCCTAACCATCTGAACGGCCGTTGTTTTCAAGTCGCTACTTTCTCGGTCTACAAGCGATGCTAAAAGACTGTCCGGGGCCATGTGGGCTAACTTGGTTACGCTAACCATTCCGATGCTTTTGGTTGCGTGTTGGATTGCGGCCTACGCATCAGTTGCATATACTTTTAGCTTACAGCGCCAAAAGAGTGTCGCCTAAGCACTGCGCGGGGGAGTTTTGTACGGGGGCAATATTTATGGGCACCTCGAACAATGATGTTTTCCGCGCGGCGCGGACCGCTGATGCGGCGTGAGCGCCGTTTTCAAGCTTGATGTAGCGCTGAGCGATCTCAGTTTTGTCCGTCCTCATGCAGCGGCCATTCGCTCCAGGATCACGA
>JBBRAL010000016.1:0-70847 GCA_038206805.1 Hyphomicrobiales bacterium | reverse complement strand
ACGCTGCCAAGCAACTCGTCACAAAGAAGATTGAACCGCAAGCCAACGCCGCATAGCATGATCCACGGCAATGCCTGCTTCACCTACTTCAACAAATTCTGGGGCATCCCCCTGTAGTTTTGCTCCCTGCAAAACTGAATTGGATTGCATACAAAAAATCCTAATTTCGTTAGGTAGCGACGCAGGGCTGCTTGGAACGGTTAAATCTCACTTCGCGCGTATTAAGGGCGTCAAGATTGCAGGATTTGGCATCGATCTTACGGAATTGAACCAGTCACAATGGCGCGACATCGGTGAGACGCTCGTAAAAGCTTTGAGCGAGTTGCAAACACCGTCGATTATTTGTGTCGACGAGATGCCCGTCTTCGTTCTCCAATTGCTGAAACAAGAAGGTGGCGCAGAGCGCACCCGAGTATTTTTGAATTGGTTTAGAGATTTGAGACAGCGCTATCACAAAAATGTTCGTTGGATCCTTGCAGGATCTATCGGGCTCGATTCTGTGGCGTCACGCCATCGGCTTGGCGATACCATAAACGACTTTGCAACGTTCCCGCTCGGTGCTTTCGATGATGCTACGGCTGACAAAATGATCACGAAGCTTGCTGAAAGCTATCACGTGTTGGTTCCTGCGGCAGCACGCAAACGCATGGTGGAGTTAATTGGATGGCCCATTCCATACTATTTGCAATTGCTCTTTGACGGAATGCTGGGTCAAAAACAGCCAGCACAAAACGATTTAGGGATAAGTGATGTCGAAGCGGCATTCGAGGCGCTACTCCAACCCGCATACACCATTCATTTTGACTATTGGAGACAGCGCCTAGTCGAAGAGCTGGGAAGTCCGGATGATGCTTATGCAATGCATATTCTGAATGCCGCGTGTTCGGACCCGACCGGGGTCAGCCGCGAAACCATAAATCAAGCGCTCGCAAATCATATTACTGACGCTGTAAAGAGAAACGAGGTGCTTGGCTTTTTGTTGAGTGTTCTCGAAAACGACGGATACCTCGTACGTGATGGAGAACGCCACCGTTTTCGCATTCTTTGGCTGCGCCATTATTGGAAGCGCAGGGTAGCGCCATGACCCTAGATGGCCTGCGAGGTGCGGCGATTTATAACCCAGGGCTTTGGAGCGATGAGGAGCTACGACAGTATTTTGTTGCGCGCACCGATATGCTCCAGCGAATCCTAAATGATATAGCGGCAGAATCGACGGGCGCTTCACGAAGACATCGTCTCATTCTAGGCCTCCGAGGAATGGGTAAGACGACTCTACTCCGGAGGATCGCGCTAGGCGTGGCTGAAAATCCTACGCTGAATAGCGAGTGGCTTCCACTGACTTTCCCCGAAGAACAGTACAATGTTGCGCGACTAGGGGACCTTTGGCTGAACTGCCTCGACTCGCTAAGCGATGCACTGGAAATATCGGGTCAGCTCAAAGCCGCGGAAGAATTAGACAGAAACATTGAGGCTGTTCAAGGCAATGCTGGTGAGGCGTACAAACTCCTCATCGACACTTCAAAACGTTTGCAGCGCCGCCTCATCCTACTTGTAGACAGCATCGATCTCATATTTGATCGCTTGAAGGACGAGCAATGGGAATTTCGAGAAATACTGCAATCAGAGCCGCAGATTCTATTTATTGGTGCGAGCGCGAGAGCAATCGAAGCTACGTTTCAGTATGACGCCGCATTTTATGATTTTTTCAAAATCGATGAACTTCAACGTCTTTCCATCGACGAAACCCGAAGTATTCTTGCGCGCTTAGCTACTATCGAGAACTCCCCAAAAGTGCTGTCGCTTTTGGAGTCAGATCGGGCGAGAATTCAGACACTGCACACGCTCACCGGCGGAAATCCGCGAACGATAGTATTGCTCTTTAAGGTGCTTACACGTGGCCTTGATGGGGACGTGAGAAGCGACTTGGAGGGTCTGCTGGATGTCGTCACCCCTCTTTATAAAGCGAGGTTTGAGGAGCTGCCGCAGCTTTCGCAGCAAATTGTCGACGCGCTCGCCCTCCATTGGGATCCGGCTACCGCAAATGCGCTTTCAGAAATTATGGGAATGGATATCAACAAAGTCTCCGCTCAACTTAGTAGGCTGGAAACGAACGCCATTATTGAAAAGGTGAAGCCAGCGTCCGGTAAACGTTCCGCATTTCAAATCAGTGAACGGTTTTTCAATATTTGGTATTTAATGCGCGCTAGTCGGCGGGTGCGACGGAAGCTCGTCTGGCTCGTGCATTTTTTGCGCATGTTCTTTAGTGCCGATGAACTACGAGTTCACGCCCGACGCTACTTTTTCATACCGGATGCGAACGCTGCGCGTAACGCAGAGTACGCAATTGTGTTGGCTCATGCAATAGAAGCAAAAGCCATGCGGGCGGCTCTCGAAAACCACGCACTTCAGGCGCTTCTAAAAGATGAAAAGAGTAGCGGCAGCTTGGATATTTTATTTGATCTCAGCGGAACTGATGCGAAGCTGCTTCCCAAAGTCGAAAGGATGAAAAGTTTGCAGGCGTTACGTCAGCGCCTTTTCGAGGCGCTCAGCGGTCGTACACACGATGTTGAGTTATTTTGTCACCATTTTATTGGCTCTCCTTCATCTACCCTTGAAGAAAAATGGCGGTTTGCGGAATCGTTGCCGATAATAGACGATGTGGCGATACAAAAGCGGCTCCGGCAGCTAACCGTAGAATGGGAGCGTTATAATAAGTCTCACGGAGAGCTAACCGAGCATCTGTATTGCGCTCTCGGTAGTGGCGAGATGGAGTCTGATTCTGATTTTGTTGGTGCGGAATCTGTTGCCGAACGATTAGATTGTCCACTTCTTGCAGCGCTTCCTTGGGCTTTTCGGATAACGGAAGGGCCGCCGCTTACCACAGAGGAATGCCAGCGAGCCGATCACGCATTTCGTGAAGCCCTGTTGTTGGATCCTCATTGTGCGTGGGCCAGAAATTCTTTAGGTAGATTGCAACATGAATATTTAGAAGATCCCCTCGAGGCAGAGGAGAATTACCGTAGCGCAATTAAAATTAATCCACACTATGCCACGCCTTGGACCAATCTTGGGCGTCTTTTTGTTAAGATGGGTAAGTATAAAGAAGCCGAAGAGAATTATTGGCAGGCGGTTCAATCGGATGCCCTTAACTCGTTCGCGTGGATGAGTTTGGCTGCGCTATTTGAGAAAGTACTCCAGCGACCCGAGAAAGCTGAGGAGATATATAAACAGGCTATAATTGCAAATCCCGAGAACAAGCAACTTCATTGGAAATTGGCAGGCATCTTCAGTGGATCCAACCGAACTGAAGAAGCGTTGGCGTTATACAAAAAACTAATTGACCTTGATCCAAGCGATGTACGGACGTGGATGGCTCTCGGATACTTTCTTCATTCGAACGACAGGTATGGAATTGAAGCGGCAGACGCGTATCGCAGGGCGCTTGCACTTAACCCAACGTCTTCCTCAACATGGAATGATTATGGCTGGTTACTTATATTTAAACTTAAGCAATACGATGAAGGTGAAACGGCGCTTCGGAAGGCGATTGAGCTTGATGAAAACAATCTTTTTGCTTGGAGAAATCTGGCCCAATTATATGGACTCATTCTCGATCGGCGTGCCGATGCGGAACTATCGTATCAACGCGCAATTGAAATAGACGAGAAAAAGGGCCCGTCATGGCTGCAATATGCTGACTTTCTTTCGTTAAAAGACAGCTTCGCCGAGGCAGAAGTTGCATACCGAAAGGCGATAGAACTAAGTGACAATCCTTCTCAAGCATGGACGCATTTGGGAATTGATTTAGCTTACAAGTTAAAGCGGCCAATTGAAGCCGAGTCGGCATTCCGCAATGCCGTAGCAGCTAATCCGGAGTTCACGCAGGCATGGTTGGCTCTAGCGCACCTTGTCGGATATGTTCTTCACCGCGAGAGCGAAGCTGAGCAAATTTTTCGAGAATCGATTCAGGCTCAACCAAATGATGCAGAGCGGTGGGGCGGTCTCGGATGTATTATTTCTATTCAAGTTGAACGATCAATTGAGGCTGAGGCGGCTTTAAAGAAAGCAATTGAATTAAGCCCCAACGAATCTAGTTACTTATTAGAGCTTGGCAGCTTGCTGCTTCGAAGTCCAAATAGAATGGTAGAGGCGCGGGACGCATGTAGGGCTGCACTTAGATTAAAACCAACAAATGATGAAGCATGGGTAGTTCTCGGAATTGTGCTCGCTGAACGCTTCCATCAGCATGAGGAGGCTGCTGAAGCCTTCCGGTCGGCAATAAAACTTTCGCCTACTGATAGCTATTTGTGGAACAATTTGGGATTCGTATTGTCAAATCTCCTTCATGATTATGACGCTGGCGAAGCCGCTTATCGCAAAGCGATCGAACTTAATAAAGAAAATCCCTTTGCGTTAAATAATCTCGGCGATTTGCTAACGCATTACCGCGGTCGGAAGGACGAAGCGGAGGCCGTCTATCATCAAGCTTCGCAACTCGGAACTGACAATCTTGGCGCGCTAGCTACAATCGCCAGGTCTCATATTGCCACGGGAAATTGGAAATATGCCGAACGACATATACACCAATTGATCACTGCGGGTGGTAACTACGGTTTGGAAAACGTTTGGTTGGATATAGTTGTGATGTTCAAAGAGGCGATAGCGGCTGGCAATGCCGAAGACGCTCTCAAGATCGTGGACTCGACGGTGGCGCATGAACGGTGGCGACCGCTTAGAGAGGCCATAGCAGCGGTCATCATTGGAACCGATGAGTACTTGAATGGCGTTGCTCCTGAAGTGCGCGAACCCGCGCTGAAGATTACATCTCAGCTTCGAGGAGGCGCCCAGTGAAATGACAGTTGCTCCCGATCGACTTCTCGCGCGCCGAGCTGAAATGGGCGCTCGACCTGATCGAGCGCGTCGGCAAGGAAGGCCACATGGCTGCCCTCGCCCTGGCCGACACCTTCGGCGTGCTGTCGCCGCACGCCATGAAATACTTCGTCACCGAGGTGCAGAAGCGCATCACGAAACGCCTGAAGGCAGCGATTGAAAGCGGTAAAACCGACTTCGATATTGCCGAGATCGGCCGCGATAATATCTGTGCTTTCGGACAATGGCTGCGCGGGCCGACCATCATTATCGAAATGCGTAACAGCGTCGAATTTATCGCAGCGGTCCAATTGCATGCGCATTTCCATCGCTGCGCCGCGCGCGTGTTACAATACGTCGCCGACGGCAACCAGGCGCGCGCCAACGCAATGATGGCGAATATGGCGCGATTTCCTCGCAACTCGTCGCTGCGATGGTGGAATGGAAAGAATCAATTGGGCCGATCTCCAGTCGGCACCCGCTTAATTTTCTTGCGTCTGCACAATATCACCACCACTCCGATTGCTTAGAATCCCTGCACGCAGCCATGCCGTGAAAGATGTCGTCGAGCGCATCGCCGGCTTCAAGCCGCTCACTGTCAATGAGCAGCGTGTTATGGCGCGGCAGCGTGACGGGCGCTCATTCTCCTAATTGATTGTTCTGCGATCTCGAACGCGAAGATAAACCCTTGTTCCCTCGGGCTCGGTCAACAGCAATTCGTGCATACGCGGTGCGAGGTCTTCGAATTTTTCGACCTCCTCGAAGATGGCATTGTAATTTTGTTTTTTGCCCACGGCCCGTTTTCGCCGAGCTTTGATTGCTCGCCCCCGAGTGTTGGCCATTGGAAAGTCTCCGTTGGTTTGCAGCGCCGAAGCGCCGCCTCGTCTGTGCGAGCCGCCTTGCGCGGAGAAGCAGGCTGGCATCGGGCCGATTTCGCAGAACCCGAACTCTTGACGATGAGCTAAACCTATGACGACAGCTCGGATAGCGCAAGATTCGACCAGCCGCGGTGGGTACCGATCATTTCATTTGGTTAGCGCAATCTTGCCGATCAGGTGGGGGCAAAGTATTTTCAGCGGCGTCTTTTTAATTATTTTGTGACTGAAGCTTTTTTGTAAGGTCATTTTTTTTGATTTTCAGAAAGCGCGCATGAACTAGAGGGACACGCATTCCCAGAATTGTTGGCGAGTTTCAGACACTCCCCATAGCTAGAAACCGGATGGCGACGAATGTTACCACATTTTCGGCGGTAGGTCGTAATCCTTGTCCTGTTCCAACTGTTTTCGGCACGGCGCGATCCAGACTAGCTCGCAAGAACCGCGCCGGTCCTTTTCCCACACGAGCCATGCATATGCCGTTGCGCTCGTTGCCTTTCGGTCGAGACGCCCGGTGACCATCGGCACACGCTCAGCGAATTGCGCAACTCGCGAAGGCGGATTGACTTTGAACAGGCGCTCATAGCGGCCTTCGCTCTCTATGAACACGGTACGAGTCAGCATCGCGACACCGCGTCGTGCGATCTTCATTGAGCGAAGGATGAACGTCTCGGCCAGCTTGAGGGGTGGATTGGTGATAACCCAATCAAAAGACTCGGCTTCGTATGTCGAGTTGAGGAAATCTGCAACGGTGCCGAAGCCGTAATCGAAAATATCGGACGACGTGACTTTGTCGAAGTATTCCGCCAACGCGCCAGACATATGCCCGCGTCCACAGGCGGGTTTAAGACATCTACCTTGCGGGACTATCACATGCTCGGCGAGAGCGCGTGTCGCCCAGGGTGGGGTAGGGAAGTTGTCGAGAACATCCTTAGGAGACGCGCGCTGCGCCATCACCGCATCAGATGTGTTCTGCAAACTCAAGCGAGCACCCTCCCATCCACTTCCGAATTGCCTGTGCACTAAGGTGCGCCCCCCAAATGCCACTTTGTACGGAGGACGTACACTTTATACGTGAAATTCATTAATGACGCGTTCGCTGCGTGCTCATCGACCAGCGATGCGCGTGTCGGGGCGAACTCGCCAGGCTCGGTTAGAATTGGTTCGTTGAATTTTTAGCGTTAAGAAAATTCTGCTCCCCGCGCTGCGCGCATGGGGCTACGCGCTGGGCGCAGGTCATGTTCCCTTCCATACGTTATGCGAATTGGCGTTTACCTTGCGCGAGCGCCTGCGCCGCAGCGACATCGAGGGTAAGCAAATAGTAAAGCCCGCCGAAACCTCGCACTCAACCGGCGCGAGCGCCGATCACTCCTGCGGAGGCGGTTAAGGATCAATTAACGGGCCAGCCCTCCGCGCGCGTATATAGCGAGAGAGTAAGGTTAACGCGGCCCGAAAGCGCCGGAAAATCAACGAAGCAGACGATCGCTGGTAGTTCGGGCGCCGACACAACGGAATCGTGCGAAACCGCCCCGCATTTCCCGCGCCGCGTCCTCCACGGACCATCGTCAGGGGTGTCTGGGGTAAAGCGCACCCTATTGCCCTGCACGTCGCCACTAATCGCTTTTCTCGCCCTCTTTTCTTCTAGTCCGAAATTCTTAGTGGCGGAATTGAAGGGTAGTTAGCTGTATTGGATCCCTGACATCCCTGACGGTGTGTACTCATAAAACGAATTGGTCGGTAACCGACAGCTAATGTCAGTTATGCAGCACTTTGTGGATTCAAGTCGGACATCTCGTGAGGCTCTGGGTTATTCACTCAAAAGGTAATGTTGCTTCTTTCCCAAAGATCGGCGGCGTGACTGAATCCATCACATTGCTCGTCGGTAATGGATAACCGAAACAAATGTCACGGTCACGGATAGGATCAAAAGCGCAAACAGAACATTAGCAGGATTGCCTACCAACGAAGGAATAACCCCAAAAAACATCCAGTCGGCAAGGCTGTCCATCGCATATTTCACCGGAAAGACATTGGAAATAAATGAGAGAACTTTTTCGCGAGGGTCGATCTCGGCGATTAAGCCGGACAACAGCACGAGCAAGATGAGATAGCCGGATCCAAAAAAATAGATGCGCGATTCCGTGCGCGCAAACAACGATAGAGCCACCCCAAGGAAAGAGGATGACAAGACCGCAAGAGCCAGCAGTGTCGCGGTGATGTACAAACCTTCCTTTATCTGAAAGCCCTCCGACATCGAGGCGAAGACCAGCAAGGCCAAAAACGTTAGAATACCCATGAAAGTTGCTGACAGAACTTTGGACAAAACGATATTCTCCCAATGGCCATTAGATGCCGCCAGAATCAAGGGCAGCGTATTGCTGGAGATATCCCTGATCATGCTGCGACACGCAAAGGCGAATGCGATGAAATAAGCGAGCAACGAGATAATCTTGGGTATGAAGACGCGTGCGTGACTGCCGGGGTCGGCGGTAATTCCCGATATTTGGATCTTTTTTGGCCAGTTCCGTGCACTCGACGCGGTGTTCTCAACGATCGTATACCATGGCCGATTCTGACTCAGACTCAATCCTAGAAGCTGGGCAATGCGGACGAGCTTGCGGTGCTCCAGGATGGAGCGGGACATTAGCGTAAAGCGCCAAGTATCCGTCGTCCGCGTAATAGCGATTTTCACGTCATCCTTGAACATCTGGGTGGCAATGTCGGTGACGATCTCGTCCGGGCTGATGACGCTGATGCCGGCAGTTTCCTCGATCAGGCCTTGCGCCGGCTTAAAGGTTTTCACTGTATCGTCGGTGTCACCGAGCGTTTGGTATATTGCAATGCGGATTTTATCGTCTTCAATGTTGAGGTGCGCCACCGCATGCAACAGAAATACGGCGAATCCGAACGTCCCCAGCCAAAGCAAGGGTCGCGTCGCAATGTCGAGAAGTTCATGTTTGAGGAAGGTTATCATACTACGGTTTCGCGAGTTGTACTTCCTTCCACCCCGAGAGATTGTTAAGTTGGGTAGCGACGCTCTCATGCTCAGAGACGATCAGAAAGCCGTCGGGACGATCCACGGCGCGGAGGACTTTCATAACGGCCTCGCGCATCTCGGCATCTAGTGAGGAAAACGGCTCATCGAGCGCAATGACATTGGCCTTGGAGGTCAATATTGCATACAAGGCCGCCAAGCGACGAAACCCACCGGAAAGTTCGTCGGCCCTTCTGAACAGATAGGGCGTGAGCCCCAACGTCTCGGAGAGTTCCTGGCAGCTCTCCGGCTCAACACACCCGCCCAACAATCGGCTGAACATCTGCTGATTTTCATCGACCGTATAATCGAGATAGATACCCCCGACCTGAGGAAGGTAGCCAATCCGCAATTCTGACCAACGTTCGGTCCGTTTGATGGTACCAATATCAAGTGAAGTCAGACCGCAGACGACCCGTAGAAGCGTTGACTTGCCTGACCCATTTGGGCCAAAAGTAATTATCCGGCCACCTGCCTGCGCTTCAAACTCAGCGATATGCAATGCGATTGCACCGCTGTACCGCTTTTCACCTTTCTTGATCTCGAGTAGTACTTCGGTCATGGCTTTACGTCCGGCGCCAACATTCTGACGCGAACACCGACGCCGGATTGCGGACGACCAGAAAATTGGACCTGTATGTTCGGAAATGGAAAAGCATTTAGTTTTTTTTCGTACTCTGTGGGCAAGATTTTTAACCAAGATGGAATCTTGCTGCTGTCTATATCCAACCGTATCTTTTCGCCGGAACCGTTGAGACTGGCCGTCTCTTTCTTAATCGAAAGATCGATGTCAGGGCCGGTGTCAACCACGCGAAGCGCGTTTGCATTCGTATCGTAATCCGCAACTGCCGTCGGATTACTTTTCCCCGACTTAGCCTGACAAAGAGACTGTATTTCTTGAACGTTAAGTGTAGCTTTTTGGGTAGCAAAATCGGTGGGTAGAGACATTTGAAGATCGATGAGCCGGAAGCGGGCTTCCCGAGGGTCATCAAGTTTACTGATGTCACGCAGGCGCGAAGACAAATCTTCCTCTTTGGCGGATGCCCCTTCTGCCTCCATCTCGCTCGCTTTTTTGATAAGCCTGGGGACACTGCTGCGCAATTGGTCCCGTATTTGTTCGAGGCTGTGTAGAGCACGCACCGACTTCGCTGCGTTATTGAGGTCGTCCGTAAATGCCGACAGTTTCTTCTTCAGTTCAATAATGCGTTTCGCGACGAGGCTGTTCGAACTAAAGGCCTGACCCCATACAACAACATTCGGGTCGTCGACTGGGCCGAGTCGGAGTAGCGTCCGATTGTTAAATGTATATCTCCAGGAACGACGATCGCCTATCGCGTTATCAATAATATCGATGAAGTTGCGATTGATTGTTCCATCCTCATTAAATCTCGCGCCCGTTTTAAGTTTCCAATAGGACTGAGGGCAGGTACGCTCCAGTATCCGATCGTTGAAATCCTCGCCAGAGATGTTCTGTCTGAGCTTGATCAGCTGACCCGCGGCGCTCTGCAACGCCCACTCGGCTTGTCGCATGATCGCGCGATTCCTCATGAAGTGGACCAACTGATCGGCGCCCACGGGCGTGACATTTGGTACGGCAATTGCGGCTCTCCAGGAAAATGTGTCTTTATTCTCTTGCAAGATCGTCGCGGACAGCGACGGAACGCCATTTTCCATGAGGTCGAGAATCACTGGCACAAGAGGCAGCACATTCGTCACCAACGGCTCAACCGTTGGATATGAAACGCGGGCAAAGCGAGCATACTGCTTCAATGAGTAATCGCCGAAGGTCAGACCGAGGCCGGCTGGCCAATCCTTCCACGTGATCGGTATGTTTCCTTCATGTCGCGAAAAATCCTGGACGACTGTCAGATCCTGCGGTTCGACGTTCGCAGCCGCCTCGTAGACAATCGTTCCTTTGGCAAAATGCAAACCGATAGGCGTCATCAGATAGAGCGGGATTTCCCGCCTTTCGAGGTCGCGAAATACAATAAGCGAATCGGGCCTATATCCGCCAAAAATTGTCGTCTTGAAATTCTTCCCATTGTTTTTGAATTGTAAAAAGTGCACCAAAAATGAATCATCATGAACGATAGGGGTTGGAGGTTCATGCACCAAATAATTCAAGGCCGGCTTGGCCTTGGGCCATTGCTCGACGACGTGGAAGCCAGCTATTTTCGCCACATAGGCGTCGCCGATCTTTATCGTTTTGCCGGCATCAAGGTCGCTTTGCCAATTATGAACGATGCTTCGGTACGACGCGAGATCGACCGCTGTTCCGCAAATGTTTTTCTTTGCCGTCGTGGGGTCTACCTTTTTGCCAACCTGTACTAGCTCACAGGAGCATGGAAGCGCGTCTCCGCCTTCAACGATCTCTTGGCAAGTCACCTTTATTCTCGTTGGCCCACTGTCGATGGCGGGAAGCCGAAGTGGAAGCGTACGTTTGCCGCTATGTTTCTTATTTATCTCCAACTCAAACGTATCGCGGTGTGAGCGAATCTTGTGCCTGTCGGGATCTACACAAATTTCGACATTGTCGGCCTCGACTTCGATTCTGAACTTCCGCGGGCTGTCTTTGTTTGCGGGGCCTTTTGCTGTGGACTGGACTTGAAGATAAAGTGGCGTAAGAACATCGGCTAAAAATCCGAGTCCAACTGATTCATTTGAAAACTTGATGGCCGCTCGAATGCTGTTATCTAGATACATCAACGACAAGCTGCTGTTTGGGTCGATACCGGCATCCGATAGATCGGCCGGATGCTGAAGGGTTCGACACGGCGGCGGAAGTTTTTGCCCTGTTGTACTATCCGAGTATACAAACAGTGAGATCAGATCCGGTGTGAAATCGTCGGGATCCATCAGAGCGCTGTAGATCGATATGATCGAAGGGGCGGCCTCGCGCATGAATTGATCGACGTCGGGCGTGTAAAAGAAACTTGCAGCATCGGCTGGCACGAATCGCATGGCGCCTTCTCTGAGCTGGCTGGCCCACGTGCCGCTAAGGTGCAATTGCAGAATAATGAGAAGGAAGACGCCGATGAATGCGCCCACGGCGGTCCGCGCAGCCAAGGTAACGGCTCGACGCGATGCCTTGAGACGCTTCAGGTAGCGGGCAAAATCAGCAATTCGCGTCATAGGAACCATCATTTCGGTTGACGCTCGATCTGGGCTGCGACGTTTGCCTCACGCAGCGACGATGAGTTTGCGAGCATTCGTAGCGCTGATGAGAGTTGCATCTGAATTTCGTTAAAGCACCTCAGGTATTCGGTTGTTCCTCCACGATTTGCCGCAGCCGTTTCGTATTTCTTTTGAAAGTTGGTGCGCGTATGCCCCAATAGCAAATCGTCCATCGCCGCGCGGCTATCTGCCGTGAGCAGCCATCCGAGTGGCGGGGATGGGGCCATGTACGGACAGAGTCGAAACTGAAGGAACTCTCCACCTTGCTTTCGAACATAGTCGGCGAGCTCCTTTGAGGCCAAGATCCCACGTGCCGATCTCGTCGCATACAGTCCCTCCGCGGCGCTAACGAGCTGGTTGGCGAAAGTGTCCTGGAGAGATTTCTCGCGCAGCATCAACGGAGCGTCGGAGTGAGTTTGGAACAACGAGGGCCGGGTACGCGACAAGTCCTCCGGGCTCATGTCGACGTCGTTGAGAATTTCAATGACTAGTGGCCGCCAAGAAACCCCCGGTCTGCTCTCAGGATGGTTCAGGAAGGCCTCGATTGCCTCTTTCAAGGTCGACGTTCCACTGTTCTCAAAAAATCCTCCATCGATGATGTGACCGCGCAGATCGACGATGGACGAATTGGAATAGACCTCCGTCATGGCCCCTGCCGGTGAGACGAACGGAAAGCGTGCAGAGTTCAGTACGGCCGTCGATAGCGCAATGTCGCGATGCGTCAGGTGGAAGAAGCCGTATGTGTCGTTAAATATATTTGGGTTGATCTGAATACTCGATGTCAGGACTCGCTTACCGGTTTCCTGATGTGTCCCATTGAGCAGCAAAAGAGGGATCCATACAGACGACTCGCGGACATCGAAGAATGATTGAGCGAATTGCTCTTTATACTCGCAACGCGAGCCATAGTCGCGGCTCTCACAGGCTTTGGTCCAGGCCTGCTCGATCGCCTTTTCGAGGGAAGCGGCTCGGTCCGGCAATAGACGGATTGGAATAAGTGCCTGCGGCAGATCGCGGAAAATGAGATTGGCGACGATGGGCGCAAGGAAATCGTTCTGCAAAATGCGCGTGAGCTGCGATTGCGCCCAGCCCCTACCGGCGTGCACATCCGCGATCGTCAGCGGATGGACGCCACAATCCAGCCGCAGAGGCGGAACCCCGGGAGCGGCCAGGCGCGCGGCATTGAAGTCGCGCACTAACGCCGCGTAGATGGCAGCGCCCAGGCTTCCTCCCGAGACCCCACTGATAGCGAAGAGTCTTCCGTTGAAATTTGGCACGCAGTCGTTAAGGCGGGTGAGAACAGAGGCCGTCCAATAGGCAGCGCGTAGGCCGCCTCCCGCGGCGGATACGAACACAACGTAGTTTGTCTGTTCGGCCCCGGCGAGGGCGGCCTGCTTTCTCCACGTATCGATTTCGCTTTCGATCGTTGCGGTGCATGGGGACGATGTCATCTCCCCCAGGGTGCATTTGCGAATCAACGGCGCATGTGTGCGAATTTCGTGTTGAATTCCAGACTGGTGCCGGCTGTCGACGAACGTGAGATACAGGAGTGGAACAATGATGCATGCCAATGCTCCGGCGGCTAGCGTCCGGCCGCGCAGTAAGAACAGAGCGGCAATCACGGCGAGACATGCGCCGACCGTCCCCGAGACCCAAGACGAAAATCCAAACAGCAAGCTATAGGCAGCGGGCAAAATAAACGGAGCAAGGACCAACAGCAGAAAAGTCGGAAAGCGTGCACGTCGCGTAGCAATCACAGCGGTACCAACAATGGGCAGCAGTGCGCTCATGCCGAGAAAGACAATCCCTAGCGTTCCAAAGGCGCTTGATAGCGGTAATGGAGCCACAAGCCCAAATGCGATCCAGCCGGCTGACCAGACGTAAGCCCCCGATGTGGCAATCCACCAGCCTGAGAAGCGCGGTTTTTCCGCCGGACTGATGTCGAGGAGGCGCTCGAGACCCGCGACGTGCCGGGCAGTCCAACGTCGCACCTTCATCGAACGTTGCTCGGACCCGATGTACGCTCTATTCGACTGTTCGAGCGCCCACACAGCCGTGCTGACGAATAAGCCAAGACTACAGACGGCAATCAGTGTAACGACGCCCGTTCGTTCCGCTTGAATGAGGGGAAAAGCCGCAACCGCAAACGCAGCAACTGCGTAGATCAGCGGGACGACGTAAGTTAATGTAATTTCAACGCGGTCGATGTCTCTCTTTGCGCTTTGCCGAGCCGTGGCGAAACAAGCCTCGATCATGAGCCGGCTCCAAAGCCAGCTTTGCGCGGACCACGCCAGGATCGAAATGAACAGTAACCAATTGCTGTACGGGGACATCACGAGAAGTGATGAAACAAGTTCTTCGCCTTGTCCCGAACTGACCAAATAGGCGAGGACGCCCAACAGGACGAGAACCGATCGGCTCGCAATAGCAGCCAGCCAAATTGAACCAAGTCCTGACCAGAATGCGTTCAATGGCGGTTTTTCCGTAGGGCCTTGTACGTCAACTAGCTACACTATCAGCTAATTTACTCCCGCAAGGGTTGAAACATAACCGGGCGATGGCTGATCGTCAATGTCTGGCTCTAAGCAGCCAGACGCCGACGGAAGCCTGTGGAGCGGCTTCAAGTAAATGAGAGTTCAGCTATCAGTCCGCGCCCCCGCTATTCCCATGGCTCGGGTTGCGATGCCGAGACCATGAATTCCGGAGGACATGAGTCCACAAGGCGGATGCCCCTAAATTCTTGTGTACGGGCGTGACCGTCCTGTGGCCGCATCTTTCTGACACCGGGGGCTGCCTTATAGAGCTCGCGCGCGAACACTTCCGGAGTCTTCAGCTCTACCTCGTACTCATCGCAGTAAGCGCCATAGGCCGCATATAGATCCGCCTTGCCGATGCGGGCCGCCAGCTCCCCGGTGATGCACCGCTCGTGCACGAAGCCAAGGACGGGGTTTCCCCGGTGCAGTAGCCGGGTCTTCGCTGCCCGACAGTCGGCCGCCTCCTCGAACCTCCCGCGATCGCGGAGCGACTTCAGTCCGGCGATTGCCCAGTTCAGGATCGACGGGAGTTCGATCGCCAGATTGTCCGACAGATTGTAGTCCTCCCGACCCAGGTAATCCTCCTCGAACGGCAAGATCAGCAGGCGAGCCGCGAGCGCGGCCGTGTGGCCACCGAATCCTGGCAGATCATTGCCGGCCAGGACGAATCGGGCGGCAAGACGGCCTTGCCAGAATTCCTTATTTTTTCGATTGGCCTCGATGTAGTCCTCACCGCTCACTGCATTGATGCTGCTTGCGGCGGCGGATAGATCAGTTCGGCTGTCAGTCGCCATGTCCGAGATGATCGCCAGCGTCTTGCCGATCATCGATTGGAATCCGAACGTTCCGGCCAGGTTCTTGATGGACGGAGAACAAGTGTTCTCCACGCCAATCAGCTTGACCAGCGTGCGGAGCACCGTCCCCTTCCCAGAGCGCGGATTGCCGTACAGGAAGAAAACCTTCTGGTGAGACGTGTCCGACGAGATCAGGTAGCCGAACATTTCCCAGATCAAATCGATGAGCTCCTGACGTCCCGACGTAACGTCGGCAAGGAACGTCAGCCACTGCGCCGGCGCCGGCGCGTTGGGGTCGTAATTGATTGGCAACGCAGTCCGGGTAAAGAAGTCCGGCGTCGAATCATAAAGCTTACCCGTCGTGATATCGACGAGGCCGTTGCGGCACGAGACCAGGTTCTGCGGCCGCGGATCTGTGCGACCGCTCAGGAAGACTGGAGGCGTCACTGCGCCCACTTCCTTGTGGCATTGTCCTCGGAGCATGTCGTAGACGGCATTGATGTGGGTTGGCTTGGGATTGAAAGATCCGTTGATGTAGCTCACCACACCGGTCGCATCGGTGACGCGTGTACGCACTTTGGCCTGTTCTAAGAACTCCATCACGGCGGCCCGTATTGTCGGATCTTCCAGCGGGATGAATGCGGCACCGTCCCATGTCAGCCACTCATCCTGAAAGTTGATGAGATCGGGATAGCGAGCGGCGCGGAACAGTTTGGCGGACTTGTACGGCGTTTCTTTCGAGAGCACCGCCTCGGCTGTCTCGTTCCGAGCATCCGCCAGGAAGCGGCGTGCCTGATCCTCGGGCGACCGGCCTGTCTGATCATAGAGGTGATCACTGATACGGTAGTCCTTGTTGAGCACCACCGACAGTATGTCCCCATTGGACCAGCCTAAGCGGCACAGCTCACAGCAGACGTAGTAGACTGTGTCGCTGCGATCGGCACCCTCACCGGGGCCGTCCGTGATCAAGCGATGCACTTTGGAATCAGCTTCCAGCCGCGACATGTCCACCGCGGTAGGATCGGACGGCGCCTCATCGACAGCGAGAGGCTTCGTCTTCGACTTCTTTGACGCTTTTGACGTCGGCGCTTTAGCCGGCGCCGGCGGGAACTGGTCGATGTTGTAGAAACGCTCCGGGTGGAACTCCACCAGCTCGGTGGGCACCTTGACGCACCCGCGTTTACGCTTCGCTTCGTTAGGAAAATTGATGAGGCCAGGGACCCGCATGACGCGGTCCAGATTCTCACAATGGTCGGCACCGCCGCCGATGTCGACTGCAAGCTGCTTGTTGCGCGCCTTAAGGTCCGCAATCTTGACAGTGTCAGCGCCGGTCGCAACGCGCTCCTTGAGCGTCCAGAAGACGCCGTAGCCGTTGCCGCTATTGATGATGAGCGACGGCGGTAGCCGATGCGCTCTGATCTTGGCGAGCAAGAGCGCTTTTGCGGCCACAAAGTCCTCGGGCTTGGTATCCTTTGGCAGGTCAGCGTCGACGTGCATCATGAGCACGTGACTAACTTCGAGCTCGGCAGCCTTGTTATGGCGAGAGCCGAGGTCGACGGACAGATCGTTGTCGTTGAAGTAGATACCCCAGCCGGCCTTCTGGCCCACTTCAATCCAACGCTGCGCATCGGCAAGGCCGGCGGCGGTCCTCGGGTAGGTTCGGCCCTTGATGTTTTTCGGGCGTGGTAGGTCGGGGTGGATGGCGGTGACGTGCACTTTATCGGTCGGGAGCGACCAGAGGAAATCGATGGCCGCTGTTACCGGTGGCAGTGATGATGCGGCGGCGGTCACTGCGCGCCTGCGTCTTGTTCGGACGTGCTGCGGTGCGGTGCCGTCAGGCGTGCCTCTGCCCAGGCCAATGCATCGTCCCAGCGATACAGTGTGCGCAGGCCGAATCTGCTATAGGGCGGGCCGCCGCCTCGAGTGGCTTTGGTTGCGAGGGTCTTTGCCTTAATTGGGAAGCCAGCTTCAGTGAGCGCCTCGGCTGTTCGGCCGCGCGTCAGCAGCGCGGCTGGATTATCGGGAATTGAGTTTGCCATCGCGTCACCATCACTCTCGCCGGCTGAATCCCAGCAATGTGAGGCTTAGCTAACTCGATACCGGCGCCCGAAATAGACGCCCAAAATTTGCGGAGGGTCGATAATTTTGGGCAGCTTTCGACGCCCAAAATTTAGGATGGGTCGCTAATTTTCGGCCGCTTCTGGCGCGCACGCCACAACTCCCTGATAGCGTTGCTAACCGTCTTTGGCGTCACTGGGGGCGCCCCTGGTTCAGCGATGGGTAGGGCCTGCGCGAGTTGTTTCGAAAACTCAGTTAAAGTGGGAGGATAGCGCCCCGCATTGAGTCGGCTTTGGGCCATTTCCAGAATGAGGTGTTTAGAAGTGGGTCGCCCCGGCATGCCGGTTGTGAGAATCTTTCGTTTGCCCGGGGCATCGGTATTGAGACTTTGCTGGATCGAAACGCCCATATCTCGCAGCAATAACTCAAACTGTTCCCGGTCAAGATGAACGTCACGCCAATCCATCCTGAAATTCGGTAGTTGAGACTTAAACTTGGGGTGATCGCGGCTCAGATCGCGGATCCAGATTTCGTCGCAATTCCAGCGGAGGCCGCGCGGCTCGCTAAAATAGAGGCGGTCGATATCCTTGTGTCCGTCCGCGTGATCATCGCCATTTTTTAGGGCACGAAATTTGATGTGCCCAGCATAGGCGGCACTATGCAACCTTTCGATTAAATCTTTTGCTCGGGCGCTTTGCCCTTCAGTTAGCGCGTCGTCATAGACAATCCGCTGCACGGCATCACTGGCTTTGCCATAGACAAAGGCGGTAACCGCCTCGCAAAGGGTAATTTCCTTACGGTCAGGCAACTTGATTAGCTGAACCGAAGAGGTCATGCAGATTCGCGCTTGAACGGGATGACCTCGATCGCGCCCTTGTCCCTGCTCATGAGCGCGGCGGTTTGATCTGCAATCGCATCGGCTGCACTCAACAGCACGGCATCTGCGGAATGCATATACCGGGACGTCATCGTGCGGCCTTTGTGTCCAACGATTGCCCCGATGGTAAATTCGGTGTAGCCGAGATCGCCGCCCAACGATGTGAAGGAGTGTCGCAGTACATTCGGCGTCACATCAGAGGCTAACTCACCCAGCTTTACAATCCGGTTCCACAATTTGCGGAATCCTGTCATAGGGCCGTCGCCGCGTGTGGCTGGGAACACCAATGCGCCCGATCGCGGGACGTCTCGCAGCACGTCACATGCGGTGCGGGGCAACGGGCGCATTGATCGTCCCGTCTTGGTATCCGCCAGGAGTGCGGTACGCCTGGTCAGGTCGAGCTCGCTCCAGCTCAGCCCGAGCGCCTCGCCTGGCCGCCATCCGGTCAGTGCCAGGAATCGCACCGCTCCGATGGCTGGGGGCCAGATGGCCATATCCTCGGCACGCCGCAGCGCTTCGCCGAGCGCACCGTATTCATCATCGCTCAGCCGCCGCTCGCGTTTACCGTCTGCGAAGCGCGTAACTCCGTGTACTGGGTTGTCCAGGCGCATCCGGTGGCGGACGGCATAGCTAAATATCCCGCCAAGCAGGCCCACCGCGCGGCTGGCAGCGGTTTTGCCGCCCCGCACGCGCGCTAAGCCGCGTTTCCTAGCAGTTTTGGTATTGCCGGCCGTCTTGCCGCCGGCGACATCGTGCATGAAAGCGTCCACATCATCACGGGTGACGGCGGCAACGCGGAATTGTCCAAGCAGTGGTTTGATGTGGCGTTCGATGCGCCCATGATCGATTTCCAGCGTCGTCGATTTCTTCGGCACCTTACGGCGCGTAAGCAGCCGCCCAGATTGTGCATCGGCGAGGTAGAGGTCGCATAATTGCGATACGGTGGCGGCTTGGCGCTTTGTTCGCTTCGCGGCCGCGGGGTCTTCTCCCTTTTTGACCTCGCCGAGCAGCCGCTGGGCTTCCGCGCGGGCTGTAACGGGGGTCCATGGTGAACCGTGCCGGCCGATCGTATGCCAGCGTTGGCGGCCTTCCTGAGTTCGGTAGAATAGAAGGTAGGAAGCGACCGGGCTCCGCTGGCGCCGGGCGCCGAAGCCGGCGACGGCTCCGTCCCAGATAATCTGGCCTGGTTTCAGCGCGCGAACCTCGCGCAGCCCGATCCGCTTTCCGGACATTTCCGCCTCGTTTGCTGACTGCGAATGTCGGTAGCTAGCTAGCAAATAGCTAGCAGTTTGGCGCACATTGTCGCAAAACAGAGTAAACGCCAGCAAACAGAAAACGTTGAATTAACTAAGCTTTAGAAGGCATCAGCAACTAGCTACAAACCGACGCAAAGCTCAGGAACTACCTTGCCAAGGTCGGGGTCGAGGGTTCGAATCCCTTCGCCCGCTCCAGTTTTCGCTCCTTCGGAGCTTCGACTGGCAAGCCAGTTTTCTCACAATTTGTCATTCCGGGTTAGCGCCTTTGGCGCGTACCGGAATGACCAACCTTATTGCCCCGCCGCCAGCGCGCCGCGGCTGCGCTGTAGCCCAGCATTATTGCGTCCGTTATTGCAGCCGCAAAATAGTCAGATGCGCCGAGACCGGGTGAGTTCCCCCCGCGACCGGCGTAATCGTCAGTGTGGTAGAATTTCCGGACGGATTGAGGACATGAAGGACATCGCCGCCCAATGTCGTCACCAAAGATGTCCCAACGATTTCGGAAGTACCCGTTGCACGCCCAACAACCGACGCCGGAAGTTCAACCCCATTCAGGGCAAGGACCAACTGCCCAGGCTCGTCCACGCTCACCTGAAAGGTGACCAGGTAGGTGCCCGCAAAGGGAAGCACAAAAGATGAAGCGTTAGTACGAAAAATGCCACCCGAATTGGGGCCGTCCTGCGGAAACTCGACGGCTGAACCCGCCCCAACGGTCGCTGGATTGTCACCGGGCATCAATGCAAAATAATCCGCAAACTCCAGAACCGTTCCCGCCGGACCGGTCGCACCCGTTGCGCCTTTTGCTCCCGTATCGCCGGCTGGGCCCTGCGCGCCGGTCGCGCCGGTATTGCCTTGCGGACCTTGCCCGCCGATTGCGCCTGGAATGCCGGTGGCTCCCTGATCCCCCTTGGCAGTGAACTGCTCCCAAGCGCCTGGGTGAATGTCGGGCCGCCTGGTGCGGCTGTCGCGCTTGGCGCGCCAGCTTGAACCGAGATACGTCACGACATCATCAACGACATAACTGGTGCTGCCCTTATAGGCGCCACGCGGATTGAGGCCGCGCGGCCCGCAACTGGCGATCACGGCCTGCGTCGGCGGCTCAGTCCCATCGACCAGCGCCAGATCGACGATGCATTGGGCGGGAAGATAGACCAGGCTGAATGTGAATACCTTGGTCGAGGGGTCGGAGGTGGCGATGAAATTGCCGTCGAGCTTGACCTGTTTGCCGCCGACCGCCGTGGTGCCGGTGAGCACCAGTTTGCCCTTGAAAATCTTGGCATCGGTGACGGTGATGTCCGCCGCCGCCGGCGACATCGCCGCGTCGAGCGCCGCCAGCGCGCATAGAAACAGACTGCAAACCAGAATACAGGCGAGCGAACGGGCGCGATGCAACGGTGTCATATAAGTTAAGTCCCCCTGAAAGAGCCTATCGCACCCGGCCTTCGCCGGACGATTTTTGCGACGGCGTGGACGATAGCTGACGCTGCGGTTGCCGGGAAGCCATCGGGGGGTTGGCGCAGGGCTTATTCAAAATGCCTATTCAATACCCCGCCGCCAGGCTCCCGCGCGTGCGGGCGTCGGCGGCGCCGACATAACCCTGCGGGGTGAATTCGCCTTTCGGCGTGACTTCGATGGAATTCGCCGAGGTGCCGGGCCGCACCGGCACGATGTTGTGGCCGCGCGCCTTCAAGGCATCGAGCAGGTCCGGATCGAAACCCGGCTCAACCAGCACCTCGTCCGGTTGCCATTGATTGTGCAGGCGCGGCGCGCTCACCGCCGCCGCCACGCCCATGTGAAAATCGATCGCGTTGGAAATCACCTGCAACACCGCGGTGATGATGCGGCTGCCGCCGGGCGAGCCGGTGACGAGGAACGGCTTGCCGTCTTTCAGCACGATGGTCGGCGTCATCGAAGATAATGGCCGCTTGCCCGGGCCCGGCAGATTGGCGGCAAAGCCGACCAGCCCATAGGCGTTCGAGGCGCCCGGCTTGGCGGTGAAATCGTCGAGCTCATTGTTGAGCAGCACGCCGGTGCCGTCGGCGATCAGGCCGAGGCCGTAGGAAAAATTCAAAGTGTATGTATTCGATACCGCGTTGCCGGCGCGGTCGATGACGGAAAAATGCGTGGTATTGCGGCCTTCGTAGTCGGCCGGCTTGCCGGGATGGATGTCGGATGCCGGCGTCGCCTTCTCGCCGATGCCCGCGCGCAAGGCGGCGGCATATTTTTTCGAGATCAGGCCGGCGACCGGAATTTTCACCGCGTCGGGATCGCCCATGAACACGGCGCGATCGGCATAGGCGCGCTTCATCGCCTCGATCGTATAGTGCAACGATTTCTCGCCGCGGCCGAGCTTGGCGAGGTCGTAGCCTTCCAGAATGTTGAGCATCTCGATCAGATGCACGCCGCCGGAGGAGGGCGGCGGCATGGAGACGATTTCGTAGCCGCGATAGGTTCCGCGCACCGGCGCACGCTCCACCGCGCGGTAATTCTTTAGATCGTCCTTGCTCATGATGCCGCCGGCCTTCTGCACGGCGTCGGCGATGCGGGCGGCGATGCCGCCTTGATAAAACGCGCGCGGCCCGTCATGCGCGATCGAGCGCAGCGTTTCGGCGAGATCGAACTGGACCAACCGGTCGCCGTTCTGCAACGGCTGGCCGCCATCTTTCAGCAGAATTCCCGCCGTCGATGGCCAGCGCGCCAGACGCTTGGCTGCCTGCGGCAGCGAATCGGCGGTGTCGTCTTCCACCCGGAAGCCTTGGCTGGCGAGCCTTATCGCGGGTTGGATCAGATCGGCGAGCGAGAGTTTTCCGGAGCCATATTTGGCGTGCGCCAGCGCCAGCCCCGCCACCGTGCCGGGCACGCCGACGGCCAGCCCTGAGTCGCGCGACTTGGCCGGATCGGGCTCGCCCTTGGCGTCGAGGAACATGGTCGCGCTCGCCGCCGCCGGGGCGGTTTCGCGGTAATCTATGGCGACGTCCTGATTATCCTTGGCGAGATGGATGACCATGAAGCCGCCGCCACCCAGATTGCCGGCGCGCGGATAGGTGACCGCCATCGCGAAGCCGACCGCCACCGCGGCGTCGACCGCGTTGCCGCCGCGATCGAGGATTTCAATACCGATGCGGGCGGCGTGGCTCTCCTGCGCCACCACCATGCCGTTGTGCGCGAGGATGTCGCGCGCGGGCGGGATCGCCGGCGCGTGTGTAATGGGCGCGACTTGAGCAAAAGCGAGGGCGGTAAGCGCAACGACGAATGAAGTAATGAAGGCGAGGCGTTTCATTGCTAACTCGTCATGGCCGGGCTTGTCCCGGCCATCTCGATTTGGATGGCGCCGTGCCTAATGAATCGGGATGCGCGGGACAAGCCCGCGCATGACAGCGATGGTTACCGCGCACGGCCGTGCCAGACCGCGTCCGACCGCGCGCGACGCGAACGCTTCAATACACCTTGCCCGGTTCGTCGAGAAACGCCTGCACCGCCTCGAACAGCTTGAGCCGGTTTTTTTCCATGACGATTGTGTGGGTGCCTTCGGCGAGCTGCACCAGGCGCTTGCCGGGCGCGTTCACCAGCAGCGGGAACAGCGTCTGCCCCATATAGGGCGGCGCGTCGCGATCCCATTCCGCGCCGACCAGCAGCGTCGGCACGGTGATCTTGGCCGGATCGTAATAGGCCTTGCCGGCGCCGAAGAATTCCAGGCTGTCCTGGATCACGCCGTTGGGCGCGCGCAGCACCGGCGGGTTCATCTTGGCGCCTTCCGCATCGGTGGCCCAGGTGGCGTTGGCCCACTGGTCGAACCAGCCGGCTGGGATCAATGCCGCTTTCTTGTCTTCCGGCACGCCGGTCATCCAGCGCCCGAGCGCCTGATCCTGGCGAACCGCCCGATAGGCCGGCGTCGGCCCGGGGCCCGACTGCACCAGCGATGCGGTGGTGCGAATCCAGACCGGCGCGTACAGCACCAGCCGTTCGACTTTGCTGGCGTTTTGAGTCGTGTAGGTCGCCATCAGCGTGGTGCCCCACGACCAGCCGAGCAGATTGAGCCGCGCGATGTTGCGGCGCTTGAGAATGAAATCGACCACCGAGCCGATATCCTTGACCGCGGTATCGCCGCGCACGAGCGGCGGGTTGGCGGCGGCCGGCTGGCTCATTTCTTTCGGGCGGGTGGATTTGCCGTAGCCGCGCAGATCGATGAGGTAGACGTCGTAGCCGCGCGCGGCGATGTAATCCATCCACGACGTGCCACCGAGTTGCAGATCGAACGCGGTCGACGCCGGATAGGTCGCGCCATGCACGTACAGCACGGTGTGGCCGGGCGTGAACGCGGTCATGTCGGCCGGGCGCTTGTTTCGCACATAGAGCTGAATGCCGGGATCGGACGACGGCACCATCATCTCTTCCATGACAATGCGCGGGGTCTGCGCCGGCGCGCTGGTCGCCATGGCGGCGGCGAGCGCCGCAATCGCCAGTGTTACGAACCTCATTGTCGCCTCCCGTTGTTTTGTTAACGCGCCTGCCCGTGATAAACCGTATTCGGCCGCATGTCGGTGGCGCTCGCCACGCGGTTCGACATATTGAAGAAACCCGCCACCGCCGAAATGTCCCAGATGTCACGCTCGGAAAATCCGGCGCGGCGCAGCCGCTCGCGGTCGCCGCCTTCCACGCTCCACGGCTGCGCGGTGAGCTTGACCGCGAAGTCGAGCATGGCGCGCTGGCGCTTGCTCAAGCGCGCCACCCGGTAATTCATCACCAGCTGTTCGCCGAGCAGCGGATTGCCGGAATATTGCCGCACCGCGGCGCCGTGAGCGGTCAGGCAGTAGTAGCAGCGGTTCTGCGACGACACCGCCACCGCGATCATCTCGCGCTCCAATTTGGAGAGCCCGCTCTCGCCCAGCATCAGGTCGTTGTAGAAGGCGACGAATGTTTCCAGCTTCGCCATGTCGAAGGCGTAGGCCAGCAGAACATTAGGCACGAAGCCGAGTTTGTCCTGGCATTTCTTGAAATAGGCGGCCATGGCGGGCGACAACTTGCCCGCCGCCAGATTGAGCGCGATCACCGGCACGTCGTCGGCCACAGCTGGGGCGGATTTGGCCGGCGCCGGTTTGGGGGCGAGCGCCTTCATCATGGCGGTTTTGGATTGCAGCGCTTTGGCTGGCGGCGGCGCGGAAGACTTTGCAGCGGCCGCCTTAACAGCGGTTTTGAACGATTTATTGGCCTTGGCCATAGTCTTGCGCCCCTTCCCTGTGCTTGCCTGCGGTTCAATACTACAATGTTCGGAAGTCTTGCGATACGACCGCGCGGCCCTGCTTTCGCCTTTTATTTCAGCATCTTAAGTGGAAGCTGCACCCGCCTTTGGCGGCCGCGCCAGGGCGCCGTCACCAAATGGTGTGTTGCTCTCGACGGCCTGCCGCGGAAGGTGAAAACTCCGCTCCCGCCTCGACTGATTCTTTCAAAATACGCGAGGTCCTAGTGCGAGATACCTTGGCCGTTGAGCTCCCCGCCAGCGAAGAAGACGGCGCCGCCCGCGCCGCCATTGCGCAGGCTGCCGGCGCGCTCAGCCAAGGCCGCAACGATATTCCGGCCGGCTTCATCGCGCAGCTTTACGCCGGCGCGGTGCCCGAGGACGTGGTGCGCATTGCGCCAGCCGATCTCGCCGCGCTTGCCGGGCGGGCTTACGATTTTTTAGCGCAGCGGCAGCCGGGCGCGGCGAAAATCCGCTGCGAGACGGTGCCGCTCGCGGGTTCGGCCGAGCACAAGGCAGTCTCGGTGATCGAGATCGTCAATGACGACATGCCGTTCCTGGTCGACTCGGTGCTGGGCGAGCTTGCCGAGCGGCGGCTCGACGTGCGGCTGGTGGCGCATCCGGTGTTCGCCGTAACGCGCGAGGGCGGCAAGCTCTTGACGCTGGGCGCGCCCGACGCGGCTGGCGGCACGCGCGAGAGCTTCATGCATATCCATGTCGCGCCGATCGAGGACGAAGCCGCGCGCGCCGATCTGTTGCGCGGGCTCGACGGCATACTCACGGAAGTGCGGCTGGCGGTGCGGGACTGGCGCGCCATGCGCGAACGCGTCGGCACAATCGTCGCCGAACTGCAAACCAATCCGCCGCCGCTGCCGGTGGACGAGATCGCCGAGACGATCCAGTTCCTGCAATGGCTGCTGGCCGACAATTTCACCTTCCTCGGCTTGCGCGACTACATTTGCGACGGCGCGGCGCTGATCCCTGAATTCGAGGGCGCGCTCGGCATCATGCGGTCGCGCGATTTGCGCGTGCTGCGGCGCGGCAAGGAGCTGATGGAGTTCACGCCGGAGATCATGGCGTTTCTCAAGGAGCCGCGCCCGCTGATCGTCGCCAAGGCCAATATCCACGCGCGCGTGCACCGGCGCGTCTATCTCGACTATGTCGGAGTCAAGCGTTTCGACGCCGCCGGCAATCTGCTCGGCGAGCATCGCATCATCGGGCTGTTCACCTCCACCGCCTACACGCGCGCGGCGCACGGCATTCCCTATCTGCGCCGCAAGCTCGCGGCGGTCGAAGCGCGCGCCGGCTTTGCCCCCAGCAGCCATTCCGGAAAATCCTTGGCCAATGTGCTGGAGCATTATCCGCGCGACGAGCTTTTCCAGGCCGACGAGGACACTCTCTATCGTTTCGCGCTCGCCATCCTGCAGCTCGACGAGCGTCCGCGCGTGCGCGTGCTGGCGCGCCGCGACCGTTTCGATCGTTTCGTGTCGGTGTTGGTGTTCGTTCCGCGCGAACGCTACGACAGCGCCATGCGCGTCAAGATCGGCGACTACCTGGCGAGCGCCTTCATCGGACGGGTTTCGGCCTTCTATCCATTCTTCCCGGAAGGCCCGCTGGTACGCGTGCATTTCATCATCGGCCGCTCCGGCGGCGACACCCCCGTGATTGATCGCGCCACGCTCGAAAACGAAATCGGGACCATCGTGCGGTCGTGGACCGATGGACTTTATGAGGCGCTGGCGCTGGTCAATGCGCCGGCCAAGGCGAGCGAATTGTTCGACCGTTACCGCGAGGCGTTCTCCGCCGGTTTCCACGAGGCCTATGCGCCGGCGGTGGCGGCCGGCGACATCCGCACCATCGAAGCCTTGAGCGAACAACGCCCGCTCGGCGTCGATTTCCATCACCGGCTGGAGGAAGAGCAGCGCGCGGTCGGCCTCAAGGTGTGGAGTTTTCAGCATCCGCTGCCGCTATCGGATCGCGTGCCTGTGCTGGAAAACATGGGTTTCCGCGTGGTCGACGAGCGCACCTACCGGATAGCGCCCAACAACGAATCGAAGGGCGACGGCGCGCGCGAGGTCTGGTTCCACGACATGCTGCTCACGCGCCACGACGGCGGCATGATCGAACTCGGCCAGGCCAAGGCGCGGCTGGAAGCCGCCTTCCTGATGGTGATGCGCGGGGCGGCCGAGAACGACGGCTATAACGCGCTCACGCTTGCCGGCGGACTGGCGTGGCGCGACGTGGCGCTGATCCGCACGCTGTCGCGCTTCCTGCGCCAGATTCGCGTGGCCTATTCGCAGGATTACATGTGGGCGACGCTGGGCAAGCATGCCGCCATCGCGACCGACGTTGTCGAGCTGTTTCACGCGCGTTTCGATCCGCGGTCCGATGCCGCGAACGCGCGCGACGCCAAACAGAGCGCGATCGCCGCGCGTATCGAAGAGCAATTGCTTGCGGTCGAAAGCCTGGACGAGGACCGCATCCTGCGCCTGTTCGTCAATGCGGTGCAGGCGGCGATCCGCACGAATTTTTACCAGACCGACAGTGACGGCCAGGTGAAACCGTTGATCGCGGTCAAGTTCGCCAGCGGCAAGCTGACCGATCTGCCGCTGCCGCGGCCGCTGTATGAAATTTTCGTCTATTCGCCGCGCGTCGAAGGCGTGCATATGCGCTTCGGCAAGGTGGCGCGCGGCGGCATCCGCTGGTCCGACCGGCCGCAGGATTTCCGCACCGAAGTGCTCGGCCTGGTGAAGGCGCAGCAGGTCAAGAACGCGGTGATCGTGCCGGTCGGCGCCAAGGGCGGCTTTGTGCCCAAGCTGATGCCGAAAGGCGCCACGCGCGAGGAAATGCAGGCGGAAGGCGTCGCGACCTACAGACTGTTCATCTCGACACTGCTCGACATCACCGACAATTACGCGCCGGACGGGGCGATCGTACCGCCTGAATGCTGCATTCGCTACGAGGGCGACGATCCCTATCTCGTCGTCGCGGCCGACAAGGGCACCGCCACCTTCTCCGACATCGCCAACGAGATTTCGGTCGCGCACGACTTTTGGCTGGGTGACGCCTTCGCGTCCGGCGGCTCGGCCGGCTACGACCACAAGACCATGGGCATCACCGCGCGCGGCGCCTGGGAGGCGGTGAAGCGGCATTTCCGCGAGATGGATATCGATATCGGCGTCACGCCGTTCACGGCGGTCGGCGTCGGCGACATGTCGGGCGACGTGTTCGGCAACGGCATGCTGCGTGAGACCAGCATGCGGCTGCTGGCGGCCTTCGACCATCGCGACATTTTCATCGATCCCGATCCCGATCCGAATGTGAGCTTCGCCGAACGCCAGCGGCTGTTCGCGCTGCCGCGCTCGAGTTGGCAGGACTACAACAAGACGCTGATCTCCAAGGGCGGCGGCGTTTTCCCGCGCAAATCGAAGGAAATCCGGCTGTCAGGCGAGGCGCAGAAGCTGTTCGGCGTGGCTGAGGCCGTGACGCCGCAGGATTTGATCAAGGCGATTCTCAAGGCGCGCGCCGACTTGTTGTTCTTCGGCGGCATCGGCACCTATGTGCGCGCGTCGAGCGAGGCCGACGAGGCCGCCGGCGACCGCGCCAACGACGCCATCCGCGTCAGCGGCGCCGACTTGAATTGCAAGGTGATCGGCGAGGGCGCCAATCTCGGCATGACCCAGCGCGGCCGCGTCGAAGCGGCGCTCGCCGGTGTCAGGCTCAACACCGACGCCATCGACAATTCCGCCGGCGTCAACACCTCCGACGTCGAGGTCAATATCAAAATCGCCTTAAGCGTTCCGGTGCGCGCCGGCGCGCTCACGTTAGAGGCGCGTAACGCACTGCTGGCCGAGATGACGCAAGAGGTCGCGCGCCTGGTGTTGCGCAATAATTATCAGCAGACGCTGGCGCTCTCATTGGCGCAGCGGCGAGGGCAGGAGGATCTCGGTTTCCAGCAGCGGCTGATGCAGACGCTGGAAAAGCAGGGGTTGCTCGATCGCGCGGTGGAATTCCTGCCCGACGAGATGGCAATCGCCGAGCGGCGCAAGCGCAATCTGGCGCTGATGCGGCCGGAACTTGCAGTGCTCTTGGCCTATGCCAAGCTCACGCTCTATAGCGAACTGCTCGATTCGAACGTGCCGGACGATCCTTATCTGGGGCGCGAGTTGGGCCGCTATTTCCCCGAGGAAATGTCGCAGCGCTTTTCCGAGGCGCTGCACGAACATCGGCTGCGGCGCGAGATCATCGCCACCCAACTCACGAACTCGATGATCAACCGCGGCGGCGCCACGCTGATCGTGCGCATTGCCGACCAGACCGGCGCCGCGCCCGCGGCCATCGCCGCCGCCTTTGCCGCCGTGCGCAACAGCTACGATCTGATCGGGATCAACGGCGAGATCGACGGCCTCGACAACAAGGTGTCGGGCAAGACCCAGCTCGATCTCTACGCCGCCGTGCAAGATCTATTGCTCGACAGGCTGGTCTGGTTTCTGCGCAATGTCGATCTCAAGCTGGGCCTGGAGAAGATTATCGGACACTACCGCAACGGCATCGCGCAGGTGGCCGGCGCGCTCGACGGCGCGCTGTCGAAGCCCGCGCTGGCCGCGCGCGAGGCGCGGGTTGCGCAGCTTGCCAGATCGAGCGTGCCGGAGGCGCTGGCCCGCCGCATCGCGAATCTCGGCGCGCTGAAAGCCGCGCCCGATATCGTGCTGGTGGCGGATCGCGCACAAAAGCCGGTCGGCGAGGTGACCGCCACTTATTTCGCCACCGAGGCGTTCTTCCAGCTCGATCGCGTCATTGGCGCGGTGCCGGGCATCGTCGTGTCGGATTATTTCGACCGGCTGGCGCTCGACCGCGCGCTCGATTCGATCGGCGACGCTGAACGCCGGCTCACCGCCGCCATGGTCGGCAATGGCCAAGTTAGTGGGCTTGCCGGCGCCGGCGCGGTGGCGGTCTGGGTCAAGCCGCGCCAGGCCGAGGTCGAGCGCATCCGTGCGGCTATTCACGAGATCGCTGGCTCCGGGCTAACGCTGTCGAAGCTGTCGGTAGCGGCGAGCCTGCTGGGCGATTTGGCGAGGGAGTAGCTTTTTACCCTCCCCCTTGTGGGGAGGGTCGGCGCGCGTTCGCGCGCCGGGGTGGGGGTGGCTGCGAGTCGACATCTACTACGACCCCCACCCCCGACCCCTCCCCACAAAGGGGAGGGGAGACGAGCGTGCGGCGCTGTTCCAAAAACCTGCTAATGCCTGAAGTGTCTTACCCCGGTGAACACCATGGCGATGCCGTGTTCGTCGGCCGCCTGGATTACTTCTTTGTCACGCATCGAGCCGCCAGGCTGGATTACCGCGGTGGCGCCGGCTTCGATCGCCACCAGTAGCCCATCGGCGAACGGAAAAAACGCGTCGGAAGCGACCACCGAGCCTTTGGTCAGCGGCGCCGGCAGTTTCAATTCCTTGGCCGCGTCCTCGGCTTTGCGCGCGGCGATGCGGGCTGAATCCACCCGGCTCATCTGCCCGGCGCCGATGCCGATAGTGGCGAGCCCCTTGGCATAGACGATGGTGTTCGACTTGACGTGCTTGGCGACGCGGAAGGCGAAACGCAGATCGCGCAATTCGGCTTCGCTCGGCGCGCGCTTGGTGACGGTTTTCAGCGTCATCTCGTCCACCACCGCATTGTCGCGCGATTGCACCAGCAGCCCGCCGGCCACCGTCTTCGCCGTTAGGCCGGCGCTACGCGGATCGGGCAGGCCGCCGGCCAGTAGCAGCCGCAAATTCTTCTTCGCCGCGACAATCTCGATCGCCTCGTCGGTCGCTTCCGGCGCGATAATCACCTCGGTGAAAATCTCGACAATGGCGCGCGCCGCGTCGGCATCCAATTTCCGATTGAGCGCGACAATGCCGCCGAAAGCGGAAGTGGAATCGCAGGCCAGCGCTTTTTTGTAAGCTTCCACCAGGCTGGCGCCTTCCGCCACGCCGCACGGATTGGCGTGCTTGACGATGACGCAGGCGGCGGTGCGGCGGGCGTCGAATTCGGCGACGCATTCGTAAGCCGCGTCGGTATCGTTGATGTTGTTGTAGGATAGTTCCTTGCCCTGTAGCTGGCGCGCCGAGGCCACGCCGAAGCGTTCGCCGGCTGAGCGGTAGAACGCCGCGTTCTGGTGCGGGTTCTCGCCATCGCGCAGCGCCTGGATCAGCCTGCCGCCGAAGGCGCGGTAATCCGGCGCATTATTGTGCAGCGTGTCGGCAAACCAGTTGGAGATCGCCGCGTCGTAGGCGGCGGTGCGCGCATAGGCCTTGGCCGCCAATTGCTGCCGCAACTCCAGCGTCGTCATGCCGTTGTGTTGCGCCAGTTCGGCCAGCACCTTGCCGTAGTCATCGGGCTCGACCACCACCGCGACGTCGGCGTGGTTCTTGGCGGCGGCGCGGATCATGGCCGGCCCGCCGATGTCGATGTTCTCGATGCAGTCGTCGTAAGCGGCGCCTTTAGCGACGGTCGCTTCGAACGGATATAGGTTCACCACCAAGAGATCGATCGGCTTGATGGCGTGCTTGTCCATCGCCGCGGCATGCTCCTTGTTGGCGCGCACGCCCAGCAGCCCGCCATGCACTTTCGGATGCAGCGTCTTGACCCTCCCGTCCATCATTTCGGGAAAGCCGGTGAGTTCGGCGACATCGATAACCTTGAGACCGGCGTCTTTCAGCGCCTTGGCGGTACCGCCGGTCGAGATCAGTTCGACGCCGTAGCCGGCCAGTGCCTTGGCAAAATCGGCAAGCCCGGCCTTGTCGGATACCGACAGCAAAGCGCGGGTGATGCGGCGCGGATGACTGGTCATGGGCAACGGGCTAGCACAGGCTTTTTTCGCTGTCATTTCGGGGCGCGAGCGGAGCGAGCGAACCCGGAATGACGGAATGACTACAACGGCAATTCCGGCTCGTCCGCCCGGTCGACCCGGACGCCGGGCGTGGCCGGCGGGGTGTGGCGGAAGCTCCAGCGCACCTTGGCGTGCTCGCGCGCATGGCCATAGACCACGATCTGCACGGCGCGGCGCGGGCCGTCATTGCCGGCGAGATAGACGCTTTCCTCGATCTCCACCGCATCGGCCAGCGTCGCGAAGGTCCATACCGTGCGGTCCGGCAGCAGCAGGATCACGCCGCGGCCGTCCGCCAGCCGGTTGGCCTTGATCGTCGGATGCAGATGAAAGCGGATGGCGAATTCGTCGGGAGCCTGCGCCGCCAATGCCTGGCCATCGGCTGGCGTGAAGCTGTCCTCGCCGTCGAGCGCACGACCGTCGGAGCTGAGCTTGATGGCGCGGCTATGGATCACGCCGAAATCGATGGCGTAGCCGTCATGCGAGGTGCGCAACATCGCGCCGTCGGGCATGTCCTCGCGCTCGACATCGACGCGGTGCGGACCGGCGACGATCGGCGTGCCGGACAGCAGCCGGCGGAACGAACCGGATTCGAGAAAGCGGCACGACGATTTGTCGTTGAACGTGACGGTCGAATGCGCGGCGGTGGCGCGCGCCACCTGCCGCCAGGTCTCCCTGTTGACCGCCGGCAGGCCGCAATTGATTACCAGCCGGTGCTGCTTCCACGATAATTCGAACGATAGGCAGCCGGCGTGCGCCTCCTGGCTCAGGCCGACCGGCGGCGGCTTGCCGGTATCCATCAGCAGTGTGGTATGGCCGGCATCGATGCGCTGGTAGCCGGAATGCGGCGCATTCGACACCGGTGCGCCGCGCGCGTCGTCATAGGCGAGCACGGTGGCGAGCAGGTCGACCGGCGTCGGTCCCATGCCGTTGAATTGCGCGAAATTGCCGTCGCCGTGCCGGAAGAAACGCAGCATCGGCATCATGCGGTCGATGGCGTTGTTGAGCGCCGATGGCGGCTGCAGATCGCGCGCCGAAAACAACTGGCGCAGCGGCAGCAGGTCGGCCAACAGGTCGATCAGCGCGCCGGGATTGCGGCTGACATGCCCGCCGTCGGGCAGAATCTGGGCGCGCAGTTCGTCGATCAGGCGGCGCGCATGGGCGCGCAAATAGCCGGACTGGCCTTGCATGCAGAGCGTCGCGAAATTGAGCGCGATCAACGCCTGCAGCCGCGGCAAGCCGTCGCGCGACTGATTGAGCATGCGGCGCAGATAGCGCACCTGCCGCGACAGGCTGCGGATGAAGCGGCGGTAGAAGCGCGCGTCGGCATCCTGCAACACGAACGGCGCCTGGCTGAGCCAGCAGACGATGCGGCGGGAGAGAATATCGAGGCGCCAACCGATCGGATGCCAGCCGCCTTGTATATTGATCCAGTCGTCGATCAGCGAACGAGCATTGGCGCGGGTTATGGCGGATTCGGCGGCGCGCAAATGGCGCAGCCAGGCAAAGCTGAGCAGGATCACCGCCCATTCGTCGGACGGCGGCGTCATCTCAAAGGGCGATCGGCGGTCGCAGATCACCACCTTGCCGGCGAAGGCGAAGTGTCCGGCATAGATTTCGCTGGCGCGAGTGGCGTCGGCGGTGCGCAGATCTTGCGGGGCAATAATCAGCCGGTCGGTCTTGGCCGAGCCGAAGCGCCAGCGCAGCAGCGGATGCGCGATGATCCCGCCGGTAAAGCTGCGGAATGCGCGTCGCCCGATGAGCGCGGAGAGCCTTAATCGCTCCGCGACCGAAACCCGCATCATGAGGCTGCCCGTCCCCTGCAACGCGGCCTTGTCCCTGCGCGCGGGCCACACGATAGCGAACGCCCGCCGCAGGGCCAATACGCCTGCCAGGAGTGTGGTTTAGGACGATTTGGTGAGTCGGGCGGCATAGAAACCGTCGAGCCCGCCCCAGCGCGGGTCGGGATCGGAAAGATGCAGCGGCAGCGTGCGTAAATCGCCATCCGCGGTCACGAATTCGGCGTGGCCGCATACGTCCTGGGCCGTTATCGGCTTGCGGGCGACGTGCGGGTTACGCGCCAGCAGGGCCGCGATCTGATTCTGGCCTTCCTCCGGTTCCAGCGAGCAGACGCAATAGACCATAGTGGCGCCGGGCTTGAGCAGGCCGACCGCGCGGTCGAGCAGCCGTTGCTGCAAGGATGTCAGCACGGCGAGATCGGCCTCGGCCTTGAGCCAGGGCACGTCGGGGTGGCGGCGGATGGTGCCGGTCGAGGAGCACGGCGCATCGAGCAGCACGGCGTCGAATAGTCCACCATTGGACGATTCAGGTTGCCACTCCAGCACATCGGCGACGACGGTCTCGGCTTGCAGCGAAAGCCGCGTGAGATTCTCGCGCAGCCGCGCCAGCCTTACGCTCGAGCGATCGACCGCGGTGACGCGGGCGCCGGCGAAGGCGAGTTGCGCGGTCTTGCCGCCGGGCGCCGCGCACAGATCGGCGACGTCAAGTCCGCGCACGTCGCCCAGCAGGCGCGCGGGGAGCGATGCAGCGGCGTCCTGCACCCACCAGGCGCCCTCGGTAAACCCCGGCAGCAGCGAGATCGCGCCATGCGCTATCGTGCGCACCGTGCCGGTCGGCAGCACGCGGCCGCGCAGGTGTTCGGCCCAATATTCCGCGGCATTCTTCCCGGCATCCTGTTTCACGGTGAGATCGAGCGCCGGCTCGTGGCCATTGGCTTCCGCGATCGCGCGCGCGGTCTCGGCGCCATAAGTCTTGGTCCAGCGCTTCACCAGCCAGTCCGGCGTGTCGCGCGTGGCTCTGGCGCGCAGCGACGTTTCACGGCTCTGCGCCACGCGGCGCAGCACCGCGTTGACCAGCCCGGCGTAACGCGCCGCGCGGCGGTCGGCTTGGGCCAGGCGCACCGAAAGATCGACCGCGGCGTGATCGGGAACTTCGAGCCATAGAATCTGCGCGGCGCCGATCAGCAGGATGGTCTCGGCGCGCGGCGCGTCGGCGGGAAACCCCTTCTCCAGAAACGAGGCCAGCAAATGACGCAGCGTGCCGAGCCGGCGCAGCACCGTCGCGACCAGGCGGCGCATCAGCGCGCGGTCGCGATCGGCGAGCGTGGCGAGGCCGGGATGCGCGCCCTTGCCGGAGAGCTGCTCGTCAAGCGCAATGCGCCGCCGCAAAACGCCGTCGAGAATGTCGGCGGCAATTCTGCGGGCGGCAAGGCCGGGGACTTCCGGCTGGGGGGAGGTGCGCGGTCGCGCCATGGCGCGAACATTGCCACGAATTGTGTCCGGGGCGCGAGCAAGCGGCAAAAAACCTCAACCGTGCACAATATGACCGGGGCTGGACCCTATTAGCTAGATTGTATTATGCTCATATTGCTACTTAAGATTGTGCTTGTGCGAATCAGCAGTCACCGCTTATAGCTAGGACCATGTTCCCATTTATGGACTTGACACCACATGGCCCTAGATATAGTAAAATCAGCCGAATCCGCTAAGGCGGCAGAGGCTGGCGCGCCCGAACTATCGACCCTCGAAATCCGGCTTGAACGCATCAAGTGTGCGAGCAACTTCAGCTTGGATTTTCTTAAGCGTCTCTATAACCGGCGTACCATCGCTGAGCTGTATCTCCAGCATGAGATTTGTCTGCATGTGCATTTTCTGGCCCGTGATCGGGTGTTTTGCGCTCGATATTCTGCCGGGAAGATTGAGAAAACGGAGGCGGTCGGCATTGGCAAAAACTTGAAGATCAAAAACCCCTTGGTTGAACGTGAGGCGTCGGTGCTTGTCTGGGTTGGAGATGTCACGGAGAGCCTTCGTCCAGTCGCATCCACGGTATGGCTGCAAAGCCTCGATGGCTGCTATATGCGTGGAATTGAGGCCATTGAGCCGCTCCTTTTGCCGAAACGCGAAGACCTTCTGCTTGTCTTCGATAATGAATTGCGTGCCCTCGACAATTTTCCCCGAGTCGAGAAAGGCCAATTCGTAAACCAGGTAATCGAGGGCGCCCCTCAGATTATAGCAAATCTCCCCGATCAATATTGCGAACACCAGAGGGATGCTAAATCGTTCCGTAGCGTCGAATTGGATTTCGTCCGGTCTATCTGGGTCGGGCTTCCAGCGAATCGCATCATGCTGGGCCTCCCGGAAGGCGTTGACCAATCCTTCAAACTCACTAAGGCGTTTGCTTGCCCATGTTGTCCGGGCGAAAGCACCATTGAGCGAAGGGGTGATTGGTGTGCTAGTATTCACGGATGAGCACCAAGCAAGCTAACGAACAATACAGCGAGCAAGAGGCGCAACGGCGCTTTGTCGCAGCGGTTAAGGCGGCGCTCAATACCCCGCCCAAACCCCTGAAAAGCATGACTCCGAAGGGCGTCCCGGCGCAATCCAAGAAGCGTCGAAAACGCACCCATCGTGCGGCTTAATCTCAACGGGACAATAGCGGCCAGCGCCCTGTTTTTGCTTGCAGCGGTCGCGCCCTTAAAGGCACAGGACAAAGCCTGTGCCATTGCGGCCTTTAACGACTACAACAGGGCTAACGTCGCATTGATGCAACAAGCCGCACCACTAATGTCAGTGGAAGCCACAATCGCGCAACGGCGGCTTCAAGAACAATATTGTCTGCGCTTAGCTCAATGTACTGTTGGCGCCCCGACCAATCAGCCAATACCTTATGCCGCAGCATTTTCCTCGTGCCTTCGCGACGAAGGACGGCTAAAATAGAAACGGCCCTCGGTGCCAGCCGGGGCCGTGATGTAATCAAGTTAGACCGTTGCGCGATCCGGTTTTCAATTTAATCGGAGCGATCACGCATGTCAAACGATCCTATCAATTCGCGGGCGGACGCGGCGGAATGTGATCGAGCAAGTTCTGCAAAGAGTCGCGAAGTGCTGATACTTGCTCCTTCGTTAGTCGCATTTGAAGGTCCATGGATGCCTCAGCTTGTGTCTCCATCGGACGTGCAATTAATAGTCTCAGCGCGACAAAATCCTCCGCAATCACGGCTCCAACCCAATCGACCAGCGCATACTGAAGAATAACATTGCCTTCCTTGTCACGATCGAGGTCGTCCACGATTTTGCTCCCTACTTTGCTTGGCCGCTACTAGGATAGCGAACGGAAGGGCCGGGAGTCATGCCCGGCCCTTTTTCTTGCGCCAGCGTAGGAAGCGCAAAGCGCGATATTTGAAAACTGGGCTAGTGAGGTTGCCGGTACTGAAGGCGCTTGCCTTCCGCGCCTTTGATCGCGGCGTTCATGCGGTCGGTATCGTTGAAGCCGAGCCTGACGCGGTGATTGTAGCGGTGGTCGAATTCGGCCAAATACCTATGTAAATGCTTCTCTTTGCAGTGCTGATAAACGCCCTTCATCCCGCGTTTGAAGATCGAGAAATAGCCTTCGACCGTGTTGGTGTGCACGTCACCGCGAACGTATTCCTTATGCGAATGCGTGACCGTCTGATGGCTCGCAAATTCTAGCCCGACCTGCATGTAGAGGCGACTTTCATCGGTCATCAGGTTGGCTTCGCGGGCGATGTTGTCCCGCACGATCTTGTTGACGCTAGGCCCATCGGCTACGGCAGGATGGAACGAGCGGACGCGCCCGCCACGCTCTACCAACGACACGACCGCACGCTTGCCGCCCGGACCGGAGCGACCGCCCTTCGTAAAGGGCCTGCCCTTACGCTGCTTCGACGCCTTGCGCTCTTCAACTTGACCGAAATAGGTTTCGTCGGCTTCGACGATCTTGCCGCCGCCGCCGAGTGGGCCCATCAAGCCGCCGTCGCGCATAGCTTCGCGGATGCGATGGCACATAAACCAAGCCGACTTGTAATCGAGGTTGAGCGAGCGGTGGAGCTGATGAGCCGAAATACCCTTTTTGCTTGAGTTAAGCAGATAGAACGCCATCAGCCATTTATTGAGCGCGATATGGCTGCGCTCCATCACCGTGCCGGTGGTGACGCTGAAATCCTTGCGGCATTCCTTTTCAGCGCAGCGGTAGAGCCCAGCGCGGCCAGTGACGGCATAGGCGTGGCTGATGGTCCCGCAATGCGAGCAAACCGGGCCTGAAGGCCACCGGGTCTTTTCCAGCCATTCCCGAGCGGCTTCTGGGGTCTGGAAATGGGGGGCGGTAAGGGCGTTATTCATGACTAAATTCCTCGATCTGATGAGGAAATACTAGACTAAGTACGCTGTGGTGTCAAGTCCATAATTGGGACCATGTTCCCAATTACGTACTTGACGCCACAACAGCTACCTGTGGAGACGGCATGTATAAGCCGCCAAATCCCCCAAAGAACATAAAGGCAAAAGTTCCTCTATCTGAAAAGAGGCAATTATTTCAATAACTTAACTGATTCGGTTTCTCATAGTTCCATGTCAAGCAAAGAATTGAGCGAAGGGATAAAATATAATCACCTCATATATTGGTGTGAGTGGTTGATTTGGTGAATTGCGGCTGGTACTGCTTGCTCAGAACGTGGGCCATGGGGCCGAGGAATGAGCGAGATGACAAAGCCTATGAGTTTGGACACGGCGGCAATTACCGTTCGGCAGGTCCAGGAAAGGCAAGTGGCACGCGCCGACAAGGCGCGCAAGCGCGCCGAACTAGACCGCCAGATCACCGACGACGACAAGTGGCTTGAGGCCGCCAAGATCGTTTTTGGGACGGCATTTATCGAACCATTTGAGTTGACGGCGACGGCTGAATTTAGCCCCGACGAAAGTATGGCGGAAGCCGCTACCCGCATTCTGAACTCATCCGACCTTTGGACGGATTATGAGCAACTTCGGGTGCGGTTATCCGAAAGCGAAAAGTTCGCCGCCATGCTCACAAAAAGCCCGAACTACTTTTATACAATGGTCCGGCGTCTTAAGGCTCGCGATGAAATTGAGCGCAGGGGGAAACTCTTGCGTGGCTTAAAAAAGAAAGCGACGGCGTAGCAAATGCTAACCGTCGCTTTCTTAGATCCACCGTCGAAGGGCAACCGTCTCGCAAACGGCCCTTCGGCATTCGAGACCGAGGCTAGTCACCTCGGTAGTCCCCCAGCGCAAGGCCGTTAAGCCGGTCCGGGAGGTGGTATATGCAATGAGTTGCATAACCTGGGCAAAGGCGCCGTCATAGACTATGGCGGCGCCGGAGCCTTCGCAGTATATGCAATCGTGATACCGTTTGCAAAGTTTGAGTCCGCTCAATGGTTTATGGAGGCCGAATGGCGCAAAAACGAACGGACGATCGATTCTCCGAACGGGAAACCGCGCGCCGAGTTCAATCTATTTTGCAAGGTGCGTTCGCCGGCCCCCCGACGCCGCTAAGGGATATTCCTAAAAAGAACGGGGGGTCTCGCGGCAAGAAACGCCGGAAACGTAATGGCAAGTACGCCTAACGAGCCACCTGCATCAGAGTAGTTAGGGGGTCCAATTCGTTCTTGCTGAGGCCTTGCGACGATGTGCACTGATCATCTACCCTAGATAGCAAAACTGGGGGGATGCAGGTGCAGGATCAGATAACGCACGAAATGTTGGAGTGGCAAATCAATGCGCGATTTCGAATCCAGAAACTATTGCACCGGATGCATATCCTCCATTCGAGGAACACAGAGATTCCTCGCCATTATAAAAGGACTCTAACGGAGGAGGAAAAAGATGAATGGTACCCGATTAATCGCATGATCGGAGCGGCCTTCTCGTTGTGGCGGTCTGCCTTCTTAACGCAGGCTTCTAATGACCGGAAACAAATTTACGAACACACAAATGAGTTTATCAGTAAGGTCATTGCACAAAATTCAATCGCGTTTCCAGACGACTACAAAATGTGCGAGCTGACAGTTGTCTATTACAATACGAACGCAAGGTACCGACTCGAACGGTTGATGGATAAAAACTCGTCGCTGGTCGCGAAATACGAATCGGTACGCAAGATCGACGAACTAAAGCACTCGGACCAGTCCGAGCATCTCAGCCCAAAAGACCTTTGGGAAATTCTTTATTGGGCGCTGGAAGATTGTTTCAATGATTATGAAACTACCTACTCGCGGTGATTCCACCGGCTGACCGCTTTAGTTTCCGATTGGTCAGTGATGAGTGTGCCGCATTCCGTGCATGTGATGACAGCTTGGCCCTCGGTGCGGGAGAGATGCGCTTCACCACCGCAAAACGGACAGGCCCGGAGATATGCTTTCGTGGTTGGCCGATCTTGAACTGCAACTGTCATGACCGAAACCTCCTCTAATATGAACGCGTAAAGGCCACTCCGTGTTCCACGGTATCATGTGTGATTCTGCTCGCAAGCGCACCTGCCACGACGGCGGTTAGCGGACTTTTAAACCGCCGCGGTGTGCCGGTTTCCTTGCATGGTTCTGGGCCAGTCTCCATCTGCGCTTAAGTGGTAACTGGCTGCTCGATTTCCTCAGCCAATATCATTGCTGATTCAAGCTGTTCTATTAGCTTTTGGCGGCGTTCTTTTGTGTTCTGCATTACTTGTTCCCCCGCTTCCGTCGCCAGCGCAAAAACCGTTTCGCCATATATTTGAAATTCGGCTTAGCGAGGTTGCCGGTACGTCAGTCTTTTGCCTTCGCCGCCGCGAACTGCAAGGACCGCACGTTCTCCATCTGTAATGTTGCGAGTATTGTATCGGAATTCAAATTCGCCCAAATAGCGGTGCAAATTCTTCTCAGCGCAATGCTGATAATTTCCGCGCATCCCGCGCTTGAAGATGCCAAAGAAGCCTTCCGCTGAATTGGTATGAACGTCGCCACGAGCGTATTCTTTGTGCGAGTGGATAACGGTTTCATGCGCGGCAAAATTCCGCCCGACGCCATGATAGAGGCGGCTTTCGTCGGTATGTAGACGGCTTTCCTTGGCGATGTTGTCCATAACAATCCGGCTCACGGTATCCTTATCGGCGGTCGGAACGTGAAACGTCCGCACGTTGCCGCCACGTTCAACTAGAGCAATGATCGCCCGCTTACCGGAGGGGCCATGACGGCCTTTCTTAGTGAAGGAACGCCCGCTGGTGGTTTTGGTCGGGCGCTTGGCTTCCGGCACGTCGCCAAAATAGGTTTCGTCGGCTTCCACAATCTTGCCGGGGCCGCCCATCGGGGGAAGGTCCAGACCACCACGGCGCATAGCCTCCATAACGCGATGGTGCAGGAACCAAGCCGTATTGTATTCGCAGCCAAGAATACGTTCTAGCTGCGTGGCGGTGAAGCCCTTTTTGGATGATGCGTACAGGTGGAAAGCGGCCGCCCATGACGTGAGCGGCGTATGGCTGCGCTCCATGACTGTTTTGGTCATGACGGTGAAATCCTTGCGGCACTCAGGCTCGCCACAGCGATAGCGGCCTACCTTTTTAGTGGCATAATGCTTCAAACTGCCGCAATTCGGGCATACAGGACCGTCCGGCCAGCGGGCGGCTTCAAACCACGCGCGGGCCGCGTCCTCATCGTGAAAGTGTTTCTGGGCAATCTTGCTCTTGGCCATCGGTATCTCCTATGGCCAGAACACTAGCACAAGCGGTCTGTGGTGTCAACTACGTAGTCGGGACCATGTTCCTTACGTTGAAACATTTTTCGCTCCCGCAGCGGGGCGGCGCGCTGGTGCTGGCGGCGGCCTGTTTCGCCGCCGGTCTCACCGCCGGCGCCCTGGTGGCCCCGGTCGGCGCCGGCATTGGTAGCAGTCTTGCCAGCAATCCCGCCGGCGACTCCGGTGAGCGAATTGGCGTCGCGGCCGCGGCGCCGCCATCGATGCGGCGTCAACCGGCGGCCGGCGGCTTGCGCGGCGGCCATCCGGCCGAAGTGCTACGGGTGCTCGACGGCGACACCTTCGAGGCAAGGGTGCACGTCTGGCCGGGCATGGAGATCACCACCAAAGTGCGCCTGCGCGGCATCGACGCGCCGGAAATGCGCGCGCGCTGCGAGGACGAACGGGTCAAGGCGCTGGCGGCGCGCGACGCACTGGTGCGCTACTTGAACGAAGGCAATGTGGGCATTGCGCGCATCGGCCAGGACAAATATGGCGGGCGCGTCGATGCCGATGTCTCGACCGCCAAGACGCCCGACGTATCGGCGGCGCTGCTCGAGCGCGGCTTTGCGCGTCGCTACGGTGGCGGCCGGCGCGAGAGCTGGTGCGGGTAGAGGACGTGCCACGCATGCGACGTCATGCGCGGCACAAGGCCGGGCATGACAGGAACAATCCTACCGCAGCCCGTTAACCTCGCCGCCGGACGGCACGCGGTTTTCCACCGCGTCTTCGTCGGGGACAAAACCAAAGAACGCGGCAATCTCTTGCGCGCGGGTAGCGGAATGCGCCACCGCCGCTGCCAGCAGCGCCCACGCCAGCACGATCAAGATAAAGATTGCCGTCCGCCTTAGCAGGATAACCATAGCCGCCGCCCACAGCTGTTGACGGACGCTATGATAATGCGGCGGCGGCCAGGCTCAGGTGAAACCTTGCAACAGCGTAAATATTAACGATACGGAAGATGCCGGCGTTTCGTTCGCCGGCCACTATAGGGGTCACCCTGCTTGCGGAACAGCTAGGCCCGCGCCTTGGCGCCGGCTTTCTTGTTTTGCCGATTGTTGACCAGATCGTCGACCACCGCCGGGTCGGCCAGCGTCGAGGTATCGCCGAGCGCGCCGAAGTCGTCTTCGGCGATCTTGCGCAGGATTCTTCGCATGATCTTGCCGGAGCGCGTCTTCGGCAGGCCGGGTGCAAACTGGATCATGTCCGGCGAGGCGATCGGGCCGATCTCCTTGCGCACCCATGAGACCAGTTCCTTGCGCAGTTCCTCGCTCGGCTGCTCGCCGGCCATCAAAGTCACATAGGCGTAGATGCCCTGGCCCTTGATGTCGTGCGGATAACCGACCACGGCGGCTTCCGACACTTTCGGATGCGCCACCAGCGCGCTTTCCACTTCGGCGGTGCCGAGGCGGTGGCCGGCGACATTGATCACGTCGTCGACGCGGCCGGTGATCCAGTAATAGCCGTCTTCGTCGCGCCGGCAGCCGTCGCCGGTGAAGTAGCGGCCGACATAGGTGGAGAAATAAGTCTGCACAAAGCGCTCATGGTCGCCATAGACCGTGCGCATCTGTCCCGGCCATGAATCGGCGATGCACAGATTGCCGGAACCTGCGCCCTGCAGTTCCTTGCCTTCGGCGTCGACGATCTGCGGAATGACGCCGAAGAACGGCTGCGTCGCCGAACCGGGCTTGAGCGCGGTCGCGCCCGGCAGCGGCGTGATCAGGATGCCGCCGGTCTCGGTCTGCCACCAGGTATCGACGATCGGGCAGCGCTCCTCGCCGACCACGTGGTAGTACCATTCCCAGGCTTCCGGATTGATCGGCTCGCCGACCGTGCCGAGCAGGCGCAAGGATTTGCGCGAAGTCTTCTTCACCGGTGCATCGCCGCCCTGCATCAGCGCGCGGATTGCGGTCGGCGCGGTATAGATGATGTTGACCTGGTGCTTGTCGCACACTTCCCAGAAGCGCGAGGTGGTCGGATAGTTCGGTACGCCCTCGAACATCATGGTGATGGCGCCGTTGGCGAGCGGGCCATAGACGATGTAGCTGTGGCCGGTGACCCAGCCGACATCGGCGGTGCACCAGTAGATGTCGCCGTCGTGATAGTCGAACACGTATTGATGCGTGATCGCGGTGTAGACCAAATAGCCGCCGGTGGTGTGCAGCACGCCTTTCGGCTTGCCGGTTGAGCCCGAGGTATAAAGAATGAACAGCGGATCCTCCGCGCTCATTTCTTCGCACGGGCAGTCGGCCGGCACGATCTTGGCCATGTCGTCGTAATAGACGTCGCGCCCCGGTTTCATGTTCACTTTTTCGCCGGTGTGGCGCACCACAATGATGCTGGCGACGTGGCCTGCCTTGTCGGCGGCGGCATCGGCGTTCACCTTGAGCGGAATCTTGCGGCCGCCGCGCACGCCTTCATCGGCGGTGACGATGCAGGTGGAGGTGCAGTCCGAGATGCGCCCGGCGAGCGAATCCGGCGAGAAGCCGCCGAACACCACCGAGTGGACGGCGCCGATGCGCGCGCAGGCCAGCATCGAAATTGCCGCTTCCGGAATCATCGGCATGTAGATGGTGACGCGGTCGCCCTTCTTGACGCCGCGCGCTTTCAGCACATTGGCAAATTTGCACACCTCGGCGTGCAACTGCTTGTAGGTCAGCTTCTTGTCGTTCTTAGGATCGTCGCCTTCCCAAATAATGGCGGTCTGCTCGCCGCGCTTGGCCAAGTGCCGATCGACGCAGTTGTATGCGACGTTGAGCGTGCCGTCCTCGAACCATTTGATCGAGACGTTGTGCGGGTCGAAGGAGGTGTTCTTGACCTTGCTGAACGGCTTGATCCAGTCGATGCGCTTGGCCTGCTCGGCCCAGAAGCCGTTCGGGTCATTGATTGAGCGCGCGTACATTTCCTGGTACTTCGCTTTGTCGGCGAAGGCGCGTTTCTGCCATTGGGGCGGAACGTCATAGATTTTGTCGGACATCTTAATTTTCCTCCCCGCCCATCCGGTTGGCCCGGGGGCGCTTATGCATTTCTGGGTTGGACCCATTATGCGACGGCGCCTTGATCTACGACAAGGCGCGGATTGCCTCATCTTTAGTGGGGTTGCCTGACGCCTACACCCCCCAGGCGCCGATCACCGCGCCCATCAGCAGCAGCACCGCCAGCCAGTGACCGCCGTCGATGGCGATCAATTTGGGGCTGCGCATGCCGAAGGTATTGTTGACGGCGAGCGTGGTGATGACGAAGCCGAACCAGACGAAAGTGGCCGCGATCACGCCGTTCTTCAAGCTTACCGCGCCCAGATGGCCGACGATCCCGGCCAGCATCCAGGCCATCGCCAGGTCGGCAACGAGCGCGACGATCAGCGGCCAGGGCGCCGCGCCCTTGCCGTGATGGGCGCGGATCTGCTCGGTGGTGAAGCCGTGTGCCGATTTCCAGGGCGCCGCCAGCAGACGATACCAGACGCCGCCCAGCCCGAAGCCGAGCACACCCGCCACCAGCACGGCGATGTAATTGATGCCTGCGAAGGTCATAAGAGATTCTCTCCTCTTGCTTCACCTCTCCCCTGGGGGGAGAGGTCGATGCGCCATAAGCGCGTATACGCGCGTCTTCGACGCGCTATGGAGCGTCGGGTGAGGGGGCAAGGGCCTATCGAGATTCAATTGCCCCCTCACCCCAACCCTCTCCCCCAAGGGGAGAGGGAGTTCGCAGAATTTGCCGCTAGTCCTTCACTCCACCCATCCTGCACACGATCTTCCACTCGGCGTCGGTGATCGGCGGCACCGAAAGCCGCGATTGCTTTAGCAACTGAATCTCGGCGAGCTTGGGTTCCGCCTTGATGGCCGCGAGCGTCACCGGCTTCGGCACCGGCTCTACCGCCTTGATGTCGACGCAGACCCAGGGCTCGCCAGCCTTCGCCGTCGGATCGGGATAGGCCGCACGCATAATCTCGACAATGCCGACGATCTCCTTGCCGATATTGGAGTGATAGAAGAATGCGCGACCACCCTTTTTCATCTTCATCATGTTGAGCTTGGCGGTGTGGTTGCGAATGCCGGTCCACGGCTCGCCCTTGGCGCCGCGCTTCACCAATGCGTCCCACGAAAATGCGTCGGGTTCCGATTTCACCAGCCAGTAGGACATTTATTTCTCCACGCTTCTTCTCCTCTCCCCGCATGCGGGGAGAGGTAAAAGCTATTCTTCCGACTTGATCGGGCGCGTGAGCAGCGACTCGATCGCCGCATCGACGGTCAGCTTGCCGGCCAGCACCGCGCCGACCGCCGCCGAGATCGGCATGTCCACGCCACGTTCGCGCGCCATTTCCAGCAGTACCGGCGCGGTGAAGGCGCCCTCGGCCAATTTCCCGCCTGGCGTCTCGTCTTTGCCCAGCGCGACGCCGTATGAAAAGTTGCGCGACTGCGGGCTGGAGCAGGTCAATATCAGATCGCCCAGGCCGGACAGGCCCATCATGGTTTCGGTGCGCCCGCCGAACGCCTTGCCGAAACGCGTGAGTTCGGCAAAACCGCGCGTAGTCAGCGCCGCCGCGGCGCTGGCGCCGAGACCGCGGCCGGTGACAATGCCCGCCGCGATGGCGAGCACGTTCTTGGTGGCGCCGCCGATCTCGACACCGCGCACGTCGGTCGAGTGATAGGGACGGAAGCTGCCGGAGTTCAACGCCTGCGCCAGCGCGCTCGCGATTGGCGCGTCGGCCGCTGCGATGGTCACCGCCGTCGGCAATCCGCGCGCCACGTCGGCGGCGAAGCTCGGACCGGACAGGATCGCCGGCGTAGCCTTCGGTGCGCATTCGGCAATAATCTCGGTCATGAATTTCTGCGTGCCGTGCTCGATGCCCTTGGCGCAGGCGATCAACGGCGTGCGCTCGCGCAGCAGTTTCCCGAGCGCACCACAGACCGAGCGCATGGCCTGCGTCGGCACCACCAGCAGGATGGCGTCGGCGCGCGCCGCCACGGCCAGTTCGCGCGTGACCTCGATGGCGTCGTCGAGGCGCACGCCGGGCAGGAAACGGCTTTCTCTTTTAGTTTCGAGCTGTTCGGCATTGCCGGGCTCGTGTTCCCACAGCGTCACCGCGCGGCCGGCGCGCGCGCAGGTCTGCGCCAGCGCCGTTCCCCAGGCGCCGCCGCCGAGCACGGCGATGTGTTGGATGGTCATGCCAACATTCTACTCCCTCCCCCGCTTGCGGGGGAGGGTTGGGGTGGGGGAACGACGAAAACTCGGGAAGAAGCCCCCTCCCGGCTCGCTTCGCTCGCCGACCTCCCCCGCAAGCGGGAGAGGTGAAGAGAGCGTGCCACTACGCCGAATCATTTTTTGCAAAATCGTTTGACTCATTTGTAAGCCGCCGTGCGTTGCAGCGCGCCCTTGGCGGCGGCGACTTCATCGAGCGGCCAGCGCGCGCGCGGCGCCACTTCGAGCGAGTCCGTCATTCCTAAAGCCAGCCGCTCGCAGCCGGCCCAGGCGATCATGGCGCCGTTGTCGGTGCACAATTCGAGCGGCGGCGCCACCAGCACGGTGCCGACCTCGAAGGCCAGGCGATGCAGCACTTTGCGGATTGCCTGGTTGGCGGCGACGCCGCCGGCGGCAACCAGCGCGGTGGGTGCGCCGTATTTGGCGCGGAACAGGCGCAGTCCGGCGCGCAATCGGTCGAGCACCACATCCACCACCGCCTGCTGGAACGAAGCGCACAGGTCGGCCACATCCTTGTCGGACAAAGGCGCGATCTTTTCCGCTTCCAGCCGCAGCGCGGTCTTCAAACCCGACAGCGAAAAATCGGCATCCTTGCGGCCGTGCATCGGGCGCGGCAGCGCGAAGCGGGTGGCGTTGCCGTTTGCGGCTTCCTTCTCGACCTGCGGGCCGCCCGGATAGCCCAGCCCCAAAAGCTTCGCAGTCTTGTCGAAGGCCTCGCCGATGGCGTCATCCACGGTGGTGCCGAGCCGCACGTAATCGCCGACGGCGCGCACCGCCAGCACCTGGGTATGGCCGCCGGAAGCGAGGAACAGACAATAGGGAAACGGCGTGGCGTCGGTCAGCCGCGCGGTAAGCGCGTGCGCTTCCAGATGATTGATCGCGATCAGCGGCTTGTTCTTTACCAGCGCAATCGCCTTGGCGGTGGTCAGGCCGACGATGACGCCGCCGATCAGGCCGGGACCGGCGGCGGCGGCGATGCCGTCGATCTGGTCGAGCGAGCGCCCGGACTGCTCCATGGCCTTGGCTATAATGAGGTCGAGCGCTTCGACATGGGCCCGCGCGGCGATCTCGGGCACCACGCCGCCAAAGGCCGCGTGTTCGCTCACTTGGCTGAGGATGATATTGGACAGGATGCGGCCGCGGCCCTCATCGGAACGCTCGACCACCGCCGCCGCGGTCTCGTCGCAGGTCGTCTCGATGCCGAGGACGATCATGGGCTATTCGATCCTGGGCCTATGGGCCGGCCCTCCCTTTTCGAGAAAGGGTGGACTACAAGACGCCCTAGCATCGAGAGGCAATATGACGCAATCCACCGCCACCATCCTGCGCATCGGCACCCGCGGCAGCCCGCTCGCTTTGGTGCAGGCGCGCACGGTGCGTGCACGGCTGGCGCTGGCGCTGGGCGTGGACGAGGCGGCAATCGAGCTCAAGATTATCCGCACCAGTGGCGACGCCATCCAGGACCGGCCGCTGGCGGAGGTTGGCGGCAAGGGCCTGTTCACCAAGGAGATCGAGGAAGCCCTGCTGGACGGCCGCATCGACCTTGCGGTGCACTCGGCCAAGGACATGCCGACCGTTTCGCAACCCGGCCTGATGCTGGCCGCCTGCCTGGAGCGCGAGGATGCGCGCGACGTGTTCATCAGCTTCAAGGCGCCATCGCTCGCCGAACTGCCGCAGGGCGCAACCCTGGGCACCGCTTCGTTGCGCCGCCAGGCCATCGCCAGGCGCATACGGCCCGATCTGCGCGTCGTGCCGCTGCGCGGTAACGTCGACACGCGGCTTCGCAAGCTGGCTGACGGCGAATGCGACGCCACCATTCTCGCGCTCGCCGGCATGAAGCGGCTCGGACTCGAAAGTCACGCGACCGCGATCATGAGCATCGATGAATTTCTGCCGGCGGTAGCGCAGGGCGCCATCGGCATCGAGGTGCGTGCGGACGACACGCGCACGCGCGAAATTCTGGCGCGCATCGGTCACGCCGACACATTCACCGCGGTCGCCTGCGAGCGCGCGTTCCTGGCGGTGCTCGACGGCTCCTGCAAGACGCCGATCGCCGGTCACGCCACGCTGTCCGGCGGCGTGCTGCAATTCCGCGGGCTGATTGTTAGGCCCGATGGCAGTCGCGCGCATGAAACAGCCGTGGCCGGCGCGCAAAAAGACGCGGTGGTAATCGGGGGCGATGCGGGACGAACTTTGAAGCAATATGCCGGTCCCGGCTTTTTCGATTAGTGGAAGATTTTGAGAACCATGCGCATCGCCGTCACTCGCCCGCAAGCCGATAGCGAACGCACGGCGGCGGCATTGCGCGCGCGTGGCCATGAGGTGCTGGTCGCGCCCTTGATGCGGGTCGAGCCGGTCAAGGCCGATCTCGCTGGCGGCTGGGCCGCCGTCATTATCACCAGCGCCAATGCGCCGGCCGCGATCTCAACACACCCGGCGCGCGACGCATTGCTCAAGCTGCCGGTATTCGCGGTCGGCCGGCGCAGCGCCGACGCCGCGCGGGCTGCGGGGTTTGCCGATGTCGCCTCGGCCAGCGGCGACGTGCGCGATCTGGTGCGGCTCATCGCCGAGCGGCGCGCCGATGCGAAGGCGCCCTTGCTCTATCTGGCGGGCGAGGATCGCGCCGCCGATCTCATCGGTGAACTCACCGTACACGGCATCGCCGCCGAGATGCGGGTCGTCTATCGCGCGGTCACCGCGCCGTTTCCGCCGGAGTTGATCGAGGCGCTCAAGAGCGGGGCCATCGACGCCGTATTGCATTTCTCGAAGCGCAGCGCCGCCAATTACCTTGCCGGCGCCCGCCAGGCCGGTCTGCTTGCGCAAGCCCTGACGCCACGCCAGACCTGTTTGTCGCAGCCGGTAGCCGAACCGCTGGCGGCGGCCGGCGCTAGCCGCGTCGCCATCGCCGCCCGCCCGGATGAGGCCGCCTTGATTGAACTTCTGGGGCCATAGCCGAGTTAACGTGGCGCCTGTGCGCCAATTGCGTTATTTCCTGCATGCGGGTGGGGGTCGATTCGAGGGAACGCATGGCGGAAAAGCCCAAAATGCCGAATGCGACTGCGGGCGCCCGCCGCCGTAAGCGCGCGGAGCCGCCGACCATCGACCTGACCGCCACCGAAGTGTCTTCGGCCCACGCGGCTGACCAGCCGGCGCCGCAGGCCGCGGCCAAGCCGGTGCCGTCCGATCCGCCGCCTGCCGCGCCGGAGCAGCCGGCGGCCGAGCACGAGCTTCCACCCCTGGGCGTGAGCGCGGCGGACGAACGCGCCCGCGGCTGGAGCGCCTATATCAACGGCCCCACGCTGGCTGCCGGCCTCGCCGGCGCCGGCATGATCACGCTTGTGCTGTACGCGCTCTGGCTCACCGGCCTGGTGCCGATCCGTTACGCCGGCTCGACCGCCACGCGCGCCCGCGTAACGGCACTGGAAATGGAAGTGCACGATCTCAAGGGTCGTCCGGCCGGCGCAGCCGACAGCAGGTCGGCCGCCGCGCTCAACGAACGCATCGGCAAGGTCGAAGCGGCGATGGCCAAACTTGCGGCCGGCGATGCGGGCGTGGCCGAGCGTATGACCGCCGCCGAGAATGCCAACAAGTCGCTCGGCACGACGCTCGCCGCGCTCAACCGCCGCGGCGACGATATCGCCATCAATGCGGGCAAAGCGCGCGAAAGCGCCGCGGCCGCCGAGAAGGCGGTGACGGAATTGCGCGCAAGCCTGCAAGACCTCGTCAAAGACGCCGCCAAGAACGCCTCCGCCGGAATTCCGTCCGCCGAACTGGACGCCTTGCAAAGGCGCATCGCTGCGCTCGAACGATCCGCCAAGCTCGCGCGTGAGGAGCTTGCCGAGACGGCGGCCAAGACGGCCGCCATGGTGGCGGCCAGCGATAGGCCGGCGCGGCTGGCGTTGAGTGCGGCGGCGCTGCGCGACGCGGTGTTGAGCGGTGCGCCGTTTACCGCCGAGCTGGCGCAAGTGAAATCGCTCGCCGCCGATGACAAGACCTTGGTGATCCTTGCGGCTTTCGCGGCGGCCGGCGTGCCGGCAGCGACAGCGCTGGCGCAAGAGCTGCGCGCGCTGATGCCGGCCATGCTGAAAGCTTCGGATACGCCGGCGCCGCCCGGCGGGTTCATTGAGCGGCTACAGGCCAATGCCGCAAAGCTCGTGCGTATACGCCCGGTGGACGCGCCGCCCGGCGACGATGTTGCCGCCGTACTGGCGCGCATCGAGATCGCGGCCGGCCATGCCGACATCGCCGCCGCGCTCGCCGATCTCGGCAAGCTGCCGGATGCGGTGCGCGCGCTGGCGCAGGGCTGGATCGCCAAGGCGCAAAATCGGCAGGCCGCGCTCACGGCCGCGCGGCAGCTCGCCGCCGATTCAGCGCGCGCGCTTGCGCCCAAGGCAGGGGCGCAATGATCCGGGTCGTCCTCTTCCTGGTCTCGGTCGCCATCGTCGCGGCCGGCTTTGTCTGGGTGGCCGACCGGCCCGGCGACATCGCGATCACCTGGATGGGCTACCGGATCGAGACCTCGCTGATGGTGGCCGCGCTCGCCGTCGCCGCGCTGATGCTGGTCATCATGCTGCTGTGGGGAATCGTGCGTGGCGTCGTGCGCTCGCCCGAGCAGGTGTCGATTTTCTTCCGGCATCGCCGCGCCATGAAGGGCTATCTGGCCATTTCGCGTGGCCTGATCGCGATCGGCGCCGGCGACTTGCGCGTCGCGCGCAAAGCTGCCGCCGAGGCGGAGCGGCTGTCGCCCGCCGATCCGCTGACTTTGCTGCTCACCGCGCAATCGGCGCAGATGGCCGGCGACCGCGCCGGCGCCGAGCGCGCCTTCCGCGCCATGAGCGCACGCGAAGACACCAGGCTCTTGGGCCTGCGCGGGCTCTATATCGAAGCGCAGCGCCGCGACGATACGCATGCCGCGCGGCTCGTCGCTGAGCAGGCGGCCAAGGCCGCGCCGGCGCTCGCCTGGGCCGGGCAGGCGGTGCTCGATTATCGGTGCGCCGCTGCCGACTGGGCCGGCGCGCTTGCCGCGCTCGACAGTATGAAAGCCGCGCTCGACAAGGCCGATTACCGCCGCAAACGCGCGGTGCTGCTCACCGCGCGCGCGTTGGCGCTGCAGGACATCGACCGCGACGGCTCGCGCCTCGCCGTGCTGGAGGCGGTGAAACTCGCGCCCGATCTGGTGCCGGCGGCGGCGCTGGCCGGGCGGCGGCTGGCGGAGGCCGGTGAACAGCGCAAGGCCGGAAATATTCTGACTGCGGCGTGGAAAATCAATCCGCATCCCGATATTGCCGCCGCTTATGAAAACTTGCGCCCCGGCGACAGCGCGCGCATCCGGCTGGCGCGCATGCAGACGCTGGCCGACAAGGTGCCGGGCCAGCTGGAAGGCGCTATTGCTGTGGCGCGCGCCGCGCTCGATGCGCGCGAATTTGGTCTGGCGCGCTCAGCGCTGGCGCCCTATCTGTCGGCGCCGACCCGGCGCGTCGCCACCCTGATGGCGGAGATCGAGGAGACCGAGCACGGCGACGAGGGCCGCGTGCGCGAATGGATGAGCCGCGCCATGCGCGCCTCCGGCGATCCGGTGTGGACGGCGGACGGGGTGGTGTCGGAGAACTGGCTGCCGGTGTCGCCCAACGGGCGGCTCGACGGATTCGAATGGAAATTGCCGCTGGCCGAGATCGGCGTCAGCCGTCCGGTGATCGAGTTTGCCGCCGCGCCTGCCGCCAAGCCGGTCGAGGCGCCGGCATCGGATCGCGAAGTTCAGGCGGCGGTCGAATTGGAGATAACGCCGAAACCGCTGGCGGAAAAACCGGCGGGCAAACCGGCCAAAAGCGCGGCAAAGTCTGGTGCCAAATCCACCGCCAAAACGGCGTCGAAAACAAAGCTGGTCGAGGCGGTGATTCCGCTGGTGCACGCACCGGACGATCCGGGCCTCGATTCCGGCCTGGACGCCGATCCGGTGCTGGAACCGTCGTCGCCGCCGGCCAGCGATGCCTGGCAGCGCATCAAGCAGTTGTTTCGCTGATTTTGCTTGCTTGCCAAGACCGCCCCGCGCCGATAGTAGTTGCGCGGCTTTGAGTGACTGCGCATGATCTTATCCGAAAACCGGTTCCCACTTTTCGGGATCATGCACTTGCCGGCGTAGCTCAGCGGTAGAGCATCCGCTTCGTAAGCGGGTGGTCGGGGGTTCAAATCCCTCCGCCGGCACCAACCTTCGCGGCCAAGGCCGCTTCGGTTGGCAAGCCACCCTTAGTTCCGCGAAGGTTGCCCGCCGAAGCTTTAGCGAAGGCGGGCGTTCAACTATACATCCCCCGGGCTAAGCACCTCCGCCGAACTGTGCGCCTTGATCTCGCGCGCCGGCTGTCGCCCGCGAATGTCGCGGCCGGTCGGGTTCCAGGTGCAAATCTGGCTGTCGTCCACCCACACGGTCTTGAATTCGGCCGGCGCGAAAAACTCCGCGAACACCAGTTCCTCGTCTTGAGCCGCTTCGAGGTAATGCCGCTCGCGGTCGGGGTAATAGATCACGTCGCCCTTGCCGACCGGAAAGGGCTTCTCGTTGGCATAGACGGTGCCGCGCCCGCGCAGCACATACATGAAATGCTCGGCGCCTTCGTGATGATGATTGGCGGCCGCGGTGCCGGGCGGATAAATGATCATCTCGCCTTTCACCGCCTTGGTGCCGAACAGTTTCGGCGTCACCAGATAAATGCGCTTGCGCGCGTCATGCTCGGAATCGAGCACAGGCTCGCGCGTCCAATCCGCCAGCCGGAACGGCGGCGGGTTTTGCCTGAAATTCGCATCGAAGCGCGCGGCGTTGGGAATTTCCCCATACAGCAGCGCGGCGCCGTGTTCGGCGCTCAACGCGGCGGAAAAGCCGGGCGCCAGGAATGCGACATGAGCATCCGTCAGCATCTCGCTGGCGTCGCCGTGCGTGAGCAGCGCTTGTCCGTCGAGCCCCTGTAGCCAGGCGACGCTGGTCGCCGGTACGGTCAGCCGCGCCTCGCCGCCGGGTGCAAGCGTCAGGCGGTCGAGCAGGATGCCGGTCCCGGGCAGGCGCGCCTCGGTCAGCAGGCGCTGGCGGGCGGCGCCGTTGCCGCCCGGCTCGGCCGTCACGGTGTTTTGGTTGAATATCGTCGCCACGCGTGGCCTCCTTTGGCGTTGTATTATCGGTTTAATTATCGCAATTACGGCATATTCCGACGATCGGGAACCTTGGTTCCAAACCAAGATTTGCGCACCGGCAAAAGAATAATACTGTCATTCTCCCCCGCCGATAACGTAGTAAGATACCTGTCGAAGGCGTGAAACCGCGTCAGTATCACCCAGTTTCATAGAGTAGTGCCATGGCCAAACCTGCTGTCATTCTCGTCGGTGCGGATAAGGGCGGCGTCGGAAAGACCACCGTCGCCCGCACTCTGCTCGATTATTTCGACGCCAACAAAACGCCGACACGCGCATTCGATACCGAGTCGCCGCGCGGCACGCTCAAGCGTTTCCACCCCGGCGTCACCGAAGTCGTCGATGTGAACTTGGTCTCCGACCAGATGAAGATATTCGATACGCTGGGCGACGCCGAAGCCAAGGTGACGGTGATCGATGTGCGCGCCGGCTTGCTGTCGTCCACCTTGCAGGCGCTGAGCGATATCGGCTTCATCGAATCGGCCAAGAAGGGCCAGATCACCTTCGCGGTGTTTCATATCCTCGGCCCCTCGATCACTTCGCTTGAGGAGATCGCCGAGACCGCGCGCTTCGTCGGCGACGCCAGCTATTACCTGGTGAAAAACCACATCAACGACACTTCGTTCTTCGAGTGGGATCCCGCGACCTACAATTCCTATTTCAAGCAGATCAAGGGCGCCGAGGAAATCGTCATTCCGAAGCTCAACGAGATGGCCTGCGAGCAGGTGGAAGTGGCCGGCGTGCCCTATGTTTCGTTCATCGCCAACAAGAACGCCAAGAGCGAGCCGGCCAACTATTCATTCGTTCTGCGCGGCTATGTCCGCCATTGGCTCGGAAATGTCTGGGGCGAATACGACCGGGTCAAGCTAGTCGACCTGGTCTCGCCGAAGATGGAAAGCAACGTCCGCCAGGCTGCCGGCTAGCTGGGTCCGACAGTATTTGCTCCGAAGCCCGGGCAGCACTCTGATTGTCGTCAACGCGCTCGTTCTGGTGACCCCGCTTAGTCCGGCACAATGGCCTCTAAGCGAAATGGCCGGGACAGGCCCGGCCATGACAATGGAAAGCTGCGTGCCATTCGATGGCGTTCCGCAATTCAATCACCATCGTCGCGTCGCCGCGTCCGCGCGTGGGCAAGACCCTGCTGGCGCGGCTGCTCGCCGATTTCCATATGCACGAGGGCCGTTCGGTGACGGCCTACGATCTCAATTCGGGCGAGGGCAGGCTCGCCGAGTTTTTGCCCGCGCGCACCAAGACCTCGGAGATCGACGGCATCCAGGGGCAGATGCTGTTGTTCGACCGCCTCGTCGTCGACGATAACACCACCAAGATCGTCGATCTCGGTCACGAATCGTTCGAAGCGTTCTTTATGCTGGCCCATCGAATCGGCTTTGCCGACGAAGCGCGCCGCCGCGGCTTAGCGCCGGCCGTCCTGTTCGTGATCACGCCGGACCGCACCTCGGTCGAGGCCTACCGCAGCCTGCACAGCCGCTGGCCGCAGGCCATGCTGACGCCGGTGCACAATGAAATACTCGGTCCAGCGCAGCATCGGGACAAATATCCGACCGCCGGCAGTAGCGCGGCGCTGGTGAGATTTCCCGTGCTGGCGCCGGGCTTGCGCAAATATATCGAGAAGCCGCCGTTCTCGTTTTCGGATTCGCGGCTGGCCAATGCCAAGGATATTCCGCTCGACGTGCATATCGAGCTGCAACGCTGGCTGCGAAAAATCTATCTCGAGTTCCGGGAACTCGACCTGCGCATTCTGCTGGCCGACCTGCAATCCTCGATCCGGCTGTAATCGCAGTTTTAAATCCGCGATGATTCGCAATTACATATAATTTTTATTGTTCCACGACAGGCAAAAATCACCAAACCGCCTTATTTGAGCCGGGGAACCTAGGAACTGGAATGGTGTCTGTGCGTTGCTTCCGTCCAGACGTCCCGCGCGCGCCCCGATCGCGCTAACGAGGAGGCTACGCCATGTGGATCTCCCTGTTCTCCGTCACCGTCAGCATTGCTCTCGCGTTAGCTCTGGGAGCAATCGTTCTGGAATCCCAAAAGAAAGCCAAGCCTGTACGCAATTTGCGCCATCGATTGTAACATTGGTCCTCGGTAGCAACCTCTCGGGCGGCCAGCAGGCCGCCCGATTTTTTATTGCGGCAAGGCCATCCATCGGCAGTGGAACTTTGCCATAATACCAAGGCATGCCGCCCCAAAACTTGCCACACCAAGATCTGCCGCACCAAAATCTGCCGCCGCCCCTGATACTGTCGAGGCGCTTCGCGCCACTGTTCTGGTGCCAGTTCTTCGCGGCATTCAACGACAATTTTCTAAAAACCGCGCTGGTGTTCCTGATTTTGTTCCGCTCCGGCACGGCCGAAAGCGCGGCCCTCATCACGCTCGCCAGCGCGATCTTCATCGCGCCGTATTTTTTCCTCTCGGCGCTGGGCGGCGAACTGGCCGACCGCTACGACAAGGCGCGGGTCGCGCAATGGCTGAAATTCGCCGAGATCTTTGTCGCCGGCATTGCGGTGGCCGGTTATTGGCGTCAATCGGAGCCGATCCTGTTTATTGCGCTGGCCGGCTTCGGGGTGATCGCCGCGCTGTTCGGACCGATCAAATACGGAATCCTGCCTGACCATTTGCGGCGCGAGCAATTGCCCGCCGGCAACGCGCTGGTGGAAGGCGCGACCTTCATCGCTATCCTCAGCGGCACCATCGTTGGCGGCCTGGCGGCGCGCGGCGGCGGCGACGTCGCGGCGTTCTCCGCGCTGGTCATGGGGTTTGCCGTGGCCTGCTGGCTGTCGGCGCTGCTCATTCCGCCGACCGGGCAAGGCGCGCCGCATCTGAAAATCGCCGTCAACATCGCGTCATCGACCGCCAGGATGATCCGGCATCTTCGCGCGGACAGCAGGCTGTGGTGGGGCGCCATGGTGACAAGCTGGTTCTGGCTCACCGGCATCGTCGTGCTGTCGCTGTTGCCGCCGCTGATCAAGACGCTGATCGGCGGCAACGAGGACACCGTCACTGCCTATCTCGCATTGTTCTCGATCGCGGTCGGCGCCGGCTCGGCCTTGGCCGCGGCGATCGCGCGCGGACGCATCGTGCTCAAGACCACGCTCGCAGGCTGCGTGCTGTTGGCTTTGTTCGCGTTCGATCTCGGGCTAGCGACGTTCGGCGTCGCGCCGGCGCCGGTACCGCAAGCGCCCGGCGCCGTCTTTTCTTCGCTGCTCGGCATTCGCGTTGCGATCGATCTCGCCGGTCTGGCCGTTTCCGGCGGACTGTTCATCGTGCCGGCTTTCGCCGCGGTGCAGGCCTGGGCCGGCGCCGACTACCGCGCGCGCACGGTCGCCGCCGTCAACGTGCTCAACGCGGCCTTCATGACCGGTGCAACGGTTGCGGTGGCGGCCATGCAGAAATTCGGCGTCACGGTGCCGGTGCTCTTTTTGATGATCGGCGCGGCGACGCTCGCGGTGGCGCTGGCGATCTGGAAGACGATGCCGGCAGATAGTTAGTTGTCGTCCCCGCGAAAGCGGGGACCCATACGCCGTGCGCTATCGAAAAACTGCGGAGTATGGGTCCCGGCTCTCGCGCAAGAGCGCTTGGCCGGGACGACGGCGTTTAATCCCCCCGCATCCCCAGCACCCGATCCACCATCTCACCGGCAACGCCGAGATAATTCGCCGGATCGACCATCTTCTCAAGTTGCGCGCGCGTGGCGTGCTTGCCGATTTCCTTGTCTTCAGCCAGCAGATCGATCAGCGGACGGCCGGTCTTCACCACCTGGCGGCAGACGTCATAGACCAGATCGTGCGCGCGGTTGCGGCCGAGCGTCGGCCCCAGGCCCATCATCACCGCCTCCGACATGATCAGGCCCTTGGTGATATCGAGATTGTCGCGCATCTTGGTTTCGTTCACCTGCAAGCCGCTCACCATGAAGCGCGTCTGCGCCAACGCGCCGGCCGCCAGCATGAAGATTTCCGGCAGCGCGATCCATTCGATCTCCCACGGGCCGGTCGAGCGTTCGTGATCCTCGATCATCGCTTCCAGCAGCGCCGCCACCAGTTGCCGCACCATCGCGGTCTGCGCGGTGATGTAGACCGACGAAATCGGGTTGCGCTTCTGCGGCATGGTCGAGGACGAGCCGCGCCCTTCGTGGAACGGCTCGTAGACTTCCTCGACTTCGGTCTGCATCAGCAGTTTTACATCGAAGGCGATTTTGCCACATGAGCCGGTGACCAGCCCGAGGAAGCAGCCGACCTCGGCGATGCAGTCGCGCACCGTATGCCAGGAAATCGCCGGCTGGCCGAGCTTAAGCTCCTTGCACAGTTCGACCTGACATTTCAGTCCTTCCTTGCCGAGCGAGGACAGCGTGCCGGCGGCGCCACCGAATTCGCCGACCAGCACTCGGGCCTTAAGTTCGCTCAGGCGCTGCTTGTGGCGTTCGAAACCGGCCAGCAGGGTGGCCATTTTGTAGCCGAATGTGATCGGCACCGCCTGTTGCAGATTGCTGCGGCCGGCCATCGGCGTGTCGCGGTATTTTTTTGCCAGCGCGGCCAGCGCATCGGCAATGCTGTCGATTTCCCGTTCGACGATGTCGAGCGCCTCACGGATCTGCATGACGGTGGCGCTGTCGGTGATGTCCTGCGTGGTGGCGCCCCAGTGGCTCCATTCGCCGAGGCCGTCCTTGCACAGCTTCACAAGCTGTTGCACCACGGGTAGCACCGGATAGCCGATGCGCTCGGTCGCTTCCTTGAGCTTCGCCATGTCGATATTCTTGGCGTCGCAGTGGCGCACGATTTCCTCGGCTGCTTCCTTTGGGATGATGCCGAGCCTCGCTTGCGCGCGCGCCAGCGCCGCCTCGAAGTCGAGATATTTCTGCACGCGGTTTTCGTCGGACCACACGGCCCGCATCGCGGGCGTGGTGAATATGTCGCGGAATACCGCGGAATCGAGGATGGTAGAGGGCATGCTTTTCCCCTGTCACGTGTGGGCGCACGTTAGCGGTTTGCGCCATCCGATCAAGCACATGCCTGGTATACCGGAGACGGACGCGCGCCGTTGCCGCTCGGCATCGTTGTTGCTACGCTAAGCGCAAGCCGCACAAATATTTTCGGGAGAAAATCATGCCTATGTCCATTGATCGTCGCCATTTGCTCGGCGCAACCGCCGCGGTCGGTCTGACCAGTGCATTTCCGCGACGGTTGCGGGCGCAAGAACCGCGCACCAAGATTCGCGTCGGTCTGGTTCGGCTTATTTCGTCGGGCCCGATCTTCATTGCCGAAGCAAGGAAGTTCTTCGACAAGGTCAATCTCGACGTCGAACTGCACTATTTTGCCGATGGCGCGCTGGCGATGCCCGCGCTAGTCGCGGGCGAGCTCGATCTCACCGCCTCCACGCTCAATGCCGGTCTTTTCAACGCCGTGTCCAAAGGCGCGCCCTACAAGCTCATTCTCGATCGCGGTATCGAAAAGCCGGGCTCCGGTTCGATGACCATTGTAGCCAGCAATGCCATGCACGAAGCTGGCTTCACCTCGGTCGACAAGGCCAAAATGCTCAAGGGCAAGAAGATCGCCATCCAGGCCCCCGGCAGCATCGACCAGTACCTGTTCGGCCGCGCCGCGGAGAAGGCGGGTCTCAATCCGGCGAGCGACCTCAACTGGTCGAGCGGCATGCCCTATCCGGATATGATCAAGCTGATGGGGGTCGGGCAGGCCGACGCCGCCAATATTCCGGTGCCGCTCGCGTTCCTCGCCGAAAAGAACAAGGTCGGCAAAATCATCGGCGCCGGCTCGGATATCGAGCCGAACGCGCAGCTCGCCTGCTGGGTGATGTCGTCCAAATTCCTGGCGGCAAATAAATCCGCCGCCACGCGCTTTGCCATGGTGCACACGCACACCGGACGGCTGTTCAACAAGGCGGCGGCGGCCAAGGATGCCGACGTGATCAAGATCGTTTCCGAGGCCACCAAGGTGCCGGCGCCGCTGATCGGTTTGGCCGCGCCGCGTTGGACCTGGTTCGATGAAAAGGGCATGCCCAATGTCGATTCGTGTATGGCCCAGGGCAAGTTCTGGAATCAGATCAAGCTGGTGAATGCGACGGTCACGAAGGAGCAACTGTTCGATCTGTCGCCGGCGGTGGAGGCCGACGCCAGGCTGAGCAAGAACAATCCATTCATCTGATCGCCGCCGATGGGCATGCCGGCGGTCGCGATCGAGTTCGAGGATATTGGGCTGACCTTCGCGCCTGCCTCGGCCGCGCCGACGGTGGCGCTGGGAGCGGTAAGCTGCCGGTTCGAGCCCGGCAAGGTCACCGCGCTGATCGGTCCGAGCGGCTGCGGCAAAAGCACGCTGCTGCAGATCACGCGCGGTTTCCTCGATCCGACGCGCGGCCGGCTGCAATTTGTCGAACATGCGGACGGCCGCGTCACGGCACGGCCGGCCATGGCCACGGTATGGCAGGCGTTCAATCTCTTCCCGTGGCTCACGGTCATGGACAATGTCGCCTTCGGCCTCGATCTCGCCGGCGTGGCGCGGGCCGAGCGTGACGCCCGCGTGCGTCGGGCGATTGCTGCGGTGGATTTGACCGGCTTCGAGCATCGCTACCCGCGCCAGCTCTCCGGCGGCATGCGCCAGCGCGTCGGTCTCGCCCGCGCGCTGGTGATGGAGCCGGAAGTCCTGCTGCTGGACGAGCCGTTCGGCGCACTCGACGCGCAGACCCGGCTGGTATTGCAGGAGCAACTGGCGCGTCTGGTCGAAACCAGCGGCACCACCGCCGTTCTGGTCACCCATTCGATCGAGGAAGCCATATTGCTGGCCGACACGATTTTGGTGATGACGGCGCGCCCCGGGCGCATCGCCGCCCGCATCGACGTCGAGCTGCCGCGGCCGCGCAGCATGGCGAGCACGCGCGATCCCGGATTTGCCGCGCTGTTCGACCGTATCTATGGCCTGCTGCGCGACGAAGTGATGCAGGCCATGATGAGCGGCGAAGGCGATTGACCATGAATATGCCGCCGCGCGCCAAGGACAATAAGGCCGCAACGCCCGTGCGCGCGAGCGCCGTTCCGGCATGGTCCCCGTTTGACGACCCACGCGTGCTGGGATGGGGCTCGATTGCGCTGGTGCTGCTGTTTTGGGAAGCGGTCGCGCGGCTGACCGGCGTATCCGCGCTTTACCTGCCGCGCCCCTCGCAGATTGTGGTCGCGCTCGTCTACTTGTTCGGCAGCGGCGGTTTGACGATCGATCTGGGCGCCACGCTCTGGCGCATATTCGCCGGTTTTGCCATCGCCCTGGTCGCCGGCACGCTGCTCGGCCTCTGGATTGCGACTTCGTTCCGGACACGCGCGGTGGCGGACATGTTCATCGCCGCGCTTTACCCGTTGCCGAAAGTCACTTTGATTCCGCTGCTGATCATTTGGCTCGGCACCGGCGGGCCGTTCATGCTGACCATCAGCTTTCTCGGCGCGATATTTCCAATCGTCATCAATACCGTGCTCGGCGTCAGCCAGTGCGATCCGGGCCTGGTATTGGCCGCCCGCGATCTCGGCGCTACGCCGCAGCAAATCATGCGCCGCGTGCTGCTGCCGAGCGCGATCCCGTCCATCTTCGCCGGGATCCGGCTTGGGCTCGGCGTTTCGATCATCCTGGTCGTTGCCGCCGAAATGGTGGTCGGCAAGACCGGTCTCGGCGCCCGGCTTTATCTCGCCGGCCAGATATTGGAAACCGAACAGGTCTTCGCTGTGCTGATCGTGCTGGCCGTGCTCGGCATTGTCGTCACCAAGGTGCAGGACGCCGTCGATGCCTCGCTCGGCAACTGGCGCACCGATTGAATTCACCGTGAAAAACCGCAAGGAGAGCTGCCATGAACGTTAGTCCCAAGCCGCGAAGTTTCAAGCTCGATCCCGTGCATCCCAAACCGGAGGAGGCGCACACCATGCCCTATGCGCCGGCGGTGCATATCGTCGGCGCCTGCGACCTGATGTTTGTGTCGGGCGCCACCGCCTCGCCGCTCTACCACAAGCATCCGCATGTCGATGAGGAGCACGTGCAGCCGCACTCGATCGAAGAGCAGACCACCCGGGCCATGGAATCGATCAAGTCGATTCTCGACTATACCGGCGCTAGCTGGCGCGACGTGGTGAAGATCACGAAATATCTGACCGACTTCCGCGACGCCGACCGCATGCACGCCACCATGGGAAAATATTTCGGCGATTGGCGGCCGGCTTCGACCACGGTGTGCATCAACCAGTTGTCGTCGCCCGGCGCGCGCGTCGAGCTCGACATGATTGTGGCGCTGCCGAAGAAGGCTTAGCGCCGTCACCCTGAGGTGCGAGCCCGGCGAAGCCGGGCGAGCCTCGAAGGGCTACGGCGCGACCGCCTCCTTCGAGGCGCGCTCGCTATTCTCGCGCGCCCCTCAGGATGACGGTCGCGTGATAGGCTCAACGCTATGACCACTCTCCCTCGCCACCTCGCCCGCATTGTCGAGGCGCCCTATCCGCGCTTTTCCGAGCCCGAGATGGCGCGCCGGCGCGCGGCGGTGGAGGAATTGCTGGCGCGCGCAGAGTGCGATCATCTCGTGTTCTGCGGCGCCAATCGTTTCGGCTCGGCGGTGCAGTGGCTGACGCAATGGCCGGTCACCGCCGAGGCCGTCGGTGTCATGTCGCCGCGCGAGCGCGACGCGTTGTTCGTGCAATATGTCAACCATGCGCCGCAGGCGCGGCTGCTCGCCGACAAGGCCGAGGTGGCCTGGGGCGGCGAGTCATCAATCGCCGCCGCCATCGACGCGCTGGCCAAGCGCGGGGCGCGCGAAACCCGTGTGGCAACGCTCGGTCCGGTCAACGCCGAGCAGCACGCCGCCCTGTCGGCACGCTTCGGTAAACTGAAAAGCCTTAATCGCGATTACATCCGCCTGCGGCAGGTGAAGTCGGCGGAGGAACTGGACTGGCTGCGCATCGGCGCGCATTTCAGCGATCTCGGCATGGCAGCGCTGCGCGACGGCGTCAAACCCGGTCTGAACGAGCGCCAGCTCGGCGACATGGTCGAGCGCGCCTACGTGTCGCAAGGCGCGGTCAATGTCATTCACTACATCGGCACAACCTCGATGAGCTCGCCCGACCTTGCCGTGCCGCGGCAATTCCCGAGCACGCGGCGTGTGCAGGCCGGCGACGTGTTGGTGGCCGAGATCAGCGCGGCGTTCTGGGAGCATCCTGGGCAGGTGCTGCGCAGCTTCGCGCTGGGCGAGCCGAGCAAGCTCTATCGCGAGCTGCACGCCGCCGCCGATGCCGCGTTCGACGCCATTGCCGCGGTACTCAAAGCCGGCGCCACGCCGGCGCAGGTGATCGAAGCCTCCGGCGCGATTGAGGACGCCGGCTTCACCATTATCGACGACCTGCTGCACGGCTATGGCGGCGGTTATCTGCCGCCGATCCTCGGCAGCAAGAGCCGGCCGGCCGGGCCGGTGCCGGAGACGCCGTTCCGCGTCGGGCAGACGGTGGTGATTCAGCCCAATGTGGTAACGCGCGACGGCCAAGCCGGCGTACAGACCGGGGAGTTGGTGGCGATTACGGACAGCGGCATCGAGCGCTTACATTCGATTCCGCGGGGATTTGTTCAACTCTGATGTCATGCCCGCCAACGGGTCCGCGCGTCGGCGCTACCCCAACTGCTCCTTCATCCAATCCGCGCTCTGCGAACGCCAGCGATAGGCGCGGTTGGTGGCGATATGGTTGCCGTCCTCGACGATCATCAGCTCGACCGGGCCCTTCACCTCGCGCGCCAGCCGCTCGGCGTCGGCGGCCGGCACGATACGGTCGAGCCTTCCGTTCACGATGAAAATCGGACAGGTGATATTGCCCGCGATGCCTTCGAGCGACAGCGTTCCGGCGTTCTTGCGCGCGTCCTCGTCGGTCTTGCAGTGGCTGCGCACGCGGAACGCTTCGCGCGTCAGTTCCGGCAGGCCGTCCCAGGCGGCGCCCCAGTTGAACGGGCCACCGAGCGCGATGCAGGCCTTGATGCGCTTGTCGAAGGCCGCCGCGCGCGGCGCGTAATAGCCGCCCAGGCTCACGCCCCACATGCCGATGCGGGCGCTGTCGAGGTCGCGCCGCGTCGCGACATAGTCGAGCACGGCCTTGACCGGCACTTCGTAATCGCCGCGAATTGCAAATTCGTACTGTGCCTCGCCCTGGCCGGGCCCTTCGAACACCAGCGTCGCCACCCCGCGCGCCAGGAACGGCGCCTCGTAGGCGTCGGTTTCCTCCTTGGTCGAATCGAGCCCGACCGCCATCGCCACCACCGGCGGCTTTTCGATGCCGGCCGGCTTACGCAAAATTCCGGCCAGCCACTTGCCCTGATACGGAATCTCGACGCGCTCGCCGGGCGGATTGAGATAGGGCAGCGCCGCCTGGCGGCACTCGATTTGCTTTAAGTGCGCGACCTTCATCTGCGCCACGTCGTTGACGAACAGGAACGAGGCGAAGTGGTAGTAGACGCCGGCCCGCTGCAGGCATTCGCCGGCGGTGAGGAAATGCTTTTGCGCCAGCGCCTGGCGTCCAAGCTGCTCGTGGTGCGCGGCGCGCGCCGACCAGGCCCGGCACCAATAGTTATAAGAAGTCATAGAAGCGGTGACTTCCTCGAAATCGGTCAGCACGACACCATTGGCAACGAAGCGCGGGCCCCAATGCGCGATGGCGGCCTTCAGCATAGGGTCGGATGACATGGGGTTTTCCTTCACTCATTGGTCATTCCGGGGCGCGCGTTAGCGCGAACCCGGAATCCAGAAACAAATTCAGTTCTCGCATCTGGATTCCGGGTTCGGCCTTTCGGCCGGCCCGGAATGACTAGAGGCGATTTCATCGGTCAGCTTTTATCGCCCCGGCGGTACCACGGCATGAAATGCCGCGTGCTCCAGTTCACCAGCAGTTCGAAGCCGACGCCGAAACCGGCCAGCAGCAGCACGCCGACAAAGGCCTCGTTGTGGTGATAGGTGCGCGAATTGAAGAGGATGTAATAGCCGAGCCCGCCCACCGAGATGAAGAACTCGGCCACCACCGCGCCGATCAGCGCGCGCCCGGCGGCGAGCCGGAAGCCGGCCAGCAAATACGGTAGCGACGCCGGCAGCACGATCCCGATCAGCACGCTCAGACGGTTCGAGCGAAACGAGCGCGCGACTTCGAGATATTCGCGCGGCACCGAGCGGGCGCCATCGGCGACATTGATGATGATGGAAAAGATCGCCGCGAAGATGATGGTGGCGATGCGGGTGGCGCCGGAATAGCCGAACCAGAGCGAGAACAGCGGCAGCACGACGATCATCGGCACGGCGTAGAAGCCGTTGACGTAGTGCCGGATCGCGCGCTCGAACATCGGGCTGCGTCCCATCAGCAGGCCGATGATTGTGCCGAACAGCAGCGCGACGGCGAGGCCTTCGGCCACCGCGGCCAAGGTGACGCCGGTGGCGACCTGAAAGGCCGGGTCCACGATCACGCGCGGGATCGCCATGATCACCGTGGTCGGCTTGGCGACATAGGCCGGCGCGAAGGCGCGCACCACGAATTCCCACAGCAGCAGGATCGCGAGCCCGGCGATCAGGCGCGGCGCGAACGTGCCGGACATGCGCGCGGCCAGCGGTGACGGCTTGGGCGCGGTCGACAAGGGAATCGAGGTGCCGATGGCCTGCTCAGTCATGCGCTATTGCCTCCAGCGCGCGAAATGCTGCTCGATCTTTAAGCCGAGCCGCATCAGGCCGACGCCGATCAGCCCGATCACCAGGATCGATGCGAACACCCCGCCGGTGTCGAAATTCTGCGACGCGCTCATGATGAGCTGGCCCAGCCCGGTCGAGGACAGAAAAAACTCCGCCGCGATCATGCCGACCAGCGCGCGGCCGATCGCCTGGCGTACGCCGGTCATCGAATAGGGCAGGGTGTAGGGCAGCAGAACCTCGCGCCACAGCGACCATTCATTAGAGCGGAACGATTTCGCAACCTCGATCAGCTCGGGCTTGATGCTGCGGGCGCCTTCCACCGTGTTGTAGAGCACGGGAAAAACCGCGAACAGGAACACCACCAGCACCTTGGGCGCGAAGCCGAAGCCCATCATCGACAGGATGAACGGGATCAGCGCCACCATTGGCGTGGCGTAGAGCGTCATGATGTAGGGCTCGATGCCGATACGCAGCACCCGCACGCGCGCCAGCAGCAGGCCGAGGGGCATGCCGACGGCGAGCGCTAGCACAAAGCCGGTCAGGAATAGTTCGGCCGAATCGAAGAACTGCGCGATGAATTCCCCGGTCGTGACGAGTTGCCACAGCCGCACCAGCGTTTCCGAGAACGGCACCATGAAGGCCGCGCTGGTCGAACGCCCGGCGATCTCCCACAGCGCAATGCCGGCGAAGATGCTGATCCAGAACGGCGCGTGGCGGCGGATGCTGGTTTGCAAAGAATTGCTCGTTCTATTCAGCGGCGCGGCGAATTCGGCGGAACTCCCTCTCCCCTGGGGGGAGAGGGTTGGGGTGAGGGGGCAACTGTCTCTCGATGAGCCGTAACCCCTCACCCGGCTCGCTTCGCGATCCGACCTCTCCCTATGGGAGAGGTGAAGCGAAGCGTAGCGTGCGACTTGAAACAGAAACTACTTCACCATCGCGTTGGCGTCTTTCCAGACACTGGTATCGACCAGGTTGTCGTACGTCACCGGCTCCTAGTCGGACTTGATGGCGCCGATCTTCTTCATCAGCTTGGCGGTAGCCTCAAGTTTGCTGCGCGGCAAGCCGTCGTCCTTGGCCGCCCAGAAGTCGATGGCGAGGAACTGCTTGAGCGCCGCCTTGTTGACTTCCTTGGTGTGGCCGGTGCCGGCGGCCGCGTCGGCGACCGCGTCGGCATTCTTCGGGTCCTGCATGAAATGCGCGGCCTCGATCATGCCGGCAACCGTGCGCACGATCGCGTCGCGGTTCTTCGCGAGGTTGTCCTTGCGCACCACCAGCATCAGATAGTGACTGGTCGGATTGGTCTGTTTCTGCGCGAGCAGGATATGCAGCTTCTTGCCCTGCGCTTCGATCTCGGCCAGATCGTCGAGATGCAGCACGGCGTATTGCAGCTTGCCGGCGATCATGGCGGTGCCGGAACTTGAGCCGAGCGCGACCTGTTTGGTGTCCTCGAGCTTGACGCCCGGGCAGCCGGTAAGCATCGAGCGTAGCGCCACGGAGCGCGCGCCGCCGACCGAGTCGACGCCGACTTCCTGGCCGGCGATATCCTTGCAGGTCTTGCCGGCTTCGGTGGTGCCGATGACCCAGTCCGGATTCGGCATGCCGTAGACCGCCACCAGCGGCACGCCGGCGTTGGAAATCTGGTTGATCACCGGCGGCGTCGGCGACCAGGCCATGTCGACATCGCCGGCGACCACCGCGCGCGCGGCGGCGGTGCCGTTGTCGAACGGCCGGATGACGACATCGGCGCCGTGCTTCTTGAAGAAGCCCTGCTTCTCGGCCAGGAAGGCGATGGTCACGGAAAAGATCGGCGGAATGCCCGGCGTGGCGATGCTGATCTTCTTTTCTTGCGCCGACGCGGGGCCGGCGCCGATCAGAACCGCGGCCAGCAGGGCGCCGCCGGCCATCAAATTGAAGCTTCTGCGGATCATGGAATCCTCCCTATTGTCTGAGCTTTTCTTATTTCAACGTTCGAGAACGAATTCGGCTTCGCGCGCTTCCCGCATCAGCGTGCCCCAAACCTGCTCGCGCAATTCGGCGAAGCGCGGCAAGCGCAGCGTTTCCCTGGTACGCGGATGCGGCAGATCTATGGTGATGGTCTCATGGATGCTCGAGGGGCGCCCCTTCAGCACGATCACCCGGTGGCCGAGCAGCACCGCTTCCTCGATCGAATGGGTGACGAAGACCATGGCAGTTGGCCGCTCTTCCCAGATGCGCAACAGCTCGAATTGCAGGATTTCGCGGGTCTGCGCGTCGACTGCGGCGAACGGCTCGTCCATCAGCAGCACATTGGGGCCGACCGCGAGCGCGCGGGCCAGGCCGCAGCGCTGCTGCATGCCGCCCGACATCTGGTAGGGGAAGGCTTTTTCGAAGCCGGCGAGACCGACCAGCTTGATGAATTCGGGCACCTTGCGGTCGATCTCAGGCTTCGGCGCGCCGGCCATGCGCAGACCATAGGCGACGTTCTCGTAAACTGTCTTCCAGGGAAACAGGCCGAAATGCTGGAACACCATGGCGACGCCGGCGATCGGCTCGGTGACGCGCTGATCGCCGACCAGCACTTCGCCGCCATCGAATGGCAGCAGCCCGTCGATGCAGCGCAGCAGCGTCGTCTTGCCGCAGCCGGAGGGGCCGACGATGGCGACAATCTCGCGCTCGCCGACATCGAAGTCGATGCCGCGGAACACTTCGAGCGTGCCGTAGTTCTTGGCCAGGCCCCTGACGCGAATGCGAGGCTCTGCGCCGGCTGGGCGCGATGCGGGGGCGGCTTGCGTGGCGGAAACCGCCGTTTGTTGACTTGTCACTCGGCGGCCTGTGTCGCTGGCTTGTTGGCAGTCTTGCTGTTGGCTTTGGCCCAGTAGTCGGCGGCCTGTTTCGATTGCTTGAGCGCGTCTTCGGTCTCGAACCCCGGCGCCATCGAGCCGTCTTGGCCGGCGAGTATCTGGTGATGCTCGATGTTGAGCGTGCGCAGCCAGCGCTGCTGTCCCATGGTGATGGCGACGAAATAGCCGATCTCGACCAGTTCGGGCTCGTTGAATTGTTTGTGCAGGCGCGCCCAGAATGCGTCGTCGCACGGCAGGTCCCAGGTGATCGCCTCGGCATAAGACAGTGCGGCTTTTTGCCGCTCGTCGTAGCGGGTCGAGCTCTCGAAATTGATCAGGTCGGAATAGTCGTCCTCTTTGAGGCCGGATTTGGCCGCCTTGATCGAACGCTGATTGCCGCAGAACTCGCACAGCACCGAGCGCGATACATAGATGCGGCACAGCTCCTTGATCTTGTGATCGGCGACGCCGTTCTTGAACACGTCGCGCCAGGTATTGGCGAATGACCAGAACGTAGCCGGCACATGAGCGCGCACGGCTTGGCTTTCCGGCCGCGGAGTTCCCTCCCGCGCGCAGCGCTCGAACTCGGCGATCATGGCGGGGTCTTTGACCGTCGAAGGGTCGATATAGCTAATGCGCGGTTTAGACATCGGCGACTTCTCCCGGAAGAATCTTCATGCCGCGCCGTCGGCGAGGGCGGCGATCGGTGCATCGGTACGCTGGCCCGCATGTTGCCGCAACCGTACTGCGCGAGCAACGCCGGACGCTTGTTCCGGTAACCCTGCTTTAGGCTTGACAAGACCTTGCCGCGCCCGCGGGCGCGGCCGGGCCCCGGGCAACAGCCCCGTATTTGCAGGGCCTTTGCGCTGCGCAACGGGCCGTTAGGCTAAATCGATCGTTACTGGCCGGACGAGGTTACTATACAGTATTGTTAATTTCCGGCAAGGTTACTCTAAAGTTGATCCGATTTCGGATACCGACCGTAAACAATATCAATTCAGGGGCTCTTCAGCATAGTCGCAGATGCGCCCGCGATTTTAGCAATTGAATACTTCCTAACCTCTAGTGTTGCCCCGAATAGACCAGAGAGTTTCCGGTCGCGTCAAACGGGACAAAACGCCGTGCGTGCCAGTACCATCGTCATGATCGGGTTTGCCGTCGTCTTCGGCCTGATCGCCGTGTTCATCGCCCAGGCCTGGCTCAACAACCAGGCCAACATGCAGGCGAAGAATTTCGAGGCGAACAAGAAGCCGCAGTCGACGCAAACAGTTGTCGTCGCCAAACAGCCGCTGCGCTTCGGCACCGAGCTCGATGCCGCGATGCTGCAGGAAGTGCCGTGGCCGGCCGCATCGATGCCGACCGGGGCGTTTGCCAAGATCAAAGACATCCTGACCGGCGGCCGTCGCGTCGTTTTGGCCGCGATCGAGGCTAACGAGCCGGTGCTCGCGCTCAAGATCACCGGCGCCGGCCAGCGCGCGACCCTGTCGGCGCTGGTGAAGCCGGGCATGAAGGCGGTGACCATCCGCGTCAACGATGTAGAAGGCGTCGGCGGCTTCGTGCTGCCCGGCGATCACGTCGACGTCGTGCTCACGCGCCAGCTCGAAAAGGGTTCGGCCACCACCGAAGTCGTGCTGCAGAACACGCGCGTGCTGGCGGTCGATCAAACCGCCGACGAGCGCGCGTTCAAGGCGTCGGTCGCCAAATCGGTGACGCTGGAAGTCAACACGGTCGAGGCCCAGAAGGTGTGGCTGGCGTCTTCGGTCGGCAGCCTGTCGCTGCTGCTGCGCAAAGCCGGCGAAACCGCCGAAGTGAAGACGCGCAAGATCACGCTCAAGGACTTGGGCACCAACGAAGCGAGCGGCGACGACAATGCCGCGACCTCGACGGTGGTGGTCACGCGCGCATCGTCGAAACAATCATACACAGTGCCGGTCGAGGAGCGCGATGGGGCCTTGGCCGAAGCTGGACGGAGGCAAATCGCCCGGTAGTTCCGGGCGTGGCGTTAATTACGGGGTGGGGAGAGTGTCGTGAATAATAAAAACGAATATGTCGCCGGGTTCAGCTTGGGACATTCGGACAGGACCGCAAAACGCGGCAATTGGCTGCGCGATCTGGCAATCGCCTTAGGCGTAGCGCTGGTGGCGGCGATGCTGTGCATGGCCGGTGACGCCTATGCCCAGCAGCGCACCATCCAGATCAAAGGCAGCAGCCGCACCGCCATGGTGACGGTCACGATCGGCAAGTCGCAGGACGTGCGCACCGACGCCAGCTTCGTCGATGTCATGGTCGGCGATCCGGAGGTTGCCGACGTCAATCCGCTCACCGATCACGCGATTTCGATTCTTGCCAAGAAAATCGGCACCACCCGCGTGTCGGTCTATGCCGACGGCAAGAGGCTGGTCGGCATTTTCGACGTTGAGGTGAGCTATGATGTCACGCGCTTGACCAATGAATTGCGCCGGCGCTTTCCCGGCTCCGGCTTGAGCGCCGCCGCCGTTAACGGCCGCATTATGCTCTCGGGCGAAGTGCGCGATGCCGTCACACTCGACAAGGCAGTCACCATTGCGCGCCAGTTTGGCCCCGACATCATCAATTCAGTTTCGGTCGCATCGCCCCAGCAGGTTATGCTGGAGGTTCGCTTCATCGAGATTTCACGCACCGCGGGCCGCGAGCTTGGCGTCCAATGGAATCGCTTCGGCAGCCGCAGCACAACCAATATCGGCTCGCGCCAGCCGGCCGGGAACTTGCCGATCGCGGCACCTACCGGCTCCAACAATATCCCCGTAGGCGAAGTAGCGGCGGGCGTGCTGTCGGGCGGCTCGCCCTTCGGCTTTGCGCTCGCCCGCATGATT
>JBBRAL010000015.1:0-71511 GCA_038206805.1 Hyphomicrobiales bacterium | reverse complement strand
GGGCCCGCGCCCGGGGGGGGTGAGGGTGCCCCGCGCGGAGTGTCAGCTAAGCGCGAGCCGGGTGGGGGGGAAAGTGACTCTCGATAGGCACTTGCCCCCTCACCCGCCCTCGCTTCGCTCGGGCACCCTCTCCCCCCAGGGGAGAGGGAAAGAGAGAATGCCTCGCGGCCTATTCTTACATCACTACCGTCAGTCGCTTCGCCGCCCTTGTGACGCCGGTATAGAGCCAGCGCTCGCGGCTGTCGGGAAACGCGAAGCTCTCGTCGAACAGCACCACGTCGTCCCATTGCGACCCTTGCGCCTTGTGCACGGTCAGCACGTAGCCGTAGTCGAACTCGTCATAGGGTTTGCGGCGCTGCCAGTCGATCTGCTCGATGCCGCCGCTGAAGCATTCCGGCCGCACCGATACCTTCACGCCGCGCATGCCGGTTTCGTCGTCCGGCAACAGCCGTAATGTCATGATGCCGTTTTTGCGCCCGCCGCGTTCCTTCACCGACCACAGCCCGCCGTTGAACAGGCCTTTCTTGCGGTTGTTGCGCAGGCAGACCAGCTTGTCGCCGGCCTCCGGCATCTTGTCGGTAAAGCCGCGCCGCTCGCGCATGCGGATATTGTAGGCACGCCGCGTGGCATTGCGCCCGACCAGAACCTGGTCGGCCTTCAGCACGCGCTCCGGATCGAGATCGTCCTTGGCGACCACTTCGGTCTCGCCGTAGCGGCCGGGCTCGAGATAGTCGCCGGCGCGAATGTCCATCGACAGCCGGATGATCGGATTGCCTTGCGCCTGCCGGTGCACCTCGGTGAGCATCGCGTCCGGCTGGCTTTCCGTGAAAAATCCGCCGCCCTGGATCGGCGGCAATTGCGCCGGATCCCCCAGCACCAAGAGCGGCACGCCGAACGACAGCAGGTCGCGGCCGAGTTCGGCGTCGACCATCGAGCATTCGTCGATGATGATCAGTTCGGCCTTGGAGGCAGGCGCCTCTTCCCACAGGTCGAAATTCGGCACTTCCTCGCCGCTCTCGCGCGCCCGGTAGATCAGGCTGTGGATGGTGGAGGCGCCGCGGCAGCCCTTGCCGCGCATCACGGACGCCGCCTTGCCGGTGAAGGCGGCGAACTTCACCTCGCCGTCGATGTCGTCGGCGATGTGGGTGGCGAGCGTGGTCTTGCCGGTGCCGGCATAGCCGAACAGGCGGAACACCTGGGCGGTGCCGTTGGCGCCGGGCTTGGCCTTCATCCAGGTGGAGACGGCCTTCAGCGCTTCGTCTTGATGGGGCGTGAATTCGAGCATGCGTGGAATCCCATAGAGTATTTGGGGCTATTCGGGAAGAACGAAAATAGAACGGGGGTGCGGCGGGCCCCTGGGCTCCCTAGGGGAGGGTAAAGCTTGCGCCCATCATCCGTCTGTCATATCATGTCGATATGTCTCGACATATGGACGCTCGCAAATCGCAGGCCGCCTTCGCGGCATTAGCGCAGCCGACGCGGCTGAAGGCCTTCCGCAAGCTCATTGCCGCGCATCCGAACGGCTTGCCGGCCGGCGCGGTCGCCGCCTTCTGCAAGGTGCCGCACAATACCATGTCGACGCATCTGGCGGCGCTCATGCGCGGCGGTCTGATCGCGGTGACGCGCGACGGCCGCTCGATGAACTACCGCGCCAATCTCGACGGCTTCCGCGGCTTGATCGACTTCATGCTGCGCGATTGCTGCAATGGGCGGCCGGAAATCTGCGCCCCGGTGGTCGACGATTTTGCTGCCTCGTGCTGCGCGCCGGCGGGCAAGGAGACTGTCGATGGCTGACCGCGTCTACAATGTATTGTTCCTCTGCACCGGCAATTCGGCGCGCTCGGTCATGGCCGAGGCGATCCTCGGTCGCGAGGGCCGCGGCAGGTTCAAACCCTTGAGCGCGGGAAGCCGGCCCAACGGTAGGGTCAATCCTTACGCGCTCGATCTGTTGCGCGCGTCCGGCTACGACATTACGGGCTTACGTTCGAAATCCTGGGCCGAGTTCGCGCAAAGCAACGCGCCCAAGCTCGACTTCGTTTTCACCGTTTGCGACGCCGCCGCCGGCGAATCGTGTCCGCTATGGCCGGGCCAGCCGATTACCGCGCATTGGGGCATTCCCGACCCGGCGGCGGCGGAAGGGACCGACGCGGAGATCGCGCTGGCGTTCAAGGACGCCTATCGCATGCTCAAGCGGCGCATCGAATTATTGCTGGCGCTGCCGATCGAAAAGCTCGACCGGCTGGTGTTGGCCGCGCGGCTGAAAGAGATCGGCCGCAGCGAAGGCGCGACCGTGGTGGCGAAGGCGGAGAGCTAGCAGTGCCGAACCAAGTCCGCTCATTCCCGCGCAAGCGGGAATCCAGAGCCACATACTTAAAGTTAGTAATTTTTGCCCCTGGGTCCCCGCTTTCGCGGGGACGAGCGGGTAGTTGCCGAGGTCACCATGTCGACATTTGAACGCTATCTGACCCTGTGGGTCGCGCTTTGCATCGTCGCCGGCATCGCGCTCGGCCACGTCATGCCGCAGGTATTCCAGGCCATCGGCGGCGCCGAGATCGCCAAGGTCAACTTGCCGGTGGCGGCGCTGATCTGGCTGATGATCGTGCCGATGCTGGTCAAGATCGATTTCGCCGCGCTGGCGCGGGTGCGTGAACATTGGCGCGGCATCGGCGTCACTTTGTTCATCAACTGGGCGGTGAAGCCGTTTTCGATGGCCGCGCTCGGCTGGCTGTTCATCGGATACTTGTTCCGGCCCTATCTGCCGCCCGATCAGATCAACTCCTACATTGCCGGCTTGATCATTCTGGCGGCGGCGCCTTGCACCGCCATGGTGTTCGTCTGGAGCCACCTGACCAAGGGCGAGCCGCACTTCACGTTGTCGCAGGTAGCGCTCAACGATACCATCATGGTGTTCGCCTTTGCGCCGATCGTCGGGCTGCTGCTCGGCCTGTCGGCGATCACGGTGCCTTGGGGCACGCTGGTGCTTTCGGTCGTGCTCTATATCGTGGTTCCGGTGCTGGTCGCGCAGGTGCTGCGCCGCCGCGTGCTGGCAACCGGCGGCGCCGCCGCGCTTGCAAGCCTGCTCGACAGGCTGCAACCGTTGTCGCTGGTGGCGCTATTAGCGACGCTGGTCCTGCTGTTCGGTTTCCAAGGCGACCAGATTCTGGCGCAACCGCTGGTGATCGTTCTCCTGGCAGTGCCGATTTTGATCCAGGTCTATTTCAATGCTGGCCTCGCCTATGTACTTAACCGCATGGCCGGCGAGCAACATTGCGTCGCCGGGCCGTCCGCCCTGATTGGCGCCAGCAATTTCTTCGAGCTGGCCGTAGCCGCCGCCATCAGCCTGTTCGGCTTTAATTCCGGCGCCGCTTTGGCAACCGTGGTCGGCGTCCTGATCGAGGTCCCGGTCATGCTGACCGTGGTCGCCATCGTCAACCGCAGCCGCGGCTGGTACGAGCGTGGCGCGAAAGTGGGCGCTGCGGCCTCCGCGCCACAATAAATCGACCCCCATCTCGCATTGCCCTTTCCGCCTTCCCATGTTTAAGGTCGCGACCTTTCGCGCGTGATCCCGAAAAGTGGTTACCGGTTTTCGGAAAAGATCATGGGCAAACAAGAAGTGACCGGACCGCCGAATGGCTCGTGACCAGATCGACATGACCCCGATCGAGACCCGCGACGAACTCGTCGCCTGGTTCGAAGCGGGCTGCAAGCCGAAGGCGCAATTCCGCGTCGGCACCGAGCATGAGAAATTCGCCTTCACCGTGAACGGCCACCGGCCGGTGCCTTATGCCGGCGCGCACTCGATTCGCGCGCTGCTGGTCGGCCTGCACGATCTGCTCGGCTGGGACCCGATCATGGAAGGCGAAAACATCATTGGCATGTTCGACGTCACCCATGGTGGCGCCATTTCGCTGGAGCCGGGCGGACAGTTCGAGCTTTCCGGCGCGCCGGTCGAGAATGTGCACCAGACCTGCTCGGAGCTGATGTCTCACCTCGCACAAGTGCGCGAAGTGGCCAAGCCGCTGGGCATCGCCTTTCTCGGCATGGGCATGACGCCGAACTGGACGCGCGCCGACATGCCGACGATGCCGAAGGGCCGCTACAAGATCATGACAAATTACATGCCGAAGGTGGGCAAATACGGCCTCGACATGATGTATCGCACCTGCACGGTGCAGGCCAATCTCGACTTCGCCAGCGAAGCCGACATGGTCAAGAAGTTGCGGGTGTCGCTGGCGTTGCAGCCGGTGGCGACCGCGCTGTTCGCCAATTCGCCGTTCACCGAAGGCAAGCCGAACGGCTTTCTCTCCTTTCGTTCGCAAATATGGACCGACACCGACAACAAACGCGCCGGCATGCTGCCCTGGGCGTTCGACGACGGCATGGGCTTCGAGCGTTACGTCGATTACGCGCTCGACGTGCCGATGTATTTCATCAAACGCGGCGAGAGCTATATCGATGTGTCCGGCAAGTCGTTCCGCGATTTCTTTGCCGGCAAGCTGGCCGAACTGCCGGGCGAGCGGCCGACCATTTCCGACTGGGCCAATCATTTGAGCACGATCTTTCCCGAGGTGCGGCTCAAGCGCTACCTGGAAATGCGCGGTGCAGATGCCGGCCCGTGGCGCCGGCTGCCCTCGCTTGCGGCGTTCTGGGTCGGCCTGCTGTACGACGACGACGTGCTCGACGCCTGCTGGGACATGGTCAAGGGCTGGAATGCCATTGCGCGGCAGAAGTTGCGCGACGACGTGCCCAGGCTTGGCTTCCAGGCGGAGATCGGCGGCCGCAACGTGCTCACGCTGGCGCAGGAGACGCTGCGGCTCTCCGCGCGCGGGCTGGCGCGGCGCAGGATTCTCGACCGCAATGGCCGCGACGAGACGCGTTATTTGCGCCCGCTGGAAGAGAGCATCGCGCGCGGCCTGACGCCGGCGGAGGAATTGCTGGAGAAATTCCACGGCAAATGGAAAGGCTCGGTCGAGCCGATTTTCGAGGAATATGTGTATTAAGTTTGGCCGTCAGAATTGCGTGACGATCCCGAGCAGCGCCATGACGGCGATGACCTCGATCAGGCTGCGGTGAAAGCGGAACGTCAGCAGCGCCGCCACCGCGGCCAGCACCGCCACATGGCTGTCGAGCGCGGCCGGATCGAAGGCGTACCAGCGTAGCGGGCCAGTGTGCATTTCGGTCACCTTGCCGAACAGCACATGCAGCGCGAACCAGACCGACAGATTGAGGATGACGCCGACCACGGCGGCGGTAATGGCGGCGAGCGCGCCGGCCAGCCGCCGATTGCCACGCAACTCCTCGATGAATGGCGCGCCGGCGAAAATCCACAGCATCGACGGCACGAATGTCACCCAGACCGTAAAGGCTGCGCCGAGCACGCCGGCGGTGACCGGTGAAAACGGTGCAGGCGCGCGGAATGCCGCAAGGAAGCCGACGAATTGCGTCACCAGGATCAGCGGTCCCGGTGTGGTTTCGGCCAAGCCCAGCGCGTCCACCATTTCCGGTGCGCTCAGCCAGCCATTGGTCTCCACTGCCTGTTGCGCCATGTAGGCCAGCACCGCATAGGCGCCGCCGAAGGTGACGACGGCGAGTTTGGAAAAAAACAGGCCAATTGACGCCAGCACGTGGTTTGGCCCCAGCGTCAGCACCACCAGAACGACCGGCGCCCACCATGTAACCAAACCTATAACCGTCGCCATCGCCGCTTGCCGCCAGCGCCCGGCGGCGGCGGGTGTGACGCCGTCGGTCTTGGCGGCAAGCCCCATGCGTTCCGGGTGGTGGCGCGCCACCAGGTAGCCAATCAGCGCGGCGGCCGCGACGATCAGCGGGAACGGCAGTGCGAACGCGAAAATGCCGATTAAGGCGAGCGCTGCGAGCGCCATCAACAGCGATGTCTTCAGCGCCCGTTTGCCGATGCGGATCAGCGCCTCGACCACGATCACCAGCACCGCGGCCTTGATGCCGAACAGCGCGCCGTCGACCGCCGGCACGCCGCGCCCGAGTGCGTAAAGCAGGCTCAGGCCCAGCATCACGACCGCGCCCGGCAATACGAACAGGATGCCGGCGGCCAGCCCGCCGCGCACGCCATGCAGCAGCCAGCCAGTATAGGTGGCGAGCTGCTGCGCCTCCGGACCCGGCAGCAGCATGCAGAAATTGAGCGCGTGCATGAAGCGCGCTTCTGGCAGCCATTTTTTCTCGTCCACGACGATGCGATGCATCAGCGCGATCTGCCCGGCCGGTCCGCCGAACGACAGGCAGCCGATCTTGAACCAGACCTTGAAGGCTTCGGCAAAGGTCGGTTTTGGTCCCGCCGAGTCACTGGCGCTCATGTCATGCAGCCTTTACCGGCCAATTGTGCCGCTCGTCGGCGGCAAAGCGCAGCCAGGCGAACAGCGCATCGTAGACCATGAAACCGCGCTCGAGCAGCCCATGATCGTCGTCGCCGGCAAGCTGCGACAGGCCGAGCGAAATCGCGTGCAGGCCGGCCGCCTCGGCTGCGATATCGGGCCGCGCGGTGTCGGCGCCGCGCACGATCAGCGCCAGCTGCGCCAGCGACGGCTCGCTTTCCAGGCCGAACAGTTTGAGCATGGTGTCGAACGTGCAGCGTTCGCCGTCGTGGCTCAATTCGACGTCCTTGATGTCGAAGGCAACGCCGCCGACTTCGGCTGCCGATTCCTTCACATAGGCTGGATCGACGAACAGGATTTTTGCATTGGCGTCGAGAAAACGGCGGATCAGCCAGGGGCAAGCGATGCGGTCGATTTTCGGCCGACGCCGTGTGACCCAGACGCTGGGCCGTCGCGGCGCAAGGCGTTCGAGGGTTTTGCGGTCGACCATCGGCAGTCCGGCGTCGCTCCAAGCGAAGCTGCCGCCCTCAAGCATTGCGGCCTTATATCCTGCGCCGCGCAACTCTGCGGTGATAAACTGGCTGAGCTCTTTGCCCGCCTTGCATGCAACGACGATCGGCCGAGTACGGTCGAGCGCAGGGCTCCAGCGTGCGAATTCAGCCGGCTCCTGCCAAATCGAAGCGGGCAGCACGCCGGGCGTCGATTCATAAATATCGCGCCGCCGTACGTCGATGAGCTGCGGTGCATCCGCCGTGCCGATCAGGTGCCAGAGATCTTTCGGTGAGATTGAATAGCTTGGAGACAGCATAGGTCCCCTCCGCAAACGAAGGAGACGCTGCTTGGGCTCGCAAGCCTTCAAGGGAGCGGGGCGACCGCCGCAGGCCCCACAAATCGGATGCTACGTCATCGCATCGGCACAATCAATGCCAGTCCGGACACCAGCAACAGCACCAGGATCACGTTGCGGAACGCCGCATCGTTGAGTCGTCCATAGAGCCGGAAGCCGATCCACGTGCCGGCGAGCAGCACCGGCAGGCCGAGCAAATACAATTTGACGGTTTCCGGTGTCGCGCCGCCGGCCACGGTCAGCGCTATGGCGCTCATCGTCAGCGCGGCGAATAGCGCCGGCTGGATGATGCTGCGCTGCATATCCTTTGGCCAGCCCTGCAACTGGCACCAGACCACCACGACGATCCCGGCCAGCCCGGTCAGTCCGCCCAGCAGCCCATTGAGAAATCCAATGCCGATGTTGACGGGCGTCGCGGACCGCAGCGGTTTGATGACCGGTTTGGCGAGGCCGTAAATGCTGTAGATCGCCAGTAGAAACCCGATGCCGATCCGCAAATAGGCCGGATTGGTGTAAGTGAGCAGCGCAGTTCCGACCGGAACGCCGAACGCGCTGCCGACGATGTAGGGCGCGGCGTTACGCCAGCTCAGCGTGTGCCGCAGTTTCCAAATGCCATAGCCTTGCGTGAAAATGCCGTAGCCGACCATCAGGGTCGCGGCCTGCAGCGGGGTGAGAATGTGCAGCCAAATGCCGGACACCACCAGCCCGAACGCGAAGCCGGCTAGGCCGCTGACCAGTCCGCCGATAAACGTTGCGGCGAGATAAAGCCCGAGAACCATGCCATCCATAGGTCGCTCCCAAAAGAAAGAGACCAGCGCTTGGATGGATGGCTGCCATCTCGAGGGGAGGCTGCTATTTCCCCTGCAAAACAACTATACCATTGGCCGCGGCTGACACAACTTCGCGGAGCGCCGGAGCATGTCCAACAAAATCGATCTTAACGGCCGGAACGCGGTCATTACCGGCGGCGCGCAAGGCATCGGCCGCGCCATTGTCGAGCGGTTCCTGGAGTCCGGCGCCGGCGTCGCCATCTGGGATCGCGACCTTGCACTCGCGCAAAAGACCGCCGCGGAACTGCAAAGCCGCGGCCGAATCGCTGCCATCGCCGCCGATGTCACCAATTACGCCGAAATCGAACGCGCGCGCGACGACACGCTCAAGGCGTTCGGGCGCATCGACATCCTGGTCAACAATGCCGGCATTGCCGGCCCGAACGTGCCGACCTGGGATTATCCGTTGGAGGCCTGGCGCGCCGTGCTGTCGATCAATCTCGATGGCCCGTTTCATTGCTGCCGCGCGCTGGCGCCGGGGATGATCGCGCAGAACTACGGCCGCATCGTCAATATCGCGTCGATCGCCGGCAAGGAGGGCAATCCGAACGCGCCGGCCTATTCGGCCTCGAAGGCCGCCATCATCGCGCTCACCAAATCGCTCGGCAAGGAACTCGCGGGCTACGACATCTCGGTCAATTGCATCACACCGGCGGCGGCCAAGACCGCGATCTTCGACCAGATGACGCAAGCGCATATCGACTTCATGCTGTCGAAAATCCCGCGCGGGCGTTTTGTCACGGTCGCGGAGATCGCCGGCCTTGCCGCCTTTTGTGCGTCGAGCGATTGCTCGTTCACGACCGGCGCGGTGTTCGACATTTCCGGCGGACGGGCAACCTATTGACCGACGCCACGCAGCAGCGCCGCCAGCGGCTTACTGGCATAGCCCTGATGTGCGGGGCGGTGGCGGTATTTTCCTGTATCGACGCGACTGGAAAATATTTGGTCGGCTCCATGGATCCGCTTCAGGTGGTCTGGGCGCGTTATTTCGGAGCCTTTCTGCTCGCGTTTATTTTTCTTAATCCGGTGAGCCGGCCTGGAATGATGATAACGCGCCGGCCGTGGCTACAGGTCGGGCGGTCCGCGCTGCTGTTGCTGTCCACCGCGTTTAATTTTTTTGCGCTGCGCTACCTGCAACTCGACGAGGCTCTGTCGATTTTGTTTTCCACTCCCTTCATCGTCGCGGTGTTGTGCGGGCCGCTGTTGGGCGAGTGGGTCGGCTGGCGGCGATGGACTGCGATTGGCATCGGGTTCTTCGGTGTGCTGCTGGTGGCGCGGCCGGGCTTCGGCGGACTGCACCCGGCCGCCATCCTCTCGGTCGGCAGCGCGATTTGCTATGCGCTCTACGTCATTGCGACGCGCCTTTTGTCGCGCACGGATTCAAGCGAGACAACGCTGTTTTATTCCAATCTGGTCGGCGCGTTGGCGATGCTTCCGGTCGTTCCCTTCGTGTGGACAACGCCGGGCAGCGTTTTCATCGTCGTCCTGATGGTGTTGATCGGCGCATTTGGCAGCTTTGGGCATTATCTCCTAATCCTCGGCCATCGGCTGGCGCCGGCTTCGGCCTTGGCGCCGTTCATCTATACGCAGTTGGTTTGGACGACGGCGCTGGGCTTCCTGGTCTTTGGTGACGTACCGCATCATTGGACCATTGTGGGCGGGCTGATCGTGGTGTCGTCCGGGCTTTATTTGCTCAATCGCGAGCGCAAGGTGGGCACGGCAACGCCCACCACGCCGGTTGCGTAAGCGTTGGGGGCGGGGCTAAGTTCTGCCGGCTTTAGACGGAAATCGACCCTTTGAGGATCATTCATGGCGACAGTAAAGGACCGGGCGCCGGGACTGCCCGGCTCGGGCTTGAACGACGATATCGGCGAGGAAAAACGCCTGGCTTTGTATCGCTCGCAGGTGCGCCTGCGCGAGGCGGAACAGCGCGCCTATGACCTGTTCCTGCAAAACCTGGTCAAGGGCACCAGCCACCTGTCGCTCGGGCAGGAGGCGATCGCCTCAGGCTTTGCCGAGGCCATGGTCAAGGGCGACCTGAGCTTCTGCACTTATCGTGGCCATGCCCATACGCTGGCGCGCGGCGTGCCGGTCGAGAAAGTGCTGGGCGAGTTGATGCAACGCGACAACGGCCTGATGCGCGGCAAAGGCGGTTCCATGCACCTCACCTCGGAGGAGCACGGCGTGATGGGTTCCTACGCCATCATCGGCGCCCATCTGCCGATTGCCTGCGGTGCCGCCTGGCGCGCGCAATACAAAGGCGCCAAGGACGTTTCGGTCTGCTTCTTCGGTGACGGCACCACCAATATCGGCGCGTTTCATGAGGCGCTCAATTTCGCCGCGGTCTGGAAGCTGCCGGTCGTGTTTGTCTGCGAGAACAACCTTTATATGGAATACACGCCGATCGCCGACGTGACGGCGGTCGAGCATCCGGCCGCCGACCGCGCCTCCGCCTATGGGCTCGAGCGTATCGTCATCGACGGTAACGACGCCGATATCGTTTACCGCACCGCGCAGAAGGCCTTCGCCAAGGCGCGCGCCGGCGAGGGACCGTCGCTGATCGAATGCATGACCTACCGGCACAGCGGTCATTCGCGCGCCGACCCCGCAAAATATCGCCCCGAGGGCGAATTGGAGCGCTGGAAGCTGCGCGATCCGATCAAGATTTACCGTGAACGGCTAAAGCAGTTCGGTGTGAGCGATGCCGTGATCGAAAAGATCGACGCCAGCGTCCACAAGGAAGTCGATGACGCGACCGAGGCCTGCAAGGCCGCGCCGAACCCGCCACTGGATATCATTACCACCGACGTCTATGCCGACGGCGGCTGGGCGTGGAGAAACTAAGATGGCCGAAATAAGCTATCGCGACGCGGTCATTCGCGGCATCGCGCAGGAAATGACGCGCGATCCCGATGTCGTGTTCCTCGGCGAGGACGTGGCCAAGGCAGGCGGCGTGTTCAAGGCGACCGTGGGTCTCTACGAGCAGTTCGGGCCGTTGCGGGTGCGCGACACGCCGATTTCCGAGCAGGCCATTCTTGGCGCCGCCATGGGCGCGGCCATGACCGGCTTGAAGCCGATCGCGGAAATCATGTTCTCGGATTTCTTCGCGGTGTGTTTCGACTATATCGCCAACGAATTCCCCAAGAGCCGTTATATGTCGAACGGGCAGACAAAATGCCCGCTGGTGGTGCGTACCGGCAATGGCGCGGGCTCGCGCTTCGGCGCGCAGCACTCTCAGAGCGTCGAGAACTGGTGCATGATGATTCCGGGTCTCAAGGTGGTGGCGCCGTCGACGCCGCTCGATGTCATCGGCCTTCTTGCCGCTTCGGTAAGAGACCCGGACCCGGTGATCTTCCTCGAGCACAAGTCGCTCTACGCCACCAAGGGCGAAGTTCCCGATGGCGAAATTCTCGATACGCTCGGCACTGCAAAAATCGTGCGCCCCGGCAAGGACTGCACGATTATCGCGCTGGCGCTGATGGTGTCGCGCGCGCTGGCCGCGGCCGAGATGCTCAAGGCGGAGCACGGCATCGACGCCGAAGTTATCGACGTGCGCTCGCTGGTGCCGCTCGACACGCAAACCATTCTCGGCTCGGTCGCCAAGACCCATCGGCTGTTTTCGGTTGAGGAAAATCCCCGGCTGTGCGGCTGGGGCGCCGAGATCGTTTCCATTGTGGCCGACGAGGCGTTCTACGACCTCGACGGACCGCCGGTGAGAATCACAACACCGCATATTCCGCTGCCGGCCGCCGATATCCTGGAAGACGCCGTGCTGCCGACACCGCAGCGCATCGCTGACACCGTGCGGCGGAGTTTGGGGAGTTAGTTATTCCGCTCGTCCCCGCGAAAGCGGGGACCCAGGGCCAAAGAACTGGATTCCCGCTTACGCGGGAATGAGCGGAGCAAAGTGGAGAGTTCTCATGTACGAAAATCTTCTCGCCAATGTCCCGACCGATCTGTGGATCGGCGGCAAATGGCGCAAATCGTCCGACAACGCCCGATTTGACGTGATCGATCCGGCAACCGAGAAAACCATCGCCTCGGTCGCCAGCGCCAGCGTCGAGGACGCCAAACTGGCGATCGACGCCGCCGATGCCGCCTTCGCGGGCTGGGCCGGCCGCAAGCCACGCGAGCGCGCGGAGATCCTGCGCAAGTGTTACGAGCTGATCATGCGCGACGCCGAGCGCTTCGCCAAACTGATCACACTGGAGAACGGCAAGGCGCTCACCGATTCGCGCGGCGAGGTGGCCTATGCCGCCGAGTTCTTCCGCTGGTACGCCGAGGAAGCCGTGCGCAATCTTGGCAGCATTTCGATAGCGCCGGCCTCCGGCGCCCGCATTGTCGCTCAGCACAAGCCGGCCGGCGTGGCCGTGCTGGTGACGCCGTGGAATTTCCCGGCCGCCATGGCCACCCGCAAAATCGGCCCGGCGCTCGCCGCCGGCTGTCCGGTGGTGCTCAAGCCCGCCTCCGACACGCCGCTCACCATGCTGGCGCTGATGCCGGTGCTGGAGGAAGCGGGCGTACCGGCCGGCGTGGTCAATGTGGTGCCCTCGCGCCGCTCCGGTCCGGTGGTGAGCGCCATGCTGCACGATCCGCGCGTGCGCGTCGTATCGTTTACCGGCTCCACCGAAGTCGGCCGCAAACTGCTGCACGAAGCGGCCGACCAGGTTCTCAAGCCGTCGATGGAACTCGGCGGCAATGCGCCGTTCCTGGTGTTCGAGGATGCGGATATCGACGCCGCCATCGAAGGCGCCATGATCGCCAAGATGCGCAACATGGGCGAGGCCTGCACGGCGGCCAATCGCTTCTACGTGCATGAGAAGGTGCATGACGAGTTTGCGAAAAAACTCACCGGCAAGATGCAGTCGCTGAAGATGGGCAACGGGCTCGACGACGGCATCAATCTGGGGCCGCTGGTCAATGCCGAGGGCCGCGACAAGGTGATCGAGTTGGTCGCCGACGCGGTCAACAAGGGCGCCAAGGTGCTGACCGGCGGCAAGACGCCGGCGGGCGCCGGCTTCTTCTATCCGGCCACCGTGCTCACCAACGTGCCGGATTCGGCCAAGATGCTGAACGACGAGATCTTCGGGCCGGTTGCCGCGATCCAGACCTTCAAGACCGAGGAAGAGGCGATTCTGCGCGCCAACGACACCGAATACGGCCTGGTCGCCTATCTCTACACCAAGGACCTTAGCCGCGGCATGCGCGTCTCCGAGAAGCTCGACTTCGGCATGATCGGCTTGAACCGCGGGATCGTCTCCGATCCGGCGGCGCCGTTCGGCGGCACCAAGCAGTCCGGCCTCGGCCGCGAAGGCGCGCAGGAAGGCATGAAAGAGTTCATGGAGACGCAATACGTGTCGGTGACGTGGTGAGGCGGTTTCAGCTTTGTCATGGCCGGGCTTGACCCGGCCATTCCGCTCAGGGACGCAAAGCTGTGCCAATTTAATCGGGATCACCGGGTCTCGGCGCTACGCGCCGGCCCGGTGATGACAAGGGAATTATAATGGACGTCCTGATGCCGCAGCTCGGCGAAACCGTCGCCGAGGGCAAGATCGTAAAATGGTTCAAGGCCGCCGGCGACGCCGTGAAGCCAGGCGACAACCTGTTCGAGATCGAGACCGACAAGACCTCGATGGAAGTGCCGGCCACCAGCGCCGGCACGCTTACCGATATTCGCGTGCAGGTCGGCGAAGTGGTCAAGGTCGGCGTGGTGGTGGCGGTGATTTCCGGCGCCGGTGAAGCGGCTTCTGCCGCGCCTGCGAAAGCGGCTCCACCACCTCCGCTCACCCCCGCGAAAGCGGGGGTCCAGGGCCAAGACATCGGTAGCAAAGAACTGGATTCCCGCTTGCGCGGGAATGAGCGGGTGAGTGCGGTGCCATCCGCGCCGATCAAGATGGACCCGTTCAACGAAGTGCGCAGTCCGGCGCGCAATTACGGCCCGGCGAAATTGGCCAGCGGCAGTTTCACCACGCCGCTCACCCGCCGGCTGGCGAGCGAACGCGGCATCGACCTCAATCGCATCTCCGGCTCCGGCCCGCATGGCCGCATTGTCGCCGGCGATGTTGCAAAGGCGGCGCCTGTCACATCTGCGATGGCCACCGGCGCCAGCGCGGCGCAGGTCAAGGCACAATACGACGGCATTCCATACGAAGAAGTGCCGCTCGACACTATGCGCGCGACCATCGCCCGGCGGCTGGTCGAGGCCAAGCAGACCATCCCGCATTTCTATATCACCGCCGACGTCGAGATCGGCCGCCTCACCGCCATGCGCGAGGAGGCCAATGCCGCCGCGCCCAAGGACAAAGAGGGTAATGCGGCGTTCAAGCTCTCGCTCAACGACTTCATCATCAAGGCCTGGGCGGCGGCGCTGCAACGCGTTACCGCCGCCAACGCGGTATGGGCGGAGGATCGCATATTGCGCTTTTCCCATAGCGACATCGGCGTGGCGGTCGCGCTCGAAGGCGGGTTGATCGTGCCGGTGATCCGCAATGCCGAGTTGAAGTCGCTCACCGCCATCTCGGCGGAAATGCGCGATCTGGCCGGGCGCGCGCGCGGCAAGAAACTCAAGCCGGCCGAATACCAGGGCGGCGCCAGCGCGATTTCAAACTTGGGCATGTACGGCGTGCGCGAATTCTCCGCCATCATCAATCCGCCGCATGCCACCATTCTCGCCGTCGGCGCCGCGCGGCGCGCGGCCGTGGAAGCGCCGGACGGCGGCGTGAAATTCGTCAGCCAGATGACCGTCACGCTGTCATGCGATCATCGTGTCGTCGATGGCGCGCTCGGCGCCGAGCTGCTGGCGGCGTTCAGGAATTTCGTCGAGAAGCCGGTCACCGCGCTCGTCTAGCAAAGCAGGGCGATATCATGAACAAAAAATGCATCGTGTCGGCCGCGGTCATGTTCATCATGGCCTGGGCGCTGAGCTTCGTCGTGCATGGGCTTATTCTGGGCGGCGATTATTCCGTCACCCAGGGCATGCGTCCGCCGGCCGAGGCGCAGAAGCTGATCTTGTTCCTCATCGCCGCACAGGCGATATTCGGCGTCGCCTTTGCCTGGATTTATGTGCAGGGCAAGGACGACCAGCCCTGGCTTGGCCAAGGCCTGCGCTTCGGCATCGCCGTTGCATGTTTGACGGTAATTCCGACTTATCTGATTTACCATGTGGTGACCCCGGTCCCGCTCGCGCTTGCCATCAAGCAGATCGTGTTCGACACCGTCCGGGTGCTGCTGATGGGCGTCGTGCTCGCCTGGATCAACCGCTGAACTTACGGAGTTAAAACAAATGGCTGGCGAAAAGCCGGACGTGTTGCTGGTTGGAAGCCGGAAACCGGTTCTGATCGGCGGACTGGAGCCGAAGGTCACGCTGCATTATCTGCTCGAGGCCAAGGATCAGGACGCCTTCATCAAGCAGGTCGGCGACAAGATTCGCGCCATCGCGGTCGCCTACACCGCGAACAAGATCGATGGCCATTTCTTGCAGCGCTTTCCAAAGCTCGAACAGGTGTCGAGCTTCGGCGTCGGCTACGATCACATCGACGCCAAATGGGCGGGCGCGCACGGCATCGTCGTCACCAACACGCCCGGCGTGCTTGACGAGGAGGTGGCCGACACCGCGCTTGGCCTGCTGCTCTGCACGGTGCGCGAGCTGTCGCAGGCCGAGCGCTATTTGCGCGCCGGCAAATGGGTCGACAAGCAATTTCCATTGAGCAAGGCGACGCTGCGCAATCGCAGCGTCGGCATGGTCGGCATGGGCCGCATCGGCAAGGCGATCGCGCGCCGGCTGGAAGCGTTCGGCGTGCCGGTGGTCTATCACAGCCGCAATCCGCAAGCCGGCGTCGCTTACAAATACTATCCCAAGCTCATCGACATGGCGCGCGACGTCGATACGCTGATGGTGATCGTGCCGGGCGGCGCTTCGACCCAGAACATGATCAATGCCGAAGTGCTCAAGGCGCTCGGCCCCAACGGCATCCTCATCAACATGGCGCGCGGTTCGGTGGTCGACGAACCGGCACTGATCGAAGCGCTCAAAAATCGCACCATCCATTCCGCCGGCCTCGACGTGTTCACCAAGGAACCGCAGGTGCCGAAAGAACTGATGGAGATGGACCATATCGTGATGTTCCCGCATCTCGGCTCGTCCACCGAGGTGACGCGGGCGGCCATGGACCAGCTTGTGGTCGACAACATTCTGGCCTGGGCGGCGGGCAAGCCGCCACTCACGCCGGTGCCGGAAACGCCGTACCCGCCGAAAAAGTAGACCGTCATGCGCCGCGGATTTCTGCTTATCGCTTTGACCGCGGGCCTGATCGGGCCCGCCTTCGGATTCGATTTTGAGCCGGTCAAGCCGATGGATGTGAAGGCGGTCAATCCGGCCCTGCTTTCGGATATCTACGGCGCGTGGGAAATCCGCGACAACAGCGGCAAGCGCCGCTGCCGCATCGAGCTCAGGAAGGATTCCGCCATTGGCGGCAATCAGGTCGCGGTCGCGCCCGGCTGCGACAAGGCGTTTCCCGCGATGGGCGACATCGCGGCGTGGCGATTGCTGCAAAACTGGACCATCGACCTGGTCGATCCGCTGCGCAAGACGCGGCTGCGCTTCGAGACGCCGGACGACCGCTATGTGGCGCTCGGCGCGCCCGGCGACATCGCCGGCATGGACAATTTCCTGAAAATCCGCGGCAAGCCTGGCGCGGGGCAAAAATGAAATGGCTTTGTCGCGTGGCTTGCGTGGTTGCGGCGTTCGCCGCGCTGCCGGCCTTGGCACAAGCGCCGCCGGCGGGGCAAACCGCGACGCAACCCGCCACGCTCGGCGATGCCGGCAAGGCCATGATCGGCACCTGGGAATTCTCCAATGCCGACCGTGACAAGATCTGCACCGCCACGTTCAAGGGCGATCCGGTCAAGGTCGGCTTCAAGGTCGAGTTCGACGCCAATTGCCCGACGCTGTTTCCAATGGTGAGCGACGTGGCCGGCTGGACCTTCCCCGACAACGACCTGCTGCGCCTGGTCGATGCCCAGGGCAGGTCGCTGGTCGAATTCAGCGAGGTCGAGGACGGCATCTACGAGGCGCCGACGCCCGGGGTCGGCGTGCTGTTCCTGCAGAACGCGGAAGCCGCCGGTCCGCCGCCGAAGCCGCCGGAGCAGGTGGCGGGCGATTGGGCGATCACGCGCGCGGGCAGCGCGCCGATCTGCGTGCTTACGCTGTCGACCACCGCGGTGAAGGACGCCTTCGCGCTGACGGTGAAGCTCGGCTGCGATGCCGACATCGCGCGGCTAAATTTCGCGCAATGGCGCATGGACCGCGGCGAGCTGGTGCTGCTGCCGGCGCGCGGCAATCCATGGCGGTTCGAGGAAGTCGACAATGTGAGCTGGCGCCGCCTGCCGGAAAGCGCCGACCAGATCATGCTGGTGCGTCAGTAAGCAAATGCCGTGCCCCGCGAAAGCGGGCATCCGGCAATCGCGCGGCGGTTATGTCCAAATAGCAGGGCCAGTGGAACCTGGATCGCCCGCCTGCGCGGGTGGCGATGACGTCGTCAATTTCAAATCAGCCGCAAACCATTGAAGATTGCGCACCTTCCTTGCCGGCGATGATGCGACTGCGCGCGGAAATTCCGAACGAGCAGGTGCAACGGTACCGCGATCTCGTTCGGTATGATTTTGCGCCCGCGCCGCATTGCCCCGCACGTTTTTGATCTATCGCAAACTCGAATCTCGTTGGCGGGAGCACGAATCAAATTCAGTGTTTTGAATATGTTCCATGATCAGGGGAGATCGCCATGGCGGCCACTTTGGTTGCTCGCGCGGCTAGCATCTTCATCCTTGCGGCAGTGGCCTCTTCGGCCGGGGCGGACGAGCGGGCGCCCGTGCTCGTGCAGCCCTCGATCAACTCGACCAGCCATAACCGGCTCGGAGGCTCGATCGCGGCCACGCCGATTCAGTCGCTCAAAAACACCGTCGGTTACCGGATCATCGTGGCCAACGATCTCGGCATGCATTGCGGCGACCTGGACGACCGCATCGCGACCATCCTGCCGCCCTTCAACGTGGTGCATGCGCAGGTATTGCAGCGGGCAACGCGGCCGGTGATCCTCGACAATACCACTATAAGCGTCGTTTATTCGGCGAGTTGGCAGCCGAACGATCCGGCGCTGCTCAAGCCGCCGGTGGTCGCCGCGGACCAAAGCATCTTCAAGACCAACTTCTGGGATGTGGTGGAAAAAACCTACGGGCCCTTCTATCCGCCGGGCGTGCTCTCGATGTTCCTGCCGGGGACGCTTCCTGCCAACGGTACGGATATCGGACTGCCGGTTCCGAACCTCGAACGTCTCTATCTCGGCGACGGAGGGGTCAGCCTGGCGCAACCCACGATGCCGAGCGTTACCCAATTCGTCACCGATCCAAATACCGGCGCCCCGACCTCGGTAGTAACGCGACCCTACAAAGCAAACGTCCCGCAACAGTTCAAAACGTTCGAAACGAATTGGCCGCTGTTCGTGAATTTCCCGTTCGGTTACGTGGCGCCCAACGTCAAGTGGTTCGCCGCCGAAGGCATTCCTATGGCGCCATTCGACGATTTCGGGCGTGAGAATCCGTACCCGTTGATGCGCGTCCAAGCTAAGTTGCAGTCTACCGGCGGTGTGGTTGCGAGCCTGGATGCCGTCCTGCCGGTCGCCGCCGAATCTGACTGCAAGGGCTGTCACCTACCGGCTCCGATCGGCAACGGCCTTGCGACCGGCCGCCTCGCCAAGCCCATGGTACCGGACAAAGATCCACGCAAGGGGCGTGTCCTGCAATGGGTCAGCGAGGAATGGGCCGCCGACATCAATATCGTCCAGGTCCACGATCTGATGCACGGCACAAAGCTCTACGGCGGGTATTATGCGGCGAGCGGTATCGGCAAGACGCCGGTGGCGTGCCAGACTTGCCACTACACGCCGGCGCTCGATCTGCTCCATCTTGGCCCGCAGGACGCCCATGGGCTGCAGCAGGGCTCGCACGAATCCATGTCGCGCGTCATGCATAATGGTCACGGCATACTGAAGAAGCCAAACGGGTCGTGGGTCTTTCCGCGCATGCCGCCACCGAACGACGTGCGACGCACCAAGGACCAGGCGACAACGCCGATCAACGCCTACGAACAAAGTATGCTTGAGGCGACTTGCTATCAGTGTCACCCAGGCAAACGCACTGAATGTCTGCGCGGCACAATGACCAAGGCGGGGACGGTCTGCCAGGATTGCCACGGCGAGATGACGCACGTCGGCAACGATTTTTCTCGCAAGAAACCCCAGGGCGACTTTATTGTTGCGTCCGATTTCTACACCAATCCGGCGACGCCACGGGTGCCGTGGGCCAACGAGCCGACCTGCGGCTCATGCCACACCGGCGATGCCAACAGCAATCTCGCCAAAAATGCCGGCGTGATCGCGGCGCCCGACGGCATCCGTCTGCTGCAGGCCTATCTCACCACCGACAAGAAGGCGACGCCGATCCTGCCCAGCAATCTGCGCTTCGCGGAGCCGCGGGTCGATAATGGTCCGGCCAAGGGAAACCCGCAGCTCTATCGGCTCAGCGTCGACCGCCATGGCGGCGTGTTTTGCGAAGGCTGTCACGGCAGCACCCATGCCGAATGGCCGGTGAAGGATCCCAACGCCAACGACAACGTCGCCGCTAACCAGCTCCAGGGCCACGCCGGGCGCGTGATGGAATGCAGCACCTGCCATACCGGCACGATGGGCGCCACGCTCTCCGGTCCGCATGGCATGCACCCGGTAGGCAATGGAGGAAACTCCGCGTCCTGGGTTTCGCGGCATGGGGATTACGCCGAAACGCATGGCCTAGCGGACTGCGCGGCTTGTCACGGCGGCAAGGGCGAAGGCACGGCATTGGCGCAAACAGCGACCGCGCGAACCAGCCTAAAATGCGATGGTGGTGGAACGTTGTGCCCCGGCGGCGAGGCAACGATCACGCTCGCGACTGACACGCAGGTCAGTTGCGGGCTCTGCCACGCCAACCCGTTCACGTCGCCCAGACTGGCCCGGAGCAAAAAGCGTTAGCGCCGACCGGATCATGCTGGTGCGGCAGTAGCCCGATATTGCGCCCGGGCGCAGGGCATCTATTTCTGTCATCGCCGGGCTTGTCCCGGCGATCTCGATAAGGGACGCAGCGACACACAGTGCCTTCCTAAGCGGGATGGCCGGGTCAAGCCCGGCCATGACTACCAGATAAGCGATACGCCAGACCCATTCAGCTCAAATAATCTTTCACCCTGATCGCGTCGGCACCGGGAATGCGCTTGCGCAGGAATTCCTCGCGCCGCCCGAACGGAACGGTGGCGTCGATGGCGAGCCTGCCCCAGTGATCCTTATGCGGGTCGCGGTAAAAGCCGGGCACGTCGGGCAGGATCATGGCGCGACGATCGGCGCGGCCGCGCGTCAGATAGGCCCACCAGACGTCGTTGAAGTCGTTGATATCGACGTCGTCATCGACCACGAAGACGGTCTTGTTCCAATCGTGGTTGGAGCCGATGGCGGTCAGCAAGACCTGTTTGGCGTGCCCTTCGTAGAGCTGCTCGATCTTGACCACCGTGCTCATGACGGTCGGTACGCAAGCCACATCGATGATGCCGCGCAGGCTGGCGCCGAGCAGCGCCTGATAGGCGCGCGTGGCCACCGCCAGTTCGAGCAGACGCATGTCCTCGGGCGAGCCACAGATCAAAGCGTGGAATAGGGCGTCGCGCCGCGCGACCACCGCCGTCACTTCGAAAACGTGGTTGTCGCCGACCGGCACATAGAATCCCATGAATTCGCCGAACGGCCCTTCCGGCCGGCGCACATGCGGCAGGAAGCGGCCCTCGATGACGATTTCAGTGTCGGCCGGCACGTCGAGATCGATGGTCCGGCAACGCCGCATCGCCAGCGGCCGGCCGGCAATCTTGGCCGCAACGTCGATCTCGCTCTCGTCGTAAGGGATGGGCGCCGCCGCCGCCAGCACCAGTTCCGGCGGCGGACCGATCAGGATAGCCGCCGGGAGCGATTCGCCGCGCGCTTCCGCCTTGGCCTGGTACTCGGTCAGATGATGCGAGCTGCCAAGCCGCACGCGCAACTCGCTATCGCTCACGATCTGGCTGCGATGAAACGACAGATTGGGCGTGCCGGTGTCGGGATGCTTGGCGAGGAATACGCCGGCGGTGATGTAGGGGCCGGCATCGCGTTCGAAATAAGTGATCTGCGGAAGTTCGGTCAAACGCAAATTCGTCAATTCGCTTGGCTCCGCGACGGCGACCGGCGCCATCGCCGGCAGACGCATGAGTTCGACCCAGCGCTGACAGAAGGAGCCGGCGTTGCCGCCCAGCATCTCGATCAGCCGGGGTCGGCTGCCGAAAATATTGCTGATCACGGGAAACCGCGTTCCGGCCACGCGGCGGAACAGGATCGGAGCGTCGCTTTCGCGCTGCGACGCCTGGATGACGGCGGCCAATTCATGCCGTCCGGAGACTTCACGATCGACAATCCGGACCCGGCCGGCGTCCAGCAGCTTGTCAATATAGCTTCGCATCTAGTGTCCCGATTCCGAAGTTCGCATATCCTTGCGGCACCCCTGATGCGAACTTCGGAATCAAAGGGACACTAGCAATTTTATGATTTTAGTGCGGTTTTGGATTTGAAGTTCCTCTACGAGCTTTCGTCGGCAATAGGAGGAACTTCAAATCCACCGCACTAGTTTGGCTGCCGCGATGCCGGTCAGTAGGTCTTGCTGGCTTGCTTGACGATCGTCTCCGGCACCGTCAGTCCCAACGCCTTGGCCGCGGTCAGGTTGATCTGCACCTCGAACACCGAGGCTTCGACGGCAACGATCGTGCCCGGATCCTTGCCGAGCAGCACCGGGACGGCGACCTTGCGCGCCCAGTCGACGCCGTTTTGATACTGATGCTGCGCCAGCCCGGCAATCGCGCCGCGCTGGACCGCGAGCACGTCGAGCGCGAACCAGGGCAGCTTGGCATCGCGCGCGGTGCGGATGAGCGCCTCATAGGCGGATGCGACGGTGTTGTCCTGCAGCGTCACGATGGTGTCGACCTTGCCGACCAGCGATTCCGCGGCATTCTTCACCTCGGCGCTCGAAGTCACGGTGGCGGCCACCACCTTCAATCCGCGCTTGCCGGCTTCCGCCTGCAACAGCTTGTAGAGCGCTTCGGAATTTGTCTCGCCCGAATTGTACACCGTGCCGATCGTCTTGATGCCCGGCTTGATGGCAAGGAACATATCGAGGTTGCGGCCGACCGGCGGCACTGTGTAGAAGCCGGTGACATTGGTGCCGGTCGGCTTGTCGATGCTCTGCAATACGCCGACCTGCACCGGATTGGTAACGCAGCCGAACACCACCGGCGTTTTGCTGTCCTTGGCCACGCGGATGGTCGCCAGCACGACCGGGGTAGTGCAGGGCGCCAGCAGGTCGACCTTTTCCGCCAGGAACTTCTCGGCGATGTTGCGCGCATTGCCCATGTCGCCTTGCGCGTTCTGATAATCGACCACAAGATTTTTTCCGACCTCGAATCCGGCGGCCTTCAGCCCGTCGATGAATCCCTGCCGGGTCGCATTGAGCGCCGGGTGATCGACGATCTGCGCGAAGCCGATCTTGTAGGTGCGTCCCGGTTGCGGCCCGGATTGCGCGGCCGCGTCGGCGGCCAAGCAGGCGCCGGCGATCGCAAAGCCGAGCGCGGCCCGAATGAAACTTGTTTGGATCGACGTCATGACATCCCCCGCAATGAAGCCTGTTTGACAAAGTATAGCCCGGTCAGGGCGTCAATAGAACCCGGTCGCTGGTGAGTTGCGTATGTCGAATTTGATGGAATTTGTCGATCAGCGCATTCACCGTGAGGGCGGCTTTCTCGGCGTCGCGCGCCTCGAAAATGATGCGGCCAGAATCCATCATCAGCAGGCGATTACCCCATTGAATCGCGTCCTGCATCTTATGCGTGATCATGAGCGCGGTGAGCCGCCGCTCGGCGATCAGGCGCGCCGTCAACCGCATCACGGATTCGGCGGTCTTTGGATCGAGCGCCGCCAGATGCTCGTCGAGCAGCAGTAGCCGCGATCCGGAGATCGTGGCCATCAGCAGCGCGAGCGCCTGGCGCTGGCCGCCCGACAGGGTGCCGACCCGCACGCCCATCCGCGTTTCGAGACCGAGCCCGACCGGCGCCAGCGCGGCCGCGAAACGCTCGCGCGCGGCCTTGTTGACGGCGCGCCGCAATCCGCGCGATTGGCCGCGCCGTTCCGCCATCGCGATATTTTCCTCGATGGTCATGCCGGCGCAGGTGCTGTCATTGGGGTCCTGCGCGATGCGGCCGATCGAGGCCGCGCGGGCGTAGACCGGCTCATGGGTGATGTCGCGATGCTCGAAGGTGATGGTGCCTGAATCGGGCATGGCGATGCCGGATATCGCCTTGATCAGGGTCGACTTGCCGGCGCCGTTCGAGCCGATCACGGTGACGAAGTCGCCTTCGGCGATGTCGAGGTCGATAGCGTCGAGCGCCAGCACCTGATTGGCGGTGCCGCGCATGAAATATTTCGTGACGGCGCGGAATTCCAGCATGCGCTGCCTCACCGGATCAGACGCAGGCGCCAGCGCGGCACCGCCAGCGCCAGCAGCAGCAGGGCGGCCGTCACCAGACGCAAATCGACCGGATCGAGCCCGACGCGCAAGGCGAGCGCGACCAGAAAGCGGTAGATCATGGCGCCGACAATCGCCGCCACCACCCACCACAAGACGCCGCGGTCGCCGAAGATCGCCTCGCCGATCAGCACGGCCGCAGCGCCGGTGACCAGGATGCCGACGCCCATGCCGATATCGGCAAAGCCGTGATTTTGCGCGACCAGCGCGCCGGACAGCGCCACGAAAGCGTTGGACAAAGCGAGGCCGTACATCTTGGTGCGGTCGGTGTCGACGCCGAGCGACAGGATCATCGGCTCGTTCTGGCCGGTGGCGCGGATGGCGAGGCCCATATCGGTGGCAAAGAACCAGACCAGGATGGCCGCGCCGATCAGCAGCAGCACAAAGGCAATCGGGATGGTGGTGAGCGCGTTCTCGCGCAGCGTCAGTCCGAACGCGTTCACCGCCGCGATCACGTCGCCGAAAACCGTTGGCGTGCTCAGCAGCGGCACGTTGGCGCGTCCCATCACCCGCAGATTGACCGTGTAGAGCGCGGTCATCACGATGATGCCGGCGATGATATTGTTGATCCTGAGTTTGGTATGGATGAGCGCCGTCACCGCGCCGGCGGCGGCGCCGGCCAGCATGGCGGCGAAGGTGGCGCCGAACGGGTTGAAGCCGCCGACCAGCAAGGCCGCCGCCACCGAAGCGCCGAGCGTGTAGCTGCCTTCGGCGGTCAGATCGGGGAAGCGGAAGAAGCGGAACGTGATCAAGACGCCGAGCGCCAGGAAGCCGAACAGGAATCCCTGCTCGAACATATTGGTGAGGAGCGAGTAGAGCTGATCCATGTCGCGTCCCGGGCCGGGCTATCGCTTGTGGCATGGCATGCGAAACGTCCGGCTGTCCAGGGCGGCGCGCGGTGGCCTTTTCCCGGAGGCAGCAAATCTTTCTCTGTCATCGCCGGGCTTGTCCCGGCGATCTCGATAAGGGGCGCAGTGCCTTCCTGACCGGGATGGCCGGGTCATAGGCGAGCGAAGCGACGCCGTCCTTTGGACGGCTATGCCCGGCCATGACAATTAGATAAGCCGCAGCCCCTTGAAACTCGCATGCCCTTCCTTGCCGACGATGATGTGGTCGTGCACGGAAATCCCCAGCGGCTTGGCGACGTCGATGATCGATTGCGTCATCTGGATATCGGCGCGCGACGGCGTCGGATCGCCCGACGGATGGTTGTGCACCAGGATCAGCGCGGTGGCCGACAATTCGAGCGCGCGCTTGACCACTTCGCGCGGATAGACCGGCGTGTGATCGACGGTGCCGACCTGCTGCACTTCGTCGGCGATCAACTGGTTGCGCTTGTCGAGGAACAACAGGCGGAACTGCTCCTTGTCGGCATAGGCCATGGCGGTGCGGCAGTAATCGATCACGCTCGCCCAGGACGACAGCACCGGGCGCTTGCTCACCTGGCCGCGCGCCAGCCGGCTGGCCGCCGCATGCACGATCTTCAACTCGGTGATGGCGGCTTCGCCCATGCCCTTGAGCTCGGCCAGGCGCGCCGGCGGCGCCGCCACGGTTTCGGCGAAGGAGCCGAATTTGGCGATCAGTTGCTTGGCGAGCGGCTTGATGTCGCGCTGCGGAATGGCGCGGAACAGCACCAGTTCGAGCAGCTCATAGTCGCTGACCGCCTCGGCGCCGGCCTCGCGAAAGCGCGCGCGCAGCCGCTCGCGATGGCCGTGATAATGCGGCGTCGCCTCGGAGAGGCCAGCCTTGTCGCCGCTTGTGTTCCGCTTGCTTGCCATGCAACCCGCCTGCAACCCTGGGCAGTGTAGTGCAGGAGAAGGTTATAGACGAGAGCCGGTGAGCTACCTGCTACCGCTCATTCCCGCGCAAGCGGGAATCCAGAGCCACAATCCCGGCCGGTCGTGTTCTGCCCTGGGTCCCCGCTTGCGCGGGGACGAGCGGAATCAGGATTTATACGGCGGCTTGTGCATCCCGGCCGGCGAAAAGGTGAACACCTCGACGCCCTTGGGCGTCACGCCGACCGAATGCTCGAACTGGGCGGAGAGCTGGCGGTCACGCGTCACCGCGGTCCAGCCGTCCGACAGCACCTTCACATGCGGGCGGCCGAGATTGATCATCGGCTCGACCGTGAAGAACATGCCGGGCTTGAGCACGATGCCTTCGCCGGCGCGCCCGACATGCACGATATTGGGCTCGTCATGGAACAGCCGGCCGAGGCCGTGGCCGCAGAAGTCGCGCACCACGCTCATGTGCTGGGCTTCCACATAGGCCTGGATGGCGGCGCCGATGTCGCCGGTGGTCGAGCCCGGGCGGATGGTGGCGATGCCGCGCATCATGGCCTCGTGCGTCACCTCGATCAGCCGTTCGGCGCGGCGCGGGATCTCGCCGATGGCGTACATGCGGCTCGAGTCGCCGTGCCAGCCGTCCAGGATCAGCGTCACGTCGATATTGACGATGTCGCCCTCTTTCAGCGGCTTGTCGCCCGGAATGCCGTGGCAGACCACGTGGTTGAGCGAGGTGCAGGTGGATTTCTTGTAGCCGCGGTACATCAGCGTGGCCGGCAGCGCGCCGTGCGCCAGCGCATAGTCGAACACCAGCCGGTCGATCGTGTCGGTCGGCACGCCCGGCTTGACGTGCTCGGTCAGCATGTCGAGGCAGCGCGCCGTGAGCTGGCCGGCCTTGCGCATGCCCTCGAAGGCGGCGGGCCCGTGAATCTTGATCTGGCCGGTCTTGCGTAAGGGGGCAACGGCGGCGTCGATATAGGTCATGGGGGTAATTTAAGGGCTGCGGCGCGGGGCGCAACCTCTGCTCCCCTCCCCCTTGTGGGGAGGGGTCGGGGGTGGGGGTCGTGAGCTAGCGGTGTTGGATCGGCGAACTCGGCGCGCTCCCTCTCCCCGCGTGCGGGGAGAGGTCGCCGTGCCGAAGCCATAAGCGCGTTTACGCGCGTCTTCGACGCGCTATGGCGGAGGCACGGCGGGTGAGGGGGCATCGCCGCGAGTCTGAGCATATCGAATCGCCCCCTCACCCGGCTCGCAGCTTCGCTGCTCGCCACCCTCTCCCCGCAAGCGGGGAGAGGAAACGATGCCGCGCCCGGCCCTCCGTCCGTCCCCGCGCAAGCCGGAATCCAGTGTGGCCTAAGGCCAGCCGCAAGATAGGGCCGCCTAATATCTCTATTGCTGTGACGGCATCGACACGGCGGCCGGCAGGTTAGCGGTTACCCACAATTATCTCCGCGCTCTGTGTTGATTGTCCGGCGTTCCTGGTTCCTCAATCGAACCGATGCGGCATGATTCGCCGTCGCGTTTTTAGGCCGCATCGCGAGGCCGGTTCGGCTAAGCTGAACGGTTCAGGCACGAATACTTGCTGGCGTCGGTTGTGTGCACCGTCCGCGTTGTGCGCCCTCTAAGACCGGTCGACCGGAATCATCGTGCAATCTCCCAATTTTCCTCGATTGAGGGGCGCTGGATTCCGTGCCGGCCAGGTATGGGCAGCGAGCGTGGCTCTACTGCTTAGTTACGCGCCGGCCCATTCGCAGGAGCCCGCGCATTCGGCGGCCAACTCATCGAAATGGTACCAGCCGTTTTGCCAAGGAAAATGCGCGGCGACGATCTTTTTCGGGCCGGAGTTCGACACAGGTCTTGCAAATGCCGATGGCTCACGGCGCTTCGTGCCGCCGTGGCAATACAAATACGGCAAAAGCTATTTTATCGGCGGCGCGCTTTCGCGTACTTTCTTGGAGTTCGGCCGCTTTGCCGCTTTGGAAATCGAAGGCGGCACGGGCCAGCGGTTTAGTTCGCTGCACGAAAGCGAGGTCTGGAGCGCAATCTACGCGCGCTGGCGATATTTTCCGTGGAATGACTACCTGGTCACGACCTTCGCACTCTCGACTGGCATCAGCTACGCTTCGGGGGTGACGCCGTATGAAATACGCGAATCCCCGGACGGTAAGGGCTCGCGCGTCATGCACTATTTTTCCCCGGAATTTACATTTGCCTTGCCGAAGAGTCCGGATCGGGAATTGGTCGTTCGTTACCATCATCGATCCGGTGGCGGCGCTTATTTCGGCAACAAATTTCCGGTCTATGGGTCTCTTTTCCGGGGCACGGATGGTGGAATGGAATATCTCACAATTGGGTTTCGCAACCGGTTTTGACACGGCCGCCGATCGGCCCCCGGCGCTTGAGCCGTCCCGGGCGCGGCGCGGCGCCATAAGCGCGTTCACGCGCGTCTTTAACGCAACATAGCGGTGCGCCGCAGAACAGGCACCCATTCGATTAAGAAGTTATCTTATTTTAGAGAACGCAGCCGCGCGCGCATGTAGGGATATTGCAAAGTTTTTAATGCTCAACTCTTGATTTGGTTGATTGACCTTCCCCTTCAAGCCATCGCGAGCATTGCTCGTGCAAAAACAGGCAGCATCGTAAAGCATTTCACGCACCATGCGCTGACATACGACTTCGTATCGTTGCGCGTAGCTTAAGTTTTGAAATTCTTCGTCAACTGCAAAAGGCGAAAGCTCGATTCGTTTCGTGGGCTGGAGACTCGACGGAGATTCTTCCAGCATGAAAAGGTAACCAAGCCAGGGCTTCGATGTCGGTTTGAATATGCCTTGCTTATAGGCCATCCAGAAATCGGTGGCGTTGCCAAGCGCCTCCTCCACCCGGTTGTTAAAGTTATTTCCAAAACTTCCGACTTGGCTTTTGATTTCGACCACGGCAATGAGATTCTTGCCGCTGAGGACGACGACATCCCACTCTTTGCTGGGCCGGAAAAAACCCGGTAACGTGCGTTGCTTTTTTACGGCAGTGTGTACCAGCAGTTCAATGTCTGGCACCTCTGCGTTCTCTACGATCGAAGCGATAAGTTTGACAAATCCGTCAGCATGTTTCCCACCGGTTACTGATGCGCGGTTTCCTGCGTCTTTTATGCCGGACTCTAAGCCTTGGTTACGGTGCTGACTGCCGCGTGTTCGCCAGACATGCTTTACTGCCGCCGACAGATCTTTCTCAACATCGATCATTTTTGATGGGCTCGGATTAGGGCGCTGGAAAAGAGTCGTTGCGTGTCTTTCTCAATTCGACCCCGCGCATAATCGAGATAATGGGCGTCAACTTCTACTCCGACACTATTGCGACCCCATTTCGCGGCGGCTACCGTAGTAGTACCGGTTCCTGCAAATGGATCTAGAACGGTATCGCCGACAAAGCTGAACATTCTTACAAGCCGTTCGGCTAACTCGATGGGATACGGAGCAGGATGATTTTTAGTTGAGGCGCCAGTAACTCCCGTCCAAATTTGCTGAAACCAAATACGATGCTTGTCCTCAGGAATGACCGATAAGATTCGAGTAGCCAAACTTGGGCTGCGATACCCGCCTGGCTTTCTGAGCATCAAGATATATTCGATGTCGTTCTTAATTACTGCATTGGGCTCATATGGCTTGCCAAGAAATCCGCCTCCGTTTCCAGATGCTTCGTAGGAGGCATTTGCAATTTTGTGCCAAATAATTGGAGCCAGATTGCTGAAACCAACTTTGCGGCAATCATTCTGAATGTTTGCGTGGAGAGGAATAACCGTGTGCTCTCCTTTATTCTTTCGCCGTGATAAGCAGACGTCGCCAACAACGCACACCAGCCGTCCACCGGGTACGAGTACACGGTGGCATTCACTCCAGACGAGAGCGATCTCGCCTAGAAATTCATCATAATCTTTTACATGCCCAAGTTGAGCATCCGACGCACGATACTCTTTCAAGGTCCAATAAGGTGGTGATGTGACTACGAGTTGAATGCTCTCTGTTTTCAAAAAAGAAAGGCTCCGTGCGTCTCGATTGTATAAATCGTGCACAGTTGGAATTTGAGCAATTTTTGATTCTATTGCAGATATAGCTGCTGCGTTTTTTGCGATGCGCGGCAGGTCAGTTTGGTGGTTTGTAATTTTTCCAACTTCGCCGGGAATCCAGTCCGCAGGATCAAACGCTGCCTTATTGAAAGAGATGTTCATATCTGCCGTGTAACACGGATTCGTAACGCCCAATTCCTGTCGACTTATTGGCGACAGCTCATCCACAGGCTGGAAATTCTCCAGAATTTTTAGGGCTCGTGCATATCCGGCCGCCCGGCTCATTGGTCATCTCCAATGCCAACGAATAATGTTCCCGTTTTGTTCAAATAGCAAGAGGTTAAGCTTCGGGCTTGACTCCCTCCTCATCCTAGTCATATAGTCCCATCACCTCCCCCACGCGAGGGGCTTGTCTGCAGACATGCCGGCACGCGGAGGAGGGGCGGCGCCTGCTGCCGAGGCTTGTAACCCCGGTACCGGGAGGCCCCGGGTAACCGTCCGGCCCTACTATGGGGGTCTGCCTTCAATGGCTGGACGAGGTGCGGGTGAAGGGCGGCGAAAGCTGCCCGGATAAAGAGGGCGAAGAGTCCTCCGTCGCGCATCCGGAAGCACGGTCCCGGGGACAGAAAAGCCGCAGGTGGAGCGCCGAGGGGCGACGCGCCTTCGCAAGGCGCGCCCCGCCGCAAGGCGGGTGGCTAAGTGGTGGCGCCTTTCGGCGCTTCACCCCCTCGCACTTTTTTCCGCGAGGGCAGGCGGGCATAGCCCGGCGCTCATCGAGCGCGCGGAAACGAATAAGCGTGTTTGCTGTTTGAAAATCGAATCGGTGTGACAGGAGCGCGCGAGTAAAAACTCGACGTCATGGCCGGACTTGTTCCGGCCATCCCGCTTAGGATGGCACTGTGCTCGCCTAAGCGAGATCGCCGGGTCAAGCCCGGCGATGACATTAATTGATCTTCCCGCCCAGCTCGTCCTCGATATGCGCGCGGATGATGTCGTCGAAGGTCGCTTCCGCCGTAAATCCCAGCGCGGCCGCGCGCTTGGCGTCGAAGCGCTCGGACCAGCCGGCAACGATGCGCATGATCAGTTCGTCCGGCTCGCGCCGGATGCGCGCGGCCACCTTGGGGCCGGCGATGCGGGCGAGCGCCTCGATCTGCTCGGCCACGGTGCAGCACACGCCGGGCATGGCAAGGCCGATGCGCGGTCCCAGTTGTTCGCGCGTCAGGCCGGCCGCGTGGATGAGGAATTCGACCGCCGCGCGCGGGCTGGCGTGCGTGTGGCGCACGCTGTCGGCGACCGGCAGCACCGCCTCATGGCCTGCCAGCGGCTCGCGAATGATGCCGGAGAAAAAGCCGGAGGCCGCCTTGTTCGGCTTGCCCGGCCGCACGCAGATGGTCGGCAGCCGAATGGCGACGCCGTCGAGAAAGCCGCGCCGGTTATAGTCGGCCAGCAGCAATTCGCTGATCGCCTTCTGCGTGCCGTAGGAGGTGAGCGGCGTCAGGTGGAATTCGTCCGGTATGGCGTAAGGGAACGGCGCGCCATAGACCGCGATCGACGAAGTAAAGATCACCTTGGGTTTGTAGTGGTCGCCGGCCAGCCGAATGGCTTCGAGCAGCGCCCGCGTGCCATCGAGATTGACGTGGTAGCCCTTGTCGAAATCGGTTTCCGCCTCGCCCGACACCACGCCGGCGAGATGGAAGATGACGTCGGGCCGTCCGGCAACCACTCGCTCCGCGGCGTCAGGCGCCGCCAGGTCGCCGGTCACGATATTGACGGCGCCGGTAAATCCCGCCGGTTTATCGGCGGCAACCACGTCCGTCAGCGTCAGTGCATCGATCGGGCTGCCGTTGAGCTTGCCGTCCTTCACCAGCCGCGCGGTGAGCTTGCGGCCGATCATCCCGGCCGCGCCGGTCATCAGGATATGCATCACGTCCTCTTTTGTTTGCGCGTGATCTTATCCGAAAACCGGTGTCCACTTTTCGGGATCACGCGCGCTCTTCAGCCGCCGGTTCGAAGCGGTCGATGCGGCGCAGGCTCGGGAATAGCATCATCCAGGTGGCGGCGACCAGCAGCGCGCCGAGGCCGCCGATCAGCACCGAGGGTACCGCGCCCAGCCAGGCGGCGACCATGCCGGATTCGAATTCGCCCAGCGTATTGGAGGAGCCGACGAATAAATAGTTGATGGCGCTTACTCGGCCGCGCTTGCCGTCGGGGGTCTCGATCTGCACCAGCGAGAAGCGGATCACGATGCTGACCGCGTCCGAGGCGCCAAGTACGGCCAGCGCCAATAGCGAAAAGGCAAAGGAGGTTGATAGCGCGAAGGCTATGGTGGTGACGCCAAAGATCGCCACCACGGCGAACATTTTGGGTCCGATATGGCGCTCGACCGGATGGCGCGACATGACGATGGCGGTGATCAAGGCGCCGGCGGCCGGCGCCGAGCGCAGCAGGCCGAGGCCAATGGGTCCGACGTTGAGAATATCCTTGGCGTATATCGGCAGCAGTGCGGTGGCCCCGCCCAGCAGCATCACGAACAGATCGAGCGTGATGATCCCCAGCAGCCGCCGCCGGGTGCGGATGTACTCAAATCCGGCCAGCACCGATGCAATTGTCGGCGGCTCGCGGCTGGGCACCGGCCGCTTGGCGCGCACGAATGTGATCAGCGTGATCGAGCCGGCGAAAAACACCAGGCAGAAAAGGCCGACCAGCATCGGGCTTATCGCATAGATCAGGCCGCCCAGCGCCGGCCCGCAAATTGTCGCCGTCTGGTTGGCCGAGGTCCAGGCCGCCACCGCGCGCGAGATCATCGGCGCCGGCACCAATGCGGGCGCCAGCGCATGCGCCGTCGGTACCTCGAAGGCGCGTGCGCAGCCGATCAGGAACACAATCGCGAACAGCAGGTCGCGGTTGAGTACGCCGGCAAGCAATGCGGCGGTCATGATGGCGGCGGCCAGGGCATACACCCCGTGGCAGGCGCGCACGATCAGCCGGCGGTCGTAACGGTCGGCGGCGTGACCGATCAGCAGCGTGAGCACCACCGCCGGCACGAACTGAATCAGGCCCACCAGGCCGAGATCGAACGCGCTGTTGGTGAGCTGGTAGATCTGCCAGGCAATGGCGAGCGTCAGCGCCTGGTAGCCGATGGTCGAGACCAGGCGCGCCAGCCAGAGCAGCACGAACGGCCGCTGCTGCAGCAGGCCGCCCGCCGACGGGGTCGCAACGCTCATTCCTTGACGCCGTTCAACTCGCCCAGACCGACCTTTTGCTTGCCGCCGATGAAATTGTCCGGCGCCAGCCAGCGCTCGAAACTGGCCTTGCGCGCCGGCCATTCGCTGTCGAGCATTGAGAACCATGCATTGTCGCGGTTGCGGCCCTTGGCGATCAAATGCTGGCGGAAGATGCCTTCGAAGCTAAACCCGTAGCGCAGCGCGGCGCGCCGCGAGGCGGCATTGAGCGCATTGCATTTCCATTCGTAGCGGCGGTAGCCGAGGGTCTCGAAGGCATAACGCGCCAGCAGATATTGCACCTCGGTGCCGAGCGGCGTGCGCTGCAGCGCCGGCGAATAGAGCACATGACCGACCTCGATGACGCGCATCTCCGGGCGTATTTCCATCAGCGTGAAATAACCGACCGCGTGCCCGGCATCGTCGATAATCGCATAGGCATAGGGGTCGGCGGCCGCCGCGCGTTTTACGATGAAAGTCGAAAATTCCGCCTCGTTGGCGAACGGGCCGTCGGTCGAAATATAGGTCCAGACCGCGTCATGGCCGGCGAACACCTTCCACAAATCCGCCGCGTGCCGTGGCGCAAGCTTTTCGATGTGGCCGTAGCGGCCCTTCAGCGTCACCGGATCAGGACGCTTGGCCGGCGTGCTATCGACCGCGGCGCCGACCGGCTGCCCGGTTTTTGGATCGCGATCTTCGCTCACGGCTGCGGCCGTTTGGTGAAATCGTCGTGGAAGAAGGCGTTGAGTTCGGCGTTTGATACCACACCGGCAAAACTGTCGAACTTGCCGGCCTCGGCGATCTCGCGCGCCGACTTTATGAAGGCATTCATCGCCACACGCGCGAGCGTGCCGCCCACGCTGATGCGGCGCACGCCCATGTCGGCGAGCTCTTTGACGGTGAAGCCGAACGCGCCACTGTTGAGAAAATTGATCGGCTTCGGCGCAACGGCCTTTATGGTTGCCTCGATCTGTTCGCGGGTCTTGATGCCGGGCGAATAGAGGCAATCGGCGCCGGCGTCGGCAAAGGCCTTCAGCCGCCGGATGGTCTCTTCGAGGTCGGGCCGGCCGCGGATAAAGCCCTCGGTGCGGGCGGTGAACACGACGTCGCCGCCTGCTTTGTCGATGGCCGCGCGCGCGGCCTTCACGCGGGCGAGCGCGAGGTCGAAATCGTACAACGGCTGGTCCGGGTCGCCGGTCGAGTCCTCGATCGACAGACCGGCGACGCCGGTTGCAACGCAACGCGTCACATTCTCGGCCATGCGGCCGGGGTCGTCGGCATAGCCGCCCTCGAAGTCGGCATTGAGCGGCACGTCGGTGGCCGCTGCGATTTCGGCGAAGTGGGCGAGCACCTCATCGCAGGATTGCTCCCCATCGGCGAAACCCTGGGCATGGGCAAAGCCCGAGCTGGTGGTCGCCAGCGCCTTGAAGCCGAGCCCCTGCAAATAGCGGGCGCTGCCGGCGTTCCACGGGTTGGGAATGACGAAACAGCCGTTTTCATGCAGGCGGCGAAAGGCAGCGCGTTTGTCGGCGGTCGATGGGTTGGGCATGGTTGATCTCTGGGCAATTCCCTGTGCGGAAACGGGCGCGACCGTGGCACGATTGCCCGCATAAGGACAATGCCATTTGGTGATCCAATCCATTCGCGGCCTGCAATCTATCCGCGACCTGATTGACGGCAGCCGCCGGACCCCGGCAAGATCGGCTCAAAGAAACTGAGGAAACGCCGGGGACGCACCATGTTGAAAACAATCGCGGCTTTCGACCGCATCGGTGAGGAAAACGCCTTCGCGGTGCTGGCCCGCGCCAATAGCCTGATCGCGCAAGGCCGCGACATTATCAATCTCGGCATCGGGCAACCCGATTTCAGGACCCCCGATTTCATCGTCGAGGCGGCGGTCAAGGCGCTGCGCGAGGGCCACCACGGCTACACCCCCGCCACCGGCATCCCCCCGTTGCGCGAGGCGGTGGCCGCCGACCTGCACAAGCGTTACGGCGTCGAAGTCTCGCCAGACAGCGTGATGATCATGCCCGGCGGCAAGCCGACCATGTTCATGTCGATCCTGATGTTCGGCGAGCCGGGCGCGGAAATCCTCTATCCCGACCCGGGTTTCCCGATCTACCGCTCGATGATCGAATTCACCGGGGCGAAGCCCGTGCCGGTGCCGATCCGCGAGGAGAACGGCTTTGCCTTTTCGGCGGAAGAGACGCTCAAGCTGATCACGCCCAAGACGCGGCTGTTGATCCTCAACTCGCCGGCCAACCCCACCGGCGGCGTCACCGGCAAGGCCGAAGTCGACAAGCTCGTCGCCGGACTGGAGAAGTGGCCGGACGTCTGCATCATGTCGGACGAGATCTACGATCACATGGTCTACGACGGAGAGACGCATGTCTGCTTGCTGTCCTATCCGTCGATCCGCGACCGACTGATCCTGCTCAATGGCTGGTCGAAGACCTATGCCATGACCGGCTGGCGGCTCGGCTATGCGGTGTGGCCGGGCAAGCTCTACGACTATGCGCGTAAGCTCGCGGTCAATCTGCACTCCTGCGTCAATGCCTCGGCGCAATTTGCCGGCTTGGCCGCGCTCAAGGGTCCGCAGGACGAAGTGGCCAAGATGATCGCCGAGTTCGACAAGCGCCGCAAAGTCGTGGTCGAAGGCCTCAACAAATTGCCCGGCGTGTCGTGCGCGACGCCGAAAGGCGCGTTCTACGCCTTCCCCAACATCAAGCGCACCGGCTGGAAGGCCAAGGCGCTGGCCACATCGCTGTTGGACGATGCCGGCGTCGCCGTCATCGGCGGGCCCGACTTCGGCATTCTCGGCGAGGGCTATATGCGGCTGTCCTACGCCAACTCGACCGAAAATATTTTGAAGGCACTCGGGCGCATGGGCGAATTCCTGGCGAGCCGCAAGGCGGCGTAGCTACGCATCGATCCTCTCCCCGCAAAGGGGAGGGGAGCAGGGCGCCGCGCCCGGACGTTACTTTTTGCCCGTCTTCGTTGTCTTTTTCCCATCCGTCTTTTCGCCCGCCACCTGCGTGAGCCGCACGTCGCGTACCGGATAGGGGATCTCGATACCTTCGCGCTTGAAGGCGTCCCACAGCGCGAGCAGCACTTGGCCGCGCACATTGGAGAGCCCGTCGATCGGGTCTTTGATCCAGAAACGCAGAACGAAATCGAGCGAGGAGTTGCCGAAAGCCTTGAGATGGCAGACCGGCGGCGGCGAAACCAGCACGCGCGCCGCCGTCTTGGCCGCCGCGACGCCTAATTCGCACACCTTGCGCGGATCGGAGGCATAGGACACGCCAAATTCCACGTCGAGCCGTACTTCGTCGTTGGAATAGGACCAGTTGACCACGCGTTGGGTGACGAAATCCTCGTTCGGTATCAGGAACTCGCGGCCGTCGCGGGTGACCACGGAGGTATAGCGCGCACCCATCGCCTCGACCCAGCCGAAATTGTCGCCGACCGAGATCACGTCGCCCGGCTTGATCGACTTGTCGGCGAGCAGGATGATGCCGCTCACCAGGTTGGAGACGATCTTCTGCAGGCCGAAGCCGACGCCAACGCCGATCGCGCCGGAGAAGAAGGCGAGCGAGGAGAAGTCAATGCCGACCGACGACAGCACGACCAAAACCGCGAAAGTGATCAGTCCGAGCCGGATCAGCTTGCCGATCATCACCTGCATCGACGGGGTGAGATCGGCGACGCCGCGCACGCGCTTTTCGAGGAAATCGGCTGCCGCGTTCGCCGCCCACAGCGTCAGCAGCAGCAACACGGTGGTCTTGATCAGCAAGAGCGGCGTCACGCGCAGCCCGCCGATCACCACGCCGAACGAATCGAGCGTGGAACGGATCGTGTGCCGCCAGCCGACCACGTAGCCCGCCCATAACAGCCAGGCGAATCCGGTCACCAGCCGGTAGACGAACTGGTTACGGATCAAGCCGGCCACGAGCGCGATCGCCACCCAGCCGGTCGCCAGGCTTGCCGCAAGGCCGAGCAGACTAGAGTGGTCCGGCGAGGTCATCTCGACCATCGCCCCGCGCACCGCCGCCATCAGCAGCGCAAAAATGACCACGCCGAGATTGGCTATGAACAGTCGCACCCACAGCCGCAACAGCTCCGGCCATCCCGCGGTGAGCGCGGCGAGGTCGATGCGCCGCCGCAGCCGCGCCGCCACGAGTATTGAGGTCACTCCCGCAAGCAGGATCGCGCCGAGTTCGGTCAGCACCCAGACCGAGGCGACCTCGTGCCAGAGCGTCAGCAAGGCGTTATCGACCGCTTCGATCGCTTGTTGGATGCGGTTCATTGCGCTTCCCCGAGTTTCCCCTTAGAAACTGCCCGCAATCCGGATCAATATCAAATCGAGCCGGCGCCCGGCATTCGTCGCGGCAGGCAATTAGGGGTTATGCACATGTACGACCGGGGTTTGTCCGAGGAACAAAGGATGATGCGGCAAAGCTGCCGCGATTTCGTCGACGATATGGTTCTGCCCTACATCAAGAAGAATTGGCAGAAAGAGTGGTCGATGGTCCCGGAAGAGCGGCTGCCGTTGAGCATCCTGGAAAGCGCCGAGAAGGTCGGTATCCGTACTTTAGGCGTGCCGGAGGAATACGGCGGGGTGGAGCTTGAAAAGGGCACCGAGGTGCGGACCTTCGCTCTCGTTGCCGAAGAAATTGCGCGCGGCGATTCTGGCCTCGCCGACAAGCTGGTGCAGAACTGGAAAGTCTCGGTGCTGCTGCGCCAATTCGCGCCCAAGCATCATCAGGAGAAATGGTTCAAGCGCCTGGTCGCGGAGCCGCAATTCCTGATGGCGCATTGCCTGACCGAGCCGCGCGGCGCCTCAGACCGCTGGCTACCCTACAACGTGCCGGAAGCGGCGATGCAGACCCGGGCGGTGAAAACCAACGGCGGCTGGGTAATCAACGGCCGCAAGCAGTTCATCTCCAACGGCTACGATGCCAGCCTCTATGTCGTCTACGCCAACTCCAATCCGAAGGTCGGCATGCTGCAGGGCACCTCGTCGTTCCTGGTGCCGCGCGAGACCAAAGGCTTCTCGGTCGCGCGCTGCAACGAGACGCTCGGCTGCCGCTTTATGAACAACGGCGAGATGGTGTTCGAGGACATGTTTATCCCGGACGACCAGTTGTTGGTACAGGACTCGGCGATGGGTTCGGCCGGCGTTTATTTCCGCCCCGGCAAGATCATTCAGGCCGCGAAAAATCTCGGCGTCGGCGTGCGCGCCTTCGAGGCGACGGCGGAATACGTGCAGAACTACGTGCAGGGCGGCCGCATCCTGATCAAGCATCAGGCGGTGGCGTTACGGCTGGCCGACATGGCGACCAAGATCGAGGCGGTGCGCGCTTTGCTCGATCGCGCCGCGGCAGCCGTGGACGATAACGCGCCGGCAGCCGAGACACTTGTCAACATGGCCAAGATGTTTGCTTCCGAAGAGATCATGAAGGTCGCCCAGCACGCGGTCGAACTGCATGGCGGCAACGGCATCATGCTCGATTTCGGCATCGAGAAGGTGCTGCGCGACGCCGTGATCTTCATGCACATGGACGCGACCGTCGATATCTCCAAGTTCAAGATCGTCAAGAACATGTTCCCGGACACCGCGGGAAAGTATGCGGGGCCGGAAGCCTAAACCGTTGGGTCGAGGGGGCCGATGAACCCAATAACGGGCGGCAAACATGAGGCGCCGGCTGACCGTGGGTCGGCCGGCGGCCCCATGCTGGGCCTCGACAGGATGGGTGAACCCATCATCGACCCGGCGCCGGACAGGCCGCCGGGATGGGAGGACTCGCCGACCGGCAAGGCCGTGTTCAAAGGCGCCAAGTGGGGCGCGGTCGCGGGGCTTGCGATCGGGCAATTCTACATCTCGTCCAATTCGATTGAGACGCCGTTTGGCTCGATCTATACCGGCAATGTCACGCTGGTGTTGATTGGCTGCATTGGCGTGTGCAGCGCGCTCGGTGCTGGCATCGGCTGGGTGACGATGCAGGATATCGGTGGCGGTGATGATGACCGGCCGCGGCCGATCGAATGAATGGCTGCTCGGTGGTGACTATCGCACCACGAAGCGGAAGCCGATCACGACAATAACGAGACCGACGACTTGCGGAATGCTCGGCACCACGCCGAGCGCGAAATAACCGATGATAAGCGAGAAGCCCGGCACCAGCGCGGGAAACGTCGCGGCGCGCCCGGCGCCGAGCAGTATCACCACGCGCGCGAACAGAAAAATTGGCAAGACGCCGGCCAGAATTCCCTGCACCACGACCTGCAACATGTTTTCGGCCAGGCTCATGCGCAGGATGCCGTCATAGCCGACGAAGATCGCGTGCAATGGCGCGAACACCACGATCGACAGCGCGCCCACGACCGCTACCGCACGGGTGCCCGACACGCGCCAGTAGCGCAGCAGGATGCCAAACGTCGCCCAGAACAGGCCGGCGGTGGCAAACAGCAGGTCGCCGCCGACGCCATGAGCGCCGATGGTGGCGATCGATTCCGCGCCGAATATCAAAAGGCCGGCAATGATGATTATGCCGCCGATAATGCGCTGAACGGTCGGGTGCTCGCCCAGCACCAGCGTGGCGAGAATCAGCCCCGACAGCGCCGCGCAGGCCGGCTGGATGGTGGTGCCATGGCCGAGCGGCACCAGGATGAATCCGGTATAGGCGATCATGGCCTGCGGCGGGCCGGACAGCACGCTCATCACCAGCCCGCGGCCCCAGCCAATGCCGCCGAGGCCGACGATACCGTCGCGCAGGACCAGCGGCATCAGCAGCAGCCCGGCCCAGAAATACCGGTGAAAAGCCAGATCGGCGGGCGAGAAGCCGACGCTAATGCCGTGCTTGGCCGCGACAAAGCCGGCGGCCCAGCCGAGTGCGGAGCCGATACCGCACAAGGTCCCGATCAGGAGACCGGACGATTTTGCCGCCGTCGGTTGAGCTTTGTCGTCCACGGCGCCTTCCTGGCCCCCTGTCGCAGGTGACTTCCGCACGGCTGATATCTAGGATCATTCCCTAAGTCCAACAACGAAACCAGAATACTCCTATCACCGGGATGGATAGCTCATGGCGAAGTCACGCAAAGTCATTATTACCTGTGCCGTAACCGGCTCGATCCACACGCCCTCGATGTCGCCGCATCTGCCGGTGACCGCGCAGGAGATCGCCGATGCCGCCATCGGGGCGGCCGAGGCGGGAGCGGCCATCGTCCATCTGCATGCGCGCAACCCGCAGGATGGCCGTCCCGACCAGTCGCCGGAAGCCTTCTCCCCGTTCCTCAAGGTGATCAAGCAGCGCTCGAACGTGGTGGTGAACATCACCACCGGCGGCGCGCCGACCATGACGGCGGAAGAGCGCGTGCGGCCGGCCGCCACCTTCAAGCCGGAGGTCGCCTCGCTCAACATGGGCACCATGAATTTCGGGTTGTTTCCGATGATCCCGCGCTACAAGGGCAAGTTCAAGCACGACTGGGAAGAGCCGTATCTGGAAGGTTCCCGCAAGGGCATGTTCAAGAACACCTTCGCCGATATCGAGTACATTCTCAAAACCTGCTCGGAAAACAACACCCGCTTCGAAATCGAATGCTACGACATCGGTCATCTCTATACGCTGCGGCAATTCCTCGACCGCGGTGTGATCAAGCCGCCGCTGTTCGTGCAGTCGGTGTTCGGCATCCTCGGCGGCATCGGCGCGCATCCCGAAGACGTCATGATGATGAAGCGCACCGCCGACCGTCTGCTCGGCGACAATTACCACTGGTCGGTGCTGGGCGCCGGCGCCAATCAGATGCGGGTGGCGGCACAGGCCGCCGCCATGGGCGGCAATGTGCGCGTCGGCATGGAGGACTCGCTCTGGATCGGCTCCGGCAGACTGGCCGAATCCAATGCCCAGCAGGTCACGCAAGTACGCAAGATCCTGGAAGGGCTCGGGCTGGAAATCGCCTCCTCCGACGAAGCGCGCGAAATTCTCTCACTCAAGGGCGGGGATAAGGTGAATTTCTGATTCCGTCATTCCGGGACGTCCGCCGCAGCCCGAAGGGCGGAGGCGGACGGGCCCGGAATCCAGGGGCCACGCGAATGGCCTATTACGTCTATCTTTTGGCCAGCGATCGGAATGGAACGCTCTATGTCGGCGTGACCAACGATCTGGTCCGTCGCATTTACGAGCACAAAAGCAAAATCCTTCGAGGTTTCACGAGCCAATACGGCGTCAATCGTCTGGTCTGGTTCGAAACCTATGACGACCCCATAAATGCCATCGCCCGCGAGAAAGATATTAAGAAATGGCGTCGGGCTTGGAAACTGCGATTAATTGAGCAATCGAACCCGCAGTGGGTCGACCTTTACGATCAAATCAGTCAGTAAGTTTATAACCCTGGATTCCGGGCCCGCGGGCAAAAGCCCGCGTCCCGGAATGACGAGAAAAGTATGGCCTCGCTCGATACCGTCAGTATCGCCATCCTGCTCGGCAGCCTGCTGGTGCTGGCCGGTATCCTGTCGAGCCTGATCGCGCTGCGGTTTGGCGCGCCGCTGCTGCTGGTATTCCTGCTGGTCGGCATGCTGGCGGGCGAGGGCGGGCCCGGCGGGCTCAAGTTCAGCGATGTGGCGACCACCTATACCGTCGGTTCGATCGCGCTGGCCTTGATCCTGTTCGATGGCGGCTTGCGCACGCGCTTTGCCACCTTCCGCAACGTGCTGGCGCCGGCCGTGACGCTGGCGACCGTCGGTGTGTTGATCACCACCTTGCTGACCGCGCCGGTCGCCAAATTCGTGCTCGGCATCGGCTGGATCCAGGCCCTGCTGGTCGGCGCGGTGGTGGCCTCGACCGACGCCGCGGCGGTGTTCCTGCTGATCAATTCGGGCGGCCTGCGTCTGCGCCCGCGCGTGCGCGCCATTCTGGAAGTGGAATCCGGCACCAACGACCCCTTCGCGGTGTTCCTCGCTTTGCTGCTGGTGGAAACGCTGGCGGTCGGCAATCAGAGCTGGTCGCATGCGCTGGTGACGCTGGCGCGCGACACGGTTCTCGGCTGCATCATCGGCTATGCCGGCGGACGCATCATCACTTTGGTGCTCAACCGGCTGTCGCTGGCGCAGGGCCTGCATGCGCCGTTCGTGGCGGTGAGCGCGCTGGTCGTATTCGCCTTCGGCAATGCGGTGCATACGTCGGGCTTCCTCGCGGTCTATCTCGCCGGTCTGGTGGTCGGCAACCGGCAGACGCGCGCGCATAATTCCGTCATCGTGTTTCTCGACGCGGTGACCTGGCTGGCGCAGATCGTGATGTTCGTGCTGCTCGGCCTCTTGGTCTGGCCGCAGCGGCTAAGCGGCAGTATCGTCGGCGCGGTCGTAGTGGCGCTGGTGCTGATGCTGGTGGCGCGGCCGGTCGCGGTGTTCCTGTGTCTGGCGCCGTTCAAATTCCAGTGGCGCGAGAAGCTGTTCATTTCCTGGGTGGGCTTGCGCGGCGCGGTCGGTATTTTTCTTGCCTCAATCCCGCTACTGGTCGGATTGCCGGCGGCCTATCTGTTCTTCGATGTCGCCTTCGTGGTGGTGCTGCTGTCGCTCCTGGTGCAAGGCTGGACGGTGGCGTTCGCCGCCCGCAAGCTCGACATGTCGTTTGCCCGCAGCGATCCGCTGCCGCGGCGTGTCGAGTTGGACCTGCCCGGCCAGTTGGCGCGCGAAATCGTCGGTTATCCGGTGCCCGCCAACAGTCCGTTCCTGCGCCGCGGGCTGATCCCGAACTGGGCGCGGCCGACCTTGGTGGTGCGCGATGAAGAAATATTGACCCCGGCGGAAGCCGAGCCGGTGCGCGAGGGCGACTATGTCTATCTGCTGGCGCCGCCGGAAAAGGCGCAGGCGCTCGACCGCTTCTTCATGAATATTGCGCCGGCGCGGGCGCCCGATCCGCGGCTGCTCGGCGATTTCTTCGTGGCGGGGAGCGCGACACTCGGCGCGCTGGCCGAGATTTACGGCCTGCAGGTCGCCGCCGACCATAGCGAGGTGACGCTCGCGGATTTTTTCGCCAGTAACCTCGGCCGCGCGGCCAAGACCGGCGACATCGTGCAACTGGGCCCGATCGCGCTGCTGGCGCACAAAGTCGACGATGGCCACGTCGTCACCGTGGGCTTGCGGCTGGCCGAACCGGAAGCGCCGGCCGATCTAGCCGGCCGGTTCAAGGCGTTGTCGAGTCGAATCCAGAAGTGGATCGGGTAATTCGATCTAAAGCGCGTTTTTTTAATGGAAGCGGTTGCCCCAAGTGTAGCGCGCTCCCTCTCCCCGCTGGGGAGAGGGTTGGGGTGAGGGGGCCTAGGACTATCGAAAGTCCATAACCCCTCACCCGGATCGCTTCGCGATCCGACCTCTCCCTATGGGAGAGGTGAAACAGAAACTAAAACGCGCGCCGCGCCAGCGCCGGTCCATGCGCGAGCGCCCAGGCGCCGCCGAACAGCACCGCGGTCCAGAGCAGATCGCCGAGCACGGTCTTGTCGAGGAACGGCAATGCCGCGACATAGCACTGCGTCAATCCCTGCAGGTCGAGCGAGTACATGCCGCTGAAAGCCCACACCGCGAGATTCGAGGCTGCAAAGAAGATCAGCGAGCACGACACCATGGTCGCCCCGATTGTCACCGCGCCACTCCAGCGCCGCGTCAGCATGCCTGCCAGCGCCGGCACCGAGATCGCCGCGTAGACCACAAGCGAAATACGCCAGTCGTCGCCGGCGAGCCCGAAGCCGCTCAGCGCCATCGCTAGCAGCGGCACGATCACGGCCAAAGCGGGAATGCGCAGCATGCGCCCGGCAAACAGCGCGCTGGCCGCGACCGGCATGAATCCGGGGGCGTGCGGCAGCAGCCGGGCGGCCACGTCAAAACCAATGAGAAATGCGACCAGGGCCAGATCCATCCACAGGTCGGCGCGGGCTTTGTTCGGTTGCATCGCAGTCAGATCCTTGTGCGGTCGAAGTTTATCAGCCCATAGCATGGCGGACGCCCCGAATGCTATCGGCCCGAATAACCCGCTATTCATGGGCTTTCTGGCCGTGGCTTTCAACCCATCCGGCAATGATTTCCGCCAGCCGATCGAGCCCGTCGGTCAGCGCCGCCGGACCCGGCTGCAGGATCAGCGTGGATTTGATCTCGCGCAGCCAGCCGGTGGCGACCGCGGGGATTTGCGCAAAGCCGGGCCGGCCGGCCACGCGCGCCGGCACGAATTTCTTGCCGCACCAGGAACCGATGATGATGTCGGGCTGGGCCTCGATCACCTGCGCCGCCGAGACGATGCGGTCCTTGGCGTTCTTGCGCGCAGCCAGCGTTGGGAACACCTCGATACCGCCGGCGGCCGCGATCAGTTCCGATACCCAGGCGAGGCCAGAGATCATCGGCTCGTCCCATTCCTCGAAATAGACCCGCGGGCGGCGCGGCAGCCGCATCGCCTGCTCGTGCACGGCATCGACGCGCGCGGCGAGCTTGCGCGCCAGCGCGTCCGCCTTGTCGGGCTGGCCGACCAGCGCGCCGAGCGTGCGGATCATGTCGAGAATACCAGCGACGTCGCGCTGGTTGAAGGCGTGCACGGCGACATTGGCGCGGATCAGCTCGGCCACGATGTCGGCCTGCAGATCGGAGAAGGTCAGCACCAGGTCGGGCTTAAGCGCTAGAATCTTCGGCACGTCGGCGGAAATGAACGCCGAAACGCGCGGCTTCTCCTTGCGCACCTGCGGCGGCCGCACCGCATAGCCCGAGACGCCGACAATGCGGGCGTCCTCGCCGAGGAGATAGAGCGTCTCCACGGTTTCCTCGGTCAGGCAGATGATGCGGGAAGGAGGGAACATGGCTTGTTGTCATCACCGGGCCGGCGCGAAGCGCCGTGACCCGGTGATCCCGCTTAGTGAAGCACTGCGTCCCCAAACGAGATGGCCGGGACAAGCCCGGCCATGACATATCATAAATTCACCAACTCCACGCCACCCGTCGCCGTCACCCTGCCGCCCTCGATCCGCACCACGCGCGATGCGATGCGGCCGACCTCTGCCGCATTGTGACTGACATAGATCATCGGCACCTTGGCCTCGTCGCGCAGCCGTTCCAGATACGGCAGGATGTCCTCCTTGCGCGCGGCGTCGAGCGAGGCCAACGGCTCGTCGAGCAGCAGCAGGCGCGGGCGCATCAGCAGCGCGCGGCCGACCGCGACGCGCTGGCGCTCGCCGCCGGACAGCTTGCCGGGCCGCCGGTCGAGTAGATGGCCGATGTCGAGCAGTTCGACCGCATGCGCGAACGCCGCCGCATCGGCCGGGTGGCCGCCCATCCAGCGGCCGTAATCGAGATTGTGCTTCACGCTGAAATGTGGAAACAGCCGGCCCTCCTGGAACACATAGCCGATGCGGCGGCGCCAGGCCGGCACGTCGATGCGCGCCGCATGGTCGAACAGCACCTCGCCGTCGAGCACGATGCGGCCATGGTCGGGCCTGAGCAGCCCGGCGATCATGTTGATGATGCTGGTCTTGCCGGCGCCCGACGGCCCGAACAGGACGGTGGCGCCGCTTTCGCCGGCGAACACGGCGTTGAGCGAGAACTCGCCGAGATTTTTTTCGACGTGCACGGTCAGCATGGATCAGTTCCCATGCAGGCGCGCAAAGGCGCGGCGGGCGAACCATTCCGACGCGACCAGGGCGGTGAGCGAGATGATCACGGCGACCACGACCAGCGAGAGCGCGGCGGCATCGCCGCCTGGCACCTGCGTCAGTGTGTAGATCGCCGCCGAGATGGTCTGCGTCTCGCCCGGAATATTGGAGACGAAGGTGATGGTGGCGCCGAATTCGCCGAGCGCGCGGGCAAAGGCCAGCATCATGCCGGCGATGATGCCGGGCAGCGCCAACGGCAGCGTCACCGTGAGGAACAGCCAGATCCGGTTGGCGCCGAGCGTCGCCGCCGCATCCTCCAGCCGCCGGTCGATCGCCTCTATCGACAAACGAATAGCCCGCACCATCAGCGGAAACGCCATGATGCCGCAGGCGAGCGCCGCGCCGGTCCAGCGGAACGAGAACACGATGCCGAAATGATCGGCGAGAAAGGCGCCGACCGGCGCCTTGCGCCCGAACGTTATGAGCAGCAGATAGCCGGTGACCACCGGCGGCAGCACCAGCGGCAGGTGCACGACCGCGTCGAGCAGCGATTTGCCCCAGAAATTCTTGCGCGCTAGCAGCGTGGCGATGGCGATGCCGAACGGCAGCGCGACCAATGTGGCGACCGTGGCGATGCGCAGCGAGAGCTGCACCGCGATCCAATCCTGGGGGGAGAGGTCGAACATGCGAGGCTACGACACCGGCTTTATCAAAAAACCGAAGCCATAGCGCTCGAAAATCGCCTTGGCCGCGGGCCCGCGCAGGAAATCGAGATAGCGTGTGACGCTGGCGTTCTTGCTCGCCGCTGTTGCGGCCACTGCATAAATGACCGGCGGATGCGAGTCTTCTGGAAACCAGCCGACGATCTTGACACGCGGCTCGACCTTGGCGTCGGTCGCGTAGACGATGCCAATGGCGGTTTCGCCGCGCGCCACATAAGCGAGCGTTGCCCGCACATTCATGGCCATGGCGAGTTTTGGTTCGGCGGCGGTCCAGGCGCCAAGCGTTTCCAGCGCCGCCTTTGCGTAAAGCCCGGCCGGTACCGCTTGCACATTGGCGACTGCGATGCGTCCGTCGCCGGCGAGCTTGGCGATATCGAAGCCCTTGGCAATCTCGACCTTGTCGAGTTTGGAATCGGTGGGCGCGATCAGCACCAGTCTGTTGCCGAGCAGATTGACGCGGGTGTCCGGCTTGATCAGCTTGTGCTCGGCGGCGTAATCCATCCAGCGCGGGTCGGCGGAGATGAACACGTCGGCGGGCGCGCCTTGCTCGATCTGCTTGGCCAGCGCCGAGCTGGCCTCATAGCTCGCCACCACCGTGACGCCGGTCGCTTTGCCGAAGGCCGTATTGATGTCGTCGAGGGCGTTGCGCAACGAGGCGGCGGCAAACACAGTCAACGACTGCTGCGCCAACAGCGCCTGCGGCGCGCCGGCAAGCGCGATGGTCACACCGGCAATGGCGAATAGCCGCGCGGACATGGCGGTTCTCCTCAGGCGCCGAACCGGCGCCAGTTTAGCGTCTCACAAGGATCGGGATCGACCCGTCGCCGGAACCGCCGTTCCGTCTTGCGCGGCGCACGCACAGTGCACCGCCGGTCTCGCGCTCAATATAGCATCATCCGCGTATTTGTCATGTCCGGCAAAGCGGTATTTCGCGCCGCCGGCATTCAATAATGCGGATCGTAGATTTGCGACTTTATGTGCGCCCGCAAATTCTTCGGTTTCCTGCCGGCCGCCAGACCGCGCTTGTAGACGATCGCCGCCACCGCTTCGGCGATTTTTGCCGAGACTTCGCGGATGCGCGGCAGCGCCGGATAGAGGCTGCCCTGCTCGATATCCGATTCGGGCACCAGCTTCGCCAAGGTGCGCGCCGCCGCCATGAACATCTCGTCGGTCACCAGTCTGGCGCCGCTGGCGATGGCGCCGAGGCCGACGCCCGGAAAGATGTAGGAGTTGTTGCCCTGGCGCGGCACGAAGGTTTTGCCGTCGATGGTCACCGGGTCGTAGGGGCTGCCGCAGGCGAACAGCGCGCGCCCATTGGTGTGGCGATAGGCATCCTCGGCGGAGCATTCCGCCTTCGAGGTCGGGTTCGAGAGCGCGAACACGATTGGCCGCTCGTTGATCTGCGCCATGCTGCGCAGCACTTCCGGCGTGAAGGTGCCGCCGACCGCGGCAACGCCGATGATGGCCGTCGGCTTGAGCGTTTGAATCGCGGTCAGAAAGTTGCCGACCGGAGCCGCGTCATGCGCGTAAGGCATTTTGTGTTCGTTGAGCCCGTCGCGATTTTTCACCACCAGACCGCGCGAATCGACCAGCCAGATGCGCGATCGCGCCGCGGCCTTGCTGTCGCCCTCCGCCATCATGGCGGAAACCACCAGATCGGCGATGCCGGTGGCCGCTTCGCCGGCGCCCAGGAACAATACTTTTTGATCGGTCAATTTGCCGCCGGTCACGCGCAAGGCCGAGAACAGTCCGGCCAGCGCCACCGCCGCTGTGCCCTGGATGTCGTCGTTGAACACGCAGAAACGGTCGCGATATTTGTGCAGTATCCGGAAGGCCGAGTGGTTGGCGAAATCCTCGAACTGGATCAGCACGCCGGGAAACACTTTGCGGGCGGCGGTAACGAACTCATCGACCAGGTTGTCGTAGGCCTTGCCGGTCAGCCGCTTGCGGCGCAGGCCGACATAATACGGGTCCTTCAGAAGCTCTTCGTTGTTGGTGCCGGCGTCCAGCATCACCGGCAGGCATAGATGCGGGTGCACGCCGGCGCAGGCGGCATAGAGCGATAGCTTGCCGACCGGAATGCCCATGCCGTTGGCGCCCAGATCGCCGAGCCCCAGGATGCGCTCGCCGTCGGTGACGACGATGAGCTTGGCCGGATAGGGCCAGTTGGCCAGAAGCTTCGCCATGCGCCCGCGATCGTTGGCGCTGATGAACAGGCCGCGCGGCCGCTGGAAGATGTGGCCGAAGCGCTGGCAGGCCAGCCCCACCGTCGGGGTATAGATGAGCGGCTGAATCTCATCGATGTTGTCGCAGACCACCCGGAAGAACAGCGTCTCATTGCGATCGTGCAACGCATTGAGCGCCACGTATTTTTCCAGATCGTTCGGCAGCCGGCGTAAATTGGTCAGCACGCGCTCGGCCTGCGCCTGGATCGGCAGCACGGCCGCCGGCAACAGACCGCGCAACCCGTAGCTGTCGCGCTCCTTCTCGGTGAATCCGGTTCCGTGGTTGAGCAGCGGGTCGCGCAACAGCTCAAGGCCTCGCGCCGGTTTGACGCCGGTCGAACGGGCGCGCGCGCGGGTGCGGGTTTTCATGTGATTTCCTTGAAATGACGTTTGATGAATTCTCTACATTATCCGCGCAATCTTGGAAAAGTGTATTGACCAGGATCAAACGCCGGCGCGGCCTGAATGTCAGGCTAGCGCGACGGCATTGCAGCATTTCTACCTGCCGCGCCGTTCGACTCGCCGTCCGGCCCGCTATGGGTTATTGAAAACATCATGCCACAGGCAGCGCCGATCGACGGCGAGTTCGACTATATCGTGGTGGGCGCGGGCTCGGCCGGCTGCGTGCTGGCCAACCGGCTGTCGGCCGATCCGGCAAAGCGCGTGCTGCTGCTGGAGGCGGGCGGCAACGACAACTGGATCTGGTTCCACATTCCGGTCGGCTATCTGTTCGCCATCGGCAATCCACGCGCCGACTGGATGTTCAAGACCGAGCCGGACCCCGGCCTCAACGGCCGCAGCCTGAATTATCCGCGCGGCAAGGTGATCGGCGGCTCATCCGCCATCAACGCCATGGTCTATATGCGCGGGCAGGCCAGCGACTACGATCACTGGCGCCAGCTCGGCTTGCCGGGCTGGTCGTGGGACGATGTGCTGCCGTATTTCAAAAAGCATGAAGACAGCTTTCTTGGGACGAGCGAGCACCACGGCGTCGGCGGCGAATGGCGGGTCGAATATCCGCGCATTCGCTGGGACATCATCGATGTCTGGCGCGAGGCGGCGGCGCAATACGGCATTCCGGCGGTCAATGATTTCAACACCGGCGACAATGCGGGCTCCTGCTATTTCCACGTCAACCAGAAGCGCGGGCGGCGCTGGTCGGCGGCGCGCGGTTTCCTCAAGCCGGTGCTGGATCGGAAAAATTTGCGCCTGGAAACCGGCTGTCTGGTCGAAGGGCTTCTGTTAGACGGCAAGGCCGGTCCATTGCGCGCCGCCGGCGTGCGCTGGCGGCAGGATGGCGTTGCGCGCTCAGCCCGTTGCCGCGGCGAGGTCATCATGGCGGCCGGCTCGATCGGGTCGCCGCAAATCATGATGCTGTCGGGCATAGGCCCGGCGGCGCAGCTTGCGCAATTCGGCATTCCCGTGCTGCTCGACAGACCCGGCGTCGGCGCCAACCTGCACGACCATCTGCAACTGCGGATGATCTACAAGGTGACCGGCATCAGGACGTTGAACGAGATGTATTCGTCGCTGCTGGCGCGCGCGCGGATGGGCGTCGAATACGCCTTGTTGCGGCGCGGACCTTTGACCATGGCGCCTTCGCAACTCGGCGCCTTCACCAAATCCGATTCCTCGCAGGATCGCGCCAATCTGCAGTATCACATTCAGCCGCTGTCGCTCGACAAGTTCGGCGACCCGCTGCATCCGTTTCCGGCCTTTACGATCAGCGTCGCCAATGTGCGGCCGACCAGCCGCGGCGCGCTCACGCTTAAATCCGCCGACCCGGCGCAAGCACCGGCGATCGCGCCGAATTACCTGGCAACGCCGGAAGACCGCCGCGTCGCCGCCGATGCGATCCGCGTCACGCGCAAGATCGTCGCGCAGCCGGCGCTACGGCCATATTCGCCGGTCGAATATCTGCCGGGCCCGCAGGTGCGCGACGATGACGAAGCGGCGCTGGTGAAAGCCGCCGGCGATATCGGCACCACCATTTTTCATCCCGTTGGCACCGCCCGCATGGGGCGCGACGACGATGCGCGCGCGGTGGTCGATGCACGCCTGCGCGTCATCGGCATCGAGCGCTTGCGCGTGGTGGACGCCTCGGTGATGCCGTCGATCACCTCGGGCAACACCAATTCGCCGACCATGATGATCGCCGAGAAGGGCGCGGCGATGATTCTGGAGGATGGGAAGCGATGATCCTCTCGATTGTCATGCGCGGGATTGACCCGCGCATCCCACTTAGGTGAGCAAGGCCATACCTTCCTAAGCGAGATGGCCGGGACAAGCCCGGCCATGACGGGCTACGGCAGCGCCTTCAAATGCCGGATCGGCCGTCCCGGCGCGATGGCTTGCGCTGCGGCGACAATGGCATTGGCGTCGATGCCGTAGTGCCGGTAGAGCTCGGCGAGCGATCCGGTCTGGCCGAAATGTTCGACGCCGAGCGCGCGCGTGCGATGGCCGGCGACCGCGCCCAGCCAGGCCAGCGTCGCCGGGTGGCCGTCGAGCACGCTGACGATGCCGCAATGTTGCGGCACGTCGGCCAGCAGCCGCTCGATATGCGAACGCGCATGCACCAGGCCGCGTTCGCGCGCGCGCTGCGCGGCGGTCCAGCCGGCATTGAGCCGGTCGGCCGAGGTGACCGCGAGCAGGCCGACGTCGCGCCGGTCTTCCGCCATCAGGCCGACCGCCTCGATCGCTTCCGGCGCGATGGCGCCGCTATAGCCAACGATCACCTGCGCGTTCGGTCCCGGCTTGCGTAGCCAATAGGCGCCGTCGACAATTTGCTGGCGCAATTCCGGCGTCATCTTGCGCTGGATCTGCTCGACCGGACGCGTGGACAGCCGCAGATAGACCGAGCCGCCGGTCTCGTCGCGCAGCCAGTTCCTTTCCGACGGCGCCGCGTCGCTGTCCTTCTGCATATAGGCGAATGCCCAGCGCAGGATGACGGCAAGCTCATCGACATAGGCCGGCTCGAAACTTGCGAGCCCGTCCTGCGCCAGCCCGATCAGCGGTTCGGCAATCGATTGATGCGCGCCGCCTTCGCCGGCGAGCGTAATGCCGGATGGCGTCGCCACCACGATGAAGCGGGCGTCCTGGTAGCAGGCGTAATTGAGCGCATCGAGGCCCCTTGCAATAAAAGGGTCGTACAGCGTGCCGATCGGCAGCAGCCGTTCGCCGTTAATGCTGTGCGACAGGCCGAGCGCCGACAGCAGGATGAACAGGTTCATCTCAGCGATGCCGAGCTCGATATGCTGGCCCTTGGGCGAGAACTCCCAATTGAAAGTCGAGGGGATGCGCTCGCTCTTGAAGGTGTCGGCCATGGCCTTGCGCGCGAACAACCCGCGCCGGTTTACCCAGGGCCCGAGATTGGTCGACACGGTTACGTCCGGCGAGGTGGTGACGATGCGCCGTGCGAAGTCGCCGTCGCCGCGGCCGATCTCGTTGAGCAGCGCGCCGAAGCCGGTCTGCGTCGCCATTACCGGCTGGATGGTGACGGCCAGTTCTTCAGGCACCTCGATCGCCGGCGCACTGAGACGCCGCGCCTTGCCGGTCGCAAACGGCACGCGGTCGAGGAAGTTCTGCAATCGCTCCGGCTGCGTGAGCCCTTCAAACCGGTCCCATTCGTGGCCGGGCCGCACCCCCATCGCCTTGCGGAATTCCTCCATCTGCGCCGGCGTCATCAGCCCGGCATGATTGTCCTTGTGGCCGGCCATCGGCAGGCCGAAGCCCTTGACCGTGTAGCAGATGAAGCAGGTCGGCTTGTCGCTGGTGGCCGCGTGAAAGGCGTCGAGCACCGAAGGCAGGTCGTGGCCGCCGAGATTGTTCATCAGCGCGGCCAGTTCATCGTCGCTGCGCTTCTCGATCAGCCGCGAGACGTCGCCCTGGTCGCCGATCTCGTCGGTGAGCCGCTTGCGCCAGGCTTTGCCGCCGGCGAACACCAGCGCCGAATAGAGCTGGTTCGGGCAACTGTCGATCCACTGACGCAGCTTCTCGCCGCCGGGCTCCTTGAACGCGGCCTGCTGCAGCGAGCCGTATTTCAGGATCACCACATCCCAGCCGAAATTCTTGAACAATTGCTCGTAGCGCTCCCACAGGCCTTCGCGCACGACGGCGTCGAGGCTCTGCCGGTTGTAGTCGATGATCCACCAGCAATTGCGCAGGCCCTGCTTCCAGCCTTCGAGCAGCGCTTCGAAAATATTGCCCTCGTCGAGCTCGGCGTCGCCGACCAGCGCCACCATGCGTCCTTCCGGCCGGTTCAGGCCCCAGCCATGCGCGCGCACGTAATCCTGCGTGAGCGAAGAGAACAAAGTCTGCGCCACGCCCAGGCCGACCGAACCGGTGGAGAAATCCACATCGTCGGTGTCCTTGGTGCGCGAGGGATAGCTCTGCGCGCCCTTGTAGCCGCGGAACGCTTCGAGGCGTTCGCGCGTCTGCTTGCCGAGCAGATATTGGATGGCATGGAAGATCGGCGAGGCATGCGGCTTTACCGCTACGCGGTCGACCGGCCGCAACACGTCGAAATAGAGCGCGGTCATGATGGTGGCGAGCGAGGCCGAAGAGGCCTGATGGCCGCCGACCTTTAGGCCATCGGTGTTTTCGCGCAGGTGATTGGCGTTGTGGATCGTCCAGCTCGCCAGCCAGAGCACCTTCTTTTCCAGCTCGCGCAAGGTTTTGAGGTCGTCGGCCATAGTGGGTTTATAACTCGCCCCGCCGCAGGCGGAAACACTTGCCGTCATCGTCACGGCCGAAGGACGCGGCTCATTCCACTAACGCAGAACAGCCTTGGGATTGGCCGGCGCGTCGAGCACGGATTTGCAGGCCGGCGGCAGGTCGGCCAGCGTTATTTGCTTGGGCGGCTTTTTTGGCGTCGTCGGTGTCGTCGGTATCGTCGGTTTTGGAGGATGCAGGACCTTGTCCGAGAACCAGAAAGCCAGTTCCTTGGCGCTGCATCCGTCGTCGCCCGGCACCGGTGGCTGGTGGCGGCAATTCGGCGAATCGGCCGGGCATTTCAGCCGCACATGGATGTGGTCGCTGTGGCCGTACCAGGGGCGCACCTTGGCCATCCAGCCATCGTGCTTTTTATCATCGACGCGGCATAGCTCCTTTTTGATGACGGCATTGACCAGCACGCGCTCGACCCCGGGCTGCTCGGCGGCGGTCTTGATGAAGGCGATGTGTTGGGGCGTCCAGGTCTTCGGATCGAGATGCTTGCGGTCGTCGGCGACGACATTGATGGCCGAGATTTTTTCGCGCTCGTCCTTGCTAAGAGTGTGACCGGGCATCGGCATGAACCAGATATCGACGTCGAGGCCGATCTGGTGGCTCAAATGCCCGAACGGCAGCGGGCCGCCGCGCGGCTGCGCCAGGTCGCCGACCATGATGCCCTTCCAGCCGGTGGCCTTGGCGGCGAGCGGCGCGAACCGTTCCAGGAATTTGATCAATTCCGGGTGGCCCCAATTGCGGTTGCGCGACAGCCGCATGACCTGCCAGGTCGGCCCGTTGACCGGCAATTCGACTCCGCCTTGCAGACAGCCACGCGGGTAATAACCGATGGCCATGGCCCTGCCCAAGCTCGGCAGCTGCTCGGCCGCGAATAATGCCTTGGCCGGCACGACATCTTTTTTCTTGTCTTGTTTCTTGTCGTCTTTCTTGTCGCCTTTCTTGTCGCCTTTCTTGGCTTCTTTTTTGTCTTTATTGCCGTCTTTTTTGCCGTCTTTATTGGCGTCTTGCAAAATTGCCGGTTTCGCCGGCGGCGTCGGCACTTGTGCAACGGCGAAGCTGCCGGCAACGGCGAGACCGCCGGCGACCAACACCAGCGACAAACCGAACAGAGCGGCGACACGCATGAACATGGCCCGTCCGATCTAGCGGCTTCGCCTTCGCCTGTCAGGTTAATTGCGTGCCATGGTTTAGGCCGCCCGCTGCGGGTTCCAGGCACGGCAATCGTGAAAATGCACGCGCCATCAATGACTTTTATGCTTAATGGAACCTTTACAAGCAGCCGGCGGGCAAGCCAGACTGGTCAAATCCGCGCTGGCCGCGCGGAACAGTCCGGAGGGTTGGGTAATGCGTGGTATCGGCGTCGCGTATCTTGAGCGGCCGCTGCCGCGTCTCGTCATCGCCATTGCCGCCGTTGCGTTCCTGCTGTGCGGCCTGACGCGCGCGCAGGCCGGCATCGTGGTCACCGTCGATAAATCGGCGCAGAGTCTTTCGGTCACGGTCGATGGCGCCACGCGCTACCAATGGCCGGTATCGACCGCGCGCGCGGGCTACCGCACGCCGAACGGCACCTATCGGCCGGAGCGGCTGGAGCGCAAATGGTTCTCGCGCAAATACGACTGGTCGCCGATGCCGTATTCGATCTTCTTCGACGGCGGCTACGCCATCCACGGCAGCTTTGAGACTTCGCGGCTCGGCCGGCCGGCTTCGCACGGCTGCATCCGCCTGCATCCCAAGCACGCCGCTATGCTGTTCGCGCTGGTGCAGGAGCACGTGCGCGATACGCAGATCGTCGTGACCGGCGAGGCGCCGGGCGGCTGGGACGCGGTCGCGCGCGGGCGCGGCGGCATTCAGGATAGTTTTGGCGGTACGTCAGGTTATGGCGGCGGCGACTTCGCGCGCCGGCGCTGGGAGAACAGGCAGTAGCGCGCTTTTCCTCATGGTGAGGAGCGCCGCAAGGCGCATCTCGAACCATGAGGCCAATTCGTGTGGCCATTCTTCGAGACGCCGCGCTTCGTACGGCTCCTCAGGATGAGGTCCGAAAAGACATGCGTGATCGCCCGTGATGGCGAGGCGCCGTGTTTCAACGCGCGAGCCCGAGAACGATTAGCAGCGCGCGGTCGAGGCGTTCGCGGGTTGTTGCATCGATCGACCCGAGCACGCCGCGAATGCGATCGCCGCGCAACGCCAGCATTCTGTCGGTCATGATTTGCGAGCGCTCACGCAATCCGGTGTCGGGGCCGGCCGGCACGATGGGCCGCAGCGGCAGCCTTTCGGCGATATCGGACGTGAGCGGGCAAACGAGAACGGTCGCGGCATTCAAATTGAATGTGTCGGCCTGGACGACCACGGCGGGACGCGGCTTGCCGAGATCGGCATGCACGGCGAGGACGATATCGCCCCGCTTTACCGCCATCCGCGCCAATCGTAAGCCTGCTCGATCCAATCGTCGAGCGCGCCGCCCTCCACGGGCCGCGTCATCAGTTTGGCTTGGCGGCGCAGATCGGCCCGCACCTTCGGGTCGCGCAAATCGGGGACCCAATGCTGCACAGGACGCAGCCCCTGCGCGCGCAATCGCTTGCGCCGCGCCTGCATGCGTTGCTGCGGCGACTTCGGCTTAGGCTTGCTGCGGCGGGCTGTTGGCATTTCGGCGCTCCAAAGTGGACCGTAACATGTTACGGGCAATTCGACAACTCACCGCATTCGGCCGGGCAAGCGTCATCGCCCGTGGTGTCGAGGCGCCGGGACCGCCTGCTTCCCTTTTTCCTTCCCCTCGCGAAGCGAGGGTATGGAGCGCCGGGAGGCGCCAGGGGTTTGCGAGACCCCATGAGGGCGGCCCTTGCGATCGGGCCACCCGGTGCGCCCACGGCCAGTCCCGGTTACCCGGGGTGACCGCTTCGGGGCGCACGCGGCCAATGACGTAGGCCGCTGCGCCTCCCGGCGCTCCACCTGCGATGCGCATTGTCGGCGCACCGCACCGCCGATGCCGGGTTTACCCGGTATCGGCCCATCAAGGTTGCTCCGCCATCAAACGTCACTCGAGATGACGCCCTCAACGAGCAAGGCGGGGTGAATATAAGGGCGCGGGAGTGAGCGGGGATAAGTTATTTTTTGAAATGCATCGCCGTGTGTCGCCGCCGCAACAGGGAGCGAGTCGCAGCTCCTCACCTGTCATCCCGGGCGACCCCCGACTTGATCGGGGGGAGACCCGGGACCCATACGCCGTGTCCTATCGAGACGCTGCGGAGTATGGGTCCCCGCCTTCGCGGGGACGACAATTACACATCCACCTTCAACGCCGCGATGAACGCTTCCTGCGGAATATCCACCTTGCCGAACTGCCGCATCTTCTTTTTGCCTTCCTTCTGCTTGTCGAGCAGCTTGCGCTTGCGCGTGGCGTCGCCGCCGTAGCATTTGGCGGTGACGTCCTTGCGGAAGGCGCGCACGGTCTCGCGCGCGATGATCTTGCCGCCGATCGCCGCCTGGATCGGCACCACGAACATGTGCGGCGGGATCAGCTCCTTTAGCTTCTCCGCCATGGCGCGGCCTCTGGATTCGGCGCGGGTGCGATGCACCAGCATGGACAGCGCGTCCACCGGATCGCTGTTGACCAGCATCTGCAGCTTGACCAGATCGGCTTCCTTATAATCGGTGAGGTGATAGTCGAACGAGGCGTAGCCGCGCGACACGGACTTGAGTCGGTCATAGAAGTCGAACACCACCTCGTTGAGCGGCAGGTCGTATTTCACCATGGCGCGGCTGCCGACGTAAGTGAGCTCTTTCTGCGCGCCGCGCCGGTCCTGGCATAGTTTCAACACCGAGCCGAGATATTCGTCCGGCGTCAAAATCGTCGCCTCGATCCACGGCTCTTCCATGGTCAGGATCTGCGTCGGGTCCGGCATGTCGACCGGATTGTGGATCTCGATTTCCTTGCCGTTGCGCAATTTCATCTTGTAGATCACCGACGGCGCGGTCGCGATCAGGTCGAGATTGAACTCGCGCGCCAGCCGTTCCTGGATGATCTCCAGATGCAAGAGGCCGAGGAAGCCGCAGCGGAAACCGAAGCCGAGCGCGGCGGAGGTTTCCATCTCGTAAGTGAAGCTGGCGTCGTTGAGCCGCAGCCGGCCCATGGCCGCGCGCAGATCCTCGAAATTGGCGGCGTCGACCGGAAACAGTCCGCAGAACACCACCGGGATCGCCGGTTGGAAGCCGGGCAGCGGCTCGTCCACCGGGTTGCGTTCGTCGGTGATGGTGTCGCCGACGCGCGTGTCGGCCACTTCCTTGATCGAGGCGGTGAGCATGCCGATCTCGCCGGGGCCGAGCTCGTCGACGGTCGTCAGCTTGGGCTTGAACACGCCGACGCGGTCGACCTCGTAATGCGCGGCGATGCCGATCATGCGGATGCGCTGGCCCTTCTTGAGCACGCCGTCGACCACGCGCACCAGCACCACCACGCCGAGATAGACATCGTACCAACTATCGACCAGCAGCGCCTTGAGCGGCGCGTCGCGGTCGCCCTTGGGCGGCGGTAGCCGGGTGACGATGGCTTCGAGCACCTCGGGCACGTTCTCGCCGGTCTTGGCCGAGATCATGATGGCGTTGGAGGCGTCGAGCCCGATCACGTCCTCGATCTGCTTCTTGACCGCTTCCGGTTCGGACGCCGGCAGGTCGACCTTGTTGAGCACCGGCACGATTTCGTGGCCGGCGTCGATGGCGTGATAGACGTTGGCCAGTGTCTGCGCCTCGACGCCCTGGCTGGCGTCCACCACCAGCAGCGAGCCCTCGCAGGCGGCGAGCGAGCGGTTGACCTCATAGGCGAAATCGACGTGGCCGGGGGTGTCGATCAAATTGAGGATGTAGTCCTTGCCGTCGCGTGCCTTGTAATTGAGCCGCACGGTCTGCGCCTTGATGGTAATGCCGCGCTCGCGCTCGATATCCATCGAATCGAGCACCTGCTCCTTCATTTCGCGCAATTCGAGCCCGCCGGTGAGCTGGATCAGCCGGTCGGCCAGCGTCGATTTGCCGTGATCGATATGCGCGACGATGGAGAAATTGCGGATGTTTTCGATGGGGACGGACGTCATGGCCGCGAGATAACACTCGGGATGGGGTCGTACAAGCAATCTCGGTGTCATTCCGGGGCGCGAGCCTTCGGCAGCGCCCATTTCTCCGCCGTCATGCGCGGGCTTGACCCGCGCATCCATCTTTCTTCGAAGAAGTGATGGATTGCCGGGTCTCGCCGCCTTTGGCGGCGGCCCCGCAATGACGGGGAGGGACGGGGGACCTGCGTGGACTACTCCGCCTCCGCCATGCGATAGACGGCCATGCGCCTCGCCACACCTTTCCACGCCGCCGATTGGGCCGCCGGCCGCTTCCGCGCCGCGCTGGTCGATCCGGCGCGCGCCAGGCGCACGGTGCTGCTGTCGCTCGCATTCTATGTGGTGCTGTGGACGATCTACGCCACCATCGCAAAGGGCAGCCAGGGCCTGCACTACGACATGACCGAGACCATCGCATGGTCGCGCGATCTTTCGCTCGGTTATCTCAAACACCCGCCGCTGGCGGCATGGATCGTGCGGGCCTGGTTCAGCCTGTTCCCGCTCACCGAGTCGTCCTATTACCTGCTGGCGATGCTGATGCCGGCAGCCGCGCTGTGGTTCGTCTGGCTGGTGTCGGCGGACTATCTCGACCTCGAGAAGCGCGTAATCGGTCTGGCGCTGCTCACGCTGATCCCGTTCTTCAATTTCCACGCGCTGAAATTCAACGTCAACACGGTGCTGATCCCGCTGTGGGCGGCGACCACGTTCTGGTTTTTGCGCTCGTATCGGACACGCAGCCGCGTCTATGCCGCGCTGGCGGGCGTCGGCGCCGCCGCTTGCATGCTGGGCAAATACTGGTCGGTGTTCCTGCTGGCCGGTCTCTTCGTCGCCGCGCTGATCGATGCGCGCCGCGGCGTCTATTTTCGCTCGGCCGCGCCCTGGATCACCGTGGCCGTGGGGCTGGTCGTGCTCGGTCCGCATCTGGTCTGGCTGGTGCAGCACGACTTCGCGCCGTTCAGCTACGCCATGACCATCCATGGCGAGAAACCGTTCGGTAGCACGCTCGTGCGCGCGCTCGGCTATCTCGCGGGCTCGGCCGGCTATGTGGCGCTGCCGGTGATCATGGTGCTGGCGCTCGCGCGGCCGGGCCGCGCCGCGCTCGCCGACATGGTCTGGCCGGGTGAGCGCGAGCGGCGGCTGGCGGCGGCGGCCTTCTGGGCGCCGTTGCTGCTGCCGGCGCTCGGCGCGGTGGCGAGCGGCACCGAGATCACTTCATTATGGTCGATGCCGGCATGGACGCTGCTGCCGGTGTTGTTGTTGTCGCCGCCGGCGGTGACGTTTTCCCCGGGCGACACGCGCCGCATTCTCACCGCCGTGGTGGCGCTGCCGCTGGTCATGCTGATCGCCGCGCCGGCAATCGCGATCGTGGCGCAGCGCGCCGGTCCGCAACCGGCCGCCGCGCATGCGCGCCAGCTGGCGGCGCAAGTCGAGAGCGCCTGGCGCAAATTGACGCCGCGGCCGTTGCGCTTTGTCGGCGGCGATGCCGAGATCGCCTATGACGTGATCGCCAATGCGGACGAGCGGCCGCGCGCGCTGCCCGGCATGCCGCGTCCTAGCGCGGCCGAGCTTGCCGCCAGCGGCATGGTGCTGCTGTGCTTCGAAGAGGACTTCGCCTGCCGGCGCGACGCGGCGCAACGCGCCTTGCAAGTGGCCGGCAGCCGCACCATCGAAACCGATATCGCGCGCAGCTATCTCGGGTTTGCCGGCAAGCCGCAGCGCTACGCGATTGTGATTCTGCCGCCGCGGTAACTACTTCGTGATGGCCGGGCTTGTTCCGGCCATCCACGACTTACTTATTGATGAAGAAAGACGTGGATGCCCGGCACAAGGCCGGGCATGACGTCGAAGGACAATCGGCCGCGTTCTCAATACCTATAATGATCGCTCTTGAACGGCCCCGCCTGCGGCACGCCGATATAATCGGCCTGGTCCTTGCGCAGTTCGGTCAGCTTGACGCCGATCTTGGCCAGATGCAGCCGCGCGACCTTTTCGTCGAGCGACTTCGGCAGCACATAGACTTCCTTCTTGTACTTGCCATCCTTGTTGTTCGCCCACAATTCGATCTGCGCCAAAGTCTGGTTGGTGAATGACGCCGACATCACAAACGAGGGATGCCCCATGGCGTTGCCCAAGTTCACCAAGCGGCCTTCCGACAGCAGAATGATGCGGTGTTTGTCGGGGAACTCAATCTCGTCGACCTGAGGCTTGATGTTGGTCCATTTCAGGTTTTTCAAATGCGCGATCTGGATCTCGTTGTCGAAGTGGCCGATGTTGCACACAATCGCGCGGTCCTTCATCGCCCGCATATGCTCGATGGTGATGATGTCCTTGTTGCCGGTGGCGGTGACAAAGATGTCGGCACGCGGCGCGGCGTCTTCCATGGTGACGACTTCATAGCCTTCCATCGCCGCCTGCAGCGCGCAGATCGGATCGACTTCCGACACCAAGACGCGGCAGCCGGCCTGGCGTAGAGAAGCGGCCGAGCCTTTGCCGACGTCGCCGAAGCCGGCGACCATTGCCACCTTGCCCGACATCATGACGTCGGTGCCGCGGCGGATGCCATCGACCAGCGATTCGCGGCAGCCATAGAGGTTATCGAATTTCGACTTGGTGACCGAGTCATTGACGTTGATGGCGGGCCACAGCAGCGTGCCGGCCTTTTGCATCTCATAAAGACGATGCACGCCGGTGGTGGTCTCTTCCGAGACGCCCTTGATGTTCTTGGCCATCTCGGCGAAGTAGCCTTTCGGCTTTTCCTTCAACTGCTTCTTGAGCAGCGCGAAGAAAACTTCCTCTTCCTCGGAGCCGGGCTTGTCGAGGAACGCCGTGTCGCCGTTCTCGGCGCGCAGGCCGAGGTGGACGTACATAGTGGCGTCGCTGCCGTCGTCGAGGATCATGTTGGGCGTGCCGCCGCCGTGCCAGTCGAACATCTTGGCGGTGTAATCCCAGTAGTCCTTCAGGCTCTCGCCCTTGATGGCGAACACCGGGACGCCGGCGGCGGCGATGGCGGCGGCGGCATGGTCCTGCGTCGAATAGATGTTGCACGACACCCAGCGCACATCGGCGCCGAGCGCGGTCAGTGTCTCAATCAGCACCGCGGTCTGTATGCTCATATGCAGAGAGCCGGCGATGCGCGCGCCCTTGAGCGGCTGTTTGGGGCCATATTCCTCGCGCGTCTGCATCAGGCCGGGCATTTCAGTCTCGGCCAGCGAGATTTCCTTGCGGCCGAATTCGGCGAGCGCGATGTCCTTGACGATGTAATCCTTGGCAGCGGCGGTCATAACGATCCTATGCAACTGATGTGAAATGGCTGGATTTGCTGGCCGTGCCTATAACAGGCTGCTGCCGGGCCCGCAACGCATATATAAAGATTTCTTTATGTTCTTGATCTCCCTCTCCGCGCACGCGGGGAGAGGTAAAAATGCCTAATCCTCTTCGCCGAACCGGCCGGCGACCAGCGCGCACAGCGTGTCGACCGCGGCCTGCGCCTGCTTGCCGGTGGCCTGAATCGTGATGTTCACGCCGGGACCTGCGGCCAGCATCATCAGACCCATGATCGAGGTGCCGCCGACCGTCTCGCTCCCGCGGGTGACGATAATGGCGGCGTCGAATGTTTCGGCGGTCTGCACGAATTTGGCCGAGGCGCGGGCGTGCAGGCCCTTCTTGTTGACGATGGCGACCTCGCGCACCACCGGCACGCCGTATTCGTCGGGGGTATTGCCGCCCGCTTTGGCGGGGCCGCTCATTTACCGTTGAGCACCCGGCTGGCGATGGTGCAGTACTTGCGGCCGGCTTCCTGGGCGGCGGAAACGGCGTCTTCCAGCGGGCAGGTCTCGCGCACCTTGGCGAGCTTGATCAGCATCGGCAGATTGATGCCGGCCAGCACTTCGACCTTGGGCTGGGACATGACCGAAATGGCGAGGTTTGACGGCGTGCCGCCGAACATGTCGGTCAGGATGGCGACCCCTTCGCCGCTATCCACGCGCTTGACGGCATCGACGATGTTCTTGCGGCACTGCTCGACGTCGTCGTCGGGGCCGATGGTGATCGCCTCGATCTGGCGCTGGGGGCCCACCACATGCTCCAGCGCGGAGCGAAACTCGATGGCGAGCCGCCCGTGGGTTACTAAAACGAGGCCGATCATCCCGAACTCCTCGCGGGCGCTTCGCTGCGCCGCACGATTGGGGGCGCATTCATGCCCATCCGGAGCCCCATTGCAAGGGCCCTCCACGCTATATAGGCGCTCTGTTGCACTGCGGGAAGGCTGGGCCAAAGGGGGGCTCGAAGGTCCATTTTTCGGCGGGGCCGATCCTAAGCCCGTTATGGTTAATTTTTAGAGCCAGATCGACGGGGGCCGGACGTAGCGCACCGGCGGGTCCGAGGTCAATCGCCGCTGGCGGCGTTCCGCAGGGTTGCCAACACCAACGGCAGCGCCGCTTGGCCGGCTGCGACGCATAGCCGCGGCAGGGTGATACCGTAAAGGCCGGTTTTGGCGGCTTCGGGCGCCGGCAGGCGGTCGGCGGCGGGCAGGCCAAGGTCGATGACCAGCCCAACCTGGGCGAGCGGTTCGTAGGGCAGGCGGCGGATGCCAAGACCGTGGATTTCAATCATGCCGGCTAAGGCGGGCGCCGGGCGCACCAGCAGCCGCCCGGCACGGGCTTCGACAAATACCCGGTCGTCGCCCACAAGACGAGCGAACCTCCCCGCGTCGGTTGTTGCCGCCTGGATCAAATCCCACGCCAGCCGCGATTTGCCGGCGCCGGACGGTCCTCGGATCAATACGGCTTTCGGTCCGACCAAGACGGCGGAGGCGTGGATGGTGGACGACTCAGCCATTTGTCATTCCGGCACGACCCGAATTCCGCTCATTCCCGCGCAAGCGGGAATCCGGTGCTTGGCTTCGTCTGGGTCCCCGCTTGCGCGGGGACGAGCGGACTACTGTTCGCATTGCGCGATCATCACACCGCCGGCAGCCGCACCACGAAACGGGCGCCGAGCACGCGCGGCTCCTGTTCGCCTTGGCCGGCGGCGGCAATCGCGGTGCGGTTCTCAACTCGAATAGTGCCGCCGTGGGCTTCGACGATCTGTTTGGTAATGGACAGGCCGAGACCGGAATTCTGCCCGAAGCCCTGTTCGGGGCGGTCGGTGTAGAAGCGCTCGAATATCTTATCGAGTGCGTCCGGCCGGATACCGGGGCCGTCGTCATCGACCACGATCTCGATGTCGTTCTTCAGCCGGCGGCAGGTGATGCGCACGCTGCCGCCGGGCGGCGAGAACGAGCGCGCATTGTCGACCAGATTGCTGACCACCTGGCCGAGCCGCGAGTCGTGGCCGGGGATCTGGAAATTCGCCGGCGCGCCGCCCTCGAAGGTGAGCGTCACCTTCACGTCGTCGCTGTGGATTTCGTTTGCCGCCTTGACCAGCGCGCCGAGCAGCTTGTCGAGTTCGACGGTGGCGGCTTCCTGGCGCTGCAGCTCGGCGTCGAGGCGGCTGGCGTCGGAAATATCCGTGATCAGCCGGTCGAGCCGTTTCACGTCGTGCTCGATCACGTCGAGCAAGCGCTTGCGGTTGGCGTCGGTCTTGGCCATCGGCAACGTTTCCACCGCCGAGCGCAGCGAGGTCAGCGGATTACGCAGTTCGTGCGCGACATCGGCCGCGAAGCTTTCGATCGCCTCGATGCGGGTATAGAGCGCATCGGTCATGTCGCGCAGTGCGCGCGACAGATGCCCGATCTCGTCCTTGCGGCGGGTGAAATCCGGAATCTCGACGCGGGTGCGGATACGCCGGCGCACGCGCTCGGCGCCGTCGGCGAGCCGGCGCACCGGGCCTGCAATGGTGCCGGCCAGCAGCATCGAGAGCACCACCATGACGCCGGCGGCGACCAGGAACACCTTGACGATGGCAAGCCGTTCGGCCTCCACCATCTCGTCGATATCGGCGCCTTGCGTTGACAGCATCAGCGCGCCGCGCACTGCGCGGAAGCGCTGCACCGGTACCGCGACCGAGACGATCACTTCGCCACGGTCGTTGACCCGCACCATGCTGGCATGCAGCCCGTTGAGCGCCTGCGCGATCTCGCCGTAGCCCTTGCCATTTTCCGGACCGAGTTCCTTGTAGAGCGGCAGATCGCCGCGGCCGAACCAGCGCCGGACGGCGATGAAACCGCGCTCCACGATGCCGGGCTTTTCCGCGCTCGGCGGCGGCAGGTCGAAGCGCAGTACGTCGCCGCGGCCGTACAGGCTGCGGCTGTCGAGGATCAGTACGCCGTCGCGGTCATAAATGCGCGCGCGCGTCTTGGTCGGCGACACCAGCCGGCGGAGCAGCGGCGCCACCCGCTCCGGGTTGATCGGGAATTCGATGCCGGAGAGCGAGTCGTCGGCCGGTCCGTAGCTTTCGCCGGCCTGCAATTCCAGCAGCCGTTCGGGATCGATGGTGATGGAATCAGTTTCCACCGTGGCCGACGCGGCGATCGCGCTGGCAATGATCTCGCCCTGCACCAGCAGGCTCTGTACGCGCGCGTCGATCAGGCCGGCGCGGAACTGCGAGAGATAGAGTACGCCGGCAAGCAGCGCGATCAGGCCGGTGAGATTGAGGAAGACGATGCGGCGAGTAAGGCTGGAGAAACTCTGCTCGACGAAAAACGCCCAGGCTGAGCGCAGGAAGCGGCGGACGCCGATCAGGCCGCGGCGCGGCGACTTCTCGCCGTTGCGCGAGGCTTCGCGGCCCTCGGCCTCGGCTTTCTGTGCTTGGATTTCCGCGGTTCGATCGAGCACGTCGTTTGATCCAGCCCGGTTGTGCCTGGGAGTCTACCGCATTCCGCTCATTCCCGCGAAGGCGGGAATCCAGGGCTACAATCGTAGAGCCTATCAATTCCGGCTCCGGGTCCCCGCTTCCCTCCTTCGCTTACGCTTCGGAGGGCTCAGGCATCGGCCCGTCGAAGCCTTGGCGAAGACGGGTCGCGGCGACGAGCGGCCGTTCGGCTAGGCCTCCTTGAAGCGGTAGCCGACACCGTAGAGCGTCTCGATCATCTCGAAGTCGTCGTCGACGACCTTGAATTTCTTGCGCAAGCGCTTGATGTGGCTGTCGATGGTGCGGTCGTCGACATAGACCTGATCGTCATAGGCCGCGTCCATCAGCGCATTGCGGCTCTTCACCACGCCGGGGCGGGTGGCGAGCGCCTGCAGGATGAGAAATTCTGTGACGGTGAGGGTGACCGGATCGTTCTTCCAGGTGCAGGTGTGGCGCTCCGGGTCCATGCGAAGCTGGCCGCGCTCGAGCGCCTTGGCGTCGGATTCCTTCTGGGTGGCGGCGTCTTTCGGGCTGAAGCGCCGCAATACCGCCTTCACGCGCTCGACCAAGAGACGCTGCGAGAACGGCTTGCGGATGAAATCGTCGGCGCCCATCTTGAGGCCGAACAATTCATCGATCTCCTCGTCCTTGGAGGTGAGGAAGATCACCGGAATGTCGGTCTTCTGGCGCAGCCGGCGCAAGGTTTCCATCCCGTCCATGCGCGGCATCTTGATGTCGAGGATGGCGAGATCGGGCGGCGAAGTCTTGAAACCGTCGAGCGCCGAGGCGCCGTCGGTATAGGTCATGATCCGATAGCCTTCGGCTTCGAGCGCCATCGAAACCGAGGTCAGGATATTGCGGTCGTCGTCGACGAGAGCGATGGTTGGCATGAAGCCCCTCTGTTGCGTCGCTTTAAGTGTCGCTTGGCTGACGTCCCGCGAGATTTGAAGCGCAAAAACCGGGTCTGAAATGTGGCCCCTTTGCAACAACTATGTGATTCGGCAGCGAATTCAACCCCGACGGCCGGAAGATTGGCCATAAGGACCATCATGTTAACGATCGTTAACGACGAGATACGCCAATGAAGCCCGACACGCCTCCACTGCCCGGCGTCATGCCGGGCCGCATCCCGGAGAACGCCCAGCCGCCGGCGGATTTCATGCCGCGCGACCTGGCCAAGTCGCTGCTGCGCGCCACCCGTAGCGGCACGCTGGCAACGCTCGATCGCAACAGTGGCCACCCCTTCGCCTCGCTGGTCAATGTCGCGACCGATGCCGACGGTTCGCCGCTCATCCTGGTGTCAAAGCTCGCCACCCATACCGCCAATCTGGAAATCGACGGCCGCGCCTCGCTGCTCTTGGCCGAATTCGGCAAGGGCGATGCGCTGGCGCATCCGCGGCTTACCGTGCTGGGCACCTTTGCGCCGGTCGAGCGCGACGGCGGCGACGATCCGCGCATCCGCCGCCGGTTCCTGTCCAGTCATCCGAAGTCGGAGCTCTATGCCGGCTTCGGCGACTTCGCGTTCTGGCGCATGGGTGTCGTTTCGGCGCATCTCAATGGTGGTTTTGCCCGCGCCGCCGACCTGACCGCCGCCGAACTGCTGACCGACGTGACGGACGCTACCGAGCTAATCGAAGCGGAGGAGGGCGCCATCGCGCACATGAATGCCGACCACGCCGAAGCCTGTAAGCTCTATGCCACCAAATTGCTCGGCGCCGCCGACGGCGATTGGCGCTGCGCCAGCATCGATCCGGAGGGGCTCGACTTGCAGCGCGGCCAGACGGCGCTGCGGCTTCCCTTCCCGCAGCGCGTCACCGGACCGGGGCCGCTACGGCAGATGTTGAAGCAATTGGCCGAGCAGGCGCGGGCGAAGTAACATTGCGCGACCTGCCCACAATTTCCGCCCGCCGCGTGTGGGCGGCTTGCACGCATCCGTGATCGCCTGAGCCGTGCGAATGCGTCACAATCGCCGGCAAGAAACATTGGGGGCGAAACGATGCGCAAAATCCTGTTTTCGATTGTGCTGGCAGCGGCCAGCGTTGCGGCCATGAATCCAGCTTTGTCTGCCGAACCGATCGCGCTGCGCGACATGGGCTCGTTCCACGTCGGCGGCCGCGTGGTGGAGATTACCGGCAAGCCGGTACGCGAACTCATCCTCGGCGCCGGCGGTGTGCCGGCCAAGATCGACCCGAACGGGCTCTATCAGGTCGAGGCCATGTATGTGCAGTACTTCCTGCCGCAAAACCGCAAGGGAAAATATCCGCTGCTGATGTGGCACGGCGGTGGACTGACCGGCGTCACCTACGAGACGACGCCCGATGGTCGCGAGGGCTGGATGAATATGTTCATCCGCAAGGGCTGGGACGTCTACAATTCCGACGCGGTCGAGCGCGGCCGTTCCGGCTTCGCGCCGCCCGACGTGTGGAAGGGCGAGCCAAACTTCCTGACCAAGGCCAATCCGTTCGAGCGCTTCCGCATCGGGCAGGGCCCCGGTTCCTGGAACGCCGATCCGGCCAAGATGAAGGTCATTCCCGGCAACCAGTTCCCGGTCGAGGGTTACGACAATTTCACCAAGCAGATCGTGCCACGCTGGACCACGACCGATGCCGCGGTCATTGCCGCCTACACCGCGCTGGTCGACAAGATATGTCCCTGCGTGCTGCTGTTCCACAGCCAGGCCGGCGGTTTCGGTTTCTCGGTGGCGCAATCGCGGCCCGACAAGATCAAGGCGATTGTCGCGGTCGAGCCGGCGGTCGCCGGCGACAAGGCGCAGGCCGGCAAGCTCAAGGATATCCCGACGCTGGTCGTCTATGGCGACAACATTACACTCGACAGCCGCTGGCCGAAAATGCGCCAGATCGGCCTCGACTATGCGGCCGCTGTGCGCGCGGCCGGTGGAAAAGTCGATGTGGTTAATTTGCCCGAGGTCGGCATTAAGGGAAATTCCCACATGCTGATGATGGACAAAAATAATGTCCAGACCGCCGATCTGATCCACAAATGGCTGGCCGAAAAGGGCCTGGTCGACTGAATTCGGCAACCGGCTGATTTATAAAACATCAAGCGCAAGTTCCACGCGCCGCAATTGGTGCGGCGCAATGCGCCTGTGCACGGCTGCATGCCATTTGGTCTTGTTTTTCAAGATGGTCGTGGCTTATGGTCGCGCGCCTTGAGGCGAGGGGCTATACTAAGGTCTATAGCCGTAGAGGGCCTAACGGCCTCTTGAGTGTTCGGCGGCAAAGCGGCCCGCCTGGGTGGGAGGATTTCGCGTGCAAGAATCGGGTGTGCGGAACAGCGCCTATGGCGCCGACAAGTTCGGTTTCAAGGGGCTCGCCGCGCTTCACTGGAATCTGACCGAACCGGCGCTGTACGAGCATGCCATCTCGAATGGCGAAGCCGCGCTGGTCGAAGGCGGCGCGCTCTGCGCCGAGACCGGCCACCACACCGGCCGCTCGCCTAAGGACAAGCACACCGTCGTCGATGCGCTCACCGAGAATTCGGTGTGGTGGGACGGCAATCGCAAAATGACCAAGGAGAATTTCGACGCGCTGCTGGCCGACTTCCAAGCGCACGTGAATGGCAAGAAACTGTTCGCGCAGGATCTGTATGGCGGCGCCGATCCGAAATACCGGATCAAGACCCGCATTTTCACCGAATACGCCTGGCATTCGTTGTTCATCCGGCAATTGCTGATCCGCCCCGAGCGCGCTGAGCTTGCCGGCTTCGTTCCCGAACTCACCGTCGTCGATCTGCCGTCGTTCAAGCCCGACGCCAAACGTCATGGCGGGCGCGAAGGCTCCGACACTATGGTGGCGATCGATTTCACCCGGAAGATCGTGCTGATCTGCGGTTCGTCCTACGCCGGCGAAATGAAGAAGTCGGTGTTCACCACGCTCAACTTCTATCTGCCGGCGCAAAACGTCGTGCCGATGCACTGCTCGGCCAATGTCAGCCATGAAGGCGAGAGCGCGCTGTTCTTCGGCCTGTCCGGCACCGGCAAGACCACGCTGTCGTCCGATCCGAACCGAATTCTGATCGGCGACGATGAGCACGGCTGGGGCCCGGACGGCATCTTCAATTTCGAAGGCGGCTGCTACGCCAAGTGCATCAAGCTATCGCAGGAGGCCGAGCCGCAGATCTGGGACGCCACCAACCGCTTCGGCGCCGTGCTGGAAAACGTGGTGTTCGATCCGGTGACGCGCATTCCCGATTACGACGACGGCTCCAAGACCGAGAACACCCGCTCGGCCTATCCGCTCGAGTTCATCCCGAATGCCTCGCGCTCGGGCCGCGCCGGGCATCCCAAGAACATCATCTTCCTCACCGCCGACGCCTATGGCGTGATGCCGCCGATCGCCAAACTGTCGCCGACGCAGGCGATGTACCACTTCCTCTCCGGCTATACGGCGAAGGTCGCCGGCACCGAGAAGGGGCTTGTCGGGGTTCAGCCGGAGTTTTCGACCTGCTTCGGCGCGCCGTTCCTGCCGCGCCATCCGTCGGTCTATGCCGACTTGCTGCGCGACTACATCAACAAGCACAAGGTCGATTGCTGGCTGGTCAATTCGGGCTGGACCGGTGGCATCTACGGCGTCGGCCGCCGCATGCCGATCAAGGCGACGCGCACGTTGCTCACCGCGGCGCTCAACGGCTCGCTGAAAGACGCCGACTTCCGCACCGATCCCTATTTCGGCTTTTCGGTGCCGACTTCGGTGCCCGGCGTCGAGCCGCATCTGCTCAATCCGTTCAAGACCTGGAAGGACAAGGCCGAATTCGACAAGACCGCGCGCGAACTGGTCGGCATGTTCCAGAAGAATTTCACCAAATTCGAGAGCCACGTCACGCCCGACATCAAGGCGGCGGCGCCGGAGGTGAGGATAGCGGCGGAGTAGTTATCCGTCATCCTGAGGTGGCCGCACCGATATCGGATTTATCCGATATCGGCATTTTATATGCGCAAATCGGCTAAAGCCGATTTGCGGTGCGGCCCTCGAAGGATGAGCGGCACTGACGCGCGGCCTATCGCCCCGAATTCATCGCCTCTTTTTCCTCGATCAATCTGACAATCCGCTGACATTCGGCTTCGTCATTCGTGCGCGCCAGAAGCTCGCGAAGGCGCTTCACATTTTCGCCCTTGGCTGTTTTGCTCATGGCAATCCTCTGGGCTGGCGTGACGGCTATCGCGCGAGTTATTTTTCTTGCCGCGGCTGCTGACGGTTTGCCCCATTCTCGGCCGGTCGCCTCAAATGCGACCGCTTTGCGGGAGTAACTGAGCCCTGCATTGCAGGGCCCAGTACTCTTACGCAAACATCACGTTAGGGAAGCACAGCCGGTGCTTATCGGCTGGTATCCTTGGGGGCTCTAAGCTGGGGGGCTGCCAAGCCACCAAGATGTCCAAATCTGAACCGATTAGGTATTTGAGTCTGGTCAAAATTGACCACACGCAAATGAGGCGGTTCGCGGTTTCAAAACCGATATTTCCCGCGAATGCTCAACGATGGCAATGACTATTGCGCCAAGCGGAAATTGAAACGATCGCGCCATAAAACGCAGCCGAAGCGTTCACGTCAATGTTACGCCGTCGGCTCCACCGAGCGTGCCTTGTCGGCCAGAATTACGCTCAGCAGCGAACTGCGAACATCGATGTGGCCGTTATAGTCGATGAAGCCGAGCTTGCGAAACTTGTTCATGAAATGGCTGACGCGCGACCGCGTTGTGCCGATCATCTCGGCCAGCGTCTCCTGACTTATCTTGGCGAGAATTGGCTCCGGCCGGCCTTGCTTGCCGAAATTAGCCAACAACAGCAGCACGCGCGCCAGCCGTTTCTCGGTCGAATTAAAAAGCTGATCGACCAGGTCTTCTTGAACCCGCTCGTTTCGTTCCAAAATATGGGTGACAAACATTTGAGAAAATGCGGGCTCGTTTTTAAGAACTTTTTGGATCTCCGCCTTGCTCACGCGCATGACCACGCAGTCCGACATGGCGGACGCGGTCGCCAGGCGTTTCGGCTGACCGATCAGGCACCCTTCGCCGATAAATTCGTCCGCTCCCAGAATTGCGACAACGGCTTCGTTGCCTTCCTTGGATAGGACGGTGACTTTGACCTTGCCCGATTTGATATAGAAGACCGAATCCGCCGCAGTGCCTTGTTCGAATATGACGTCCTTCTTTTTATATGCGGAGATGACGCGGCCCTTGGCAGCCGTCTCCAGAAATACCGCGGGACTGAACAGCGCACCGGTCCATGCCTTGCGGATTGCGCGCGGCTTGGCGGGCCCTGATTTGGATGCTTGAGACATTATAGTTTCCGCTCCGTTCGGGCAGGAGCACAACTGTCTCTCAGCCACCCGCGCCCGGCACAGGCCGGCGCAGGAGAAGCCCTAGTGTACGCTTCCTGACATATGAGAGTCCACAATCATACATGAGGGCACCTCGAACAATGATGTTTTCCGCGCGGCGCGGACCGCTGATGCGGCGTGAGCGCCGTTTTCAAGCTTGATGTAGCGCTGAGCGATCTCAGTTTTGTCCGTCCTCATGCAGCGGCCATTCGCTCCAGGATCACGAGCCGACGCATA
>JBBRAL010000014.1:0-76484 GCA_038206805.1 Hyphomicrobiales bacterium | reverse complement strand
GCCAGCTCCAGTTCGGATGGTCGGGCTGCATCGGCTGCCCCTGCGGCGGCGAGATCACCATGCGCGCCATTGGGCGCGCCATGTCCCACTCTTCCAGCGCCAGGACCGGCCAGACCACTAACCGCACCCCTTTTGGAAATGCGAGTTGTGGCCGGTTTTCGATCGGCGAATAGCCCAATCTTTCACGGGGATGCATTTTTTACTCCGGCTTTGGGGCGACCTACTTATACGGAATGCCTCCCGAATTTGGCATCTGTTTCTGGATCTTTGGTGTAGAAAATTGATGGTTTAGGCACCATGAGCGAAGACAAAATGGATCACTCTAAACGGTCAGTTTTGATACTCATGACCTCATCAAACGAGCAAATAGCTTATCCAGAAATGACTGGTTTCTGCACGCAGACAGAGCGGTACTGTGCCCAGTTCCGGGCGCGCGCTGCACTTCGGGATCCTGCCCCGCCGGCTGGATGGCGAGATCGCGCATTCGATCTCCATGGCTTACGGGCACTCTGGAAGAGCGTATTCCGTCGACTGCCGCCTATGCATCTTGCCCGGCAACTGCTGTTTGACGTTTTCGCCTACCGGTTCCAGGCAGATGAGTTTGGAGAGCTCGATGCAGCTACATTGCGCTGCTGAAGCAGATCGCGGCGGGTGGCGGAGTAGAGGCCGTACGCCTGACGGCACAGTTCGATCAGCTACTTTCCGAGCTTAAACCCGGCACAATCCTATGCGGGAATGGAATGCGAGGTCCTATCACTTGATGGTGGTGGATGAAGGCTTTGCCGGGAACGGCAAGAGCTATGACAGCCTATCCAAAGTGGAATTCGCGGCCACCGGCACCAGTTGGCACCCTGTTCTTGACAGCTCAGCCGCTGGATACAACGATACGGTTGAGTTGTTCTTCCGCCTCCAACGGTTTGAGCATTGGGGTACCATGTCCGCCGACGATACAATCGAACAGATCACCGTTGACCGCTCCGCGCATTACGAGCCGTTCGGCTGGCATCATTGGCCGGAACACCCTTGGCTTTCCTATCAATTCCGCCGCGGCCTTGGCGAAACTCAGGAAGGTGGGGGCACGGTCAGCGAGGTGTTCCTGGCCGCCAGCCGGATGATTCCCGGCGATCTCGATAGCTGGCACGCCGAATGGATGAGAGTTGCCAACGAGAATTGGAACCGCGGCTTGGCGGAAGAGAAAGCCGGCCACATCCGCACTGCCATGAACTGCTTCCTGCGCGCGGCAGATTATTACCGGCAGGCCGAATTCCATCTTGACCCGACCGATCCGCGGCGGCTGCCGACCTTCGAGAAGATGGAAGCCTGTTCGAAGAAGTTCCTCGCCCGACTCAACCCCCCCGGCGTTGCCGTAGATATTCCCTACGAGCCGGGCAAACCGATCTGCGGCTACTTCGTCCGCGCGCCGTTCCCGGGCGGCAAATTGCCGGTGCTCATCTGCATGGGCGGACTGGATTCGATTAAGGACGAGATGTGGTTCATGCAGGCCCATGGCTGCCTGCAGCGCGGGATCTCGGTGCTGATGATCGACGGACCCGGCCAGGGCGGCACATTACGCCGTCACGGCATCGCCAGTCGTCACGACACCGAAGTACCGATCGGCAAGTGCATCGACTGGCTGCTGACACGCGGCGACGTAGATCCCAAGCGCATCGCCGTCTGCGGCTCCAGCATGGGCGGCTATTACGCCGCACGCGCTGCCTGCTACGAGCCGAGAGTCGCCGCGGCAATCTCGCACGGCGCGATCTGGTCGCTGCCGGAGATGTGGGGCAACAAAGGCGACGACTTTGGTCTCGCAATGCATATCCGGTGGGTCATGGGCGCCAAGACCATGCCGGAAGCGCACATGAAAATGGAGCCCTTCACGCTCGAAGGGCACCTCAAGAATATGAAGTGCCCCTACTTAGTGCTGCACGGCGGCCACGATGTGCTCACCGTTTCCGCGGCCCAGAAGACCTACGACAGCGCTATCGAAAATGGTGTCGACGCCACTTTGCGCATCCTCGCCCCGGAAGAGACCGGCGCCGAGCATTGCCAGCATGACAATCCCACCATCGGTCAGGAAGTCCTTTGCGACTGGCTGGCCGATAAATTTGGCATCGATCAGGAAGCTTTGCTTAAGCGCTCCTGGTCGCCCCTGATCTAAGGTCGATGATGATCAAAGGCCTTGAGAACGCGCGTTTAGGGATCGTCGCCATCGATCTGCCCCGCGGGCATCTACGATCCGGCGGTGCAATAAAAATACCGATGGTGCCAAATTAAAGCAATGTGGAGATGAAAATGCGATTGAAAGACAAGGTGGCGATCGTCACCGGCAGTGGGCGCGGCATCGGGAGAGATATTGCACTCGCTTACGCGCGAGAAGGCGCACACGTCGTTGTTAGCGACATTGATCCGCAAACTGCCAAGACGACAGCTACAGACGTGGCCAAGATCGGGACAAGAAGTCTCGCGCTTGCGACCGACGTCGCCAAAGCCGACGACGTCAAAAAGCTCATCGACGGCGCCATCGGCCAATTCGGCCGCATCGACATCGTTGTCAACAATGCTATGAAGATCGTTCCCGGCAAGCTTGAGGAGCTATCCGAGCAAGCTTGGGACACTACGATGAACATCGGGCTCAAGGGTTCTTTTATGGTGAGCCAAGGCGCGGCGCGTCATATGATCAAGCAGAAGTCGGGCTGTATCGTAAACATCGCCTCGATTGCTGCCCTCTTTCCCTACAACTGGGCTGGCTCTTACAGCGTAGTGAAAGCCGGCTTGATCATGCTGACAAAATTGCAAGCAGTCGAATGGGCGCCCTATGGCATCCGAGCCAACGCCATCACGCCCGGCTATATCCGTACGCCGGGCACCGAAGGCATGTATGCCGATCCCGAAATCTACGAAGGTCGACGCAAAGGCGTGCCCATGGGACGCGTCGGCTCGGGCGAGGACATCGCTGGACCGGCAATCTTCCTTGCCTCCGACGATGCGCGCTATACTACTGGCAGCGTGCTCGGCGCTGATGGCGGCCAGGCGGTCGGCTATTTCCTATCGGTGCCAGGGCGTAGGTTTTCGGGTGGACGTATCGACTGAACAAAGCCATAGTCGATCCGGCGGCGGTAACAAAAACCGGAGGGAACCATGAGGCGATTGATCGCGACGATAGTAGCCGTTGGCGCGCTGAGCGCCGGCGCGTTGCACGCGGCCGATGACGAACCGGTGAAGCGACCCCCGCCCCCGGGGAAGGCCTATCGGGTTGGCGTACTAGAGCCGAACATGTCGATTCCGCACTTCGTCGCCCAGGCCTACGGCTTTGCGGACGAGGCGCAAAAGCTCGGACTCAAGGTTATCATGTACGACGCCGGCGAGCACAAGAACGTTGCGAAGCAGGTCGCTCAGATGGAGGATCTCATCGCCAACAAGGTCGACGTGATCTGCATCGTGCCCGGCACCACGGTGACCGCGATGGCCCAGATCGATCAGGCGATCGCGGCGGGTATCCCGGTCGTCAACGTCAATATCATGAGCGACAATCCTAAGGTTCTCGGGCGCATCCGGTCGGACGACTACGAGCAGGGTCGGCTGCAAGGCGAGTTCATGGTCAAGGCGCTCAACGGCAAGGGCAATGTGGTGATGATGTCAGGGGTGAGCGGCAACAGCGCCTTCATCAACCGTGCCAAGGGTTTTCATGACTACGTAGCTAAGCACCCCGACATCAAAATCCTGTCCGAGCAGTGGACACCGAACGCCACCGACCGCGGCCTCAAACTGATGGAGGACTGGAGCCAGACCTTCCCGAAGATAGACGCCGTGTATAGCGGCGCCGACCGCCTCGCCATCGGCGCGGCGCAGGCGCTGCTGGCGCAAGGTAAGAAGCCCGGCCAGATGGTCATCACCACAATCGATTACAACGACGACACCGAGCGTTTCGTGCGCGAGGGCTGGATCTCGGCGGCGATGGCGCAGACCCCGGTAACCATGGGTCGCTGGGGTATCCGCGTGGCGCTGCTGGCGCTCGCGAAGCAGCCAATCCCCGACAAGCTGTTCACGCCGATGTATGTCGTCACCAAAGACAACGCCGACAAGGTCGACATCAGCGCGGTGCGGCAGCCCAAGGGCTGGCGTCCCCCTTTGTAAAGCTCGCTTATTGGCTCGGTCGATGAAACCGTCGGTGCAGTGTAGCCCCCAATGAGTGAGGATCCCGGCGGAGCGGTCGAGGGGACACTGGCGCGCGGGCGCCGGCGCTTGGCCGAGTGGGCCGGCCACGCGACCTGGTCGAGCGTCGGGCTGATCGCCGTCATCGTGGTGATGGTAATCGTCTTCTCGCTGCTCAACCCGAACTTTTCCAGCGAAGTCAACCTGCGTAATGTGAGCCGTCAGACCGCGATACTCGGCATCGTGGCTTGTGGGCAGACCATGGTTATTCTCTCCGGCGGCTTTGATCTCTCCGTGGGCATGACGATGGGCCTCATCAGCGTCGCTGGATCGATGGTGATGAGCGAATACGGGCTGTGGCCGGGCATTTTTGCCGGCATCGCGATGGGCGTCGCGATCGGCGGCTTTAACGGCGTGATGGTGGCGAAGGCGGGCTTGTCGCCCTTCGTCGTCACCCTCGCGATGTTTTCCGCCGCGCGTGGATTCGCGCTCATCCTGTCCGGCGGTCTGCCGATCACCGACTTGCCGACGGCCTTCAGCTTCCTCGGAGCGGGTCAAGTGTTTACAATTCCCCTGCCCGCCCTCATCGCCGCGATCGTATTCATCGGCTGCGCCCTACTCATGAAACGCACCGCCTTTGGCCGCTATGTCTATGCAATCGGCGGCAACGAGGAGGCGGCGCTCTACGCCGGCGTGCCGGTCTCGCGCTATAAAATCGCGGTATGGGCACTGCACGGCTTCCTGGTCGGCGTCGCCGCCGTTATTCTCACCTCGCGCGCGGTATCGGGTCACGCTACATTGGGCGAAGGCATGGAGCTGGAATCGATCGCCGCCACCGTCATTGGCGGTACCGCGCTCGGGCGCGGGCGTGGCGGCATCTTCAACACCTTTCTCGGGGTTGTAGCCATGGGCATACTCACCAACGGGCTCAACCTCATCAACGTATCGAGCTACTACCAGATGGTGGCGATCGGTGTCATCATCGCCGGCGCCGTCTACGTCGATCAGTTGCGACTGCGGCGAGGTTGAGGATGGACGAGCGTGCAGAGAGCACGGGCGAGCCATTGATCCGGATGCGCGGGATCGTCAAGGCGTTCGGCGCGGTGCAGGCGTTGCGAGGGGCGGACCTCTCGCTGTGGCCCGGCGAGGTGCTCGGCCTGGTCGGCGACAATGCGGCCGGCAAGTCGACGTTCATGAAGGTGCTCACCGGCGTGCACCGGCCCGACAGCGGGGAAATCCTGTTCGAGGGGCGGCCTGTTGTGTTCCATTCGCCGCGCAATTCGCGCGCCCTCGGCATCGAGATGATCTATCAGAATCTCGCGCTCGCCCAGAATCTCGACGTGGTGGCGAATGTCTTCCTTGGCCGCGAGCACACCCGTACGGTCGTGCCGGGTCTCGTGCGGCGCCTCGACGAGCCGCGCATGGAGACGGAGACGCGGCAATTGCTCGCGCGGTTGCGCATTAACATCGCCTCGATGCGCACCAATGTCGAGCGTATGTCAGGCGGCCAACAGCAGGCGGTAGCGATCGCGCGGGCCGTGGCTTTCCAGGCTCGTGTGGTCATCATGGACGAGCCGACTGCGAGCCTCGCGGTTAAGGAGGTCGGCAAGGTGCTCGATCTCATCAACCAACTGCGGGCGGGCGGTGTTTCCGTCATCCTGATCAGCCATCGCCTGCAGGACGTCTTCACCGTGGCCGACCGGGTCATGGTGCTGCGCAGCGGTCAGTGCGTAGCCGAGCGGCCGATCCGCGATGCGACCATGGACGAGATCGTGAAGTACATCGTCGGCGCCGAAGCCGGCGATCTCAGCCAGATCGCATCGGGGCGCTGAACGCACGACGGCTGTGTGTACCGAGAGCTTTGCTCTGTCATTGTCAGAAACTAAATCCAGACTTATTGGATTGTTGTGCTGGCACTCAGAGTCGGTGCGGTGGCGCTACGTCGGCTCAAAATGCCTTGACGCCGCAAGCTCTCGGCACAGCTTTACGTCTCTTCTTGTATTGCCGCAGGTCGTATCCATATTAACTTATGAATACAAAATCGTTTCAATATTTGGAGATCAATCATGTCGGGTTCATGCTGTGGCGGCTCCGCCAAATCCGAGCCGAACAAAGTTGCAATGACGGCTGCACCGAAGTTGACTGAGGCTGCTGCCCAACAGTCGAGCGTAAACTCGGAAAAGAGTGAATGCTGCAAAGACACGCCGGCAAAGAATGAAAAACAAGGCTGCGGTTGCTAAATCGAGTCACCAGTTTGTTGCCGGAGGCCGCCGCAATTGGCGGCCTTTTTCTTAAAACGCTCGCGACCGCGCAGTCAGCATCAGGCTTGCAGATCGCCTTTCTACTGCAAATCCTCGCGATTTGCCTCGCTGCGCGCATAGCGCTGCTCAAGCAAATCGAGACCGCTGGAACTTCCGACAGCGGCCTGAAGTAAAATTTACCGCATAATAAAATCCTTCGCCCGTATAGCGCTGATTGATGTGCGGGCCATGGTTTGAATCCGAGCAAGGCAGCTGTGTGGCCGCTTCATTGATGTAACTTTTCATGGTGGTGCGACGACAACATCCTTCTGCGTGCATGGTCCACCCTTTGTAGGAACAATCACCGACTGCACGATGGCCGTATCGACATCGACTCAAACGCCATCCCTGGGCAAGGTCTCCCTTGCCTTGCCACGAGCTTGCCGGCACCGGCGCTTACCGAAAGTGGGACAACGCCACCATGGATCGTCTCACCCCAGGTTGATGTCGTTCCAGACCCTCTGGTCCACGAGCTTGCCGCCCTCGACCAGGAAGCGGTCGATGAAGCGGATGCCCTCGAACGGGCGCCCGTCCGGCCATTCGCCTGAGAGCGTGCCGAAGCAATAGACGACCACGCCCTGCTCACCGAAGCATTCGTCGAAGCCTTCATAGGTCTTCCTGACGAATCGATAGCGCTTGCCGCCCCACGCGACGAGTTCCTCAAGCGCCCGGAACTGGGCGTTACCTGGAAAGGTCATCTGGAAATCCTCCGCGAGAAAGGCGCGAGCGTCGTCGAGGTCGCGCGCTTCCATGGCGGCAAGAAATGCGCGCACGGTTTCGGTTGCCGACGCCACAGGCCTGCCAGGCGTGCGCGATGCGCCCTCGCGCATGTAGTTGGACGGCTTCACCATGGCTTACTGCCTTTTTTGTCTAAGGGTTTAACAGTTGGATTTGGACGTCGAACACGGATAGCACTGATAGGCTGATCTTAGTCAACAAGGAACGCCCCCTTGTTCCAAATGGGACTACCGCTCATTAATTTCCGCTTCGGGTCATTCGCATCATATCGCGACGCCCGAGGCACTTCCGCTTTACCCCCAATAGCGACCTAAAATGCAAACTGATGATGAAAATGTACAAACATCACAAGTTTAAATCGCTGATTTGGGCGCCCTAGGGACGATGGTAATGCCCGATAATTCGCCTGAAGCGTCCTTCTGAGGTGTTTTTGCGGGTCGCGTTGTACCACTGTTCATCGCAAATTTTTCTGCAGCTCCGGAAATCCCACCACAGTTTTTAAAAAACCATTGAAGTTTTTCCGCGGGTTGGCGCCAACCGAGTGCGTATCTCAATGCTTGAACCCAACGACTCTTTTGCCGCGCATCCTCTGGCCCTGCAGATGCCTCAATTAGCACTCGAAACGGATGCGATTTCTTTTTAATCGGCAGTTTTAATGGCTTGGCGATTTGCCGAATTGTTTTATTAGACATTCGCCTTGAGCGCAGATCAAGGTACACCCCATAAACGTCGCGCAAATATTTGTATATTCCAAACCGGCGACGACCTGGCCGAATATCCGCCCTGTATTTCACGGATGATTTTTTTAGTTTCATAATTCTTTTACGGAGATATTTATCGGTAATTGCAGGCATCTTCATCTCACATATTATTTTGGCTTATTGATCTTCGTGCTCGAAATGAAATTAGCGTCCTCATAGATCACGATTTGGGCGAAAAGACCCGGTCTTTAGACGAAAATGTCGGGTGTTATGATGCCGATTTAATTGGCGATAGTGAGCTAATAATCTATTTGCCTTGCTACCGCTTACCGAGGAGCAGCTGTACTAATTTTGGATCCCCGGAAATCGCTTTTGCGGATTCATCCGAGACGTTGGTGGCAGATTGGATATCTTTGATTGGATCCGGCTGTCTTGGTGTTTTATCGGCCAATTCATCGAGACTCTTTGGTAAAACCAGAACGTGGTCCGAAGAGAAAGTCCTACTTTTGAGGCCCTTCGACCCATACTCGGTAGTATACTGAGGCTCATGCGTAATTGGGCGAACGTTAATTTCTTTTATATGGCCAATTAAGTAGGCTTTTTCATTGTTTCGAAAGTGCTTGTCCAACAGCCATCGAGCAGAACCAGGGCGCACGACAGCGACGAGTCCATGAACATGCAATCCATCATTTGGTGCTACTTGATGGAGCTTATGTTTGTGACCACGACGCCTAGGGCCCGGTCGGTCGGCAAAAAATATCCCTCGTGGGAGAACGAAAGTCCACCGTGGTGACCGTGCCTTTTTCTTAAAGGTTCTCGTCAACAGCCTTCCATAGACCCATCCAATTTCCTTGAACATTTGCTCTATTTTTTTATCGGGTGAGCCTGGCATTTGCTTAAAGACAAACGTGAATAAGTACACGTCCCAACCATTTTCCCAATGTAGTTTTATCCAGTCTCCATAGGCTGAAATGAGTCTCGTTTGAAACGTATAGTTATCAATCTTATCTACCTGGATAAATTCTTTAGCTTTGATAGAACCATCAGAGTTTTTAAATCTCGATTGCTTAGTTTGATTACTGCTTTTTGACATATTCAGTTTCCTTCTGGTTTCTTCACATTTGGCAAATTGAGAGGAATTGCGAAGCTGTTTATTGTTTCGCATGCGTTCTCCTGATTGAGCAGTTGCTTTTTCCATCGACAGTCCTTCAATAGATCGGCGATTACTGCAGCCGAAATTAGCGTGGCTCAGGCGAGAAACTTTAGGGAAAATTTGCTGAATTCAGGTCAAACTTTGCTGTTTTGACCTACCAGGATTAGAACCGCTAACTTGGCGCTTAACGCGATAATCTAATTAATATTGCGGCTGCAAAAGTTGTGTGAGGCGACGGTCGAGGAACTTAAAGGCCGCATAATCGGCGTTGACGGAACGATAATCTAGGCGCGGTTGGTGCAGCGAGGGTGCACAACGCGTGTTTCGGTCACGGCCTGCAGTCTTGGTGGAATGCGGCCCACCCGACGATAGTGGCCCCTACCCTAAGAATGACTGCGCCGGCCTAGTCCACAAAGCCAGGTCAGCTTCCGGAATATTGATTGCCGATCCCAACCACGAATGGAACGGGTAGGAAAAGAGAAGAAAGATGACACTGCCTAGGATATGGGGTGCGGTTTTGATGCGGATAATTTCGACAGGATGACTTCAAATCGTTTGCGTCTTTTACGCAATAATACAGAATATTTCCCGATTTGCGCTGCACTTGCGCGACGCCGGCATCGAACCGGTGCGGTTATAAAATGGCAATGATTGTCAAACTCCCGCCTTTGCTACAGCCATAGGGTAAACAGGATGGCGGCGGGGCATTCAGAGGTTGCCATAAAGTTCTTTGCGGTGTTCATCGCGATCAGCCTGGTCAGACCACTCGACTGCTTTCGTCAAACTGGGATCCGGTTCACTCACACCGGCAGCTATCAGTTCGACGTCCTGAATGCTTGGAACTTGCATTTTCCAGTCGCGGTCATTGTTCCGGAAATACCACACACCCAAGGATGCGTATCCCTTGCGTTTTTCTGGGTAGCTCAGGTCTTTTAAGGTCTTCTGCACAGCGCGCTTGCTCAGGCCTCGCGCCCTAGCAAGAGCGAATAGCTCACGCTTCTTCACCTCAAAACGACCACGAAACACATCCTTCACGAAGACGACGACGTCGACTTGAGCCTTGCACTTTGCGCGGCGCAGCATGTCGAGGAACCGCTCGCGCTCACCGAATGGCGTATATTTCCAGAGGTCGCGACCCTCGCGATTCCAAAAGGCTTCTAATTCGTCGAGCGTCGTCACCCGTTTTACCGAGGCCGCGCCTGCCTCAGCTTTAGAGTCATCGGCAGCATCGTCGGCATCGGAGCCAATCTGCAGGCTCTGACCAGCTTCGACAACCTGATCTTCAAGCCCATCGCGGGAGCTCGCAGTCGCCTTGCGGTTTTGTTTCGATTGCCCGTTCGGATCCGGCGAACGCGCCGCCAGACCTTCCACCCGTTTCAGCTGCGCCTTTCGCCCGGTCGCCTTCGCGATTTTCAAAAGGACCCGCTGGTTGTTGTCGAGACCTGCCCTTTTCGCAGCCGTCTTGACCTCTGGTGCCAACTGCGCAATCCGAACTGCGCGCTCGATGATCTTCCGCCGGGCCTCGACTGATCGGCCAGCCACAGGAACCTCGCGCGCGGCCAGGGCAATTCCACCGGACAGGCGTCCAGTTTTCCCTTTCTGGACAACTTGTCCGGACCGGTTCACTCGAGCGGAGGCCACGGTCAGCCATTCTACCAACATTTCGGCGCGCTGCAGAACGGTAAGATCCTTGCGCCAAAGGTTTTCGCCTATTTGAATGAGCCGAGCGTCAATGTCGTCCCCGTCTATATAGACGCAGGTGATCCACTTTGCGCCGATGAGTTTCGCAGCTGCAAGCCGATGGGCGCCTGCGACGAGGTTGATCTTTGTCGACTTTTCTCCGTTTTCGAGCTGCTCCGTCACACGGCGGACCGCAATCGGAAAAATCTGGCCATGGATGATCATCGATTCGGCGATGTTCGAAAAATTATTCTCGTCAAGCGGTTGGTCGCCGTGGGGGACACGGATCTCCTTAACGCGAACCCGTCCGAACTCCATACGAGGCAACGTGCGGCTCGTCCCCTTCTCGGAGTCTTTTTGGTCATTGTCTGGAAGAATCAGGTTCATGCGAGTTTTCTCAGTACTTAGCGCGTTGATTTCTTCGTGCGGTAAATCGCTCGCGTCGACTCTCTGATTCCGGCATTGACCAGCTGCAGGCGGATGCGTTCGGCGCCGTGAGCTCTGCAATTAACACCGACGTGCCGGCCGCCGTCGGCGCCATAACGACCACGGCCGCGCCGAATGCGATTGTCAGTAGCCAAATGTAAGACGGCAGCTTGAGTCCTACGTCAATCGCCCGCACCAAGCCGCTGGCCAGCTTTGCGCAGGGCCTTTCGCAATGGCTTAACGTCCCCTGGTTTGCAGGAAATGCCCTTTCCCGGGCAGAATTTTCCGGCGGCGTCGCGATACCAGCGGCGAATATCAAGCAACGTGTGCCCCTTGTAGACGTGCACCCTTACCCGGAGTAGTTCGCGTTTGTTCGCGGGCCACTCACCGACTACAATGCCTTCGGTCGGTATGCTCCCCTTCGGTGCTAGCGACGTGCCGTCTGGTTTTTTTGCCATTTTATTTATTGAACCTCCATTATCTCCGCCTGCATGTCAGGCATCAGACGTCCTCATCCGCAACGGCCCGACTCACAGGCTTTGTTGCCGGCAGTCCGCGAAGGAACGCCGATAAATCGTCAGCGAGCACCACGGTGCGCCGTCCGTGCTTACGCGCGACAAGCGCGCCGTCTTTGATCGCGGCGTAAATGGTGGTCCGGCCTAGCGCGGTTACCTCGCACACGTCTGTGATGCTGAAGGCTAAACGCGTGGCTTGGGGACGAAACGCCCGCTCGCCCTGATCGTCCACTTTCGAGTCCATGCTTCCACCGCCGAATTGTTCGACAGCGGATATATTTCCTCCGAAAGCAATTTACGATTCTGGGGTTAGTGAAGGTATTGAGCGCCGCTAAACCCCAGGGGGGACCCGAAGCCATTCCCGAACCTTCGCGCCTGTCATGTCGTCCCGGCTAAACACAACATTCGCGACATTAGCGAGCGTGCCATAAAGCGGTGTTCCGAAAAGCAATTGCGTCGGGATCGAAAGGTCAACCACAAACGTCCTAACTTTGGCATCGTTACGCTGGCGAGTGATGATCCATGGATCATCAGCCCGCGGCATAAACTCCAATGCTTCCTCCTGAGCCAATGCACTGCTCCGCTTAGGTTCGAGGCTCCATGCTTCGTCGTCGCAGTTGGCGGCGATATCCCCTAATTTCAGAGCATCATCTTCCATTCCTAATGATTGCAATTTCGCTGCTTGCTTTCGCAAGCTCGCTGCAACCTTACGTAACTCGCTCCCGTTGGCCCGGATGTCGGAAAGAAACACCGGCTTAACATCAAGGGCCGACCGATATGCATGATTGAGGAAAAGTTGCGCGGCGCGATCCTGCTCGCTCCATCTTTGGTCAGATGGGGAATCTTCTATAGTTTCCTCTACTGCCGCTTCAGCTTCCAGAAGCCTAGCCTCGTGCTCATTCAACGCACCACCTTTATTGCGAAGCTCCAAAGCCTGCTGCCGATGCACCGTTGCCCACGACGCATTTGTCACGCGCGCGGGGTATCGATACTCGTCAGCTGCCTCATCGTTGACGCTATTTTTCTTGGAAAGCTCTCCCCAAACGAGGCGCATTCGAGGATTTGAAATTAGACGCGACAAGATTTCGAGTGCTTGGCCAAAATCTTTCTCGGTCGCAAGCTCCGCATTCAACAGTCTCGCTGTTTCCCTTACCGCGTCCGGTATCCAGCTTGGAAATGTTAGCGGAGGCAAAGTGCCCACCTGAGCCTCACCATTATTGAAAATCAGTGTTCGCCGTACTCGTCGTTGCTGTTGTCAAAAGCAGCCTTGGCCGGCGGGCATATTAATGCATTTCGGCTGCACTCATGCCGATAACGTTCGGGGCAATTCAGCACCATTCGCCTTCATCCGTTCCGTATATTTTCCGTATGGACGCGTTTGAGCGCCTAATCGCAATACTAAGTCATTGAAATAATTGGCGCTCCCTAGGGGAGTCGAACCCCTGTTTTCGCCGTGAGAGGGCGACGTCCTGGGCCGCTAGACGAAGGGAGCTTGGCCAAGAAGGATCAAGACCTATCGAGATAGCCGCGTTTCTGGCCCCAAGCAAGCGCGGCTTCGGCCGGTGCCCAAGGTTTGCGGCCGGCTGGCAAGGCTGGCGGCCTTACGCGAAAGGCTTGCGGCCGGCGTCCTAAAATTCCACCCTGCTTTCCCCGTTCCGGTGAGGCTGCGCATGATCGACTCGATCCCCAAGCACGTGAACGCCGACGCCAATCTGGTGCGGCGCGGCCGGCTCATCGACACCACGTTCATGATCGCCATCGACGACGACTATACCCTGATCCGCATCGAGGGCGGCCGCGTGGCCAAATTGACTCCGGGCCCGTTCATCACGCCGAATTACAGTTTCGCGCTGCGCGCCTCGCGCGGCGTCTGGGAGAAGTTCTGGCAACCGCTGCCGCCGCTCGGCTTCACCGACGTGTTCGCGCTGGTGAAGCAGAAACTCATGCGCGTGGAAGGCGACCTGCATCCGTTCATGGCCAACCTCTTGTATTTCAAGGACGTGATCGCGGCGCCGCGCAAAGAGGCTGCCCGATGAGCCCGCGCTTCGAGCCGATTACCGGTCGCTATCTTCACCTCGACCTGCTGGGCAAGCCGCAGCGGCTCTATGTCGAGGAAGCGGGTCAAGGCATTCCTCTGCTCTGCCTGCACACCGCCGGCTCCGACGCGCGCCAGTTCCGCGGCCTGATGAACGACGCGCGCGTCACGGAAAATTTTCGCGTCATCGCCTTCGACATGCCCTGGCACGGCAAGTCATCGCCGCCGGCCGGCTGGCAGGACACGGAATACCAGCTCACCTCGCGCGACTATGTGCGCATGATCCTGGAAGTTTCCGATGCGCTCGGCCTCGACAAGCCGGTCGCCATGGGCTGCTCGATCGGCGGGCGCATCGTGCTGCATCTGGCGCATGAGCATCCGGAAAAATTCCGCGCTTTGATCGGGTTGGAGTCCACCGCGCATACCGAAGCCTATTACGATCTTTCCTGGTTGAACCGGCCGGACGTGCATGGCGGCATGGTCTCAGCCGGCGTGGTGTCCGGCCTGGTGGCGCCGACCGCGCCGGCCGCGCAGAAATGGGAAACGCTGTGGCACTACATGCAGAGCGGGCCCGGCGTGTTCAAGGGCGATCTGCATTTCTACATGATCGACGGCGATATCCGCGACCGCGTCGACCAGATCGACGTCAAGCGCTGTCCGCTGTTCCTGCTCACCGGCGAATACGACTATTCCTGCACAGCCGAGGCCACGCTCGACATCGCCAAACGCACCGGCGCATCGGCCACCATCATGAAGGGCCTCGGGCATTTCCCGATGAGCGAGGACCCGGAGAAGTTCGTGACCTATCTGCTGCCGGTGCTGGAGAAGATCAGGGCGCTGTAGTTGTCCGCTCGTCCCCGCGAAAGCGGGGACCCAGGAGCCAAGAAGCACTGGATTCCCGCTTGCGCGGGAATGAGCGGAGAATGCTTATGGCTTTTGTTCAAGCCGCAGCCTGCCTTGCGGCTTCAACGTATCGGAATCGAAGGTATGCAGTTCGATGACGCCGCCGACCTCGACGGTCACCATGATGTGGTCGTTGCTGACCGCGGTCGACAGCACCTTGGCGCCCGCCGGCAGCGCCTGCGTGACGTCCGCGAATGACGCAACGCTTTCCTCCAGGTGAGAAACGCGATAGCCGATGACGACCAGCACGAGGCCGATAACGGCGAAGGTGGCCGTCATGACGACGATCATCATGCGGCGAACCTTCGCTATCGCCGCGTCGGCTTCCGGGTTAAGGGGCTTCTGGTCGTCGGACATCGTTTAAGCCATGGCTGAAGAAGCAAGCGAAACAATCAAGATCGCCGCCGAGGAGGCGGGGGGGCGGCTCGACCGCGTGCTGGCGGCGCGTATCCCGGCGCTGTCGCGCTCGCGCCTGAAGGCGCTGATCCTTGATGGTCAGGTAACGATCGAGGCGCGCACGATCCGCGATCCGGCCAACGCCGTCAACGCCGGCGACACCGTCATCGTCAATTTGCCGGCGCCCGAAGCCGCCAGCCCGCAAGGCGAAGCGATCCCGCTCAAAATTGTGTACGAGGACGCGGCGCTGATCGTGATCGACAAGCCGGCCGGCCTGGTGGTGCACCCCGCCGCCGGTCACTTAACCGGTACTTTGGTCAATGCGCTGATCGCGCATTGCGGCGACAGCCTGTCCGGCATCGGCGGGGTCAAACGGCCGGGCATCGTGCACCGGCTCGACAAAGACACCAGCGGCCTGATGGTGGTGGCCAAGACCGACCGCGCCCACCGCGCGCTCTCCAAGCAATTCGCCGACCACGGCCGCACGGGTTCCATGCGGCGCGGCTATCTCGCCTTGGTCTGGGGGGCGCCCGACCGGCCGAAAGGCACCATCGATGCCCCGCTCGACCGGCATCCCCATTCCCGCGACAAACGCGCCGTGCGCACGGGCGGCCGCGCCGCTGTCACCCATTGGCAGGTTTTGGAGCGTTTCGCCGGCCAAGATCCCAAGAAGGATGGCGGCAAGCCGGTCGCCAGCCTCATCGCCTGTACGCTGGAAACCGGCCGCACCCACCAGATCAGGGTCCATCTGGCCCATATCGGCCACCCCATCCTGGGCGACGCGACCTATGGCACCGGCTTCAAGAGCAAGGCAGGCCTGCTCGGCCCCAAGGCCCGCGCCGCGCTGGAAGCCCTTGGCAGACAGGCTTTGCATGCTTATCTACTGGCCATCGAACGCCCCGATTCAGAAACTTGCGAGGTCCTGGAGTTCCATTCGGAACTACCGGGCGACTTGCGTCGTTTACGTGATGCCCTGGTCGCGGAAAGCCCCGCGCCAGGCCGGAAACGTTAAAATTACTCAACCATACCAAAGGTTTGATCGAAACTTGCAGCCCTGGATTGGGTCACGGTGACGTGACGGGAACTTGCCTTTATTTCGCCGCCCAATCCGCTATGCTGCAACTGCGATCAAGCTTTCGCGGTCGCACAAATCGCGCCGTCGGCTCGGGGAGCGGCGGCGATAATCGCCTGCCGACCCGTCGGGGGCACACTTAAGGAGGGCGCTATCATGGCCCGTTCTGCCGCAATGCCGGCACTCAAGGCCGAATCCGGCCTATCTCACTATCTCGACGAAATCCGCCGGTTCCCAATGCTGGAACCGCAGGAAGAATACATGCTGGCGCGTAGCTGGCGTGAGCACGGCGACCGCGAGGCCGCGCACAAGCTCGTCACCAGCCATCTCCGCCTGGTCGCCAAGATCGCCATGGGCTATCGCGGCTACGGCCTGCCGATTTCGGAAGTCGTGTCCGAGGGCAATGTCGGGCTGATGCAGGCGGTCAAGCGCTTCGAGCCCGAAAAGGGCTTTCGCCTCGCCACCTACGCCATGTGGTGGATCAAGGCCGCCATCCAGGAATACATCCTGCGCTCGTGGTCGCTGGTGAAAATGGGCACCACGGCCAATCAGAAGAAGCTGTTCTTCAACCTGCGCAAGGCCAAGAGCAAGATTTCCGCGCTCGAGGAAGGCGATCTCAAGCCCGATCAGGTCAAGCTGATCGCCAAGCGGCTGGGCGTCACCGAGCAGGACGTGGTCGACATGAACCGCCGGCTCGGCGGCGACGCTTCGCTCAACGCGCCGATCCGCGACGACGGCGAAAGCGGCGAATGGATGGACTGGCTGGTCGACAATTCGCCCAGTCAGGAACGCCTGCTGGCCGACAGCGAGGAAAGCGACAACCGTCACAAGGCGCTGATCTCCGCGCTCGACGTGCTCAACGATCGCGAGAAACGCATCTTCCAGGCGCGGCGCCTGGCCGACGATCCGATCACGCTGGAGGATCTCGCCACCGAATTCGGCGTCTCGCGCGAGCGCGTGCGCCAGATCGAGGTGCGCGCCTTCGAGAAGGTGCAGAAGGCGGTGAAAAACCGCATCGCCACCATGGAGCAGCCGAGCGCAGGCCCGGCGGCTTTGCCGACGATGCATTAAACGCATCTCACTTCGTTCAACGACATCATGCCCGGCTTCGTGCCGGGCATTTTGATTTTGCGGCCCTTCAACCTCTCCGCTCATGCCCGCGCAAGCGGGCATCCAGTTCTTGCAATGCCGGCTTTAGCGCTGGGTCCCCGCTTCCGCGGGGACGAGCGGTTGTGGCGCCGATTCAAATTTCAAACAGCCAAGTTTCATTCAGGCAATCGTCATCGCCCGTGTTTTTTGCGGCCCCAGGTAGGCCGTCGTCCGTTTCCTTCCCCCTCCCAATAAAGAGGGGATGGAGCACCGAGTGGCGCACCAGTCTTTCCGTCTTGCCGTGTTCCCTTCGCAGAGAACACGGGCGCCTCTCGGCGCTCCATGGCGGCTTTTCTGTCCCCGGGACCGTGCTTCCGGATGCGCGACGGAGGACTCTTCGCCCTCTTTATCCGGCAGGCTTTCGCCCGCCTTCACCCGCACCTCGTCCAGCCATTTAAGGCAGACCCCCATAGTAGGGCCGGACGGTTACCCGGGGCCTCCCGAGTGCGGGGTTACGAGCCCCGCCCGCAGGCGCCGCACCGCCGATGCCGGGTCTCACCGGTATCGTCCCAGGATTGCCGCTGCCCGATCTCCGGCAGCGGCCATCCCAGGTGGCTCCATCCTCGAAACGTCTCGCGAAGACGCCCCTCGTTGAGCCAGGCGCGACCAATATAATTGCGCCGGAGCGAGCGGGGATAAGTATTGTTTTGAAATTTTGCTGTCTGTGTCGCCACCGCCACAGCGGGGATAAGTTGTGGCGCGTTTAGAGCAAGCCCAGTTCGCGCAATTCGCGCCGCATCTATTGCGGCATCTTGGACGCGCCGGGACCGCGCAATGGCGATCCTGAATTTCCGCTCCCTGCTTCGTCAAAGCGAAGGCGCTTTGGCTTCACGGCGGCGAGTGCGCGGGAGTGAGCTGAGCGAGGGTCGGTGCAAAAAGAAAATTCATCGCCGGAAAAGTTGGAACGCCGCTTCGACCTCGGCGTCGCTGGCGAATTCGCCGCGTTGCGCCTGGGCCAGCGCCTCGTCAATCGCCGCCAGTTCGTCCGGGCTCGCGGTGTACGTTGCACCCAAGCGATCGAGCGCCAGAAGCATTTCGGCCGCCTCGTTTTGGCGCAATGGCGGCCAATGCTTTTTCCATCAGGTCGGTCATAAAAATATCATAGCACCGATAATTCAATGCGTCATGGCCAGGCATAGCCGACCGAAGGACGGCGTCGCTTCGCTCGCCTATGTCCCGGCCATCCGCGCCTTACTCGATTGCGCCGCTTAAGACGTGGATGCCCGGGTCAAGCCCGGGCATGACGCTGAAGTTTTTGCGTGCGCCTTCCGCGCACGAGCAGCTCAGCCGCGCTGTCTACTCCCCCCACGCCCTGAACGCCTCCTCGAAGGCGCGCGCGCCCTCGTTCTGCATCATGAGCACTGGCGGGACTGCCGGCCCGAGTGAAAACTTCTCGCGGCCATCCAGGTTGCTTGTTCAGAAGCTAAATCTAAGTTGGCCGTGGCGCACCCGCCAATGCGCCGGAGCCCTCACCGGTTACTTGTGCCGGACGATCGTGGTGTGGCGATTCACGACCACCGGATTCCCGTTCAAGCTCTTGAACTGCATGTTGAGTAGATAGGTGCCCGGAGCAAGGTTCGGAAATAAAAATTCGTAAACATGCGCGCCGCCCGAAATACCGTCCTCCTCGGAATAATACACATAGTCGGGACGAGCGATCATGCCATTGGTGAGCCTTGCCCGAATGACTACGGGCGTACCGGCTGACGATTGTGTCGAAGCCGAAAAACTAACGATGACGCAGCTAGGTTTTGCGCCGCCGTGAACGAAATTGACCGAGCCTTGGGGAATGTTGCCAAAAACGATCGACAATCTCGAACTGTGGTCCAATTTCGAGACCACAATATCCAGCTTTGTTGGCACGCAGTTGACGCTAATCTGCGTAGCCAGAGCGGCACCCGGCGTCAATACGGAGAGCAACAAAGCCGCGCCGCAGACAACACGTAAAGTGGCGATTTTGCCGGGCATGGGAATCAATGACATCCACTGTGAATTAGGCGAGCGCAAGAGTCTAAGTTGAGCACGGCGCACGCACCAAAGCGCCGGGCCCGCCACTGGTTATTCATGTAAGACGGTCGTGGTGTGTCGATTCACATGCACGTTGTTGCCAAAGAAGCTCTTGAACTGCATGTGGACGGTATAGCTGCCCGGTTCAAGGATCGGAAATAAGAAGTCGTATGAATGCGCGCTGCCGAAACTGCCGTCGCCTTCGGAAAAAACTACAAAGTTCGGAATGGCGATCTGCTGATTGTTGATGAATGCCCTGATGACCACGGCGTCAGTGAGACCCGTACTTGTCGTGGCCGAAAAGCGAACGATAGCGCAACTTGGTTTTGCGCCCCCTTGCACGAAAGTGACGGTGGCTTCGCCAATGTTACTATAGGTCGTCAACGAACTCGAGCTGCCATCAAAATCCGAGGCGACAATAGCCACCTTCGTTGGCGTGCAGGCAACGGTCACCGGCGCAGCCGAGACGACCGCCGGCGTCAAAATGGCGAGCAATAAAGCCGCGCCGCAAGCGGCGAGTGACGTAGTTATTTTGCTGGGCACGGGAATCATCGAAATCCTCAGTGATTTGAGGCAAGCGCGGCGGTAAAAGGATAAGGACACATTAATCGCAATGCAATGGAGAAAACCTCAATCGCCACAGAACAAACCACGACCGTTGGTCACTCCCCCCAGGCCCTGAACGCTTCCTCGAAGGCGCGCGCGCCGGGTGTGCCTTTTTCGACCGCCAGAATGGCGCGCTTGCCGGTCGTGTAGACGATCGGATGTCGAACCAGTCGCGCTCCTTCAAGAGCTGGAGATTGCGCGCCACGTCGATCTCGACCGCCGACAGGCCGATCGGGAAATATCCGTTGGTCACTTTCACGGCCAGCCCGCCTTGCGCAGCATCGCCGTCATGATCTCCAACCATTGCGGATTGTGCTTCTTCAGCAGCGCGATAAGGTCGGCCTTTGGCCGCTCCAATTCACGCATTTGCCTGACGCAGGCGCGGGCCTCGTCCAGGCGGTCGAGTGCGGCGTAGCAGACGGCCAGTGTTTCCAGCGTCGGCTGCCATGTCGGCCGGATTTTCGAGGTCCGGATGGCGGCCTGCAGCGCCTTGTCATGTTGGCCGTCGAAGTAATAGGCGAGCGCCAACATCTGAATGAACACAAAATTCTGGGGATCATATGGGTTCAAGCGAAGCCCGCGCTCAAACGAACCGATCGAGTCTGCCGCATTGCCGGAAAACAGGCGGCCCAGGCCAAGCACGAAATGGCCGAGCGTAAAGCTGGGGCTGATTTCGACCGCCTCTTCCCCCGCGCGAACGGCTTGATCGAGGGCATCGGAGAACACACTGATGATGGCCAGTGCGTAGTGGGAATACGGGTCTTTTTCATCGAGCCGTATGGCGACGTGGGCCGCCTGCAGCCCCTCGCGCAAATCGTTCTGCGGACTATCGCTCCATCCGAACGCGACCATGCCGGCGCTGACCCGGGCAAGCCAGATGTGCGGATCCGCAAGTTGCGAATCGAGCTTGATCGCTTCACGGAATAAGTCCCGCGCCCGCCGATGTCCCGCCGGCGTGACCAGATGAAAATGCCAGGTGCCCTGAAGCACCAAATCCCAGGCGTTCAAATCGGTGGCACTTCGCCTCGCCAGCCGGCTACCTTCGATCTTGAGCACTTCCGGTTCGATGGCCCCGGCCACGCGCTCGGTTATCTCATCCTGGACTGCAAAAATGTCGACCAAATCCCGGTCGTAGCGCTCGGCCCAGATGTGGTGGCCGGACGCGGCGTCGCTGAGCTGCGCGGTGATACGCACTTTGTTGGCGACCTTGCGCACGCTCCCTTCAAGCACGTAGCGCACGCCCAATTCGTGGCCGACTTGCTTGACGTCCACGGCGCGGTCTTTGTAGGTGAAACTCGAATTGCGTGCGATCACGAACAGGTGCCGGAAGCGGGACAATGCCGTGATGATGTCTTCCACCATTCCGTCGGTGAAGTAATCCTGCTCGGCGTCGCCACTCATATTTTGAAAGGGCAGCACCGCGATCGACGGCTTGTCGGGTAGCGCCAGCGGCGCAACTTTTGTTGCTTCCGACGTTGCTTGCCGGCTTTCGAGCGCGCCACCCTGCTTTTGATTTAAGCTTCGACGCAGCACATCGAATGCAATGATTGCAACGCCAATCCCTACAAAAGCTATTCGAATGTCAAAACTACGCAACCACCCGAGTCCGAGATCCTTAGGGATCGCCAGATGAACGAATAAATCCGCCACCCAGTGCTCCGGCGCAAAACCGGTCAACGCAATGATCACTCCGGCAATGACCCAGTGCGTGAGGTATTCTCGTGCGACGGTCAGGAGATGTTTAAGCCGGTTTTCGGCAGCGCCAGATTTCATCCGAACGATTCCTCAACGGCGCTTCTGAACGACCTGGCGCGGCAAGCAATATGGTGTCGGCTCAAATCGACGTTTTGGAAAAAGCCGCTACAACTTCGCAGCGCAGTTTGTCGAAAATCCACGCGCCGCGCCCGGATACTACTCCCCCCAGGCCCTGAATGCTTCCTCAAAGGCGCGCGCACCGGGCGTGCCTTTCTCGACCGCCAGAATGGCGCGCTTGCCAGTCGTGTAGACGATCGGAATGTCGAACCAGTCGCGCTCTTTCAGGAGCTGGAGATTGCGCGCCACGTCGATATCGACCGCCGATAGGCCGACCAGGAAATAGCCATTGGTCACCTTGACAGCGAGACCGGCGAGCGGCACGCCGCGCGCGCCCTCGTTCTGCTTCATCAGCACGCCGGGCACATTGGCGATGCCGCCTTCGGCGAAATCCGCCGGCAGCGTGAACAGGATCTCGATGGTGTGGCTGGCCGGCAGCGCCTTGTCGGTATTGCGGCGCAACGACCAGGTCATGCGCATGCGCCGCTCGGGGATTTCCACGTCGGCGCGGATCGCCAGTTCCGGCGCCAGCCCGGGCCCGGGCGAGACCGTCTCGGTGCGCCACAGCGCGGAGCCGACGTAACGCTTACCCTGCGGATCGGCCGCGTCTTCGTCGTACAGCACGACCTTCTGCGCCACCGCCGCGGCCGGCGCATTGGCGGTCGCCGCTGCGCCATTGCCGGCGGGACCGATGCGGTCGGCGATTTTCGCCCGCCCGGCGGGCGGCGCGGCGCCTGGCGTCTTCGGCGCTGGCGCGCTGCTGCGCAAGCTCGCCACCATCGTGGAAATCGCATGGCGCTGCCAATAGGCCGCGCCGGCGATGCCGGCGATCACCAGCAGCAGCAGAAGCACTTTGACGATGCCGCGATAGGACCGCGCCGGCCGTGCATAGGCCGCGTCGCCGTCCTCCTCGCCATCGGGGGCCGGCGGCGGCGGCGGCCAAGCGTCGTCTTCCGCCGGCTTGTCATGCGCCTCCCCGTACATTGCGCGGTGCAGCTCCTGCATTTCCGGCGGCGGCGACGATGCGCCGGCGGGCGGCGCGAAATCGTGGCCAGGGCTGGCGCGATCGCCGTTCCCGGCCGGCAGCGGACGATCGCCCGGCACCGCGTCGTAGGTCGTATGCGCGGAACGATTGGCTTCGGCCGCCGCATCGCCCAGGCCCTCGGCCTCCGCCACCGTTTCGCGGAAGTCGCGCAGGCCTTGATCGCGCAGACTTTGGTCGCGCGGCGGAGCGCGCGCCTCGTCCGGCTCGGCGGCGTCCGGCCGCGCGCGCTTGGCCGCTTCCGCCTCGACCTTACGAATAGACTCCTCCAGCGCCAGTCGCTCGCGCGTGATGTCGGATTCCGCCAGCGCCGGCTCCACGCTGCGCAACTGGGCGACCAGCGCGCTGCGCGCGCGCTCGTACAGCGCACGGCGGTTCTCGCCCGAGTTGTTGTCGAGGCCGGCGACGGCGCGCGATATCAGGGGAAAATAGTCAGCCATTGCGTATGTACTTTAACCTGCTTCGTGTCTTTTCGGGGTCATGTTTTTTGTTTGAGCATGATCTTATCCGAAAACCGGTCCCCACTTTTCGGGATCATGCTCTATATCTCAAACGGGTTCTTCATCAGGATGGTATCCTCGCGCTCCGGGCTGGTCGACAGCAGGGCCACCGGGCAGGCGACCAGCTCCTCGATTCGGCGTACGTATTTTATCGCCTGCGCCGGCAATTGCGCCCAGGAACGCGCGCGCGCTGTGGGTTCTTTCCAGCCGTCAATCGTCTCATAGACCGGCTCCACCCGCGCCTGCGCCCGCTCGCCGGCGGGCAGATAGTCGATGTCGCGGCCATCCAGCCGATAACCCACGCAGACCTTGATCTCGTCGAAGCCGTCCAGAATGTCGAGCTTGGTGAGCGCCAGCCCGTCGATGCCGCAGGTGCGCACGGTCTGGCGCACCAGTACGGCGTCGAACCAGCCGCAGCGGCGGGGGCGGCCGGTGACGGTGCCGAATTCGCGGCCGCGCTCGCCGAGCATGCGGCCGATCTCGTTCTTTTGCTCGGTCGGGAACGGTCCCTCGCCTACCCGCGTGGTGTAGGCCTTGGTGATGCCGAGCACGTAGCCGATGGCGTTGGGACCGAGGCCCGAGCCGGTCGCCGCCTGCGCCGCCACGGTATTGGACGAGGTGACGAACGGATAGGTGCCGTGGTCGATGTCGAGCAGCGCGCCCTGCGCGCCTTCGAACAGAATGCGCTTGCCCTCGCGCCGCTTGCCATCGAGCAACTGCCAGACCGAATCCATGAAAGGCAGCACCTTGGGCGCGATCGCCGCCAGATATTCGTAAATGGCCTTGCCGTCGAGTTCGGATAGGCCGAGGCCGCGGCGCAGCGCATTGTGATGCGCCAGCAGCCGGTCGATCTTTTCCGCCAGCGCCGGCAGGTCGGCCAGATCCATGAAGCGGATAGCTCTACGGCCGACTTTGTCTTCGTAGGCCGGGCCGATGCCGCGCTTGGTGGTGCCGATCTTCGAGGAGCCGGATTCCCGGTGCGCGTCGAGCTCCTGATGCAGCGGCAGGATCAGTGTGGCGTTTTCGGCGATGCGCAGGTTTTCCGGCGTCACCGCGACGCCTTGATTCTTGAGCGTGGCGATCTCGTCGAGCAAAGCCTGCGGGTCGATCACAACGCCATTGCCGATGACCGACAGCTTGCCGCCGCGCACCACGCCTGACGGCAGCAACGACAGCTTGTAGGTCATGTTGCCGATGACCAGCGTATGGCCGGCATTGTGGCCGCCCTGGAAGCGGACGACGATATCGGCCTGCTCGGACAGCCAGTCGACGATCTTGCCCTTGCCCTCGTCGCCCCACTGCGACCCGACCACCACCACATTCGCCATAACGACTTGTTCCTGCGTCGGCTTACGGACACTGACGCCGGGCGCCCCGGGCAGGTCCACCTTCGGATAAAGGATGGAGACGCCCGAGGCAAGGCACAGGACGCCGCCCGCAGGGGCCCGGGCTTGGCTTATAACAGATTGATATTATGCCGGTATTTATAGAAATGCAGCGACCGGCTATCACGCATCCTCGTGGTCACGCTCTTGGGCCGGATGCTTCACATTGAGGACCACGATATCTCCGGCCGTTTCGTCGACGATGTAATAGATCAGGTAGGCATATTTATGCGTCACGAATTTGCGCACCCTATCGGTCTTTTGCGGCCTCCCGGCCGCGGGAAACAAAATGAGGTTTTGTAGGCAGTCATAGATGGCTGCCCGCACGCGACGCGCTGCAGCAGGATTGCGCTCTTGGAGGTAGTCGGCGATTTCGACAAGATTTTCAGTGGCGCGCGGCGTGAAGCGCAGCTTCATCGGTCGAAACGGCGGAACGCAGCCTCGACTGCGGTATCGGATGCAAATTCACCGCGTTTGGCCTGAGCGAGGCTTTCCAGCACGTCCGCCAAATGCGCCGGATCTATCTCTTCCGGTTCGGAATCGTTACCGGCCAGAGCAAGCATAGCGCGCGCGATTTCATCCTGATTCTCAGGCGGCAATAGACGCACGGCTTCGAGCGCTTTTTGCAGGAGCTTGGTCATGCAATCAAGATAGGCGTTTTCGGCGTCCAATTGAAGCGGTTTGCTAAGTTTTTATGGGACTCGTAATTTCTCCTCAAAAATGCAGCGGCCGGGCCTGCTGCACCTGCGGCAGCGCGCGCACCTTGGCGAGCACGTCGGCGGGCAGTTCGCCGTCGATCTCGATCAGCGCCACGGCATTACCGCCGGCCGCCTCGCGGCCGACATGGAAGGTGGCGATGTTGATGCCGGCCTCGCCCAGCGTCGACGAGAAGCGGCCGATAAAGCCCGGCTTGTCCAGATTGGTGATGTAAATCATCGAGGGGCCGAACTCGGCGTCCATGCGGATGCCCTTGATGTTGACGATGCGCGGGCGGCCGTCGGCGAACACGGTGCCGGACACCGCGCGCGTCTGCTTTTCGGTGACCACCGTCACGGTGATCAGGCTCTCGTAATCGCCGGCCATTTCGCGCGTGGTCTCCTCGACCACGATGCCGCGCTCCTTGGCCGCCACCGGTGCCGACACCACATTGACGTCGCCGAGCATCGGCCGCAGCAGGCCGTACAAGGCCGCCGAAGTGAGCGCCTTGGTGTTCATCTGCGCGACCTCGCCTTCGTAGGAAATCTGCACCTTGCTGAGTCCGCTCTCGGTCAACTGCCCGGCGAACGAGCCGAGCTTCTCGGCCAGCGCGATGAACGGCTTGAGCTTGGGCGCCTCCTCGGCGCTGATCGATGGGAAGTTGACCGCGTTGGAGATGGCGCCACGCAACAGATAGTCGGACATCTGCTCGGCCACCTGCAGCGCGACGTTTTCCTGCGCCTCGGTGGTGGCGGCGCCAAGATGCGGCGTCGACACCACATTGGGGTGGCCGAACAGCACATTCTCGGTCGCCGGCTCGGTGACGAACACGTCGAAGGCGGCGCCCGCGACTTTGTTGGCGTCGAGCGCGGCGCGCAGCGCTACCTCGTCCACCAGCCCGCCGCGCGCGCAATTGACGATGCGCACGGAGGGCTTCATCTTCGCCATCGCCTGCGCATCGATGATGTTGCGGGTCTTGTCGGTGAGCGGCGTGTGCAGCGTGATGAAGTCGGAGCGCTTGAACAGCTCATCGAGCTCGACCTTCTCGACGCCGAGATCGACGGCGCGCTCCGGCGACAGGAACGGATCGTAGGCTATCACCTTCATCTTCAGCCCGATGGCGCGGTCGGCGACGATCGAGCCGATATTGCCGCAGCCGATGACGCCGAGCGTCTTGGCGGTGATTTCCACGCCCATGAAGCGGTTCTTCTCCCACTTGCCGGCCTGCGTCGAGGCGTCGGCCTGCGGGATCTGGCGCGCCAGCGCCAGCATCAGCGTGATGGCATGTTCGGCGGTGGTGATGGAATTGCCGAACGGCGTGTTCATCACGATGATGCCCTTGGCGGTGGCCGCTGGGATGTCGACATTATCGACGCCGATGCCGGCGCGGCCGATCACCTTCAGTTTCTTGGCGCGCTCGATGATTTTGGGCGAGACCTTGGTGGCCGAGCGGATGGCGAGGCCGTCGAAATCGCCGATCAATTCGGCGAGCTTGTCCTTGTCCTTGCCGAGATTGGGCTGGAAATCGACCTCAATGCCGCGATCCTTGAAGATCTGCACGGCGGCGGGCGACAAAGCATCGGAAATCAATACGCGGGGAGCCATGGATTTTATCCTTAAATTTTTGACTAGCGCATCCAGCGCAACATGTGCGGATAGGGTTCGACGCCGCGCGCGGCGGCGTTCTTCGGCTCGACCGTGAGACCGAAATATTGCAGCAGCGGTACGCCAGGGCTGCCGCCGGATGTGAACGCATCGATCAACGACTGCGAGCCGCCTTTGTAGCCGTCGGGGTGGAACACGACGGCCGGATCGAGACGCAGATGACAGGCGGCGGCATAGGACCAGGCCAGCGTGGCGATTTCCTCGCCGTCGGTCGGCGCCAGCGCTAGGGCCTTGCGCGCTTCCGGCTCGCTCACCGCGATGTGGCCGGCCTCGTGCAGAATGTCGCCTGGATGCGCCAGGCGCGCCTCGTCGACCACGATGGCGCCGAACTGAATGTCGAGCCCCGGCAGGAAGGTCTTTTCCGGCAGCGTGCCGGTGCGCACGTCGATGCCGATGCCGCGCACGAACTGCGCGAGGCGCTCGGTGAGGGGATTCGTAAACATGCTTCTTTCTTGGAGCATGAGCTTGCTTCCTTCACCCTCCCCTGGAGGGGGAGGGTCGGCCCGCAGGGCCGGGGTGGGGTGAATTTCCAAAACTGTTATTCCTGCGATTGCTGTGGGCGAAAAGGTCACCCCACCCCGATCGGCCTTCGGCCGATCGACCCTCCCCCTCCAGGGGAGGGTAGGAGAAAGAATTACGCGGCCTTCGGCAACGCAGCCTTTGTCTCGGCAAACGCCCAGTCGAGCCAGGGCGTGAGCGCCTCGATGTCGCTTGCCTCCACCGTTGTCCCGCACCAGATGCGCAAGCCCGGCGGCGCGTCGCGGTAATAGGCGATGTCGTAGGCGACGCCTTCCTTTTCCAGCAGACTGGCGAGCGTCTTGGCGAACGCCGCCTGATCGTCGGCGGTGAGCCGCGTCACCGCCGGATCGACCACGCACAGGCAAACGGAAGTGTTCGAGCGTTCGTTGGCATTCTTGGCGAGATGGGCGATCCAGGGCGTGCGCGACACCCAGCTGGCGAGCGCCTTGGCATTGGCGTCCGAGCGCGCGACCGTGGCGGTCAGCCCGCCGATCGATTTCGCCCAGGAGAGCGTATCGAGATAATCCTCGACGCAGAGCATCGACGGCGTGTTGATGGTCTCGCCGGCGAAGATGCCCTCGTCGATCTTGCCGCCTTTAGTGAGGCGGAAAAGTTTAGGCAGCGGCCAGGCCGGCTTGTAGCTCTCCAGCCGCGCCACCGCGCGCGGTGAGAGGATGAGCATGCCGTGCGCACCTTCGCCGCCCAGCGCTTTCTGCCAGGAGAAAGTGACGACATCGAGCTTGGGCCAGTCGAGTCTTTGCGCAAATGCCGCCGAGGTGGCGTCGCAGATGGTGAGACCGGCGCGGTTGGCGGCGATCCAGTCGCCGTTCGGCACCCGCACGCCGGAGGTAGTGCCGTTCCAGGTGAACACCACGTCGGTGTTGAAATCGACCTTCGAAAGATCGGGCAGTTCGCCATAGGGCGCCTTGAGCACCGTAACGTCTTTCAGCTTCAGTTGCTTTTCGACATCGGTCAGCCAGCCCTCGCCGAAGGATTCCCAGACCAGCATGGTGACCGGCCGCGCGCCCAAGAGCGACCACAGCGCCAGTTCCACGGCGCCGGTATCGGAGGCCGGCACGATGGCGATGCGGTAATCGGCGGGAACTTCGAGGATTTCGCGGGTGAGATCGATGGCGCGTTTGAGCTTCGCCTTGCCGATCTTGGACCGGTGCGAGCGCGCCAGAACTGCGTCGGTGAGGGCTTGCAGGCTCCAGCCGGGGCGCTTGGCGCAGGGGCCGGACGAGAAGTGCGGGATGGCCGGCCGCACGCCGGGCTTGGCTGCTGTCATAATCTATCCTTCCAGATAGGTGCCCCTCGTTGGGGAGGGGTGTCCCACTGGTGGGCATAGAGCAAGGACGCAGGCGCCGTCAAGCAGGCTGGCGATGCGGCAGCGGCTGCCATCAGGTGAGCGTTAGAGACCTGCAAAACTCGCCATGGCCGCGCTTTTCGAGATCGTGCTCACATCAAGAAAAAAATCCGGCGCCCGGTACCCGCCACCGTACGGCGGCCTGCCCGATAGCTTCCCGGCCATCCCGACGTCTGCTATCGTCAGCGTCTCCCCGGAATTCATCTGGGGAATATTTACTTAACAGCGCCGTCTTGCGTGCAAGGCGGGTCGCGTAAACGGGTCCGGAGAAAACCTATGTTGAAATACGTGTTTGCCGCTTTGGTATCGGTGTCTCTTGTCGCTGCAGTTCCGCTGAACACCGTGCAGGCTCAGACTGCCGGGCAGACGGATGCGAAGGCAAAAGCCAAGGCCGACAAGGCGGCGGCGATGGCCAAGGCGAAGGCCGACAAGGCAGCGGCAATGGCCGCGGCGAAGGAAGCCAAGGCAAAAGCCAAGGCTGACAAGGCGGCGGCAATGGCCAAGGCGAAAGCCGACAAGGCAGCGGCAATGGCCGCGGCGAAAGACGCCAAGGCGAAAGCCAAGGCAGACAAAATGAAGAAATAGCGACGCAGGCCGCGCCGATTCTTTTTAATCGCGCGTCCGGTAAAAGATTAAAACGATTGAGGGCGTCGGCGAGCCTTAGGGTCGCGCCGGCGCCCTCTGTCATTTATCGGCGCCGCTGCGCAGCGGCGCGATGTGGCATGGTTGAATATAGCGGCCGTCTGCCGGGCATTGCGCCGGCGATGCGAATGAACAATTCTGCTCCAGAACATAATCTGCCGCGTTCAACTGCTCCACGGTTAGTCGCGCTCCTAGAGCCTCTATAAAATGCCGCTTTCAGCCATTACGATGACTTGTCCTGGCGGGGCGGGCATGAACCGCTTCCTAGTTGCTGGAATTGCCGGTGTGGAATGTTGTCATGAGTGGCGCGGTCACAATTTTGCGGTTGGATAATCCCGCGTTCCCGCCGGATCTCAGGCAGGCAGCAACCGAAATCGCCTCCGGCGCCCTTGGAAACTTGGGGCACGATATTCACGGCGAGGTGCGCCGGGCCTTGTTCGGTCCAGGCTTGCGCCCGGGCCAAGTCATCGTGGCATTGCTCGACGGCGGCATTGCCGGCATGGCCAGTTTCAAGTACCGCGGCCCCGGACCGGTGATGCCGCGGCTGGCCGATTTTGTCGGGACGCTCGGCGTTGCGGGCCTGCGCTATTGGCTAATGTTCAACTACATTCAGATGCGAATTGGCCGCGACGCCCTCTATATCGTCGGCATCGATGTGTTCGAGGGCTTTCACCGCCGCGGTGTCGGCTCGGCGCTGATCGATGAATTGTCGCGGATTGCCGTGGCGTGCGGCGTTGACGCGATTGAAACCGATGTGCGCGCCGGCAATGACAGCGCGCACGAATTCTATCGCCGGGCCGGCTTTAAGCCTGCGCAATTTCCGATTATTTCCATCGGACGGTTGATCGTGGCGACGAACGGTCTCTATACACGTGTCAGGCTGGCGCTTGCGGCGCGTGCGCAATAGCTCGGCAGCAGGTCGGATGGCGGCAACCGCGAAGCGATGGTCCGGAAATCAGCCGCGTCGGCGCGCTTGCCCATGATGTTTCCAAGCAGCACCAGCAGCGGGCCGGGCAAATCGGCTTGCGCCAGACGCCGGCTAAGTTCACCGATCGGCGAGGCCACCACGGCCTGATCGGGCCGCGTGGCGCGCGCAATGGCAAGTGCCGGCGTCTGCGGATCGAGCCCTTCGGCGGTCGCCTTCGCCACCAGCGCGGCCAGCGTGCGCGTCGGCATGTAGATCGCGGTGGTGGTGGCCGGGTCGGCCAGACTGCGCCAATCGAGATCGGCCGGCAGTTTGCCGTCGTGCGCGTGGCCGGTGACATATTGCAGGCGGCGGGCATGTTTGCGGTCGGTGAGCGGCAGGCCGAGTCTCGCGGCCGCGCCCTGCGCCGCGGTGATGCCGGGCACCACATCGACAACGATGTTCGCCGCCTTGCAGGCCGCGATCTCCTCGGCCGCGCGTCCGAAAATCAGTGGATCGCCGCCCTTGAGGCGCACTACGCGTTTGCCCTGTTTCGCCAGGCTCACCATCAGGGAATTTATGTCGTCTTGTTTACACGATGGCCCGAAGCCGGTCTTGCCGACCAGCATTTTGCGCGCCTCGCGGCGGGCAAAATCCAGCACATCGCGCGACACCAAGTCGTCGAACAGGATCACATCGGCCGATTGCAGGGCGCGCACCGCGCGCAGCGTCAGCAATTCCGGATCGCCGGGGCCGGCGCCGACCAATGTGACCGAGCCATTCTCGGTGGCGACGCCAAGTCCTTTGACTTCCGCGACCATGCGTTCGAAATCGCTTTGGCTCGGCTCGCTGTTGGGATTGCCGACCGCATGCGCCGTGAACAACTGCCAGAACTTGCGCCGGCCGGCAAATGACAGGCCGGATGCCTTCAGCGCGGAACGCCAACGCGCGGCGGCGGCGGCCCAACCGGCAAATCCTTTCGGCAGCATCGCCTCGATCTTTGACCTGATCGCCTGCGCGAAGACCGGGGCAGCGCCGTCGGTGGAAATGCCAATAACTAATGGAGAACGATTGACGATGGCGCCGAAAGAAAAATCGCAGAACGCCGGCTTGTCGATCACATTGACCGGCACGCCGGCGGCGCGGGCGGCGTCCGAAAACGTTTTGGCTGCCTCGTCATCCTCGAAACCGCCAACGGCGATAGCCGCGTTGCGCAAATCATCGCCGGTCCAGCCATGCACGGAGTAGCGCGCAACCTGCGCGCCGGCGGCCTCCAGCAGTTCCAGCTTCCAGTCCACGGCCTGACCGTCGCCCACCAGCACGCAGCGCTTGCCCTGCAAGGCCAGAAACACCGGCAGCCTTGCCAGCCGGTCCATACGGCCCGGGCGAGATTCGGTTGGGGTGCGTTCGCTCATGCCGCGCGCCCCTTGCCGGTATTGGCGTGAAAATCTCGCCCATTGCCGGTTGCGGCGACAAAGCCGGCGCGGATGCAAAAATCGCCGAAGCGTTCGCCCTTTTGCCGCCCGGCCGCATAGGCGGCGAAGATGGGATCGAGCGCGGCGACGATTCCAGCGTGTTCGAGATCCTCGGCATAGAGCTTGGACAGGCGCGAACCGTCAAAGGCAGCGCCCAGATAAAGATTGTAGCGGCCCGGGCCTTTGCCGACCAAGCCGATCTCGGCCAGATACGGCCGCGCGCAGCCGTTCGGGCAGCCGGTCATGCGGATGACGATGTCGTCGGCGGAGAGCCCCTGCGCGGCGAGACGCTCGTCCAGCGCCGTCAAAAGGTCGGGCAGATAGCGTTCGCTTTCGGCCAGCGCCAGACCGCAGGTCGGCAACGCGACGCATGCCATCGAATTGCGTCGCAGGCCCGACCAGGGCGCCAGCAGCCCGGCCTCCTTGGCGAGCCAGTGAATTTCGGTCCGCCGTTCGGCCGAGATGTTGGCGACGATCAGGTTCTGATTGGGCGTGATGCGGAAATCGCCGTCGTGGTTCTGCGCGATCTGGCGCAGCGCCGACATCTGCGCGCCGCGCGCATCGTCGTGAATGCGGCCATTCTGCACATACAGCGTCAAATGGCTGCGGCCATCCGCGCCATCGCTCCAGCCGTAGCGGTCACCGGTCGAGGTAAACGTGAACGGCCTTGCCTCCCCCAGCAGCACGCCCGAGCGGCGCACCACCTCGGCGCGGAAGAAATCGAGCCCGCGGTCCTCGATGGTGTATTTCAGCCGTGCGTGCTTGCGGTTTGAGCGGTCGCCCCAGTCGCGCTGCACGGTGACCACCGCCTCGGCAATTGCCACCGCATCCTTGGTCGCGCAAAAGCCCATCAGATCGGCGGTGCGCGGATAGGTGTCAGGTTCGCCATGGGTCATGCCCATGCCGCCGCCGGCGGTGACGTTCCAGCCGATGACATCGCCGGCCGCGTCGAGAATGGCGATGAAGCCGAGATCGTGCGCGAATATATCGACATCGTTCGACGGCGGCACCGCCACCACGATCTTGAATTTGCGCGGCAAATAAGTTTTGCCATAGATCGGTTCGACCGCATCGCTCTCGCCGCCAACGATCTTTTCGCCGTCAAGCCAGATCTCGCGATAGGCGCCCGTGCGCGGGGTCAGATGGTCGGAGACGGCGCGCGCCAGCGCGAGCGCCGCCACATGCGCCGGCCCCTGCTCCGGATTGGCGCCGCACATGACATTGCGGTTGACGTCACCGCAGGCGGCAATCGAATTGAGCAGCGCATCGTCGATCTGCTTCATCGTCGCTTTCAAGTTCGACTTGATGATGCCGTGCAATTGCACCGTCTGCCGGGTGGTGAGCCGCATCGTGCCGCTGCCGTAGTCGCGCGCCACCCGGTCGAGCGCCAGCCATTGCGCGGGTGACAGCACGCCGCCTGGAACACGCACGCGGATCATGAAGGCGAAAGCCTTCTCCATCTTCTTGCGCGTGCGTTCCGAGCGCAGGTCGCGGTCGTCCTGCAGATACATGCCGTGGAATTTCACCAGCTGCTGGTCGTCCTCGACGATGGCGCCGGTAATTTCTTCGTGCAGGCCTTCGGCGAGCGTGCCGCGCAAATAATCGCTGGCCTCCTTGATGCGCTCGTTGCGCGAGACTTCGTCGGTCATGATGCTTCCTTCCTCTCGCCCCGCGAAGCGGGGAGAGTGAAATAGCGCGCCGCATCGCTCATTAATAAGTATCCGTCAGATAGCGCTTGTCGCGCTCCAGCCCGGCCACTGCCTGCTCGGCCGCCTCCGGCGAAAGCCCCTTCACGTCGGCAAAAGCGCGCACCAAGGTCGAACGCACGTCCTTGGCCATGTTTTTGGCATCGCCGCAGACGTAGAAATGCGCACCGCCGTCGAGCCAATCGATCAGGTCGCGGCGCTTGTCCCAGATCTTGTGCTGCACGTAGCTTTTCTCAGGCGTGTCGCGCGAGAAGGCAACGTCCATGCGGGTGAGCGCGCCGTCTTTGAGCGCTTCCTGCCAGTCGAGCTGGTAGAGGAAGTCGTGGGTAAATTGGCGGTCGCCGAAGAACAGCCAGTTCCGGCCTTTCGCGGCCGTCGCGCTGCGCTCCTGCACGAAGGCGCGGAACGGCGCGACGCCGGTGCCGGGGCCGACCATGACAATGTCCTTGTCGGGGGCCGGCAGACCGAAATGCTTGTTGGGCTTGAGCTTGACGCGCACGCGCGCCCCGCGCTTGAGCCCCTCCGCCGCATAATTCGAAGCGACGCCCTTGCGGGCGCGGCCATGGGTTTCGTAGCGCACCGCGGAGATCAGCAGATGCGCCTCCTCGCCCACTTCGCGGCGCGACGAGGCAACCGAATAGGCGCGCGGCGCCAAGGGCCGCGTCACCGCGCGCAGATGATCGGCGGTCAAGGCAATCGGGAATGTGGCGATCAGATCGATCAATTGGCGGCCCACGATCCACTCTTTGGCCTGACCGTCGGCAATGAGCGCCTTGACGTATTGGTGGCCGGTCTGCACGACGTAGGTCTCCAGCGTCTTGAGCGACAATGTGGTCACGTCGCGCGACGTAATGAATTCGGCGCGCAATTTGTCGTCGTCCGACAGTCCGGCGAGCTTCAGCAATTCGTCGACATAGGCCGGATCGTTCTCGGCATAGAGATCGAGCGAGTCGCCCGGCTCATAGGCCGGCGCACCGCCGTCGAAGGCGAGCGCGAGATGAATGGTTTGCTTGTTCGAGCGCGAGGAATTGAGAATCACGTGCTCGGTGATTTCCGCCTCGACGATGTCGGTGTTGGGCGCGGCAGCCGGCTTGCCGAAATCGACTTCGATCACACGACCGTTGCCTTGGCCGCGATTGGCGTCGGGCGGCGTCAGGACCTTCAGCGCATCCCCGATCCAGGCCGCCGCGGGCTGAGCGAAATCGAGATCGCAATCGACGCGCTCGACCGCGCGCTTGCCGCCGAGCGCGGCCAGCCGCTCGTCGATGTGTCTGCCGATGGCGCAGAATTCCGCATAGGCGGTATCGCCCAGCGCCAGCACGCCATATTCGACGCCGTCGAGGCGCAGGGCGCCCTCGCCCATCAATTCGCCGTAAGCGCGCACGACACGCGCCGGCGGCTCGCCCTCGCCCCAGGTGGCGGCAATGAACACCAGCCGCTTCGCCTTTGTGAGATCGCCCAGATCGAGATCGGCCATGTCGATCAGATTGGGCTTCATGCCGTTCCTGCGCGCGGCCTTGGCGAGATCGTTGGCCAGCTTTTCGCAATTGCCGGATTCGCTGGCGTAAACAATTGTCAGCGGCTCGGCCGGCCGTGCCGGGGCCGATGGCTGCGCCGTCCCCGACACCGACTCGACGCCGGCCAGGAAGCCCGCCAGCCAGGCGCGCTGCAGCGCGCTCGCCGGCCCGACCACGCGGTTGAGCATGTCGACGTCTTCTTCGGAAAACGGCGCGTTCTTCGGGATGGTGGCGGTGCTAGGCGACATGCGCGAGACGCCTCACCAGGGAAGGCGCGGCAACACGCCGGCAATGATCAGCACCAGCAGCGCGGTGGCGAGCGCCAGTGCCCAGCTATTGGACGAAGACCGCGCCAGGAAAAGCCGCGGTTCTCGGGGGAAATCGGTCATCGGTCGGCTCCGCTGCCAGCGACTGGAGCCCTTAAATAGGAGACTATTCTATTGAACCGCAATAACTAGCGGAAAATAAGAAGATTTTCGCTGTTTTGACCCAAAGCGGGCGCAGTTATTTCCTAACGGCGCGGGCTTGTGGAGAACGCCGGCACCGCCTGCCCGTTCGATTTTTATATGCCAAACCATGCATCCGAGGCGCAGGCCGCAGATGACCACGACTGGCTACCGAAAACGTTTACGCACGCTGCTGACGCCGACGGAGCAGCGCGTATTCGCGCGGCTCGACAGGCCGCAAAAGATTCAGACCTTTCTCGACCGGCTGCCGGCCAATTTCGAACTGGCCGGTGACACGGCCATGTCGCCGCGCCGCGTGCTGGCGCACCGCACAGCGCATTGCGCGGAAGGCGCGCTGCTCGCCGCCGCCGTACTCGAATTTCATGGGCAGCGCGCCTGGCTGATGGACATCCAGGCGCTGCCGCGCGACCAGGATCACATCGTCACGCTATTCAAGCAGCGCGGTCTGTGGGGCGCGATCAGCAAGACCAATCACGCCATCCTGCGCTGGCGCGATCCGATCTATCGCTCGCCGCGCGAACTGGCGATGAGCTACGCGCACGAGTACTGCCTGCCGGGCGGCAAGAAATCGATGCTGGCTTTTTCCAAACCGTTCTCGCTCGCGCGTTATGCGGCCAAACGCTGGGTGATCGCGAGCGAAGATCTCGACTGGCTGCTGGACGAACTCGACGCCTCGCCTCATCTGCCGGTGGCGCCAAAGCAGGCGATGCGGCAACGCCGGCGCTCCGCGCCGGTCGAATTGCGCGCGCAAGAAGTGGTGGATTGGCCCGATCCGCGCAAGCCTAAGCCTAAGCGCAGAGCCAAAACCAAATCGCGGCGCTGAATATTGTCCGCGGCGTCGGCGCCGACTACAGTGAGTTCCGTCAAACGGCCGGAGGCCTTTCGCGTGACGTCTTTCATCAACAGCAGGCAACTGACCGTCGAATGGGGCCAGTGCGACCCGGCCGGCATCGTATTCAACAGCCGCTTTTTCGAGATGTTCGACACCAGTACCTGGATGCTGTTCGAGGCCGCGCTCGGCGTCAAACCGCAGGACCTGGGGGCGACTTTCGGGATCATGGGCATTCCGCTGGTGGACGCGCGCGCCAATTTTCTCATTCCGGTTAAATTCGGCGACGTGGTGGAGATTGCCTCGCGGGTGGCCGAGTTCCGCCGTTCCAGCTTCGACCTCGAGCACCGCCTGTCGGTCGGCGGCAAGATCGCGGTCGAGGGCGCGGAATCAAGGGTGTGGGCCGCACGCGACCACGCAAACCCCGACAAGATCGGCGGCGTCACCATTCCGCCCGACGTAATCGCCAAGTTTCATGTGGGGTAATCGTTCAAGCCATTCCCGGTAATAGGCCTGGAGGGGCTAGGCCGCCTGGTGTGTCGTAATCTGCAATAATGAGATAAAGCGCGAATCGTCGATACGCGCCGTACAGGGAAGCAACGCTTGGCCAGATTGCTTGAATTCACGCTCAACGGGCGTGACCGCGCCGACGCGGTCGCCGACAATATCCTTTTGCTCGATTATCTGCGCGAAAAAGCCGGCCTCACCGGCACCAAGACCGGCTGCGACGGCGGCGAATGCGGCGCCTGCACCGTGCTGATCGACGACATGCCGGTGCTGTCCTGCCTCACTTTGGCGGCGGGCGTGCAAGGCCGGCGCGTCGACACCATCGAGGCGCTTGGCCACGACGGCCAACTCTCCGCCGTGCAGCGCGGCTTCCACGAGAAGCTCGGCTCGCAATGCGGCTATTGCACGCCGGGCTTCATCATGGCGGCGGCCGGGCTGTTGCGGAAGAATCCCAAGCCGAGCGAGGCGGAAATCCTGGAAGCGCTCGGCAGCAATATCTGCCGCTGCACCGGTTATGTGAAAATCATCGAGGCGGTGCAATACGCGGCGGCGCTCGGCGCACAGGGGGTCAGCCCGTGAACGAAGTCGTCCCAACGCACAATATCGGCTCCTATGTGCCGATGATCGACGGGCCGGAAAAAGTCTCCGGCCGCGCCAAATATACCGCCGACGTCCTCGCGCCCGGCCAACTCGCCGGCCGCATCTACCGCAGCCCCTATTCGCACGGCGAGATCGTCGCGGTCGATATTTCCGAGGCGCTGAAAGTGCCGGGCGTGCGCGCCATCGTCACCGGCGCCGATTGCGACAAGACCTTCGGCGTGCTGCCGATCGCACGCAGCGAGCACCCGCTGGCGCGCGACAAGGTGCGCTACCGTGGCGAGCCCGTGGCCGCCGTCGCCGCGGTCGATGACGCCAGCGCGCGCGAGGCGCTGCGCCGCATCAAATTTACGGTGCGCGAACTGCCGGCCTACTACACCAGCAAGACCGCGCTGGCGCCGAACGCCGTCGCATTGCACGAGAAGAAGCCCGGCAATCTCGAGCGCGACGTGCTGTTCGAACTGGGCTCGGCCGAACAAGGCTTCGGCGAAGCCGATCTGGTGCGCGAGGGCACCTACAACTGCGCCGAAGTCTGCCAGAACCAGATGGAAATGCACGCCGCCGTCGCCGAATACGACGCGGTGCGCGAGCGCATGACCGTGCATGCCTCGACGCAAGTGCCCTATTACGTGCACCTGATGCTGTCGCAGATCCTCGGCATGGAAATGTCGCGCATCCGCGTGATCAAGCCGCATGTCGGCGGCGGCTTCGGCTGCCGCACCGAGACGCTGGCCATCGAACTGATCGCGGCTCTGTTGGCGCGCAAATGCAACGGCACGGTGCGGCTGGTGACCACGCGCGAGGAGACCTTCATCACCCATCGCGGCCGGCCGGAAACCGACATCAAGCTCAAGATCGGCATGCGCAAGGACGGCCGCATTACCGCGGTCGAATGCGGCTGCGACCAGCGCGGCGGCGCGCATTCCGGCTACGGCGTGGTGACCATCCTTTACGCCGGCTCGATGCTGTACGCGATCTACGACCTGCACAATGTCAAATATGTCGGCCGCCGCGTGCTCACCAATACGCCGCCCTGCGGCGCCTTCCGCGGCCACGGCACCGTCGATATTCGTTTCGCGTTCGAAAGCCTGATCGATGAGATGGCGATTGAGCTGGGGCTCGACCCGTTCGCGGTGCGGCGCGCCAACCTACTGACGGCGCCGAGCTTCACCGACAACGACATGATGGTGAACTCGTATGGCCTGCCGGAATGCATGGACTGGGTCGAGAAGGAGAGCGGCTGGAAGGCGCGCAAAGGTAAAACGCCGAAGAGCAAAGGCAATTTAAGTAAAGGCTTGGGCATGGCCTGCTCGCATTACATTTCGGGCGCCTCCAAGCCGGTGAACTGGACCGGCGAGCCGCATGCCACCGTCAAGATCAAGCTCGATTTCGACGGCTCGATCGTGGTGCTGTCGGGCGCCGCCGATATCGGGCAAGGCTCGACGACCATCCTGGCGCAGACGGTAGCCGAAGTGCTCGGCCTTGACCTCTCGCGCGTGCGTGTCGTGACCGGCGACAGCGAAGTGGTGCCGAAGGACAACGGCTCGTACTCCTCGCGCGTCACCTTCATGGTCGGCAATGCGGCGCTCGATGCCGCGCGCAACCTCAAGAGCCTGTTGACCTCCGCCGCCGCCCGCAAGCTGGAAGCCCGCCCTGAGGACATCGAATGCCTTGGCGAGCTTTACCGCGCCGGCGCGCAGGACAAGGGCGCAACATTCGACGAAGTGGTGGTGGAAGCGCTGAAGGACTCCGGCACCATCACCGTTACCGGCAACTATTCGACCATTCCGGAATCGCATGGCGGCAAGAAATATCGCGGCGCCGCCATCGGCGGCACTATGGGCTATTCCTATTCGGCGCAGGTCGTTGAAGTCACCGTTGACGAGGACACCGGCGTCGTCACCGTCGACAAGGTCTGGGTCGCGCATGACTGCGGCAAGGCGCTCAATCGTCTGACCGTGGAAGGCCAGGTGCAGGGCTCGGTCTGGATGGGCATGGGCCAGGCCATGAGCGAGGAAGCCGCCTATCACGACGGCCTGATGATCACCGCCAATATGCTCGACTACCGGGTGCCGACCATCCAGGATTCGCCGCCCATTGAAGTGGGCATCGTCGAGAGCATGGATCCACACGGGCCGTTCGGCGCCAAGGAGGCGGGCGAAGGCTCGCTCGCCGCCTTCCTGCCGGCGCTCACTAACGCCATCGCCGACGCCATCGGCATCCGCTTCAACGATCTGCCGGTGACGCCCGACCGGGTGTTCGAGGCGATCGAGAAGCGGAAGCGCAAAGGCAACGGAGGCGGCGCGTGACAGTGGCTTCCGGCTTCTTTGCGCGCTCGCGGTTGCCGTTCCCCTCCCCCTTGTGGGGAGGGGTCAGGGGTGGGGGTGATGCGGCTTCGCAAAACGCCACTACCCCCCTCCCCAACCCTCCCCCACAAGGGGGGAGGGAGCGCGTTTCTAATCGTGGCCCGCTCGTTGCCCAAATCGCGGGTACCGCCTGATGGACGCCCTGCCCGAATTCACGGTGCTTAATCCGGCGACGCTCGACGAAGCGCTCGCCGCGCGTGCCGCTCATCCGAAAAGCATGCCGCTTGGCGGCGGTACAGACTTAGTCGTCAATATCCGCCGCGGCATCGTGGCGCCGCCGGTTTTGATCTATATGAACCGGGTCGAGGAGCTCACGGCGATTAATGCCAATGCCAATACGCTCGAAATCGGCGCATCGGTGCGGCTGACCGCGCTGGCGGAGCATCCGGGCGTGATCGAGCATTATCCGGTGCTGGCGCAGGCCGCTAGCGTCATCGCCGGTCCCACCCACCGCAACATGGGCACGGTCGGCGGCAATCTCTGTCTCGACACGCGTTGCATCTTTTACAATCAGAGCGAATGGTGGCGCGACGCCAACAATCATTGCCTGAAAACCACCGGCACCATGTGTCACGTGGCGCCGAAAAGCCGCGGCGTGTGCTTCGCCACCTTCTCTGGCGATCTGGCGCCCGCGCTGCTCACGCTGCAAGCGGAGGTGGACATCGCCGGCCCCGCCGGCAAGCGCAGCATCCCGCTCGACAAGCTTTATATCGGCTTTGCCCGTCAGGACATTCCGGTCACGGAAATGCAAGGCGACGGCAAATATTATCTTTCGCTGCGGCCGGGCGAGATCGTTACCGCGGTGCGCGCGAAAAATACGCCCGGCCTGCGCTCGGCCTATGACAAGATCCGCATCCGCAAGTCGATCGAATATCCGGTCGCCGGCGTCGCCGTGGCACTGCGGCGCGACGGCGATACGCTCGCCGATCTGCGCGTGGCGTTCACCGGCACCAATCCGCGGCCCGTTCTCCTGGAAGGAACCGCCGCGCTGACCGGCGGCGGCCTCGATGAGCGCGTATACAAGGGTCTGGATGCGCTGGTGCGCGACCAGATCATGCCGATGAAGACAACCTTCACGCCCGGCCACTACCGCCGCCGCGTCGCTGGCGTGCTGGCGCGCCGGCTGTTGACGCGATTGTTCGAAAGCTGACGGGCAAAGGAGACGGCGTGCCGGAGGTTTTTCACGAGCGCAGGCCGTACAACGCCGTCAGCGATTTCGTCGACGCCAATGTGGCGCGCGGGCTCGGGCCCAAAGTCGCCTTCATCGATCCCGACCGCTCGCTGACCTACGGCGAGTTGCAAGCGCGCAGCGTACGCTTCGCCAATGCCCTGCGCGCGCTCGACCTGCGGCGCGAAGAGCGGGTCGCGCTGTTGCTGCACGACACCGTCGATTATCCGGTGGCGTTCTGGGGCGCGATCCGCGCCGGCAATGTGCCAATCCCGCTCAATACCTTCCTCAACGTATCGCAATACGCCTACATCTTGGCCGACTCGCGCGCCTCCGCGCTGGTCGCCGCGGCGCCGCTGGCGCAGGCGATCTGGCCGATCATCGGCCGGCTGCCGTATTTGCGCAGCATCGTGCTGGTCGGCGCCATCGAAGACGACAAGGCCGCCTTCCCCGGCCGAGACGTGCATCTGTTCGAGGACATCATCGCCGCCGCCGACAGCGCACCGTTCACCGCCGACACGGTGTCGGACGAAGTGGCGTTTTGGATGTACACTTCTGGGTCCACGGGCGATCCGAAGGGCGTCAAGCACATCCATTCCAACCTGATGGCTACCGCAAAACTTTTCGGCCAGGGTGTGCTCGGCATCACCGAGAACGATGTGGTGCATTCGGCGGCGAAATTATTTTTCGCCTACGGTATGGGCAACGCCATGACGTTTCCCTTATCCGTGGGCGCTACCGCGGCGCTGTGGCCCTACCGGCCGTCGCCGGAAGCGGTGTTCGAGATGATGCGCAAGCATCGGCCCACTATCTTCTATGCCGTGCCTTCGCTCTATACGGCGTTGCTCGCTCACCCGGACATCGGCAAAGGCGCCGGCTCCGACCAGCTTCGCCTCTGCGTATCGGCGGGCGAAGCGCTGCCCGCCCATATCGGCACCCGCTGGCGCGAGGTCGTAGGCTGTGACGTGCTCGACGGCATCGGCTCGACCGAGCTGTTGCAAACATTCCTGAGCAACCGCCCGGGCGACATCCGCTATGGCTCCACCGGCAAGCCGGTGCCCGGTTACGACGCGCGCATCGTCGACGAGCAGGGGCGCGATCTCGGCACCGACGAAATCGGCGAATTGATCGTGCGCGGGCCGTCGGCCGCCGACGGCTATTGGAACCAGCGCGCCAAGAGCCGGCGCACTTTCGTCGGCGAATGGACCCATACCGGCGACAAGTACCGGCGCGACGCCGACGGATATTATTATTACTGCGGGCGCACCGACGACATGTTCAAGGTTTCCGGCATGTGGGTGTCGCCGTTCGACGTCGAAGCGGCGCTGACCTCGCACGAGGCGGTGCTGGAAGCCGCCGTCATCGGCAAAGAGGACGCCGACGGCTTGGTCAAGCCGAAGGCCTTCATCGTGCTCAAGAACGGTTATGTCGCCGACGAGCGCCTCATGGAAATGCTGAAAGTCCACGTCAAGGAGAATGCCGGTCCTTGGAAATATCCGCGCTGGATCGAACTGCGCAGCGATCTGCCGCGCACCGCCACCGGCAAGATTCAGCGCTTCAAGCTGCGGGATGAGGATTTGGAGGCGCGCTGAGGCACGTTCGTTCCCTCCCCCTGCAAGGGGGAGGGTTAGGGAGGGGGTCTTCGCGCCGTTTAATTGACCCCCACCCGCCCGCCTTCGGCGGGCGACCTCCCCCTTTCAGGGCGAGGTAAAAGCGGCCTCAATGCAGCGGCGCCGCTTTCGCCTGCAACGCGGTCAGCAAATCGCTCGAGCCCTGCACCGCCACGCGCTGATGATAGAGCCGCAAGCCATTGAGGCCGCCGAGTTCGGCGCCATTGCCAGCGCGGCCAGGGCCGCCGTGGTTACACTGCGGCATGACGATACCATGGCCGGTATGCGCATCGGCGATCGACGGATCGACCGCCAGAATGCGGCCATGCCAGGGACCGAGCTCGCCCACCGCGCGCGCCATGAACGCAGCGTCGTCGCCAAACACCGACGCCACCAGCGAGCCGCCGCCGCGCGCGATCAGCGCGAAGGCCTGCCGCTCGTCGCTAAACGGAATGATGGTGGCGACCGGGCCGAACACTTCCGTGTCGTGCAAGGCGCCGGCGGCCGCGCCGTTGTCGGCCTTGAGCAAAGTCGGCGCAATGAAGGCCGATTTGGCGCCGTCGATGCCGTCGAGCTTGGGCGCGGAAGTCCCGCCGCAAACGAATGCGGCCTCGGCCGCGAGCCGGCCAATGCCATCCAATGCAGCGGTCTGCTGCGCGTGGGTCACCAGCGGACCCATGCGCGTGGCTTCATTGCGCGGATCGCCGACCGCGATCTTGGCCAGCCGCGCCGATAGCGCTTCCGCCACCGCATTGGCGCACTCCAGCGGCACCATCACGCGACGGATCGCCGTGCATTTCTGCCCGGCCTTCACCGTCATCTCGCGCGCCACTTCCTTGACGAAGGCATCGAAGATGGGGGTCGCCGCGGCGACGCCGGGCGCCAGCAGCGCGGCATTCACGCTGTCGGCCTCGATGTTCACAAAGGTACCGTGCGCCAGCACGTTGCGGTGGCCGCGAATGCGATGGGCGGTTTCCGACGAACCGGTGAAGGCGATGACGTCGTCGGGCGTAACGTGGTCAAGCAAGTCGCCGATGCCGCCGCACAGCAGGCTGAGCGCGCCCTCGGGCAACACATTGGCGGCCACCACGTCGCGCACCATCTGCTGGCTGAGCAGGCAGGTGGCCGAGGCGGGCTTGGCCAGCATCGGAACGCCGGACAGCAGCGCGCAGGCGGCCTTTTCCCACAAGCCCCAGCTCGGGAAGTTGAACGCATTGATGTGCACGGCAACGCCGCGGCGCGGGACGAGCAGATGGAGCGCCTGGAAGTTTTCGGCCTTGGCCAGCCGTACCGGCTTGTCGTCGAGCAAAGCGGACGCCTCGGCGAGACTGGCGCCGAGCCGGGCGTAATATTTCAGCGTGCCGATGCCGCCGTCGATATCGATGGCGGCATCGATTTTGGTGTTGCCGGAATTGGCGATGGCCGTCGCTTCGTAGCGCGCGCGGTTGGCGATCAGCACATCGGCGACGGCGCCCAAGAGCTTCGCCCGCTCCGCATAAGAAAGCGCCCGCAAGGCTATTCCGCCGCGGCTGCGCGCATGATCGAGCGCCGCCGCGAGATCCAGCCCGCGCGCGCTGGCCGTGGCCAGCAGCGTTCCGTTACTGGGGTCGATCAGTTCGCTCTCGACGCCCTGCCCGAGCGACCACTTGCCGCCGAGATAACTATCCAGCGATTCCACACTCATCGCATGGTCCCTCTGCGTGAATGAACTTAAGCGTCAGCGATCTTCACATATTCGAAATCGCCCGGCTTGTTGTCGATACCCACCCTGGGCGGCGCGATCCAGCCGGCGAACTTGGCCGTCTCGAACTGCGGCTGCATCAGGCTTTCGATGAATTCGCGGTCGCTATCGGAAGGCAGGAATTCAACCTTGCGCTTCTCCCATTCCGCGTCGCTCAGCATGTTGCCGTTGACGTCGGCATGAATCGAGGCGAACTCGCCGATGTGGCGGTGGAAGGCAACGTGCGGCAGCTTGATCTCGAACGGGATGCCGATCTCCGAAATGACCTTGTTCCAACGGCCAACGCCGACATTGGCGTCGGCGACGTAATCGTCGCGCAGCCGCATGTTGAGCGCCGACAAGGCCGGCGTATCCGCATTCTGGATCTTGCCGTCGATCAGGCGCAGCACCGGATAGGTGACGCCCTCGAGCTGATGGTCGTCTTTCAGCCGGTCCTCGCGGTAGCGGCCCTTCAGGCCGGAGTGGAACGCGTTGGCGGCATTGGTCGAAATCTCGTTGCCGAACAGATCGAGCGTCAACGAGAAATGCATATTGGCCTTCTTCTGGATGGTCGGCAGGTCGATCACGCCAAGCTTGCGCACGGCCGCGATATTGTTGGGATCGTCGATGCCGGCCGCCTTCATCGCCTCGCAGGTGCGCTGCACGATGCGGGTGACGCCGGTCTCGCCCACGAACATATGGTGGGCTTCCTCGGTCAGCATGAAGCGGCAGGTGCGCGACAACGGATCGAAGCCGGATTGCGCCAGCGCTTCGAGCTGCATCTTGCCGTCGCGGTCGGTGAAATAGGTGAACATGAAGAACGACAGCCAGTCCGGCGTCTTTTCGTTGAAGGCGCCCAGCATACGCGGCGTATCGGGGTCGCCGGAGCGGCGCTGCAGCAGGGCTTCGGCCTCCTCGCGGCCGTCGGCGCCAAAATATTTCTGCAGCAGATAAACCATGGCCCACAGATGGCGGCCCTCTTCGACATTGACCTGGAACAGGTTGCGCATGTCGTAGAGCGAGGGCGCGGTCTTGCCGAGATAGCGCTGCTGCTCGACCGAGGCCGGCTCGGTATCGCCCTGGATCACGATCAGGCGGCGCAGCATGGCGCGGTATTCGCCCGGCACTTCCTGCCAGGCGTCCTCGCCTTTGTGCACGCCGAACGGAATCTTGCGGCCTTCATGTTGCGGAGCGAGCAATACGCCCCAGCGGTATTCCGGCATGCGCACGTAGTCGAACTTGGCCCAGCCTTTCGGATCGACGCTAATCGCGGTGCGCAGATAGACCAGCGACTCCTGGAAGCCTTCCGGCCCCATGTCTTTCCACCAGTTGATGTAGCCGGGATGCCATTTCTCCAGCGCGTGCTTGACGCGCACGTCCTCGCCGAGCCCGACATTGTTCGGAATCAAGCCGTCGTAATCGACTTTGGCGATGTTGATGTTCATTGTCCTACCCTCTCGTTTGTCTTCCGCTCGTCCCCGCGAAAGCGGGGACCCAGTTCGTGGCTCTGGATTCCCGCTTGCGCGGGAATGAGCGGACAAATCACACTCTTTCCTTTGCGAATATCGGCGACACGCCGCTGCCGTAGAGCTTGAGCGCGCCCTGCTCGCCGATCGCGTTCGGCCGCTGGAAGATCCAGTTCTGCCAGGCGGTCAGCCGTCCGAAAATCTTGGTTTCCATGGTCTCCGGGCCGGCGAAGCGCAAATTGGCTTCCATGCCGGTCATGGCGTCGGGCGAGAAGCTGGTGCGCTCCTCCAGCATGACGCGCAACTCGTCGTCCCAGTCGAAATTCTCGTAAGCCTGCGTCACCAGGCCGAGTTCGGCGGCCGCCTCGGCTTCCAGCGCAACGCCGATTTTGCTCTGCGCGGTTTTCAGCGTGTCGAGTTCGCCGAGAAACCGCGTCTGCAACCGCGTCAAACCATTGCCCATCGGATAAAGACCGAAATTGACATGGCCGAGCGTGATCGCGGCAGGCGCACGGTTATCGCCCTCGCGCGTACCGACCAGCATAAATGAGCGGTCGGCGGCAAAAGCGAGTTCGGCCAGTGTGCCCGCAAAGCAGGAACCGGGTTCAATCAACGCAATGAAGCTTTTCGGCGTTACATCGATGCGCTTGAGCGTGCGTTTGAGGTAGTGCCTGATTTCGCGCATCAACCAGTCACTATCGTATTGGCTGAGAAACGCGTCGTAATCCAGCACCGCCACCGCGTTGCCGTCGGTGCGCAACAGCACAACGCCGATAGCGGCTTCGTTGGCGCGCAGATGCAGGATGGCGTCTTCCAGTTCGCGCGCCACCGTGAGCGGCCAGAATTTGGCGCCGAGCGCATGCGCGGCTTCGACGGAAGCCGGTACGCCTTGCGACGGCCCGCGCACGGTCACGGTCGCTAGCCCGCGCGGGCGGTCGATCTCGACATCGACATGCGAATAGGACACCCGGTCGCCTTCGATTTTGCGGTCGAGCGCGCCAAGCTTAATGCCTTTGGCCGCTTTCGGCCGGTCGGAACGGCCAGCGATCTCGTGTGCGCGGGTGGCGACCGTTTCTTTCCATTTTGACGTCGGCACCACCTCGTCCACCAGCCGCCATTCGACCGCCTTGGTGCCGCGAATGCCCTCCTCGATCGAACAGAACACGTCGGCGCGGTCACGCCGCACCTTGCGCTTGTCGGTCACGCGGGTGAGCCCGCCAGTGCCCGGCAGCACGGCCAGCAGCGGCGTCTCCGGCAACGCCACGGCCGAGCGGCGGTCGTCCACCAGCATGATGTGGTCGGCGGCGAGCGCCAGCTCATAGCCGCCGCCGGCGGCATTGCCATTGATCGCGCAGATATACGTCTGTTTGGAATTTTCCGACGCATCCTCGATGGCGAGCCGGGTCTCGTTGGTGAACTTGCAGAAATTCACCTTGTGACCGTGGGTCGACTTGCCGAGCATGCGGATATTGGCGCCGGCGCAAAAGACATTGTCCTTGCCGGACTTGATCACGACCGCGCGCACTTCCGGATGCTCGAAGCGCAGCCGCTGCACCGCGTCATTGAGTTCGATATCGACGCCAAGATCGTAAGAATTGAGCTTGAGCTCGTAGCCCTCGACGAGCCCGCCGGCCTGGTCGACATCCATGATCAGATAGGCGATGTCGCCGTCGCGCTCGATGCGCCAATGGCGGTAGCGCGAAGGATCGGTCTGGAAATCAATGGTCTGCATGATCTGATCCGGCGCCGGACCGGCAATGGCCGAGCGCCTTACTCCCTGTATGCATTATTTTGCATATGAATAGCATCTTTGCCACGACTGCACAATAGCGCAATGCCCGGCGCCGCCAGCGGTTCCACAGGCAATCGGCAAACCCTCTTTTCGCTTCGGAAACGTGAGCTTTCCGGACTATCCCCAATCACGGAATTTCATTGGCAAACTTCCGGCCGCCTATTGCTTAGCATTATAATGCATGTTATCCGACAGACCATGAAAGCCGCCCGCAGCAAGCCGCCGCAAACCCGCAACGCCGACAACTATTTGCGCCGGCTGGGCGAACGCGTGCGCACCTTGCGCAATCAACGCGGCATGACCCGCAAAGGCCTGGCCGAGCACGCGGCGGTGTCCGAGCGCTATCTGGCGCAGCTCGAGGCCGGCCTCGGCAATTGCTCGATCGTGCTGCTGCGGCGCATCGCCCGCGCCATCGGCTTGCCGGTCACCCAACTGGTGCATGACGGCGCCGAGCCGGCGCTCGATCTGGTGCTGCTGTCGCAATTCCTCGAACGGCTGTCGCCGCCGAAGCTGGCCGAGGCGCGCGACCTGCTGCTGAAGCATTTCAGCGAGCCATCGGAGGATTCACGCCGCCGCCGGATCGCACTGTTCGGCCTGCGCGGCGGCGGCAAGTCGACGCTCGGACGCCTGCTGGCGGAGAGCCTCGACGTGCCGTTCATCGAGCTCGATCGCGAGATCGAAAAGCGCAGCGGCGCGACCTTGAGCGAAATCTTCGAAATGTTCGGCCAGGAAACCTTCCGCCGCGCCGAGCGCGAGGCGCTCGACGACGTCCTGCGCCAGCACCGGCAATTCGTCATCGCCACCAGCGGCAGCATTGTCGCCGAACCGGGCACGCTCGAATTGCTGCTGTCGTCGTGTTTCACGGTGTGGGTGCACGCCGATCCGCAGGAACATATGAAGCGGGTGATGGCGCAAGGCGATATGCGGCCTATGGCGAACAGCGCCCGCGCCATGGAAGATCTCATTTCCATTCTCAAGAGCCGCGAGCAGCTTTACGCCAAGGCGGAGGTCGCGCTATCCACCACCGGCAAGACGCCGGAACAGAATCTCGCGGAGTTACTGCGCGTCATCGCGGTTCCCAAAACACAGATCACCCGCAGGAGCGCATGATCCCGAAAAGTGGGGACCGGTTTTGGGACAAGACCATGCGCCAGGAAAAATGCGGGTAAAAACAAAACGAGGAGCCGGCCGCTGCCGGGCTGAGCAAGAATGAGCGAAACGATCAAGACCGACGTTCTGATTATTGGCGCGGGGCCAATCGGCCTGTTCGCGGTATTCGAGCTCGGCCTGCTCGACATCAAGGCGCACCTGGTCGACATCCTCGACAAGGTCGGCGGGCAATGCGCCGAGCTCTATCCGGAAAAGCCGATCTACGACATTCCGGCGATACCGATCATCACCGGGCAAGGCCTGACCGAGGCGCTGATGGCGCAGATCAAGCCTTTCAACCCGACCTTTCATCTCGGCGAGATGGTGACGACGCTGGAAAAGATCGGCGATTCGCAGTTTCGCGTCGCCACCGACCGCGGCAAAGTGTTCGAGGCCAAGTGCGTTGCAATCGCCGCCGGCGGCGGTTCGTTCCAGCCGAAACGGCCGCCGATTGCCGGCATCGAACCCTACGAGGGCAAGTCGGTGCATTATGCCGTGCGCAAGATGGACGCGTTCCGCGACCGGCGGCTGCTGATCGTGGGCGGCGGCGACAGTGCGCTCGACTGGACGCTCAATTTGCATCCGATTGCCAAGCGGCTGACCCTGGTGCACCGGCGCGACGAGTTCCGCGGTGCACCCGACAGTGTCAACAAGATGCGCGCGCTGGTCGCGTCCGGCGCGATGGATCTGCGGATCGGCCAGGTGTCGCTGCTGGAAGGCGGCGACGGCCAGCTCACCGCGGCTTCGATCAAGGACAAGGACGGTGCGGTCACGCGCATCGAAGTCGACGCCATGCTGCCGTTTTTCGGGCTCACCATGAAGCTCGGTCCGGTAGCGGATTGGGGCCTGGCGCTCGATGACGAGTTGATTCCGGTCGATACCGGCACATTCGAGACCAGCATGCCGGGCCTGTTCGCGATCGGCGACATCAACACCTATCCGGGCAAGGTCAAGCTGATCCTGTCAGGATTCCACGAAGCGGCGTTGATGGCGCAAAAGGCCTATCACTACGTGTTTCCGGATAAACGGCTGGTATTCCAATACACCACCTCATCGACAAGCCTGCAGAAAAAGCTTGGAGTCGCGTGACCCGCATGATCCCGAAAAGTGGGAACCGGTTTTCGGAATAGATCATGCGCAAATAAAAGAGATCACATGCCGAAGATCACATTCATTGAACATGACGGCACCGTGCACACGGTCGAGGCGGAAATCGGCTCGACCGTGATGGAGACGGCGTTGCGCAACGACGTGACCAGCATCGTGGCGGAATGCGGCGGCACCTGCACGTGCGCGACCTGCCTGGTGCATGTGGATGAGGCCTGGAGCCCCATCGTCGGCCCGCCCTCAACCGAGGAAGAAGACATGCTCGACTTCGCCTTCGAGGTGAAGCCGACCTCGCGGCTGTCCTGCCAGATCAAAGTGACGCAAGAACTCGACGGCCTGATCGTGCGCACCCCGGCCTATCAGGGGCGTTGAAATTTATTGCTAATCGGCTGGGTTGGCCACGCAACACAGGCTAGAGTCAGATCCAGTCAGATTGAATCGGTTACGTCCGTAACATTTTATTTGCGCATGATCTTATCCGAGAACCGGTTCCCATCCCCGATCGGGGTCGAGGACATGCTTTTCGGGATCATGCGCTAGGAGCGCCGCCGTGCTCGAACGCGACAACGCCTTCTGGCAATTCTCGATTGCCGTATACGCGGCGCCGGGCGTCGAAGCCGAGTGCCTTGCGCTGCAGCGCGCGTGGAATATCGATGTGAACCAATTGCTGTTCTGTGCCTGGATCGGCAGCGCGGCAAATATAATCTTGAGTAAGAAACACTTGAACGCGATCGCGGCGCGCGTGCGGGTTTGGCATGAGAAGGCGGTGCGGCCGATGCGCGCGGCTCGCCAGAGTCTCAAGACCATGCCGGAGATGGAGCAAGACGCGGTCAACGAATTGCGCAAGGATATCGCGAAAATCGAGCTGCGCGCCGAACAGATCGAACAGGCGCTGCTGTTTAAGTCCACGCGCGAACTTGTCGATGGCGCCGATGGCGGAAAGAAAGAGCAAGCCATCCGCCGCAACGTGACGGCTTTTTTGCAGCATAAAATACCGCCGGCCGCGGCGGCCAAAGCCAAAATAGCGCCGGCGGAGTGCCTGATCGCGGCCGCGATTGCCTACCGCGGCTAGTGTCCCAAATTCAAAAGATAAAGCAACCGGCGGCGCCCGCAAACTTCAGACGGTTTCCGGGATCATCTTGATGGCGCCGCATGGGCATTCGGTGGCGCAGAGCGAACAACCCTTGCAATAATCGTAATTGAATTTGAAACGGTTGCCGGGGCCGAGCTTGATCACCGCATTGTCCGGGCAGACGCCGTAACAATTGTCGCATTCGAAGCAATTGCCGCATGACAGGCAGCGCCGCGCCTCATAAAGCGCATTGGTCTCGTCGAGCCCGCCCTGCACTTCCTCGAACGTACTCTGGCGGCGAACGCCTTCCAGCATCGGCCGCACCGTCTTGGGCGCGTCGGCATAGTACCAGGCATTGAGCTTGTCGAAATCGGCTAGCTCGTGCTTTTCCGCCGGCGCATAGACCTCGCCGCGCAGCCAGGCGTCGATATGGCGCGCGGCTTTCTTGCCGTGGCCGACGCCGACGGTGACGGTGCGCTCGGACGGTACCATGTCGCCGCCGGCGAAAATGCCGGCGTGACCGGTCATCATGTTCGAGGCGACCTGCATCGTGCCGTCCTTGATTAACAAGCCGGGCACGCCGTCGAGCAGCGACAAATCGACGTCCTGGCCGAGCGCCAGCACCAGCGAGTCGGCTTCCAGCGTCTCGAATTCGCCGGTCGGCTGCGGAAAGCCCTTGTCGTCGAGCGCCATCTTCTCGACCGTGAGCACGCCCTCGTCCATCTTTTTGATGGTCGAGAGCCATTTCATCATGATGCCTTCTTGCAACGCTTCCTCGACCTCGAAATCGTGCGCCGGCATACGCTCGCGGGTGCGCCGATAGACGATGATCGCCTCGGTGGCGCCCATGCGCTTGGCGGTGCGCGCGGCGTCGATCGCGGTGTTGCCGCCGCCATAGACCACGACGCGGCGTCCAAGCAGTGGCTTATCCTCGCCTTCCATCGAGCGCAGCATGGTGACGGCGTCGAGCACCTTTGACGCGGAGCCGGCGGGGATAAAGGCACGCTTGCCGATGTGGGCGCCGACGGCCAGGAATGCCGCGTCGAATTTGCCGGCTTTCATGGTGTCGAGAATGTTGTCGACCTTGGCATTGAGCTTGAGCTCGACGCCGAGATCGAGAATTCGTTTTATTTCCGCGTCGAGCACATCGCGCGGCAATCGGTATTTTGGAATGCCGAAGCGCATCATGCCGCCGGCCGCGGGGCCGGCATCGTGGATCGTGACGGCGTGGCCCATGCGGCGCAGATGATAAGCCGCCGACAGCCCCGAAGGCCCGGCACCGACCACCAGCACGCGTTTGCCGGTTTCCGCCGACGGCGGAGTGAATTTCCAGCCGCGCTTGATTGCCTCGTCGCCGAGGAAGCGTTCGACCGAATTGATGCCGACCGCTTCGTCGACCTTGGCGCGATTACAGGCGGTCTCGCAGGGGTGGTAGCAGACGCGCCCCATCACCGCAGGCAACGGGTTGTCTTGTGTGAGCACACGCCAGGCGCTTTCGTAGTCGCCCGATTCCGCGTGATAGAGCCAAGCCTGGATGTTCTCGCCGGCCGGGCAGCCATGATTGCAAGGTGGCAGCCGATCAACATAGACGGGCCGCATGGTGCGCCACGAGCCGGTGAGATTGGCCAGGCTGCTGCCGCTATCGAGCGTAATGGCGAAAGGATGTTTCATCCTTCTTCCTCCATGGGCTCAAGCAACTTGTATTCGGCGATGTTACGGTCGGCGATGGCCTGCAAGTGCGCGATGTTCCGCGCACCGGCTTCGCTCTTGAATAAATGCGCGAAGCGCCGCTGCGGCTTGAGATATTCGGACACCGGGACGGGGCGGCGAATCTTCCGGCTGCTGGTGACGGCGCCATGCTCGGCTTCAAAAACCGGGAACAGCCCGCATTCGACCGCCAGCCGCGCCAGACGAATGGTGTCGTAGGAGGCCGAGCCCCAGCCGAGCGGGCACGGCACATGAATATGGATATAGCGCGCGCCGTGAATTCCCATCGCTTTCGTCACCTTGCGCTCGAGGTCATGCAGGTCCGCGACGGTCGCGGTGGCGACATAGGGAATGCCATGGGCAACGGCGATCTTCGGCACGCTCTTGCCGGTGCCGAACACATTGCCGGGCTCCGGGCCCATCGCTGGAGTCGTTGCCGTGCGCGCGGTCGGCGGCGTCGCCGAGGAGCGCTGCACGCCGGTATTCATATAGCCTTCATTGTCGTAGCAAATGTAGAGCACGTCATCGTTGCGCTCGAACATGCCGGACAGGCAGCCAAATCCAATATCGGTGGTGCCGCCATCGCCGCCCTGGGCGATCGCGCGCACTTCCGGGCGGCCCTTGACCCGCATCGCCGCGGCAACGCCGGTGGCGACCGCCGCGGCATTGCCGAACAGCGAATGCAGCCAGGGCATTTGCCACGAGGTTTCCGGATAAGGCGTGGTGAAGACTTCCAGGCAGCCTGTGGCATTGACCGCGATCAGGTTGCCGCCGGTGGCCCGCATCGCCACGTCCATGGCGTAACGCGCGCCCAGCGCCTCGCCGCATCCCTGGCAGGCGCGATGCCCGCAGGTCAACGCGTTCGAGCGGTCGATCGAAGCCTGCACCGATCGCTCGGTGTCCGGCACCAGCCGGTTGCCGACGGTAAAGGTGCCCTTCTGGTAGAAGCGGAGCTTCTGGGTGGCGGCGGTGGCGGTCGTATCGGTCATTTTTCTTACTCCGCAGCCGGCAGATTCGCGGCCTGATCGAGCCGGCGCAGCAGGTTCTCGGCGGTCGGCCCGGAGCGGCGCACTTTGCGCACGTGGTGCAATTCCTTGCCGATGATCTCCTCATTGAGGTCGAGGAAATGCGCGCCCTCCCAAGGCTGCGCCATGGCGCGGCGGAAGACGCGGTGCAGGGACGCCCGCGTGATGGAACGGCCGCCGAGCCCCGCGACCACCGAATGGACCTGGGGTGCCGCCGGCGTATTGCGCAAGGCCAGATCGACATTGTTGGCAAGCTGGCCGCCCATGCCGACCGCGAAGCTCTTCTCGATCACCACGACGTGCTTTCTTCCGGCCAGCAGCCGGCGCAACGCCTCGGTTGGAAACGGCCGGAACGACACGATGGTCACCAGCCCGATGCTGAAACCGTCGGCGCGCATTTCGTCGATGGTGTCCTTGATGGTGCCATTGATCGAGCCCATGGCGACCACCAGCATTTCCGCATCCTCGGCCCGATAGCTGCGCAGCAGGCCGCCGGTGTCACGCCCGAACCGGGTCTTGAATTCCGCCGCGAATTCGGGGATCAGCCGCAGCGCCAAGGTCTGCTTGTAGTGCTGCAGGAAGCGAACTTCGGTGAAGGCGTCCGGCCCGACCATGGCGCCGATGGAAATCGGATTGGCCGGATCGAGCACCTGCACCGGCTCATAGGGCGGCAGGAAGGCATCGACGTCGGCCTGCGTGGGTATGTCCACGCGTTCGACGGCGTGGGTCAGAATGAAGCCGTCGACGCAGACCATCACTGGCATCGACAGTTCTTCGGCCAGCCGGAATGCCTGGATGTGCAGGTCGATTGAATCCTGATTGGATTCCGCGAACAGCTGCAGCCAGCCGGCGTCGCGCATTGACATGGCGTCGGAATGATCGTTCCAGATATTGATCGGCGCGCCGATGGCGCGATTGCCGAGCGTCATCACGATCGGCAGGCCGAGGCCGGAGGCGTTATAGACCGCCTCGGCCATGAACAGCAGGCCCTGGCTGGCGGTCGCGGTATAGGCGCGCGCACCGGCCGCCGAGGCGCCGATGGCGACCGAAAGGGCGGCGAATTCCGACTCCACATTGATGAATTCGCAATTCGTCAGCTCGCCCGTTTTCACCATTTCGCCGAGCCCTTCGACGATATGGGTCTGCGGCGTGATCGGATAGGCGCAGATCACCTCGGGCCGGCACAAGGCAATCGCCTCGGCGGTGGCGTGGGAGCCTTCGATCTGCTTCAGCATCGGATATTCCTCACGCTGCCGTCTTGACGCGGGCGGCGGCATCATGCGCCTCGGTGGCGGCGGCAATATTGGCCTCGCCCATTTTTCCTGGAAACGCTTCACGGATGGCCTTGGCGACCGAGTCGAGACGAACCATTCCCGTCAACGCGGCAAATGCTCCGAGCAGCGCCGCGTTCGGCACCGGCCGGCCGATATGCTTGAGCGCCAATTCGGTCGCCGGGACGGTCACGGCATGACCGGCCGGGAGCTTGGCGACGACCGGTTCAAGATGGAGATCGGCGAAGCTCCGGTTGGTATTGACCAGCAGGTAGCCGGTGCTTTTGAGGCCCTGGCAAACATCGATGGCCTTGAACAGCGTCACGTCCTGGACGATCAACGCATCCGGTTCGATAATGGGTTCGCGCAGACGGATTTCCTTGCCGTCGATCCGGCAGAAGGAGACCACCGGCGCGCCCATGTGCTCGGAGCCAAAGCTCGGGAAGGCCTGGGCATGCTTGTCCTCAAGGAACGCCGCGACCGAGAGAAGTTCGGCCGCCGTGACAACGCCTTGCCCACCACGTCCATGGATGCGGATTTGGAACATCTGCGAATTTCCCGATATTGCTCAGGAAACATTAGTGCAGCGGGCGTAAGCCCGCTTTGACATGCCGCAATTCGGGTCTGGCGATTGTTCCCGCGAGCACCTTGATTTTGCTTGGTTTCGGAGCGCGGCGGGCGCGTCTGCGCAAACGCGCCGTTTATCCCGCCGGTGGGCGTTTAGTCACGGTTCGCGGTCGGCGTCGTATTCGTCGCTGCAAAACGGCCCGCCCTGGAAGCGATCGCCAACGATGTCCGGTGGCAGTTTTTCTTGCGCGACCATGGCCTGGTGACGGAACGGCTCGGCCTGGCCCTGCGGGTGATAGCCGAAACGCCGGGCATTGCTGTTGTCCCACCAGCTGTCGGCATTGTCGGAGGCACCGTAGAAAATCTCGTAGTGAATGTCGGCGTGTTCGAGCCCGATCCGGATGAGCGCCACCAGGTCCTCCGGCTTGAGCCAGATCGCCATGCGCCGCCGATCGACCGGCGCATCGTCGACATTGCCAATGCGAATGCAGGTCACGCGCAGGCCGTGCTTGTCGGCATAGAACGCGCCGAGCGCCTCGCCGAAAGCCTTGCTAACGCCGTAACGGCTGTCAGGCCGCACCGGCATATTGATGCCGATACGTTTTTCGCGCGGGTAGAAGCCGACCGCGTGATTGGATGAGGCGAACACCACGCGCTTGACGCCGTTGCGGTAGGCCGCCTCGAACAGATTGTAGCAGCCGATAATGTTGGCCTGCAGAATCGTCTCCCAGGGGCCTTCGACCGAAAAGCCGCCGAGATGCACGATGCCTTCGACGCCGGCGACGATTTTCTCGACCTGCGCCAGATCGCCGAGATCGGCGGCCATGAAGGATTCATCCGCGCCAAGATCGCCGGGTTTACGGATGTCGCTCCAGCGGATGCTCGGGTAGACGCCCTTGAGCAGCTTGCGCAGGCGCGTGCCGATGCCGCCCGCGGCTCCGGTGACGAGTATTTTTTCCATCGCTCTCTCTTGTGATTGTCGCTGCGGTTATTCGGCTTGAAGCTACTTGATCCCGATCTCGCCTGCGAGCTTCTCATAGCGGCCGCGGCTGTTGAGCAGATGGCGCTGCATGGCGTCGCGCGCCGGGGTCACCGCGCGGTCGCGGATGGCGTCGAGGATCTGCGCATGTTCCTGCTGGAACAGGTCGAGCTGGCTGGGCCGGGCGGGCGGCGCCGAGCGGCCCCAGACCGTCCGCCGCGGAATGATGAAACGTCCGAGATATTCCAGGAAATGTTTGAACTGGGGATTGCCGGTGGCCTCGCCAATCGCGCAATGAAAAGCGAAGTCCTGATCGACGGCGTTGCCACCCCCTTCGACGGCGCTTTGGATCGCGCCGTAGCGGTCGGCGATCTTCTTGATCTGCGCCGGCGAGGCGCGCTCGGCGGCCAACCCCGCCGCCTCGATTTCGACGCCGGTGCGCAGTTCCATGACGTTGAGAACCTCGCGCAACGGCGAACTTTCGTCGAAATCGACCCGGTAGGGCAGTCGGACGTGATCGGCGACGAAAGCGCCAACGCCCTGGCGGGTCACCACCAGGCGGTCGGCCTTCAAGGCGGCAACCGCCTCGCGCACCACGGTGCGACTGACCCCGGTGGCCGCTATCATTTCCTGCTCGGTCGGCAGTTGCGAACCGGGGGTAAGCTTGCCGCTGACGATGTCGGCGGTCAGCCTGGCGACCAGTTCGCCGGTGAGCCCGCGCGGAGCCTCCAGCGGCCTCAGCAGGCTAAGATTTTTTGGCGAACGCTTATTCAACGGCTTGACACCACGCGGCTAGCTGAGGTCATCATATGACATGATGAATACCACGGTCGGCCGCCTGGATCAACGAGCCGCGCCGGAAACTCTCTTTCGCCGTTTAAAAAAAATCAAACCTGGGAGGAAACGACCGTCATGAAACACAGCACCACCCTGATTGCCGCCGGCGCGCTGGCAGTCGCGGCCGCATTCGCGTCCGGCTCGGCGCTCGCGCAGCAGAAACTCGTTCTCAAGGCATCCGACGTGCATCCGGCCGGCTATCCGACCGTGGTCGCCGTCGAGAATATCGGCAAGAAGCTCGAAAAATCGACCAACGGCCGCCTTAGTGTTCAGATGTATCCCTCGATGCAGCTCGGCGGCGAGAAGGAAGCCATCGAGCAGGCCCAGCTCGGCGCCATCGCCTTCGCGCGCGTTTCTGTCGGCGCGCTCGGCCCGGTGATCGATGATCTCAACGTATTCAACCTGCCTTACGTGTTCCGCAACACCGAGCATATGCAGCATGTGATCGACGGCCCGATCGGCCAGGAACTGCTCGATAAGGTGACCAATAGCGGCAAGGGCCTCGTCGGCCTCGCCTGGATGGATGCCGGCGCGCGCAATTTCTACAACACCAAGCACCCGATCAAGACCATGGCCGATCTCAAGGGCATGAAGGTGCGCGTCATGGGCAACCCGATGTTCGTCGATATGGCCAACTCGATGGGCGGCAACGGCGTCGCCATGGGCTACGACCAGGTGTTCAGTGCGCTGCAAACCGGCGTGGTCGATGGCGCCGAGAACAATCCGCCGAGCTTCGTGTTCGACAACCATTACCAGGTCGCGAAATTCTACACCGTCGACGAGCACCTGATCGTGCCGGAGATGGTGGTGTTCTCGAAAAAGATCTGGGACACGCTGTCCAAGGACGAACAAGCGATGCTGGTGAAATACGGCAAGGAAGCCCAGCAGGAAGAGCGCAAGCTGTGGGAAGTCTATGAGAAGCAGGCCATGGACAAGGCCAAGGCCGCCGGCATCCAGATCATCCAGGTCTCGGCCGCCGACAAGAAAGCCTTCCAGGACGCGGTGAAACCGGTGTGGGACAAGTACGGTCCCAAATACGCCGCCACGATCAAGCGCATCCAGGAAACGAAATAGCCGACACTGTCATTCCGGGACGCGAGCGAAGCTCGCGGGCCCGGAATCCAGCGCTCGATCGCAAGGCCTGAATGTTACATCCCTGGATTCCAGGTTCGCCCGCTGGCGCGGGCGCCCCGGAATGACGAGATCCCCCATGGCCGCTTCTTATCGCAAACTCATGGACTGGGCCTACCTCGTCTGCGTATGGATCGCGGGCGTTGCGTTGGTGTTGATTTCCGCCATCATTCCGTGGGCGGTGTTCACCCGCTACGTTCTCAATAGCGCCGCCTCCTGGCCTGAAACCACGGCCGTGCTGCTCACCATCGTCTTGACGTTCTTCGGCGCCGCCGCCTGTTACCGGCTCGGGCTGCATATGAACGTCACCATCGCTGTCGATATGCTGCCGGCGCGGTTGCGCCGTGTCGCGGATTTCGTCGTTGAACTGCTGATGGCGGTGATGGCGCTGTTCATGGTGGTCTACGGCATCAGGTTGTGCCAGGCGACCTGGAACAACAGCATCGCCGAATTCCCGTTTCTGTCGGTCGGCGTCGTCTATTCGCCAATTCCGCTGGGCGGGGCAATCACGCTGCTGTTCATCATCGAACACCTCGCCATCGGACGACCCGCCGCCGCGGCCGATCCGCACTTGCCGCCAACGACCGACTGAGCGCAGGACAAAATGGACCTCTTTATTCTGCTTGGAACCTTGTTCCTGTGCTTCGGGATCGGCATGCCGATCTCCTATTCGCTCGGCTTCGGCGCGCTGGCCGGCGCATTATGGATCGGCATCCCGGCGGAAGCGGTGATGCTGAAAATCTCCGATGGCGTCAGCAAGGTGGCGATGCTGACGATTCCCTTCTTCGTGCTGGCCGGCGCCATCATGGCGGAAGGCGGCATGGCGCGCCGCCTGGTGGCCTTGGCCAACGTCATTGTCGGCGTGGTGCGCGTTCGCGGCGGACTGTCCGCGGTCAACATCCTCGCCACAACGTTCCTGAGTGGCATTTCGGGCTCCTCGGTCGCCGACACCTCGGCGATCGGTTCGGTGATGATCCCGCAGATGGAAAAAGTCGGCTATCCGCGCGTGTTTGCCACCAACGTCACCATCAGCGCGTCGCTGCAGGCCATCGTCGTGCCGCCGAGCCACAATGCGGTTATCTATTCGCTGGCGACCGGCGGCACCATTTCGATCATCAGCCTGTTCATGGCCGGCGTTGTGCCGGGCCTGTTGCTCGGCGTCGCGCTCGTCATGCTGGTTATTTTCATTGCCTATCGCGACGGGCATCCAAAGGGCGATTCGGTGCCGTTGCGCGACGCGGTGCGCATCACCATCGACGCCACCTGGGGCCTGATCACTATCGTGATCATCATCGGCGGCATTCTGCTCGGCGTATTCACCGCCATCGAAGCTGGCGCCGTTGCATGTTTATGGGCGTTCTTCGTCACCATGTTCATCTACCGCGACTACCGCTGGCGCGACCTGCCCGGCCTCGTCCATCGCACGCTCAAGACCGTGGCGATGGTGATGACGCTGATCGCGATGGCGTCGAGTTTCGGCTATGTGATGGCGCTGATGCAGATGCCGGCCAAGATCACGGCGTTCTTCCTCTCGGTATCGGAAAACAAATACGTCATCCTGCTGCTGATCAACTTCATGCTGCTGGTGCTCGGCTGCCTGATGGACATGGCGCCGCTGATCCTGATCTGCACGCCGATCCTGCTGCCGGTGGTGATGAAGCTCGGCGTCGATCCGGTGCATTTCGGCATGATCATGCTGCTTAATCTCGGCATCGGACTGCTGACGCCGCCGGTCGGCTCGACATTGTTCGTGGGCTGCGCGGTCGGCAAGGTAACGCTAGAAGAAGTCATGAAGGGCATCTGGCCATTCTATGGCGTGATGTTCGTAGTGCTGATGCTGGTCACCTTCATCCCGGCGCTTTCGCTGTGGCTGCCTGCGCTGGTGATCAAATAAGCCACGGGCCGTTATCGCACATAAAACAGATCGACCAATCCCAGAGATATGATCGGCACATAAGTGACCAGCAGCAATACGAAGATAAGCGTTGCGATAAAATAGACATTAAGTTTGGATGTCTCCCAAATATTCGCCTTCGCGATCGAGCAGGAAACCATCAGCACGCTAGCGACCGGCGGCGTCTGCTGTCCCACTGCGATGTTAAGCGTCACAATCACGCCGAAATGGATCGGATCGATGCCGACGGCCTTTATCAACGGCATGACGACGGGCACGATCAGAATAATAGCGGCAGCCCCGTGCAGAAAGAATCCAAGCACAAACAAGACGAGATTGAGGATCGCCAATACGACCAGCGGGTTGTGAGTGAGCGTGGTGACCGATTCCGCCAGCCGCTGCGGAACCTGGGTTTCCGTCAGATATACGCCGAGCAAGGCCGACGTTGCGACCAGAAGCATGACAACCGCGGTATGCGTTACGCCCTCGTAGAGCGCATGACGCAAAATGGTTGTGCTGAGTTCGCGGTAGTAAAAGCCGATGGCGAGCGCCGCCACCACCGCGAGCGCGCCGCCTTCCGTCGCCGTGACAAAGCCGCCGAAAATGCCGCCAAGAATTATGAGCGGCATGAGCAGCGCAAGCTTGGCCTCCCAGAACGCCGCGGCGATGCCGGCCAGATTCAACATGTTCTCGCGCGGCAAATTATATCGACGCGCGAAACCATAGGCCGTCAGCATCAGCATGCCGCCGCCAATCACGCCCGGAACGATACCGGCGACAAACAGTTTGACCACGGATGTGTCCGCCAAGGCGGCATAAAGGATCATCGGGATCGACGGCGGAATGATGATCGCCAGCGAGGCCGCCGACGACATCACCGCCGCGGCCAGTTCTTTTGAATAGCCGCGGGTCTTCATGGCGGGTATAAGAATCGAGCCGAGCGCGGCCACGTCGGCTACCGAGCTTCCGGAAATTTCCGCGAAAATCATCGAGGCGACGATCGACACCATGGCAAGCCCGCCGCGGACAAAACCCACCAAAGACAGGCAAAATCCGATCAGCCGCCGTGAGATCGACGTGGCGTTCATCAACGCGCCGGCAAGCACAAACAGCGGAATGGCGAGCAGCGGGAATTTTCCGGCGCCTTCGTACAGCACGATGGCCGCGTTGAGCAGCGCGGCTTCGCCACCGGAAATCGTCATGGCGGCGAGCGCGACAATGCCGAGCGCTACCGCGATCGGCACGTCAAGACAGCAGATCACCAGAAACGCACAGAGCACGAGGAGCGCCGGCATAGTCGTCGGTCCTAGGTGAGGTGGCTAGCGGTATCGGGGGTCGAACTTGCCTCGGCAAGGTTTTTCCAGGCCAGCGGCAGGGTCACCAGTTCGGCAACGATGAAGATGACGGATGCGACCGGAATGACAGCCTGCGCCAGCGCACTGGGAAACCAGTCGACCGTCATCAGCCGCTCGCCGCTGATGACGTACAACAGCCGGACGCCGCCCCACGCCAGCGCCAGGAAAAACACGATCGTGAGAGTTTCCGCGGCGATAAAGGCGAGCTTGCGCCAGAATGTCGGCAACGCCCGCACAATATTGTCAAATCCCAAGTGACCGCGCTTTAGCGCGACCAGGGCGGCCCCGAAATAGGTCACCCAGGTCAACAGGATCGGCGCGACCTCGTCATACCAGGCCAAACCTACTCCGAATAAGCGGATTGTGGCGGCGACCGTGACCAGCGCGGTCAGCATCACTAGCAGAAATCCGCCGAACGCTTCCAGGGCGATGCGCAGCCAGCGCGCGATCGCTTGCATAGGCGCTGGCCTACTTCGCCAGCGCAAGGGTTTTTTCGATTAGCGCGTGACCGCCCGGCACTTCCTTGCCGAACTGCTCGTAGACCGGCTTGGACGCCGCGACGAAGGAATCGCGATTGGCGACGTTCACGGCAATTCCCGACTTCTTCAATTTTTCGAGAACCGCGACGTCCTCCTTTTCGGCGCTGTCGAACGCCCATGGCTGCGTTTCGCGAGCGATCTTTTCGATCTGCGTCCGGATATCGGCCGGCAGCTTGTTCCACCTGTCCAGGCCTGTTGTTAGAAACGACGGCGTATAAACGTGATTGGTAATGGTGAGATATTTCTGCACCTCGTTGAGTTTGCCGCCCCAGATGTTGGGCAGCGGATTCTCCTGACCGTCCATGACGCCGGTCTGCAAGGCGACAAAGAGTTCGTTGAATTCCAGCGGAGCCGGCGAGGCGCCATAGGCTTCGAACATCTTTTGCCGCCACACGCCGCGCGGAATACGGATCTTGATGCCTTTCAGATCATCGGGCGTATTGATCGGATGCTTGTTATTGGTGATATGGCGGAAGCCATTTTCGTAAACCGCGATGACCTTGTAGCCCTTGGCTTCGGCCTTTGGCGCAATGTCCTTCCAGAACACCGCTTCCAGGAAGCGCTGAAAATGGGCGCGATCCTTGATCAAATAGGGCATGTCGAACAGGCCGAATTCAGGCGATACCGTCGACATGATGGTCGAGGGCTGTGAGAAATCGAGCGTGCCGATCTTGAGTTTCTGCAGCATCTCGCGCTCGTTGCCGAGCTGGCTGTTGTTGTAGACCGTGACGTGAACCTTGCCGGCCATCTGCGCATTGACACGGCGGGCAAACTCGTCGGCGGAAATCGACTGGTTGCCAGACGCCGGCGTGGTGTTGCCCAGCTTTAATTCGATAACCTGCGCCCGCGCCATGGTACCGGCGGCGAGCGCAAACAGAGCCGACAGAAACAGCGCCATTTTTATTTTCATTGTTTCCTCCTCGTTTTCGAGCGTTCAGCCTTATAGCCGAAACCGCGCCTAATTAGTTTGCGGGCATGCGGCGGCTTGCCATGGCGCAAGCGACGGCGAATGCCTTCTTGGCCGCCTCGGCACTGGCGATACCCTTGCCGGCTATGTCGTAGGCCGTGCCGTGCGCCGGTGTGCAAAGCGGCACCGGCATGCCGCCGAGCACCGTCACACCCTGGTCGAAGCCCAGCGATTTAATCGCAATCTGCCCTTGATCGTGAAACAGCGTCAGAACCGCGTCGAATTGCCCGGCCCGTGCGCGCAGGAAAACCGTATCCGCCGGAAACGGGCCATCGGCCGAAATGCCCTGCTGCTGAGCGCGAGCGACTGCCGGCGCCAGAATATCGATTTCCTCCGTGCCGAAGGTGCCGCCATCGCCCGCGTGCGGATTGAGAGCCGCAAGCGCGATCCGCGGGTTCTTGAAACCGGCGAGGCGCATGGTCTTGTCGGTCAGCATCAGCGCGTTCAACACATTGTCGACGGTTATATGTTTCAAAACCTCCTTGAACGGAATGTGCGACGTGACGCGCGCATTCCAGATATTGCCGAGAATATTGAACTCCGAACACGGGCCGGTGTGGCCAAGTACATCGGCCGCAAAATGGATTTCGTCGAGATAGGGATTGCCGGCCAAGCGCATCGCCTGCTTGTTGAACGGGGTGAAATAAACCACGTCGGCAAAACCGTCGCGCGCCAGTTCCAGGCCCTTGCGAAAGCTCGACATCACGGCGGCGCCGCCCGCTTTGCTCGCGCGCCCCGGCGGCACGTCTTTCGGGTCGCAGTTGCGCAGATCGTAGAACAACGGCTCGCCGATTTCAGCGGCGCGAGGCTCGCTCACGACCTTGATCTTTGTATCGACGCCGGCAATTTTTTCGCCTTCGGCCAGGCCGCGCCGGTCGCCGATAACCAGCAGCGACGCCTTTTCATGGATAGCGCCGTCGGCCAGAAGCTTGGCGGCGATTTCCGCGCTGATCCCGGCCGGATCGCCCATGACGAAGGCGATGCGTGGCGTTCTGCGCGTATTTACCGTGTCGTGCATGTTCAGCAGCGTTCCAAGGTTCGCATTGTCTATTGTCTCAGGCAGCCAATTCCGTCTTACCGGCCACCGCCACGGCGCCTTCTTTTTCGAGCGCGTCGATTTCGTCGGCGGAAAATCCGTGCTCGCTCAGAATTTGCCGGCTGTGCTCGCCAAACAGCGGAGCCCCGCTGCGCACCTGGCCGGGCGTCTCGGAAAACTTTACCGGAAGCCCCAGCGTTTTGACCTGACCAAGCGACGAATGGGGTACTTCGACCACCATTTCGCGTGCAATGGTCTGCGGATCGGACAGCGCCTGCAGCATGTCGCAGACCGGACCGCAGGGGACGCCCTTCTGTTCCAGCGACGTGAGCCAATAGGCAGCCGGCTTACCGCGGAAGCGAGCAGCCAATTCCGCTTCCAGATCCTTCAGATGCGCCATCCGGTCGGAGCCGGCCAAAAAGCGCGGGTCGCTAGCGAGTTGCGGCGCCTCAAGCGCCTCAAGGGTGCGCAGCCAATTCTTTTGATTGGCGCCGCCCACCACAATCCAGCCGTCGGCGGTCTCAAAAGCCTGGTAAGGCGCATTGAGCGGGTGCGCCGAACCCATCGCCTGCGGTGCTTTCCCGGTCGCCAGCGCAATAGCCGACTGCCAATAGGTCTGCACCAGCGCAGCCTCATAAAGCGAGGTTTCGACCCATTGTCCCTCGCCGGTCTTGAGCCGGTGGGTATAGGCCGCAAGAATTCCCATGGCGGCGAGAATGCCGGCGGTGATGTCCGACAGCGGCGCGCCGCATTTGACCGGCGGGCGCCCCGGGCCCTCCCCGGTAAAACTCATGATGCCGCTCATGGCCTGCGCCACCAGATCGAAGCCGCGGCGGTCCTTGTAGGGGCCGGTGCGGCCGAAGCCGGACAGCGAGCAGTAGATCAGCGCGGGATGATCTTTGCGCAGTTCCTCATAGCCAAAGCCCAGGCGCTCCATGACGCCCGGCGCATAATTCTCGACCAATACATCCGCACCCTTCAACAAGCGCTGAAGTATCTTGACGCCGCTTTTCTTTTTCAGGTCGAGAGCCATGCCGCGTTTGTTGCGGTTCATCATCAGAAACGACGCCATCTGGTCGCCGACCTTGGGCGGCGTGTGACGGGTATCGTCGCCTTGCGGCATTTTTTCGATCTTGATGACGTCGGCGCCCATATCGGCCAGCATCAATGTGCAGGTCGGGCCCGCCATGACATGGGTCAGATCGATTACCTTCATCCCGGCCAATGGACCCATGTCGTGCGACCTTATCTTGCTTGCAACCGTCGATGACCTACTCGCCGGTCCAATGCGGCGGACGTTTATTGAGAAACGCATCGAGCCCTTCGCGAAAATCCCGGCTCATGTAGCACATGAGAATGAGGTCTTCGCCTTCCTGCCCTGAGAGCTGCGCCCGCAGCCGCGCCAATGCCTGCTTGGTCGACCGCAGCGTCAGCGGTGCGTGTCCGGCAATGAGAACGGCCAGCTCTTCGGCCCGCCGCTGCAATGCGGGCGTGTCTTCGACAATCTCGTTCAAAAACCCGACATTTGCCGCCTCGTCGGCGCCGATCAGACGTGCGGTAAAAATCAAGTCCTTGACCCGGGCCGGCCCGATCAATGCGCTGAGCCGGCTAAGGTTCGCCATGGACAGGCAATTGCCGAGTGTGCGCGCAATCGGAAAGCCGACCTTGGTCGTCTTGGTGCCGATGCGTAGATCGCAGCACATCGCGACACCCGCGCCGCCGCCCGTGCAGGCGCCGGTTATCGCGGCGATCGTCGGCACGCGGCATTGTTCGAGCGTTGTCAGAATACGGTCGATGCGCGATTCGTATTCGATGGCATCGGCGGGCGTCTTGAAGGCACGAAACTGATTGATATCGGTGCCGGAGGCAAACGCTTTATCGCCGGCGCCCTGCAAGATCAGCACATTGATGGCGCGGTCCTCGTTGGCCTGCTCGCAAATCCGCGCCAGCCGCTCATACATATCGAAAGTAAAGGCGTTGCGCGCCTGCGGCCGGTTGAACGTAACCCGCCCGATCCCGTTCTGCACTTCGAAAAGGAGATCGCTAGCCTGTGATGATTGCTGATCCATGCCTACCCTCAATGTCATCGCTCCAGATGTTTTGAAGACAACATTTGGAGGCGACAAGCACAAATAACCCATGCGAAGCGGCGATAAGTTTCGGCTTTGAAGAAGCCGAACGCAACGTTTCAGTCGATGCCGATCTGACACAAGACCGATTTTACTACAAGCCATTGATCCTGGGCACGCAAGGCTAATCGCCGGTCCAATCTGCTTTTCTGCCGGCGTCCCTTGCGCCGGTCGCATGGTTCGGCGCATTCTTGCGGCAAGAGAAAAAGCGCCCCGGGAGAACGAGAATGCCTAGGAAAAGGCCCAAGTCATCGAAATCGCGCGCGCGCGAATTACGCTCGCAGCTTTGGTTCGACAACCCGGACAATCCCGGCATGACGGCGCTTTATCTGGAGCGCTATCTGAATTACGGCCTGACCTTGGAGGAACTTTCGTCCGGCAAGCCGATCATCGGCATCGCGCAGACCGGTTCGGACCTGTCGCCCTGCAACCGCCATCATATCGAGCTGGCCGCGCGCGTGCGCGAAGGCATCCGGTCGGCCGGCGGCGTCGCGTTCGAGTTTCCGGTGCATCCGATGCAGGAGACGGGAAAACGCCCGACTGCCGCGCTCGACCGCAACCTGGCTTATCTGGGCCTGGTCGAGGTGCTGTACGGCTATCCGCTCGACGGCGTGGTGCTCACGACCGGCTGCGACAAGACCACGCCGGCCTGCCTGATGGCCGCGGCGAGCGTCAACATTCCGGCCATCGTGCTCTCGGGCGGGCCGATGTTGAATGGCTGGTGGAAGGGCGAGCGCGCCGGCTCCGGTACGGTTGTCTGGCAGGCTCGCTCGGATCACGCGGCCGGAAAAATCAGCTACGAGGAATTCATCGATATCGTCACCTCGTCGGCGCCATCGGTCGGCCATTGCAACACCATGGGCACGGCCTCGACCATGAATGCGCTGGCCGAAGCACTCGGCATGTCGCTGCCGGGCTGCGCGGCAATCCCGGCGCCCTACCGGGAGCGCGCGCAGATTGCCTACGCTACCGGCGTGCGCGCGGTCGAACTGGTGCATGAAAACTTACGACCCACGGAAATCCTGACCCGCAAGGCGTTCGAGAACGCCATTGTCGCCTGCTCGGCCATCGGCGGCTCGACCAATGCGCCGATCCATATCAACGCGATCGCGCGCCATGTCGGCGTGAAGCTTTCGATCGAGGACTGGGAAAAAATCGGTTACCACGTGCCGCTGCTGGTCAATATGCAGCCGGCCGGAAAATATCTCGGCGAAGAATATTTCCGCGCCGGCGGCTTACCGGCGGTGATGCGGCAGTTGTTCAAGGCCGGCAAGGGCCACGCCGATGCACTGACCATCAACGGGAAAACCATGGGCGAGAATGTCCGCAAATCCGCGGTACAGGACGACGACGTGATCAAGCCCTATGGCAAGCCGATGAAGAAACAGGCCGGATTCAAGGTGCTATCGGGCAACCTGTTCGACAGCGCGATCATGAAGACCAGCGTGATCTCCGAGGAATTCCGCACCCGCTATCTTTCCAATCCGAAAGATCCGAACGCCTTCGAAGGCCGCGCCATGGTGTTCGAAGGACCGGAGGATTACCACCACCGCATCGAAAATCCGTCGCTGAAGATCGACGCCGGGACGGTGCTGTTCATTCGCGGCGTCGGACCGATCGGCTATCCGGGTTCGGCCGAAGTCGTCAACATGCAGCCGCCGGCCGCGCTCATCAAGCAAGGCGTCACCTCGCTGCCATGCGTCGGCGACGGGCGGCAATCCGGGACGTCCGGTTCGCCGTCTATCCTCAATGCGTCGCCGGAAGCGGCGGCCGGCGGCGGCCTCGCGATCCTGCAAACCGGCGACCGCGTGCGCATCGATCTGGCCAAGGGCACCGCCGACATCCTGATTTCAAAAGCGGAGATGGCACGGCGGCGGGCCGCTTTGGAAAAGCAAGGCGGCTTCAAATACCCGGCAAGCCAAACGCCGTGGCAGGAAATCCAGCGCTCTATGGTCGATCAACTGGCCGACGGCATGGTGCTCAAGCCGGCAGTCAAATATCAGCGCATCGTGCAAAAAAGCGTGCCCAGAGACAACCACTAGAACGCCGAAAGGGTTTAACCGTGAGTGGACGATTGAAAGGAAAGCTTGCGCTGGTGACGGCGGCTGGCCAAGGCATCGGGCGCGCGATAGCGGAAGCCTTTATTGCCGAAGGCGCCAAGGTGATCGCGACCGATCTCGATGTCGGCAAGCTCAAAAGCCTGAAAAAGGCCAAGGCGTTTGCGCTCGACGTGCGCGCGAGCGAGAAGGTCGAAGCGCTGGCCAAGATGCTGATCAAGCAGTTCGGCGCGCCCGATATTCTCGTCAACTGTGCCGGCTACGTGCATCAGGGCAATGTGCTCGACTGCTCGGAGCAGGATTGGGACTTTTCCTTCGACCTCAACGTGAAGTCGATGCACCGCATGCTGCGCGCCTTCATTCCGGCGATGCTCAAGAACGGCGGCGGCTCGATTGTGAACATTTCATCGGCGGTGTCCTCGATCCGCGGCGTACCGAACCGCTATGCCTATGGCGCCACCAAAGCCGCCGTGATTGGGCTCACCAAGGCGGTCGCCGCCGACTTCATCCGCAAGGGCCTGCGCGCCAATGCGATCTGCCCCGGCACCATCCAGTCGCCTTCACTCGACGGCCGAATCGCTGCGGTGTCCAAAAACACCGGCAAATCGCTCAAGGCGGTACGCAGCGACTTTATCGACCGCCAGCCGATCGGCCGGCTCGGCACGACCGCGGAAGTAGCAGCGCTGGCGCTGTTCCTGGCGTCCGACGAGTCGAGCTACATCACCGGCCAGGCGCATCTGGTGGACGGCGGCATGGCGCTTTAACGCAGACTCCACCGGCATTTTGCTAAAGCTTTGAAACCGCCGCCGTGGGCGGCGCACGCGGCCGGCCGCCAATTTAGTCATATGATGATACGATAAATACTAGCCCGGGCCATTTGATCCCTGCTATAGTGACCATGGTAGGGGCGGGCCGCCGGCAACAACAAAAGCATTAGACGAGCCCGCGCAATAAAAAGCGGCCAAGTGAGCCGCCGGGGAGGACTGCATGGCGTCCGTCGTCATTCGCGACGTGCGCAAAGCGTTCGGGCTGACGCCGGTCATCCATGGCGTCAGCGTGACGATTGGCGACGGCGAATTCGTCGTGCTGGTCGGACCGTCCGGCTGTGGCAAGTCCACGCTGCTGCGGATGATTGCCGGCCTGGAAAACATCACCGGCGGCGAAATCAGCATCGGCGGCCGCGTCGTCAACAACCTGCCGCCGAAAGAGCGCGACGTCGCGATGGTGTTTCAGAACTACGCGCTCTATCCGCATATGACGGTGGGCGCCAATATGGGATTCTCGCTGGCGCTGCGCAGCGCGCCCAAGGAAGAGATCGCCACCCGCGTCAACCGCGCCGCCGCCATTCTCGGGCTTGAGCCTTATCTCGACCGTTATCCGCGCCAGCTCTCCGGCGGCCAGCGCCAACGCGTCGCCATGGGCCGCGCCATTGTGCGCGACCCGCAGGTTTTCCTGTTCGACGAGCCGCTGTCGAATCTCGACGCCAAGCTGCGCGTGCAGATGCGCACCGAAATCAAGGAGCTGCACCAGCGGCTGAAAACCACGACGGTCTACGTCACCCACGACCAGATCGAGGCCATGACCATGGCCGACAAGATCGTGGTGATGCACGATGGCCTGGTCGAGCAGATCGGAGCGCCGCTCGACCTCTACGACCGGCCGGACAATCTGTTCGTCGCCGGCTTCATCGGATCGCCGGCGATGAACTGCCTGAAAGGCACTTTGCGGCTTAACGGCAAGGCTGAATTCGAGGGCCCGGGCGGCGTCCTGCTGCCTGCCCCAACCGCGCCGGCTGGCTCCGACGGCCGCCCGGCGGTCTACGGCATCCGGCCGGAACATTTCACCATCGCCGACACCGGCGCCGAGGCCGTGGTGCAAGTCGTCGAGCCGACCGGCTCGGAAATTCAGATCGTCGCCAAACTCGGCGGCAAGGAGATCATCGCGGTGTTCCGCGAACGTCATCAATTCAAGCCGGGCGACAAGATCCGGCTCAAACCCGATCCGCGGCTCGTTCATCTGTTCGACGAGACGACGGGCAAACGCTTGAGCAACTCTTAGCCGACAACAAAACCCTGAGGGAGGAGAACCTATGACGGACTTCACTCGCCGCACGCTGATGCAAGGCGGCACCGCGATGGCGGCCGCCGGCGCACTGACCGGCCCGGCGCTTTTCGATTTCGCCAAGGCCTGGGCGCAATCGGCCCCATGGAAAGCGGAAAAGGGCGCAAAACTCACCGTGATGCGCTGGAAGCGCTTCGTACCCGGCGAAGACGCGGCGTTCAACGAAATGGTCAAGGCATTCGAAGCTGCGACCGGGACGAAAATGAACGTATTCAGCGAGTCCTTCGAGGACGTTCAGCCGAAGGCATCGGTCGCGGCCAATACCGGCTCCGGCCTCGATCTGGCCTGGGGCCTGCACACTCTGCCGCAGCTGTTCCCGACCAAGGTTCTGATGATGAACGACGTTGCCGATTATCTCGGCAAGAAATATGGCGGCTGGACCGACGCCGCCGCCGCCACCTGTAAGCAGGGCAACAACTGGCTCGGCATTCCGGTTGCAACCATCGGCGGCTACATGACCTATCGCAAGTCGGCGATGGAAAAGGCCGGCTTCAAGGAATTCCCGAAAGATTTCCCAGGCTTCCTTGAATATTCCAAGGCTCTGAAAAAGAACAATACGCCCTCCGGCATGGCGCTCGGCCACGCCTCCGGCGACGCCAATGCCTGGCTGCATTGGATTCTGTGGGGTCACAACGCCTGGACCGTCGACAAAAACGACAAAGTCACCATCAATTCGCCCGAGACCGTGAAGGCGCTGGAATACTGCAAGCAGTTGGCCGATACCTTTATCCCCGGCACCGCGTCGTGGAACGACTCGTCCAACAACAAGGCCTACCTGGCCGGCGAACTCTACTGCACCAATAACGGCATCTCGATCTATGTCGCGGCCAAGGACGATCCGGCCAAGAAAGATCTGGCCGCCGACACCTACCATGCGCTTTGGCCGGTCGGCCCGATCGGCAAGCCGACCGAGCTGCAGCTCTGCGTTCCGATCCTGGCGTTCAAGTTCACCAAATATCCGAACGCGGCGAAGGCCTTCATCGCTTTCATGCTGGAGAAACAGAACTTCGAAAAATGGCTGTCGGGCGCGCGCGGCTATCTGACCCACACGCTCAACGCTTACGACTCCGCGCCGGTGTGGACCGCCGACCCGAAGAACGAAGTGTTCAGCCACGCCAGCCAGCGCGCGCTGCCGGCGTCCGGCATCGGCCATCCGGGCGAGAAGGCGGCGACCGCGATCGCCGACTTCCTGGTGGTCGATATGTTCGCCAACTTCTGTACCGGCCGCGAAGACGCCAAGGGCGCGATTGCCGTGACGGAGCGGCAGCTCAAGCGCATCTACCGCTGAGGCAACGAACCGGCGGGCGGCCACGAGCGGCCCGCCGGATCATTTTCGAAATTTCGTGACGCAGGCGGGCGCACCGGAATCGCAATGACGATCGCACTCGATCAGGGCCAGGCCAAGCGTGCACCACCAGGCGCAGATTCGTGGGGCCGGCTGAAGGTCAACCGCGACTGGCTCGGCTTCTGGTTCATGCTGCCGGCCATGGCGTTCCTGATCCTGTTTCTGGCCTATCCGCTCGGCCTCGGTATCTGGATATCTTTCACCGATGCGCGCATCGGCCGGGTCGGCGAATTCATTGGAATTGAAAATTACGAATGGTTGTGGGGCGATTCGATCTTCTGGCTGTCGGTGTTCAACACGCTGCTCTACACCATCGTGGCCAGCGCGTTTAAATTCGCCATCGGGCTTTATCTTGCGCTGCTGCTCAACGAGAACATGCCGTTCAAGGCGATCCTGCGCGCACTCGTGCTGATACCGTTCATCGTACCGACCGTGCTGTCGGCGCTGGCGTTCTGGTGGATCTTCGACGCGCAGTTCTCGATCATCTCGTGGTCGCTGCGGCATCTCGGCCTGATCACCCAGAACATCAATTTCCTGGGTGACGTCAACTGGGCGCGGTTCTGCGTGATCTTCGCCAATATCTGGCGCGGCGTGCCGTTCGTGGCGATCACCTTGCTGGCCGGCTTACAGACGGTGTCGCCTTCGCTCTATGAGGCGGCCACTATCGACGGCGCCACTGCCTGGCAGCGTTTCCGCCATATCACCTATCCGCTGCTCACGCCGATCATCGCGGTGGTGATGACGTTTTCGGTGCTGTTTACCTTCACCGACTTCCAGTTGATCTGGGCGATGACGCGCGGCGGACCGGTCAACGCAACGCATCTGATGGCGACGTTGTCGTATCAGCGCGCGATTATCGGCGGCTCGCTGGGCGAAGGCGCGGCGATCTCAAGTGCGATGATCCCGTTCCTGCTCGCCGCCATCATGATCTCGTGGTTCGGTTTGCAGCGGCGCAAATGGCAACAGGGGGAAGCCAATGACTGACTTCCAAATCCCCAAGCTCGCCGCCAAAGCCGCCGACCTGAAGGCGGTTCTCTCCGGCACGACCGCCGACCACAGCGAGGGCATGAGCTATCTGGAATCGCTGCCGCGCCGGCTGGTGACGCTCTATTTGCCGTTGTCGATCATCGTCATCACTTTGCTTTTCCCGTTCTACTGGATGGCGCTGACCGCCATCAAACCGGACGCGCAGCTGCTCGACCTCGACAAGTTCAACCCGTTTTGGACTTGGCAGCCGACGCTCAAGCATGTCGAAAAACTGCTGTTCGAGAGCCATTACCTCGAGTGGCTGTGGAACACGATGTATGTGGCGGTCGCCGCGACCGTGCTGTCGATCGTGGCAAGCGTGCTCGCGGCCTATGCCATCGTGCGGCTGCGCTATCGCGGCGCGCACTGGATCGGCGGGCTGATCTTCCTCGCCTACCTGGTGCCGCCCTCGATCCTGTTCATTCCGCTGGCAACGGTCGTGTTCCAATATGGCCTGTTCGACACGCCGTTCGCGCTGATCTTGACCTACCCGACCATCCTCATCCCGTTCTCGACCTGGCTGCTGATGGGCTATTTCAAGACCATCCCGTTCGAGCTGGAGGAATGCGCATTGATTGATGGCGCCAGCCGCTGGCAGATTCTGACCAGGATCGTGCTGCCGCTTTCGATTCCCGGTCTGATCTCGGCTTTCATCTTCTGCTTCACATTGTGCTGGAACGAATTCATCTACGCGCTCACGTTCCTCACTTCGGTGCAGAACAAGACCGTGCCGGTCGCCATCGTCAATGAATTCGTCGACGGCGACGTCTACCGCTGGGGCTCGCTGATGGCCGGCGCGCTGGTCGGATCGTTGCCGCTGGTGATCCTGTATGCGTTCTTTGTCGAGCACTATGTCTCGGCCATGACCGGCGCCATCAAGGAATAGCGACCGAGAAAGGGCTCTGCCCACGTGGGCAGGAAGCCCCGCGACAGCCGGCGCTGCCCCAAATTAAGCGATCGCTCGCGCCTTAAGTTTCCGCCAATTTTTCGTCGGGAAGTGGTGGGCGCACCAGGGCTCGAACCTGGGACCCGCTGATTAAGAGTCAGCTGCTCTACCAACTGAGCTATGCGCCCGGATTGCCTGCGGCGGGAACCCCCGCCAGGCGAGGTTCGCTTAGCAAAGGCGGACCGGACTGTCCAGCCGCGCAAGCCTTCCGGAACGCGCATGATTGCGGCAAAACGCGCTGGCGTAGTCGATCGGCGGGCCGGAATTGGATTTTAGAAACGACCAAACGCAGCACAATGAAAAAGCCGCCGGGCGCACCCGGCGGCGTCTTGACAAGGAGGGAACTTAACGCGTCAGGCAGAACGCGACGGCGCCCGCCTGCGCCAAGCGTAAAGCCTACTGCGGCTTCGGGCCGCGCTCGGGCCCTTGCGAGCCGCGATGGTGCCAGCCGCCCTGCCCGTGATGGCCGCGCTGACCGCGAGAGCCGTGCTCGCTGCCGAGCTGGGCGAGCAAGACGAAGCGATGCTGCTGTCCCTCGTCCAGGCTCTTGTAGAGCGGAGCGGCCGCGTCGGCGACCTTTTTCAGCGCAGCACCGCGCTGCGTCATCGCGTCGGCTTGCAACGCCAGCCGCTCGATCGGATCCTTCGGACGGTCGGCGCTGGCGCGGGCGGTGAAGCGCTCGGAGCGCTGCTTGTTGAGATCGCGCAGCGCGCTTTCCACCGCCGGCCAATTCTTCTCCTGCTCAGCGTTAAGCTTCAAGCCGGCATGAATCGCCGCGATGCGCGCATCGCCGAGCGCGCCGATATCTTCCGCACTCATCCGCCAGTGATGTGCGCGATCGGTTCCGCCCGGACCCTGTTGCGCGTAGACGAGCGAAGTACCGGCAATCGCAAGCGCGGTTGTGCCGGCCAGAATAGTCTTCCACATGGTATTCCTCCAATTGGAATTGCTGATGCGATCAATAGTGGTGCGCCGCCTTGCCTTATCAAGTTAAAGTTTAGACAGAGATTAATCGGACGCAATGTAGATGTACCGGCGTTCATCAAGAATACCGTGCATCGACCGTAGGGAAAAGCGTTACCAAACGTTGGCGAAGATTAAATTAAATCACATCATTCCGAGCAAGCGCGGCAGCCACAGCGACAATCCCGGCCAGTAAGTCACGACGACTAAGAACACGAGCATCGTCAAGAGCCAGGGCCAGACCGCGATCGTGAGTTCGGTAATCCCCATTTTCGCGATGCCGGACGTCACATACAGATTGAGGCCGACAGGAGGGTGGCAGAGCCCGACCTCCATGTTCACCACCATGAGGATACCGAAATGGATTGGGTTGATGCCGAGCTTGATTGCCACGGGAAATAATATCGGCGCCATGATCAACGTGATCGAAGACGGCTCCATCACATTGCCGGCCAGCAACAGCATGATGTTGACCACCAGCAGGAAGGTGATCCAGCCGAGCCCCATCGAGGTAATCCACTCCGCCAACTGTTGCGGGATATTTTCGTAAGTCAGCAAGAACGAGAACAGAATCGCATTGGTGATGATGTAAAGCAGCATCGCGCTCAAGTTTGCGGAAGACAGGAGCACGCGCGGCACATCCGAGAGCTTGAGATCCTTGTAGACAAACACCGCGACAATAAAGGCATAGACCGCGCTCATCGCGGCGGCCTCGGTCGGCGTGAACAGGCCCGAATAAATGCCGCCCATAACGATGACGATCAGCAGCAGACCCCAGATCGATTCGCGGAAAGCGATCCAACGTGTCTTGAACGACGCCCTCTCCATGCGCGGATAGCCGTTGCGCCAGGCACGATACCATGTGGTGGCGCCGAGCATGGTGGCAAGCACGATGCCGGGAACAATGCCAGCGATGAACAGTTGGCCGATCGAGGAATTGGTCGCGACGGCGTACAGCACCATCACGATCGAAGGCGGAATCAGAATGCCGAGCGCGCCAGACGTGGCGATGACGCCGGCGCCGAAACGCTTAGGAAAACCTTGCGCCACCATAGCCGGCATAATTACCGAACCGATGGCGACCACCGTCGCCGGCGACGAACCGGACACTGCCGCAAACAGCGCGCAGGCCAGCACGCCCGCCAGCCCCAGGCCACCATGCCAGTGCCCCACCATCGAGGTGGCGAAATTGATCATGCGTCGGGCGACGCCGCCATGGGTCAGAAAGGTGCCGGCTAGAATGAAGAATGGGATCGCCATAATCTCGAAGCTCTCAAGCCCGGTAAACAGCTTGAGCGCCACCGATTCGGTCGGCACCTCCGTAAGCGTGAACATGAACGTCAGAACGGTTAGGCCGAGAGCGATAGAGACCGGCATGCCGGTGAACATCAGCGACAACAGCAGGGCGAACAGGATCAATGCGCGCACACCTTGCGGTAGTGCAATGAGATGCGCTTCATGTGCAAAGCAAATCGCCACGATCAGCAGCGGAACGAGGATGATGATGAGGCCGAGCGGGCCAGAATCGCCGGTCTTGCTTTCGGCGACCACCGGCTCAGGATGTAGGCTATCGGCGGCATCGACGCCATCGACGTGGCCGGCATCGTGCTGCGGCAATTCGCCGGTCCAATAGAACCACCAGGCGACCTGCAGGAAACGGAAACACATCAAGCC
>JBBRAL010000013.1:0-78439 GCA_038206805.1 Hyphomicrobiales bacterium | reverse complement strand
TCGTTTACCGATGCCGCTGGCGTGTTGAGTAAACAGCGCTTTGATTTGCTCGTCGGTGCAACCGTGCTTGCGCAATTGAGCGAAGGCGGATGCTGCGGTGCTAGACGTATCCTCGCCCGGATATGGTGGCGCGGCGATGATTTTTTTCAGGCCAGTGGGAAGGGTGTCGAAAAGTGGCGCTGTTTGTCGCGTGGCATCTATGGGCGGAGCAACGGGCCGAATATACGCGGCGACGGCCTCGCTCAATGTTTCCGGCACGATCAATTCGCCGGTCCACGCAACGGCAACGCGCACCAACTGCGGCTGCGTTGGCCTATTGCGTGCAAGCTTGTTCGGTGTCGGCCAGTTCAGGGTGCCGGGAATGCGCCAGACGCCTGACACATCCTTGGTGCGCTTATCACAGCCGATTGCGTCGGCAAGCGCGACGGCGATAGGCTTTGCTTCGGCTGCGGACAAGGCCCGCGAGAGCGGGAACACCGGCTGCCGGTTGCCTGCTGAAGTTTCGATGGCATAGGGCGCATCGAGCGGCAGACCCTGGCCAGCTTTGCCGGTGTCGCTGTCGAGATCGCCGACGAACGCGAGCACGGCTCTAACATCGTCCTCGCTGCCTTTTTTCCAAGGCCCAAGGTCTTTCCGAAAAATAGCCCACGGCACGTAAAGATTCGTATGCTGAGCGGAGGCGCGCGCCATGATTGCGTCCACCATTGCTGACGTATCGCCGATGGCGAACCGCTCGTTATGTGCTTTGCTTTTTGCGTCGTGCGGGCGCTGTTCGAAACGCGAGAGCACGAGCACGCCCGGCACGTTGGCGTCTGCTGCCAGTCGGTGCAGCATTTCAACGTGCGCCGTCACGGCGGCGAGATCGAAGGTGGCCGGAACGATCTCAAGCGGTGGCTTCATGCCTTTTGTTTTTTGCCAATGATTAACGACCTTGTGCAGCCGCTCCTTGCGAAGCCGATCAAGGGCGTCGCGTTGGGGTTCTAGGTTCATGACGCCACCGCCTTGCGCGCCAACGCTTTCAACAGCGCAGCGGTAAGCGCCGTGGAAGGCACGGCGGCCGACCAGCGCAACGTGGCGCGGTTCAAGCGGCGACTATCCTTTTGACTTTTCGTGGCGGCTGCGGCAATATTGCGGCGTTCAGCAACGACCGAAATATTTCCAGCCCCGCCCAGCGTTGCCGCGCTGGCGGGTTTTCGTTTGATTGGGTCATGCTCGATCACGCGACCTCCGCCAGCTTGGCGCCTTTCGGGACGCGGCGAGGGCGGGTGGCGAACCACTCGTCAATTTCGGCTTCAATCCAGGCGACATGATCGCTCTGGCCGCTGCCGACCAACTCGACAGGCAACGGAAATTTTCCGTCGCGCATCCAGGTCCACAGAGCAGGATAGGACACGCGGACGCGCGCAAGAACTTCCTTGCGGAAAACAAGCTTAGGGTTTGAAGGTGTAGGCGAAGGAGTAACCATGGAGTGACGCCTTTCCGACCGCCGTGCGGTCAATTTGGAAATTAGGCTGTCTCTCTCTCACTCTCTTCAAAAACAATATTAAGCTATCAAGCCGCGTTAAGCAAGCCCTACCTGCCAAAAACACCCTGCACAACGTTGTCAGCGGGCTTGCCTTCGACCAGCGTCAGGATCCGCGCCGCCACGGCTTCCATGATCTTTTTGTTTTCCTCGGCGTATTCGTGCCGATCATATACGTCGGCGATCCCGCCTTCCTTATGGTTCTGAATTCTGTTCATCGCATCTCGCCCAAAGCCGAGCGCCGTGATTTTGGTGCCGTGCGTGCGGCGGAGGTCATGCGGCGTGGCGCGCTCCACGCGCAGCGCCTTGCAAATGTCGCGCATAGCGCCATCGAGCCTGACCACGGCTTTACCGCGTGGGCCAGCAAACACCTGCCCCGTCCCATCCATCTCGGCAAGCAACGCCAACGCCGACGCGGGAAGCCAAACGCGATGCGTCTGCTTGGTCTTGGTGCCGGGCCACTTGAGCGCCGGCACCATCTCGCCCGGCAGCGTCCACCAGCCATCAGCGATGTGCTCGCGCCGCATGGCAGCCACTTCGCCCGGCCGCTGGCCGGTCAACAGGATCATTTTCAGCGCTGCGCTCTCCACCAGTCCGGCGTCGTCGAACGCGGCCCAGAATTTTGGAACCTCCGTATCGCTCAATACGCGGTCGCGCTCGTTCGTCGCGTTGCGGTCCACAAGAGTGCAGGGGTTCGGCGCTGGCACGATTTCCTCCCGGATTGCCCAAGCAAAGATTGCGCTCGCGGCCGCCAAGGTCTGGTTGGCGACGATCGGTGCCTTGATGGCGGCCTTCATCGTCTTGACGTGCGAGCGCTGAATATCAGCGGGCCGTAGTTTTGCCCAGCGCGGCAAGAGATGTTTGCGCACCAGCGCGTCGGCCTGCCGCCAGGATTTGTTCGGTCCGTGTTTGGGAGTTCCCGTTGTCCTGGCCCACTCACAATACTTCGCTGCCAGTGCCTCGAACGTGCCAGCACCGCGTGACGCTATACGCTCGCCCTGTGGGTCTTTGTCTTCGGCGACTTGAAACATGATGCGCGATGCGAGCTTGCGCGCGTCGGCGAGGCCAACCGCGTCACCGATATGATACCAGCGCGGCCTGCCATGGAATGCGTAAATACATTTGAAGGCTTTGCGGCCGGTCGGCTGCACCGTGAGCGCGAGCCCGCGCTGCTTCGTGTCCCAGACTGTGAAGGCGGCGGCCGATGGCTTGAGCGTTTTGATGTAGACATCGCTCAGCTTGTGCTTGCGCGGCAGCGCCGCTGGCGTTCCGTCGCGTCGTGGTCGTGCCATGTTAATGCTCCGTCCAACTAATGCACAACTAATGATCGGCCTCTAAATACGCCCTAACACAGGTTAATGCTACTTACGTGAGAAAAGCAAGTGATGACGGGTTTTTTGGCCTGTTTTCCGGCGTTAGTTGATACAATTTAATAGTCCTAAAAGGGCAAAAAATTAAAACCGTCTTAACGCGATTCCGGCATCTTGCCGCCCCATGGTCTCCCACCGGCACCGCCGCACCATCCTGACCGTCCTTGGTCTTTATATCTTCGCGGCGGCCTTCATCGGCTATTTCGCCGTCAATGCCTTCACCGGCAATCACGGCCTGCGTGCGCAAGCCGATATTGATCAGCAAATGGCGGCCATGCAGCAGGAACTGCGCCAGGTCAAAGCCGAGCGCGCGGTGTGGGAACGGCGGGTGGCGCTGCTGCGCCCCGATCGGCTCGATCCCGACATGCTGGACGAGCGCGCCCGCGCGCTTATCGGCTATGTCGACCCGCGCGACCTGACCCTGCTCAAACAGCCGCACTAGCAGCCGACCGGCTGCCAGCCGCCATTATCCACCGGAGGTACTGGCGATTTCTGCCGGTTCCCGCCGATTTTGCCGCGCCGCCGATTGGGCCGCCGCGCGCTTTCGCCCCTTGCCGATATACGCTATGGGGGATTACCTCGACTTGTTGCCCGGAAGCTTCGCAAGGAGTGCCAATGGCGGCTGCCCAGAAAAATCCGAGCGCCGGTCAGAAAGAGCCGGCTCCCGCCGGCAAGCAGGTCGCCGACTTCAGCAAGGAACAGGACCTTTCCGCCTACCGGACCATGCTGACCATCCGCCGCTTCGAGGAGAAGGCCGGGCAGATGTACGGCATGGGGCTGATCGGCGGCTTCTGCCACCTCTATATCGGCCAGGAAGCCGTGGTGGTCGGCATGCAAATGGCGCTCAAGGACGGCGATCAGGTGATTACCGGCTATCGCGATCACGGCCACATGATTGCTTGCGGCATGGAGCCCAAAGGCGTGATGGCGGAACTGACCGGACGCAGCCACGGCTATTCCAAGGGCAAGGGCGGCTCGATGCATATGTTCAGCGTCGAGAAGGGCTTTTACGGCGGCCACGGCATTGTCGGCGCGCAGGTTCCGCTTGGCACCGGGCTGGCCTTTGCCAACCGCTACCGTGGCAATGACAGCGTCAGCGTGGCCTATTTCGGCGACGGCGCCGCCAACCAGGGCCAGGTCTATGAGAGCTTCAACATGGCCGAGCTGTGGAAACTGCCGGCGATCTACGTAATCGAGAACAACCGCTACGCCATGGGCACCGCGATTTCGCGCGCCTCGGCCGAGGTGAACCTGTCGCGGCGCGGACTGTCGTTCAATATTCCCGGCGATCAGGTCGACGGCATGGACGTGCGCGCGGTCAAGGCGGCCGGCGACAAGGCTGCCGCCTGGTGCCGCGCCGGCAAGGGGCCCTATATTCTGGAAATGCTGACCTACCGCTATCGCGGCCACTCGATGTCGGATCCGGCGAAGTACCGCACGCGCGAGGAGGTCGACAAGGTGCGCACCACGCTCGACGCGATCGACATGGCGCGCCACCGCATCCTGGAAAAGAAATTTGCCAACGAAGACGGCTTGAAGAAGATCGACGCCGGCGTGCGCGATCTGATCAACCAGGCGGCCGAATTCGCCACCCACGATCCGGAACCGGACGTGTCCGAGCTTTACACCGATATTTATCGCTGATCGTCGCCAGTCCGAGTCGAGAACAGTATAAGCCCATGCCGATCGAAGTGCTCATGCCCGCGCTCTCGCCCACGATGGAGAAGGGTAACCTTTCCAAGTGGCTCAAGAACGAGGGTGACAGCGTCAAGTCGGGCGACATCATTGCCGAGATCGAGACCGACAAAGCCACCATGGAGGTGGAAGCGGCCGATGAGGGCACGCTGGGTAAAATCCTGGTTCCCGCCGGCACCGCCGACGTGGCGGTGAATACCCCGATCGCGCTGATCCTGGAGGCGGGCGAGGACAAGGCAGCAATCACTGACGCAAAGCCCGCGCCGCAAGCGAAACCTGCGCCCGCCGCACCAACGGAAAATTCCGAAGCCAAGACTACGCCGAAAGCTGCGCCCGCTCCCGAGGCGCCGGCCGCCCACGCCGCCGCCGATCCCGACATCCCGGACGGCACCGAGATGGTGACCATGACCATGCGCGAAGCGCTGCGCGACGCCATGGCCGAGGAAATGCGGCGCGACAAAGATGTATTCGTCATGGGCGAGGAGGTCGCCGAATATCAGGGCGCCTACAAGGTCACGCAAGGTTTGCTGCAGGAGTTCGGCGACAAGCGCGTGATCGACACGCCGATCACCGAGCACGGCTTTGCCGGACTGGGCATCGGCGCGGCGCTCGCCGGCCTCAAACCGGTCGTCGAGTTCATGACCTTCAATTTTGCCATGCAGGCCATGGACCAGATCATCAATTCGGCAGCCAAGACATTATATATGTCAGGCGGCCAGATGGGCTGCTCGATCGTGTTTCGCGGACCCAATGGCGCGGCGGCGCGCGTCGCCGCCCAGCACAGCCAGGATTACTCCGCCTGGTTCTCCAGCGTGCCGGGCCTCAAGGTGATCGCGCCCTCGAATGCCGCCGATGCAAAGGGTCTGTTGAAGGCCGCCATCCGCGATCCCAATCCGGTGATCTTCCTGGAAAACGAAATTCTCTACGGCCATTCCTCGCCGGTGCCTAAGCTCGATGACTTTGTTTTGCCGATAGGCAAAGCCAAGATCGCGCGCGCCGGCAATGACGTGACGATCATCGCCTGGTCGATGGGCATGAGCTACGCGCTCAAGGCGGCGGAGGAGTTGGCCAAAGACGGCATCGAGGCCGAAGTGATCGACCTGCGCACACTCAAGCCGATGGACAGCGAAACGATCATTGCCTCGGTGCAGAAGACCGGCCGCGCGGTGACGGTGGAGGAAGGCTGGGCGCAGTCCGGCGTCGGCGCCGAGATCGCCGCCCGCATCATGGAGCAGGCCTTCGATTATCTCGACGCGCCGGTCATGCGCGTGTCAGGGAAAGAAGTGCCGATGCCCTACGCGGCCAATCTGGAAAAGCTGGCGCTGCCCTCGGTCGCCGAAGTGGTCGCAGCGGCAAAAGCCGTCAGCTACCGGTAGGCGCTCGCAATGCCCACCAACATCCTCATGCCCGCGCTGTCGCCCACCATGGAAAAGGGCAACCTTGCGAAGTGGCTGAAGAAGGAAGGCGACAAGATCAAGTCGGGCGACATTATTGCGGAAATCGAGACCGACAAGGCGACCATGGAATACGAGGCGGTCGAGGACGGCACGCTCGCCAAGATCGTGGTGCCAGCCGGAACGCAGGACGTGGCGGTCAATGCGGTGATCGCAGTGCTTGCGGCCGAAGGCGAGGATGTAAAGGCGGCGGCTGGTGCGGCACAGAGCGCGCCGGCGCCCAAACCTGCCTCCTCATCCTTCGAGACGCCCGCTGCGCGGGCTCCTCAGGATGAGGCTAAGAGAAGCCCTCACCCTGAGGAGGGCGCGAAAGCGCCCGTCTCGAAGGGCGAGGGCGGGCGTACAGCGAGCAACCGCATCTTCTCTTCGCCGCTCGCCCGCCGCCTCGCCAAGGAAGCCAATATCGATCTTGCCCGCGTGCAAGGCTCCGGCCCGCATGGCCGCGTGATCGCGCGCGATATCGACGCGGCGAAATCCGGCCAGGGGTTGCGTGCACCGGATGCCGCGCCCGCCGCCGCCTCGGCGCCGATGGCGGCCTCGCCCTCCGATGCGCAGATCCGCGCGTTCTACCAGGACGGCTCCTACGACTTCGTGCCGCACGACAATATGCGCAAGATCATCGCGCAACGGCTGACGCTGTCGAAGCAGACCATCCCGCATTTTTATCTGACGCTCGACTGCGACATCGGCCGGCTGCTCAGCGCGCGCGCCGAGATCAATGCGGCGGCACCCAAAGAAAATAACAATGGCAAGGATGGCAAACCAGCCTATAAGATTTCGGTCAATGATTTTGTCATCAAGGCGCTGGCGCTCGCACTTCAGCGCGTTCCCGACGCCAATGTGACCTGGACCGAAACCGGAATGCTGCATCACAAGCATTCCGACGTCGGCGTGGCGGTGGCGATCCCGGGCGGGCTGATCACGCCGGTAGTGCGCAACGCCGAAGCGAAGTCGCTCTCGACCATTTCCAACGAGATGAAGGACTACGCCGCGCGCGCCCGCACGCGCCATCTGAAGCCGCAGGAATACCAGGGCGGCTCAACCGCGATCTCGAACCTCGGCATGTATGGCATCAAGGATTTTGCCGCGGTGATCAATCCGCCGCATGCCACGATACTGGCGGTCGGCGTGGGCGAGGAACGCGCCGTGGTGCGCAACGGCGCGCTCGCGGTTGCGACCGTCATGACGGTGACGCTGTCGACCGATCACCGCGCCGTCGACGGCGCGCTCGGCGCCGAATTCCTCTCGGCCTTCAAGGCGCTGATCGAGAACCCGGTGATGATGGTGGTGTGAGCATGCGGCACGTGCCCTGGATCACGCTCATCGCCGTTGCCATCTTTTTTGCCAGTCCGTTCGGCCAGAGCCTGTATAATCAGGCTTTCGTTTCCGGCGAGGCATTGGCGAACAGCATCGCCCAGTTCATGCTGCTGGTCATTCTGGGCATCGTCGTCGCGCTGGCCTTGCTGGAATGGGGCGTGAAGTTCTTGATCCGAAGGCGACGGGCGCGCAGGCAAGACTCTGGCGCCGCTTGATCGGCGCCCGCTGCTGTGGGAAACCGTTGCATTAAGCCCCGGCGGGCGAGCCCAGCGGAGACATTCGTGGCGGATAATTCCTTCGACATCCTAATCATAGGCTCCGGCCCCGGCGGCTATGTCTGCGCCATTCGTGCAGCTCAGCTCGGCTTCAAGACAGCCATCGTCGAGCGCGATTATCTTGGCGGTATCTGTCTCAACTGGGGCTGCGTTCCAACCAAGGCGCTGCTGCGGTCGGCTGAGATCTATCACTACATGCAGCACGCCAAGGACTACGGGCTCAAAGCAGACAATGTCGGCTTCGACGCCGCGGCAATCGTCAAGCGTTCGCGCGCCGTGTCGAAGCGTCTCAACGACGGCGTCGGCTTCCTGATGAAGAAGAACAAGATTTCGGTGATTTGGGGCGAAGCCGTCATCGATGCGCCCGGCAAGGTCACGGTCAGCGCCTCGAAGAGCGAAGCGCCGAAAGGCGCGTTCGGGCCGGGCCAATACCAGGCCAAGCACATCATCATCGCCACGGGGGCGCGGCCGCGCGTGCTGCCGGGGCTCGAGCCAGACAAGAAACTGGTGTGGACCTATTTCGAAGCCATGGTGCCGCCGGTGATATCGAAGTCGCTGCTGGTGATCGGCTCCGGCGCCATCGGCATCGAGTTCGCCTCGTTCTACCGCACGCTCGGATCGGAAGTGACCGTGGTCGAGGTGCTGCCGCAAATCCTGCCGGTCGAGGACCAGGAGATTCAGACCTTTGCGCGCAAGAGCTTCGAGAAGCAGGGCATTAAGATCCTGACCAATACCAAGGTGGTCAAACTCGACAAGAAGAGCGACAGCGTTACCGCCACCATCGAAGAGGGCGGCAAGACGCAACAGATTACCGTCGAGCGCGTCATCTCGGCGGTCGGTGTCACCGGCAATATCGAAAATCTTGGCCTCGAAAAGCTCGGCGTCAAAATCGAGCGCGGACTTATCGCCATCGATCCTTTCAACAAGACCAATGTGCCGGGCATCTATGCCATCGGCGACGTGTGCGGTCCGCCCATGCTGGCGCACAAGGCCGAGCACGAGGGTGTGATCTGCGTCGAAGCGATCAAGGGCCTGCATCCGCACCCGATGAACAAGCTGATGATCCCCGGCTGCACCTATTGCTCGCCGCAGATCGCCTCGGTCGGCCTGACCGAACAAGCGGCCAAGGCGAAGGGCATCGACATCCGCGTCGGCCGCTTCCCCTTCGTCGGCAATGGCAAGGCGATTGCTTTGGGAGAAGATCAGGGCCTCGTGAAGGTGATCTTCGATAAGAAGACCGGCCAACTGCTCGGCGCCCACATGGTCGGCGCCGAGGTCACCGAACTGATCCAGGGCTATGTCGTCGCCATGAACCTGGAGACCACGGAAGAAGAACTGATGCACACCATCTTCCCGCACCCGACTTTGTCGGAGATGATGAAGGAAGCGGTGCTGGATGCCTATGGGCGCGTGTTGAATATGTGAGTCACAAACCTGTCATGCGCGGGCTCGACCTGGCCGTGACGGATAAGGGAGTGGGAGAGACTGGATGGCCAAATTCGCAAACATTCTCGAAACCATTGGCAACACGCCGGTGGTGCGCATCAACAAGCTGGGGCCGAAAGGCATCAACCTCTACGTCAAGATCGAGGCGTTCAATCCGCTCGGTTCGGTCAAGGACCGCCTGGCGCTCGGCGTCATCGAGGCGGCGGAAAAAGCCGGCCAGCTTAAACCCGGCCAGACCGTGGTCGAGGCGACTTCGGGCAATACCGGCATCGGGCTCGCCATGGTGTGCGCGCAGAAGGGCTATCCGCTGGTGGTGACCATGGCGGAGACATTCTCCGTGGAACGCCGCAAGCTGATGCGTTTCCTCGGCGCCAAGGTGGTGCTGACGCCGGCCGCCGAACGCGGCATGGGCATGGTCAACAAGGCGCAGGAGCTCGCCAAGACCCACGGCTGGTTCCTCACCCGTCAATTCGAGAATGAGGCCAATCCGGACATGCATTCGCGCACCACTGCGCGCGAGATCGTCAACGATTTTGCCGGCGAGAAGCTCGACTATTGGGTCACCGGCTTCGGCACCGGCGGCACGCTGAAAGGCGTCGCGCGCGTGCTGGCCAAGGAGCGGCCCGACACCAAAATCGTGCTGTGCGAACCGGCTGACGCGCCCATGCTGACCAGCGCCTCGCCGCAGGAACGCAACGCCGACGGGTCGCCGTCAAAACCCAATGCGGCGTTCAAGCCGCATCCGATGCAAGGCTGGAGCCCCGACTTCATCCCGAAGATCACCGCCGACGCCGTCGATATGAAGGTGATCTCCCGCATTGTCACCATCGCCGGTGCCGACGCCATGAAATGGAGCAAGGCGCTGGCGCAGCAGGAAGGCATCTTCGTCGGCATCACCTCGGGCGCGACCTTTGCCGGCGCGCTCGAAGTCGCCAAAACCGCCGCGCCCGGTTCGACCATTCTCGCCATGCTGCCCGACACCGGTGAGCGCTATCTATCGACCCCGCTGTTCGGCGACATCGGCGCCGATATGAACGAGGACGAGTTGAAGATTTCCAATTCGTCGCCCAGCAACCGCATGCCGCCGAAGGCGGCGTAACGCAGTTTAATCGTCACGCCCGCGCATGACAGCCGCGCGGCAAGAGGGAGAACCCGCTGAGCGTGTTTTATTGGATCCTCATCGGCCTGATCGCCGGCTGGCTGGCGCACTCGATCCTGGGCGGCCGCGGCGGTATTTTCGGCAACATCGCGGTCGGCCTGGTCGGCGCCATCCTTGGCGGCTTCCTGTTCGAAAAGCTCAATCTGCACGTCATGCCGGATTTCTGGGGCAACCTGATTACCGCTACCATCGGAGCCATCATTTTTCTGCTGATCTGGCGGGCGATCAGGGGGAGGTAGAGTTCCACTTTTTTGTGGCCGGGCTTGTCCCATAACCCGGTCATTCCCGCGCAAGCAGGAATCCAACTCTTTGGCTAGGACCGCCAACCGCTGCATGGGGGCAAAGGCGGGGTCCCCGCTTTCGCGAGGACGAACGGGGGGGTAACCTTGCGACTTGGTCCCCGCCGCCGTAAGTATCGTCCATGCCCGTCGTCCTCGATCTGGTGAACAGCCCGCGACCGCGCCATCCGGAAAAGGTGCAGCGGCCGGATTCGCCCCTGCTGCGAAAGCCCGATTGGATCCGCGTCAAGGCGCCGGTGTCGGCGGGCTATTTCGAAACCCATCGTCTCATGCGCGATAACGGCCTGCACACCGTGTGCGAGGAGGCCGGCTGCCCGAATATCGGCGAATGCTGGGAGAAGAAGCACGCCACTTTCATGATCATGGGCGACACCTGCACGCGCGCCTGTGCCTTCTGCAACGTCAAGACCGGCCTGCCGGGCACGCTCGACGCATCCGAGCCGGCGCATGTCGGCGAGGCGACAGCCAAACTGGGGCTCGCCCATATCGTTGTCACCTCGGTCGACCGCGACGATCTCGCCGACGGCGGCGCGCAGCACTTCGCCGACACCATCCGCGCCATTCGCGCGGCCTGTCCACAAACCACCATCGAGGTGCTGACGCCCGATTTTCTACGCAAAGAGGGCGCGCTGGAGATTGTCGCCGCCGCGAGGCCCGACGTGTTCAACCACAATCTGGAAACCGTGCCATCGCTTTATCTCAGCGTGCGGCCGGGCGCGCGCTATTTCCACTCGCTGCGGCTGCTGCAGCGGGTGAAGGAAATCGACCCGACGATGTTCACCAAGTCGGGCATCATGGTCGGCCTCGGAGAAGAACGAAACGAAATCCTGCAGGTGATGGACGATTTGCGCTCGGCCAATGTCGATTTCCTCACCATCGGGCAATATCTGCAACCAACGCGCAAGCATCACGAAGTGAGACGCTTCATGCCGCCGGACGAATTCAAGGCGCTGGAGACGATTGCCTATGCGAAAGGCTTCCTGATGGTGGCGTCTTCCCCGCTGACGCGCTCCTCGCATCATGCCGGCGAGGCCTTCGCTAAGCTGAAGGCGGCGCGGGCAAAGTCGGCGTAAGCATCAAGTCGTCATGGCCGGGTTTGTCCTGGCCATCCACGGCTTTGCTGCTGGGCGAGTTTTCAAGACGTAGATGCCCGCGACAAGCGCGGGCATGACGGTGAAATATCCGGGGCCGTAAATATAAACGCCATGCCGTCCTTCTCCACCAAGCGCCGTGTCCGCCATTCCGCCATCAACATGTTCGATCTGGTGGTCGACATGGAGAAATATCCCGCCTTCGTTCCGCTCTGCACGTCGTTGCGCGTGAAGAGCCGCACCGACAAGGGCGAGGGCGTCAGCGTGGTGATTGCGGAAATGACGGTGGCCTACAAACTGATCCACCAGACCTTCGTCACCCGCGACACGCTCGACCGGCCCAGCTTGAAAATTCTGGTCGAATATCTGCAAGGGCCGTTCAGCCATCTGCGCAACCGCTGGGTGTTCCACCCGACCGGCGAAAGTAACTGCGAGGTCGAATTCTTCATCGAATATGAATTCAAGAGCCGCACGCTTGCCATGCTGATGGGCGCGATGTTCGACACCGCGTTTCGCAAATTCGCCGCAGCGTTCGAAAAGCGAGCGGATCAGGTGTATGGACGGAATTCGGGATAGAAGGTTACCGCGGCGCGCGCGATATGGCCGTAGTACATTGCTGCACAAGCGAACGCCCCGTCGTCTGACGCGGTGACGAAATCTGCTGGATTTCCGGCCTGTTCCTGGCGGGAACCGGGAGCCGGCCAATTTTCAAGTGCTGGCGCCCATGGCCGGTAATGCCCGCCGTTGTTAAAAAAGCATAAAATTTGAATATAACGAGCGCCCATTGTGGGCGCCGCTGACATTGACGGGAGATTCGTGTATTCAGGCAATCGTCTCGCGTGGGCGTTCGCGCGAGACATGACTGCGGTGCGCCGTGGGCAAGGGCGACTACGCCACAGACCGGAAGGCACTAGGCTTGCCGCCGCGGGCAGGAAAGTCTTGGAACAACAGAAGAAATAACCAGAGGGAACACATGAAAAAGCTTATCGCATTGGCCTTCATTATGGCTCTATCGGCGACTGCCGGACAGGCCATGCCGTTTGCCCCGAATCAAGCCGGAACCGGCATGATCACGAAAGTCGCCGGGGGTTGCGGGGTCGGCTTTCATCGCGGTCCGGCTGGCGGGTGCCGCCGCAACGGCGGCGAGGTCGTGGTCGTGCCGGGAGCCGTCGTCGTGAAGCCGAAAGCCGTAATCGTGGAGCCGGGACCGGTGGTCGTGGCGCCGGCACCGGTGGTGGTTGTGCCGCGTGGCCGTTGCGGTGGCCGCGGGCAGCATGAGGTCTGCGTTATCGGTCGCGGCTGCCGGATGGTCTGCAACTAGCCTTAAAAAGCTTAGCTGGATTCTACCCCCAGCGACGAAGATGCCGTGAGCCGCGGCGTGGCTAATCGCCCGCTGCCGGCCGCGGCTATTTCGTTTGTGCTACCTGCTTGAGCATCGACAGCGCCTGCAGCACCGACTTTTCCCGCACAGCGCTGCGCCCGATGTCGCCGTAGCGCATCTCGACATGCACGAGTGCGCCATTGCGTGACGCGGCGGCAAAGTGCACGAGTCCGACCGGCTTGTCGGGCGTGCCGCCGCCGGGTCCGGCCACGCCGGTGATGGCGACCACGACATCGGCCTTGGCTTTGCCGAGCGCGCCGCGCGCCATGGCCTCGGCGGTCTGGCGGCTGACCGCGCCATGCTCCCGCAAGGTCGCCGCCGGCACGCCCAGCATCTGCTGCTTGGCCGCGTTCGAATAGGTGACGAAACCGCGATCGACCACGTCCGACGAGCCGGCGATCTCGGTCAGCGCGCCTGCCACCAGCCCGCCGGTGCAGGATTCCGCGGTGGCGAGTTTGACGCCGCGCGCGCGGCAGGCATCGAGCACGGCAGTGGCGGCTGCGCGCAGCTCTTCGCTTATCATCGTTCACTCCATGGCAGCCGCACCGTTGCGGTCGCATAGGCGGCGATGCCTTCGCCGCGGCCGGTAAAGCCGAGTTTCTCGCAGGTAGTCGCCTTCACCGCCACGCGGTCGAGCGCGATACTGGCGAGCCCGGCGATACGAGCCCGCATGGCGTCGCGCTGCCGGCCGATCTTGGGCGCCTCGCACACGATGGTGAGGTCGAGATGGGCGATCATGCCGCCGCGCGCGCGCACTCGTTCGACCGCGAATTTGAGGAACCGGTCGGACGATGCGTTGCGCCATTGCGGATCGCTGGGCGGAAAATGCGCGCCGATGTCGCCATCGGCCAGCGCGCCGAGGATGGCGTCGGTGAGCGCATGTAAGCCGACGTCGGCGTCGGAATGGCCGACCAGGGCGCGCTCATGTGGAATCTGAATGCCGCCGAGCGTGACGTGGTCACCAATGCTGGTGCTTTGCGCGAAGGCATGCACATCGATACCGCTGCCGGTGCGCACATCGCCCAGGCCGGCAAATGCAAGCGCTTCGGCGCGCGCGAAATCTTGCCGCTCGGTGATCTTGATGTTGCCGGGCTCGCCGGCAAACACAGCGACTTTCATGCCGGCCCATTCGGCGAGCGCGGCATCGTCAGTGAAGTCCTGGCGGCCCGCCTCTGACGCGCGGCGATGGGCGGCGAGCAGCGCAGGGAAGGCGAAGCCTTGCGGCGTCTGGATTAGCCGCAACGTGGCGCGCTCGAGCGTCCGCTCGACCAGTCCGTTGGCATCGACGGTCTTGACGGTGTCGGTCACCGGCAGCGCGGGTATCGCCGCACCGCTACGTCGCGCGGCGGCGATTGCGCGCGACACCAGGTCGGCGCTGGCGAACGGGCGCGCGGCGTCGTGGATCAGCACGATGTCCGGCTGGCGCGGCGCAAGCGCTTCGAGGCCGGCCCGCACCGAAGCCTGCCTGGTGGCGCCGCCGAAAGTTGGCGCAAGCAGATCCATGCCGGCGGTCGAGGCGCGAAAAAATTCCAGATCCTCGGGCCGTATAACGGCCTGTACGGGTCCGACCATGTAATGTGCCAGGAACATGGCCAGCGTGCGGGCCAGCATGGTTTCGCCGCCGATCGGCTTGAATTGCTTGGGTATATCGCCGCCCGCGCGGGTTCCGCGCCCTGCGGCGACTATGACGGCGGCGACGTCCGGCATGCTGGTTTTGCTCCGAAGTGCAGCAGTGCTTTAACGCATGCACAGCCAAAGCGGGACCCAAAAAAGCGCAGACCGCCGCGCTGAAGGCAAAGTCGGATAGGGGGCAAATCGGGCCGAAAGCATAAACAGTTATTTTGCAGTGCAGCACTTGCGCCCAGTGCCAAATTGGCTAAACTCTGGGCATAGAAAATTTTAGCCTAAATGATAGGCAGGCATCCCGTGCGAGGCGAAATCAGCCAGTTTCCGACAGCGCCGCTGCGAATTGGCGGTATTACGGTGCCTAACCGCGTGATTCTGGCGCCGATGTCAGGGATTACCGACGCGCCGTTCCGCCGCATGGCCGAGCGGCTCGGGGCCGGGCTGGTGGTTTCCGAAATGACCGCGTGCAGTGCACTGGCGCAGGGCCAGCGCGAGGCGCGCGTGCGCAGCGAAGGCCGGGGTGTCGCCATTGCGGTCGTACAATTGGCAGGCTGCGAGGCGCATTGGATGGCCGAGGGCGCACGCATCGCCGAGGCGCAAGGTGCGCAAATCATCGACATCAATATGGGTTGCCCATCCAAACAGGTCACCAATGGGGCGTCCGGATCGGCGCTGATGCGCGATCTCGATCACGCCGTGCGCTTGATAGAAGCCACGATCGCGGCGGTGCGGGTGCCGGTTACACTGAAAATGCGGCTGGGCTGGGATACGTCCTGCATCAACGCGCCTGAACTGGCGCGCCGCGCGCAGGAGGCCGGCGTCAAGCTCATCACCGTGCATGGCCGCACGCGCTGCCAATTCTACGACGGGGCCGCCGACTGGGCGGCGGTACGCGCGGTCAAGCGCGCAGTGACGATCCCGGTGGCGGTCAATGGCGACATTCGTTCGGTTGACGACGCCGAGCAAGCGCTCGCCGCCTCCGGCGCCGATGCCGTGATGATCGGCCGCGCCGCGCAGGGGCGGCCGTGGTTTCCGGGGCAGCTGGCGCGCTATTTCGCGACCGGCCGGCGCGAGCAGGCGCCGCCGCTCGCCGAGCAGCTCAAGCTGATCGATGCGCTCTATGACGAAATGCTCGGTCACCATGGGCTGACCATCGGCCGCCGACACGCCCGCAAGCATCTAGCCTGGGCGCTCGACACCGCGGCCGCCAGCGCCGGCGCCACAGTCGAGGTGCTCAAGAGGCATCGCGCCCGCGTGCTGACGGCCGAAGAGCCGGCGCTAGCGCGCCGCCTGCTGGCCGACGCCTATGATGCTTTCGCATGGAGGGCCGCAGCATGACCCGGGCCCAGACCGTTTCGGCTTACGTCAATTCATCGGCCGATGCGATGCTGCACGCGCTGCCGCATCCGGTAATCATGGTGTCGCCCGACGGCCGGATCGCCGACGCCAATGTGGCGGCCGAGCAGTTTTTCGAGGCGTCGATTCCGTTGCTACGCCGGCACATGCTGCGCGATTTGGTGCCGTTCGGCTCGCCCTTGCTCACGCTGATCGAGCAGGTTCGCATGCGCGGCGCGGCGGTGAACGAATACAAGGTGGATCTAGCGACCCCGCGCAATCCGGGCGAACGGCTGGTCGATCTGCACGTGGCGCCGCTGCCGGAATATTCCGGCCACGTCGTCGTCATGCTGCAAGAGCGCACCATCGCCGACAAGATGGACCGCCAGCTCACCCATCGCGGCGCGGCCCGTTCGGTTGTGGCGCTCGCCGCCATGCTGGCACATGAAATCAAGAATCCACTGTCGGGCATTCGCGGCGCCGCGCAATTGCTCGAGCAATCGGTTGGCGACGAGGACCGCTCGCTCACCACGCTGATCTGCGACGAGACCGACCGCATCGTCAAACTGGTCGATCGCATGGAAGTGTTCGCCGACGAGCGGCCGGTCGAACGCGAGCCGGTCAACATCCACGTCGTGCTCGACCACGTGAAACGGCTGGCGCAGTCGGGTTTTGCCCGCCATATCAAATTCGTTGAGGAGTACGACCCCTCGCTGCCGCATGTTCTGGCCAACCGCGACCAGCTCGTTCAGGTGTTTCTCAACCTGGTGAAAAACGCCACCGAGGCGATCGGAGAAGCCGCGATCGACGGGGAGATTCAGTTATCGACCGCGTTTCGCCCCGGCGTGCGCTTGTCGGTGCCGGGCAGCAAGACGCGGGTGTCGCTGCCACTGGAGTTTAGCGTCAAGGACAATGGGCCCGGTGTGCCCGACGATTTGATGCCGCATTTGTTCGACCCCTTCGTCACCACCAAACAGTCCGGCAGCGGCTTGGGGCTGGCGCTGGTGGCCAAGATCGTGGGCGACCATGGTGGCATCATCGAATGTGAATCGCAGCCGCGGCGAACCATCTTCCGCGTGCTGATGCCGGTCTACAGCGGCGACAGCGCCATGATCGACGACGCGCCGTCGTTCCAGAGCCCGTGAGGTAACACCATGCCGACGGGAAGCATATTGGTTGCCGACGACGATGCCGCGATCCGCACCGTTCTCAATCAGGCTCTTTCGCGCGCCGGCTACGAGGTGCGCTCGACCGGCAATGCCGCGACACTGTGGCGCTGGGTCAGTCAGGGCGATGGCGATCTGGTTATTACCGACGTCGTGATGCCGGACGAGAACGCCTTCGATTTCATTCCGCGCATCCGCAAAGCGCGGCCCGATCTGCCGATCATCGTGATGAGCGCGCAGAACACCTTCATGACCGCGATCCGGGCATCGGAACGCGGCGCCTACGAATATCTGCCGAAACCGTTCGATCTGAAGGAACTCATCGCCATTGTCGGGCGCGCGCTGTCGGAGCCCAAGGAGAAGCGGCCGGCCGCCGTCAAGACCGAGGATTTCGACTCCATTCCGCTGGTCGGCCGTTCGCCGGCGATGCAGGAAATCTACCGGGTGCTGGCGCGCCTGATGCAAACCGATTTGACCGTGATGATCTCCGGCGAATCCGGCACCGGCAAGGAACTGGTGGCGAAAGCGCTGCACGACTACGGCAAGCGGCGGGCCGGCACCTTTGTCGCCATCAACATGGCGGCCATTCCACGCGATCTGATCGAGTCGGAATTGTTCGGACACGAGAAGGGCGCCTTCACCGGCGCCAATACCCGCAGCGCCGGCCGTTTCGAGCAGGCCGAGAGCGGCACGCTGTTCCTGGATGAGATCGGCGACATGCCGATGGAAGCGCAGACCCGGTTGTTGCGCGTGTTGCAGCAGGGCGAATACACCACGGTCGGTGGGCGTACGCCGATCAAGAGCGACGTTCGCATCATTGCCGCCACCAACAAGGATCTGCGGCTGCTCATTCAGCAAGGGTTGTTCCGCGAGGATCTGTTCTTCCGCCTCAACGTGGTGCCGCTGCGGCTGCCGCCGTTGCGCGAACGCACCGAGGACATTGCCGACCTGATCCGGCATTTCTTCGCGCAGGCCCAGCGCGAGGGCCTGCCGCCCAAACAGATCGACGCGGCCGGGCAAGACCGCCTGAAGCGCCATCGCTGGCCCGGCAATGTACGCGAACTGGAGAACCTGGCGCGGCGGCTGGCGGCGCTTTATCCGCAGGAGACCATCACTGCCGCGGTGATCGAGGCCGAGCTGGCGCAACCGGCGCTGCCGGCGGGCGCCGAAGAGCCGCGCGCGGATGAAAGCCTCAGCGCCGCCGTCGAGCGGCATTTGTCGGCCTATTTCGCCGGCTTCGAGGACGGCCTGCCGCCGGCCGGGCTTTATCACCGCATCCTGCGCGAGATCGAGTATCCCTTGCTGACGGCGGCGCTGGCCGCCACTCGCGGCAACCAGATCCGCGCCGCCGACCTGTTGGGGGTCAACCGCAATACTTTGCGCAAGAAAATCAGGGATTTGGATATTCAGTTGTTTCGCGGCGGCAGCTAGCCAGCTAGCTGGTGGATTAACCACCCCCGTGACTTTGCGCCTCAGCTTTGTCGCAATTCGGCAACAATGTTGTATAAAAGCATCAGTGCCGGGAAGGGCATCTGAACCCTTCGTGGCGCCCATTTTTTAGGGACCGTCGTGTCCCGCCATCCGCCGCCAGGGGCCTATGAGCGTCGAACAGGCTGCCACCGCCGAAACTACAATCGCCGGGCCGCCCGAGAAGCGGGGTGAAACCCGCGTGCTCGGTCCGATCGCGGTCGGACTGGCTTTGCTATCGGCCCTGGTCACCTTCGTCGTTCTGGCCGACCTCACACCGATTGCGCCGACCCATTACGTCGTGGTTTCGCTGCTGCTGGCGAACGCGGCGACGGTTCTGTTGCTGCTCGCCATCATCGTGCGGGAAGTCTGGCAGGTGGTACAGGCGCGCCGCAGCGGGCGCGCCGCCGCGCGGCTGCATGTGCGCATCGTCGGCTTGTTTTCGATCATCGCCGCCGCGCCCGCGATCCTGGTCGCGATCGTGGCCAGCGTCACACTCGACCGCGGTCTCGACCGGCTGTTTTCCACCCGCACGCGCGCGGCGATCGAGAACTCGCTGATCGTGGCGGAAGCCTATTTGCGCGATCATGCGCAGGTCGCGCGTACCGATATCCTGGTCATGGCCTTCGATATCGCCCGCACCAAACCGATGTTCGACCAGGAGCCCGAGAAGCTGCGGCAGTTTCTAACTTTCCAGGCCTCGGTGCGCGGGCTCGCCGCTGCAATGATTGTCGATCAGAATCTCAAGGTGGTGGCGCGCGGCGACGTCAAGATCGATCAGACCTTCGCATTGCCGCCGCGCGAAGCACTGGCCCGTATCACCAAGGATGACCCGCAAGTCGTCTTGCTGCCGGACACCAATTATGTGGCAGCCATCGTCAGATTGGATAAATACGACAACGACTTTCTCTATATTACGCGGCTGCTCGATCCGCGCGTGGTGCCGCAATTGCAGGCGACGCGCGCCAGCGTGTCCGAATATGCCGAGATCGAGGCGCGCCGCATCGGCGTGCAGGTCGCGTTTGGCTTGATGTATACAATTATCGCACTGATCGTCCTGCTGTCCGCGGTCTGGATCGGCTTGAATTTCGCCAATCGACTGGTCGCCCCGATCCGCCGACTGATCGGCGCCGCCAATGCCGTGTCCTTGGGAAATCTGTATGTGCGCGTGCCGGTGCGCCCTTCGGAGGGCGACCTCGGCCATCTCGGCGAAACCTTCAACCGCATGACGCAGGAACTGCGCACGCAACGCGACGATATTGTGCGCGCGCGCGATCTCATCGATAGCCGCCGGCGGTTCACCGAAGCCGTGCTTGCCGGCGCCAGCGCCGGGGTCATTGGCGTGGACGGCGATGGCGGCGTAAGCATTCTCAACCGCTCGGCAGAAAAACTGATCGGCCGCAGCGAGGCCGAGGCGCTCGGAAAACCTTTGGTGGAGGTGCTGCCGGAACTCGCCGACATCATGGCGGCGGCCCAATCGGATGCGCGCACGCAGGACCAGGTCACGATCAGCCGCGATGGCCGCGAGCGCAATCTGTCGGTGCGGGTCACCAGCGAACAGTCCGTTGAATCCAATCACGGCTATGTCGTAACGCTCGATGATATTACACAATTAGTGGCCGCCCAGCGCACCTCGGCCTGGGCGGATGTCGCGCGCCGCATCGCGCACGAGATCAAGAACCCGCTCACCCCCATCCAGTTGTCGGCTGAACGCCTGCGCCGCAAATACGGAAAATTGATCGGCAAGGATGACGGCGTGTTTGAGCAATGCACGGACACCATCGTTCGCCAGGTCGACGACATCAGACAGATGGTCGATGAGTTCTCCCGCTTCGCGCGCATGCCCAAGCCGGCGATCGCCGCCGAGGACGTCGCCGATACCGTGCGGCAGGCCGTGTTCCTGATGCGCGTCGGCAATTCGGAAATCGATATCGATGCCGAGATCGCCGAGGAGCCCATGCCGGCGCGCTTTGACAAGCGCCTGATCTCGCAGATGCTCACCAATATCATCAAGAATGCGACCGAAGCGATATCGGCGGTGCCGGCGGCCGAACTCGGCAAGGGCGCAATCCACGTTTTTGCCGCGCGCGAGGGCGACGATATCGTCATCGACGTCGTCGATAACGGCATCGGATTGCCGAAGGAAAATCGCGGCCGGCTGCTCGAGCCCTATGTCACGACGCGCGAAAAGGGCACCGGGCTGGGCTTGGCCATCGTCGGACGCATCGTCGAGGACCATGCCGGCAGCATCGAACTGCGCGATGCCGCCGAGCGCATTCCGGGTCAGCGCGGCGCCTGGGTGCGCGTGCGCTTCGCGGCCGCGGGCAAGACGCCAGCGTCCGAAACTGAAAAACAGAAGACGATAAGCGAGTAACAGCATGCCCGGTGAAATTCTGATTGTCGACGATGAGGCCGATATCCGCGATCTCGTGGCCGGCATTCTGGACGATGAAGGCTATAGCGCGCATACCGCGCGCAACAGCGACGATGCGCTCGCGGCAATCGTGGCGCGCCGGCCGAACCTGGTTTTCCTCGACATCTGGTTGCAGGGCTCAAAGCTCGACGGTCTGCAATTGCTCGACTCCATCAAGCAGGAGCATCCCGAGTTGCCGGTGGTGATGATTTCCGGCCACGGCAATATCGAGACCGCGGTCGCCGCCATCAAGCGCGGCGCCTACGATTTCATCGAGAAGCCGTTCAAGGCCGACCGCCTGGTGCTGGTGGCGGATCGCGCGCTCGAAACGTCGCGGCTCAAGCGCGAGGTCAAGCAGCTCAAGCAATTGACGCCGTTGCCGTCGACGCTGATCGGTGGCTCCGTCGCGATCTCGCAATTGCGCCAGGCCGTGGAACGGGTGGCGCCGACCAACAGCCGGGTGCTCATCGTCGGCCCCTCGGGCGCGGGCAAGGAGTTGGCCGCGCGCACGCTGCACAAATTATCCGGACGCGCCAACGGTCCGTTTATCGTGATCAATGCCGCCACAATCACGCCCGAGCGCATGGAAATCGAATTGTTCGGCGTCGATCGCGCGAACGGCGCGGAAGTCGCCAAGCCGGGCGCGCTGGAAGAGGCGCATGGCGGCACGCTGTTCATCGACGACGTCGCCGATCTGCCGCGCGAGACGCAGAACAAGATATTGCGCGTGTTGGTCGATCAAACCTTCCAGCGGGTCGGAGGCAACGCCAAGATCGCGGTCGATGTGCGCATCGTGTCGTCGACCGCGCGCAATCTCGAAGCGGCGATCGCGGAAGGCGTGTTCCGCGAGGATCTCTATCACCGCCTGTCGGTTGTGCCGATCCGCGTGCCGCCGCTCGCCGAACGGCGCGAGGATATTCCGGAATTGGTCGAATATTTCATGGACCAGATTTCGCAGGCGACCGGCTTGCCGAAACGCCGCATCGGCAATGACGCCATGGCGGTATTGCAGTCGCACAGCTGGCCCGGCAATGTCCGTCAGCTGCGCAACAATATCGAACGGCTGATGATTCTCGCCGGCGGCGACCCCGATGCGGTGCTCAACGCCAGCATGTTGCCGCCCGATGTCGGCTCGATGGTGCCGACCATGCCGAACGGCAATGGCGGCGAGCAACTGATGGGCCTGCCATTGCGCGATGCGCGTGAAGTGTTCGAGCGCGAATATCTGGTGGCGCAGATCAGCCGTTTCGGCGGCAATATCTCGCGCACGGCCGAGTTCGTCGGCATGGAGCGCTCGGCGTTGCACCGCAAGCTTAAGGCGCTGGGGATTGGGTAGGGCATGACAGAAACCTCTTGTCATTGCCGGGCCGCCGCGCAGCGGCGTGACCCGGCAATCCATCCTTTATCGCAAGAAAGATGGATGCGCGGGTCGAGCCCGCGCATGACGGTGTAGTGATGTCGCGCATTGCCTATGTCAATGGCCGTTATCTTGCGCACGCCAAGGCCAAGGTCGCCATCGAGGACCGCGGCTTTCAGTTCGCCGACGGCGTCTACGAAGTCTGCGAAATCAGGGCAGGGCGCGTGATCGACGAGCGCCGCCATATGGCGCGGCTCGATCGTTCGCTCAACGAATTGCGCATCGCCAAGCCCATGTCGGCAGCGGCGCTGTCGATCGTGCTGCATGAAACGGTGCGGCGAAACCGCGTGCGCGACGGCATCGTCTATTTGCAGATTACCCGCGGCGTGGCGCGCCGGGATTTTCATTTTCCCGCCGCCGGCACGCAAGCCTCGCTGGTGGTGACCGCGCGCAACAGCGATTCCACGCGTCTCGAGCAATTGGCGGATGACGGCATCGCCGTCGTCACCGTGCCCGACATGCGCTGGCAGCGAGTCGACATCAAATCGATCGCGCTCTTGCCGAATGTGCTGGCCAAACAGTCCGCGCACGACCATGGCGCCCGCGAGGCCTGGCTGGTCGACGCGCAAGGCCGCATCACCGAAGGCGCCTCGTCGAATGCCTGGATCGTCGACCGCGACGGCAAGCTGATCACCCATCCGCTCGGTCGCGATATCCTGCCCGGGATCACGCGCTCGGTCGTCATCGAGGCGATCGCGGCGCAGGGGCTTGCCTTCGAGGAGCGCGCGTTTACGGTCGAGGAGGCCTATGCCGCGCGCGAGGCCTTCGTCACGTCGGCGAGCCAGATCGTCATGCCAGTGGTGAGCATCGATGGCCGGCCGGTCGGCAATGGCGCGCCCGGCCTGATCGCATCCGCGCTGCGGCGCGACTATCACCGGCACGCGGAAACGAGCTGATTTTGCCGCCGCAAACAGGGCAAAGTCTTATTTATTTCAGCTACTTGGGGCGAAAAATGTCAACTTGTGCTTGCACCTGGCGGCTGGCTGCCATCTAATGGCGGACACTTGGGCCTTGCACCGTTTCTGCGTGGAGCAAAGCGGCGCATGCAGCGCAATGCATGCAAAGGACCCGGACAACGAAACTCTCGCGCAAAAAGACGCGAGCAAAAAAATGGGGCACGGCCATGGCAGCCGAACGCGCACAAAACCTGCAAGACACCTTTCTCAATCATGTCCGCAAAAGCAAAATTCCGCTCACCATATTTCTGGTCAACGGGGTGAAATTGCAGGGCGTGGTGACCTGGTTCGATAATTTCTGCGTGCTGTTGCGGCGGGATGGGCATTCGCAGCTCGTCTACAAGCACGCAATTTCGACCATTATGCCGGGTCACCCGATCCAGATGTTCGAGGGCGGCGAAGAGCCGCCGGCCCCCGGGGAAAAAGCCTAGTACGCAGTGATTCAATCGAACCTGGTCATGCTGTAAGTTGGAACCGCGCCCTCGCGATGAACGGGCGGATCTCTCAAGCCCGAAGCCGGGCGCGGAGAGCGGCCGCGCTATCGTGATCGAGCCGTGGCGCAAGCACGCCAGCGCGCGCGCCGAACCGGGCCGCGCGCTGGCGGATATACGCACGCCGGAAGCGCGCCTGGCGGAAGCGGTCGGGCTCGCCCGCGCCATCGATCTCGATGTGGTGCAGGCCGGCCTAGTCACGCTCAACAATATCCGCCCGGCAACCTATCTCGGCACCGGCAAGGTCGACGAGATCGCCGGGCTTACCAAAAGTCTTACTGCCTCGGTTGTGGTGATGGATTGCGCCATCTCGCCGGTGCAGCAGCGCAACCTGGAAAAAGCCTGGAACGCCAAGGTCATCGACCGCACCGGTCTGATCTTGGAAATATTCGGCCGGCGCGCGCGCACGCGCGAAGGCGCGCTACAGGTTGAGCACGCCCATCTCAACTACCAGAAGAGCCGGCTGGTACGCTCCTGGACCCATCTGGAACGCCAGCGCGGCGGCTTCGGCTTTCTCGGCGGGCCCGGCGAGACCCAGCTTGAGGCCGACCGCCGCGTCATCGAGGACCGCATCAAACGCATCGAGGCCGAACTTGAAGGCGTCAAGCGCACCCGCAAGCTGCACCGCGACAGCCGCAAACGCGTGCCTTATCCGATCGTGGCGCTGGTCGGCTATACCAATGCCGGCAAGTCGACGCTGTTCAACCGCATGACGGCGGCGAGCGTCTTGTCGGCCGACATGCTGTTTGCCACGCTCGATCCGACGCTGCGGGCCATCGACCTGCCGCGCGGCAACCGCATCATCCTGTCCGATACGGTCGGCTTCATTTCCGATCTGCCGACCATGCTGGTGGCGGCGTTCCGCGCCACGCTGGAAGAAGTGATCGAGGCCGACGTCATCCTGCATGTGCGCGACATGTCGCACGAAGACGCCGGCGCGCAATCGCACGACGTCGCAAAGGTGCTGGGCGAACTGGGCATCGAATCCACCGACCGCCGCCTGATCGAAGTTTGGAACAAGATCGACCGGCTGGACGCGGAAGGCCGCGCGCGTGTGCTCAATCTAGCCGAGCGCCAGCCGGCGGATAACCGGCCGGTGCCGGTGTCGGCACTGAGCGGGGAGGGGCTCGATCGCCTGATCGGTTCAATCGAAACCCGCCTGGGCGAAAACCGCCTTACCATCGAACTCTCACTCGACCCATCCGACGGCGCCGGCCTGAGCTGGCTTTATCGCAATTCGGAGGTGCTGGCGCGCGAGATGAACGAGGATGGAAGGCTGGCGGTCACCGTGCGCGCCGATCCCGACAAGGCGGCGCGGGTTAGGGCGAAGTTCGGGGGGTGAGGAAGGCGGATTTGTCAGCCTTCTGATTTCTCCGCCTTCTTCGCCGCGTCCCACAACGCGTCCATCTCGGCCAGCGTGGCGTCCTTCGGCGTCTTGCCGCGCGCAGCCAAAGCGGCCTCGATCGAGCCGAAGCGGCGCTCGAATTTGCGGTTGGTGTCGCGCAAGATGCTTTCCGGGTCCGCCCCCAGATGGCGGGCGAGGTTGACCACGGCGAACAGCAGATCGCCGACTTCCGCGGCCGCTTGGGCCGCCGACTTGCTATTGCCCGCCAAATCCACCCCGGATTTGTCGAGTTCGGCCTCAATCTCGTCGGCTTCCTCTCTGATTTTGGCAAGCACAGCGCGCGCATCTTTCCAGTCGAAGCCGACGCGACCGGCCTTGTCCTGCAGCTTCAGCGCGCGGGTTAACGCGGGCAGGGCAACTGGCACCCCCGCCAGCGCGCCGTCTGCCTCCGCCTCGCCGCGTTCGGCCTTTTCCTCAGCCTTGATGCGCTCCCACAGCCCCTCGACCGCCTTGGCGGTCTTGCCCTCGGTGTCCGCGAAGACATGCGGATGCCGGCGGATCATCTTGGCGGTGACGGTCTCGACCACGTCGCCGAAGGCGAAGGCGCCTTGTTCCTCGGCCATGCGGGCATGGTAGGCGACCTGCAGCAGCAGATCGCCGAGTTCGTCCTTGAGGCCGGCGAGATCGCCGCGCGCGATGGCGTCGGCCACCTCATAGGCTTCCTCCAGCGTATAGGGCGCAATGGTGCGGAAGGTCTGTTCCAGGTCCCAGGGGCAGCCGGACCCGGGCGTGCGCAGCGCCGCGATGATCTCGATCAGCCGGGCAATGTCGCGGGAAGGCTTCACGGGATGGCGGGCTCGTTGCGGCGGGAATTGCGACCGTAGCAAAGGCGATCCGGCGCGGCGACCGCGGATGTCTGATTCGCATAAGACATATTATGGAATATAATATGGCGACGTTACACTTCACAAACCCTTACCGGAGGCGTATAAATGTACGCCTTAGTCGGGCTAAGCCGTGCTGTGGGATCGCCCCCATGGTCCAAGGCGACTGCGCCTATTTGGGCGCACGTTAGCGGCTATGCCCCCCGGTTACGTGGGAGCGCGGGTTTGGCTTTCCTTCGAGCATTTGCGGACGATTCAGCCGCCCAGACGGGCGACAAGCGTCTGTTCTATTCAGGCTACCTGCATCGGGCAGACGCATGGGCGGATTTCTCGGAAGCTTGGGATTTTGAACTGCACCAATGGCCAGCCATCGAGTATTTCAAGGCCAGCGGCGATCAGTTTAACGGATGGGATGCGTCTATTCGTGACGCCAAGATAGCCAAACTGGCGCGGGTCATCCGCCATTTTGAGCCTATCTCATTCCAGTTCTCGCTCAACCGGAAACTCTTTGAGGACGAACTAAAGCCTGTCTCTCCATACGGGCTTGGGCGCCCGCACCTCGTTGGCTGCTTTGCGGTCGTCGCTGGCATCACCCAAATGGCGCCAGAACTGGGCATCGACACTCCGATTGAATTCATTTTCGACCAACAGGATGGGGTCGATGCAGACGTAAAAATCTTGTTTTCAGGGATGCTGGATTCTCTCTCGCCAGAAGCCCGCAAGCTTGTCGCTGGCGACCCGTGGTTCAAAGATGATCGCGATAAGCAGTTCATGCCATTGCAAGCCGCAGACATGCTCGCATGGCACGTTCGGCGGCAGCATGAGTATCCCGATAAACGCCTAGCGATCTTGGCCGATCTGACGCGGCCCAGCGGTCACCTTATGGGGGAAATTCCAGACGACATGATTAGGTCGTGGGCCGCTCACCACAGCACGGTTCCTGGCGTGGAGTTGGTCAAGACCAGAAATCAGTGGGCCAAGTTTTCTCGCGAACATAAGCGGCTTGTCGCGGCGAGAATTGATCGCAGGAAAATTACCCGACCGGGCATTTATTACCCGGAAGGAACGCCATTCATAGCCAAACTGATTGACAGGATCAGGAGGTTATTTCGTGCCAACTGATCCTGTTTTCTTAGAGGCGACAACCTTCTTAAATGCGCGCTCAAAATCTTTCGGATCATCAGACGCGCCCACTTCGCGCGCCATTTTCAAAAAGCGTTTGTGGCGTTCGGCGTCGGTTAGCTTAGGTTTGCGTGCGGGTTTGCGTGTCATTGGCAATCCTCAATGCTCTGTATCAGGAACAAGTAAGAACTTGTTGCCGTCTGGTGATCTTCTTGTTGAAAAATGTCGCGAAACTGAATCATCAAAGGCAACCCATGGCCATCGATATTCTACTGAAAAATTAATTCGCAACGCAGCTGGGTCTGGCACGGGGATGCGGATGAAGCGGCTTTGTGGGCCCGCAAGGCAGTCACGTGTAGCAGAATCGCCAGCAGCTAGAAGTTTTAAAGGGGTTTGCCCAAGCGGAGCTTCATTCCCCATTACGGCGGTATTATTCTTTATATTCAACATACGAACGTTCCCAGAGAATATTTCGCACCTAAACTGCAAATTATCGACATGGAAGCGGCCGGTATTTGTCACCAGAAAAAGCGTGGATAGCGGGTCATGCTCATCGACCAACGTTGCTGCTGCAATTTCTACGCGGGGGCGATTATCATATGCAAACTGAACGACCGAAATTATACCAAGCAAAATCGCCCAGCCTATCGACACGCGTTTTCTTAGCAGTTTTAGCGGTGCCGATAAGCGTGCTTTTAGCGTTGTCAACGCTGTACGGGTTGGCGGCGGCGGTGTGGCTAATGGAACGTCTAATCTAGGAGCCATCGCGTGTCGCTTTTTGAATCGTCTTTTCTTCATCGGACACTATGGCCATAAATCAACCATCTGAATTTTGTTCGAGCTTCCGCAGCCACCGCTGCACAAACTCAGCGTACGTTTCCGCCTCAGGTTTGGGGGCGATTAGTTGTTTCATAGGTCAACCGCTTGCCTTTGCCGCCAATAACCGCAAGCCGAGCGCGTTGTGCGTCATTGATGCCAAGGCGTTGACGGGTGTTCATGCGGAAATCGAACTCGGCAAGGTAACGGTCAAGATGCTTGGTATCGACCCGCTGATAAACACCGATCAGGCCGCGCTTCACGATGCTGAAAAAGCCTTCCAGCGTGTTCGTGTGCACGTCACCGCGCACCCATTCAAACTTGGAATGGTCAACGCTGTCGTGATCCGCAACGGGCGGGAACGAATAATGCTGCGCCTTATCAGTCACAAGGCGGCTGTCCTTATGGACCATGCTGCGCAGGTGTTTGCCGACGCCGCGATGGTCGAGGCTAACCGAACGAATGTTGCCGCCGCGCTCGACAAGACTGAGAACCTTCGGGTTGTGAGTGCTGCGCCGGAAGCCTTCCGGGCGGCGCGTCTTACGCGACCGCGCCAGTTCGGTTTCGTCGGCTTCAACGGTCACGCCAGAGCCGCCCAGAGGACCAGCCGACGCACCGGGAGCCATGGCTTCCCGAATCCGATGGCCCAAAAACCACGCGGTTTTCATCGAGCAATTCAGCATCCGTTGGATTTGACGGGTCGCAATGCCTTTTTTGGAGCAGCAAAAAAGGTGGATGATCTGAAGCCACAGATGCAGGGGCAAGTGGCTGTCCTCGAAAATCGAGCCTTGGCGCACCGTGAACTGGCCTTTGCAGGCGTAGCACTTGAACAGGCCGGGACGGGTCGTTTTGCCCTGCAAGCGGCCAAGGCGCTTCGTCTCACCACAGTGGGCGCACACCGGGCCGTTCGGCCACAGGGCGGCTTCCACGTAGGCAAAAGCGGCGGGTTCAGACTGGAATTGCGGGGCGTTCAAAACGGGCTTGGCCATAGCGAAATCTCCTATGGCCGCAACACTACATCAAGGGAATAGGTATGTCAAGTGTAACGTCGCCTATAATATGGCCATGTTTCACTTGACATCCCCAACCACATAGGCTGGATTTGCTTCAACAAAACGAGGCAAGTCATGGCTAAATCTATCCTTTCCGGCCCCCATTTCCACTGCGAGGAAACCGCTTTCGAGTACGTCGAGGCCCGGCTTTGGCCGAATGGCCCCGTCTGCCCGCATTGCAAGGCCACTGGCGACAAAATCGGCCGCCTGAGCGGCAAATCGAGCCGCGCGGGCCTGCGCAAGTGCTACGCCTGCCGGAAGCCCTTTACGGTCCGAATTGGCACCATTTTCGAGGATAGCCACCTTCCCCTGCGGCTTTGGCTTCAGGCTATCCACCTGCTTTGCGCCAGCAAGAAAGGCCATTCGACCCGTCAGCTTCAGCGCACCTTGGGCTGCGGTATGAAAACCGCTTGGCACCTTGGGCACCGTATCCGGTTTGCAATGGCCCCGGGCGGCGACCTTGGCCCCATGGGCGGCGAAGGCAAGACCGTCGAAATCGACGATATGGAAATGGGCAAGTCGCCTAAGACCCGCAAGCGTCCGGGCGGCCGGAAGAGCAACGTCAAAGTTCTCAGCCTTGTCGAGCGCGGCGGTGCAATCCGGTCCATCGTTCTTGACCATCGCGGCATTGGCCCGCGCCTGCACAAGCATCTTGATAAGCGCAGCCGCTTGGTGAGCGATAGCGCGCCCGTTTTCAAGTTTACCGGCGCGGCGGAACATGAAGCCGTTGACCATTCGAAATTCGAATGGGCACGTGGTGACGTGCATACCAATACCCTTGAAGGGTTTTTCTCGATCTTTAAGCGCGGCATCATCGGCGTTTATCAGCACATCGATAGCAAACATTTTGATCGGTATTTGGCCGAGTTCGACTTCCGGCAAAACACCCGCGCCAAGCTTGGCATCAACGATGTAGAGCGCGCCGACATCGCGCTTGCTGGTTTCAAGGGCAAACGCCTTACCTTTGCGACGCCTGACTGAGCAACGCGAGAAATACACCGTTGAATGGTGGCAACTACGACTGCCATTCGACAAATGAATCTGGTATCGTCGGGCTATGGGAAAAGAACACAAGCCCGACGATCCGGAACAATCAAAGCGATTCATCGACGCTGCCCGCGAGGCGGAGGCCGATGAAACGGAAGAGGGTGCGGACAAGGCGTTCAAGAAGGTTGTCCGGTCGAAGCCAGGGGCTTCCCGCCCTCATCCATCCGCGAAGAAAGCTTCTTCATAAAACCGCGCACCGCAACGAAGATATGCTCGGCTTCCTCGGGCGTATATTTATTCTCGACATGCATTGTCGCGTTTCTCCAAGGATTGCGAACCGCATCTAGCGACGCATAAACTTCCTCGAAGAGCGCGCCGTCGCCCGCATGGCGATCTGCTGTATTTGGCCAGCGCCCATCAATGCCCTTTTTGATAGCCCCGAGAATAAAGCCCCAGTTTCGCTCGGCTGGCTTTAATGGGTCTGGAATATCAAGACATCGCGCTGTTGCGCGCACGCCTATTTCCATGACCCTCATAAGGTGGAAAACGGCGGCTGTTGATCGATCAAAAGCCACGCATTTTCCGCACTCATCAATTTCGTAAGCAGCAGAGGGAAATTTGGTCTCGAAATCCTTCCCGAACAGAGGCTCTTTTGGCTCATAAAATTTGGCATTTTCCGGCGAAAGCGAAAAATATTTTCGGGCGGACATCTCTATATGGATGTTGCTCGAAACCATAGCGGCAAGACGCGCTAGTGCGCCCGTCTCCCCAGCGCCTACGCCGCTCGCGGCCAGATCTATGAGTTTTAAGGCAGTGCCGCATTGATGCGTGGGAACCAAAAGCCCAAGCCTTTCGCATTCAGCAGCAAGTTCCGCGAAATCATTTCGAATAGCGGACCTCATGCCCGAGCTAAGGGGTGCGGCGTCATTAGTTCCAAGTGCCACTGCACAGGCCAGCCGGTGAATTGTTTCGACTAGCCGACCAGCATCAAACTTTTCCATGATGTCCCACAGGCTCCATAGCCGGCGGGAATCCCAGGTTGCGGGATTGCAGGTTTCCAGCCCGGCGGTTGCTAGTTTACTCATCTAGCATACCCCTTGGGGCTGGGGACGCCAAGTGAAACGTCGCCTATAATATATATTATGGGAGGCAAAATGAATGGACACAGCGCGCTTTAACTTACGAGTACAATCTATTGAAATATCTAATATATTTAAAATTCGAATGTATTGGCAGGAATGCGCGCTTTACTAAAACATTATGATCTAAATTCAAGGCGTTCTGTGCCAATCTAGATGAATCACTTTAGCTGCCGACAAACGTCATCCCGTCGTAGCCCGGCTCAACGCCTGCCGGCAAAGTCGCGCACAGCGTGGCGTAGTCCATGTCGGAATGCAGATTGGTCAGGATCGCCCGCTTCGGCTTGATCCGCGCAATCCAGTGCAGCGCCTCGTCGAGATTGAAATGGCTCGGATGCGGGCTCTTACGCAGCGCATCGACGATCCAGACGTCCAGCCCGGCCATAGCCTCCAGGCTTTCGGCCGGCAGGCTTTTGATGTCGGCCGAGTAGGCCACCTTGCCGAAGCGGAAGCCGAGCGAGGCGATGTCGCCGTGGTCCTGCAGCACCGGCAGGAGCTCAATCGGGCCGCCCTGCCCCTCGATGGTCACGGCCTGGCCCGCGGACAGCGTATGGCCGTTCAGGATCGGCGGATATTGGCTGCCCGGCGGCGTCGCGAAGCAATAGCCGAAGCGGGCCTGCATGCCCTGCCAGGTGGCGTCGTCCATATAGACATCGACGCGGCGGCGCTTGCGCACGAACAGCGGGCGCAGATCGTCGATGCCGTGGGTGTGGTCGGCATGCTCATGGGTGATCAGAACGCCGTCGAGCCAATCGACTTGCGCCTCGAGCAATTGTTCGCGCAGGTCGGGCGTGCAGTCGACCAGAACGCGGGTGCGGCCCGCCGGAGCGGTCCGTTCCACCAATAACGCGCAACGCCGCCGACGGTTTTTCGGGTTATTCGGATCGCAATCGCCCCAGCCCAAGGCGACGCGCGGCACGCCCATCGACGAGCCGCAGCCCAATATCGTGAAGGTTAGGCTCATGACGCCGCCGACTTATTATGTTTGCGCATGATCTTTTCCGAAAACCGGTGCCCACTTTTCGGGATCATGCGCTGCGCGCGGCACCTTGCCGAACAGGCGGAAGAAATTCTCCGTGGTCGCCTGCGCGATATCGTCTTCGGAAACGCCACGGGTTTGCGCCAGGACCTTGGCGGTTTCCACCACATAGGACGGCTCGTTGCGTTTGCCGCGATATGGCAGCGGCGCCAGATAGGGCGCGTCGGTCTCGACCAGGATCCGGTCCGGCGGCAATTCGGCGGCGATATCGCGTAAGTTCTGCGAATTTTTGAACGTCAGAATGCCGGTGAACGACACGTAATGGCCTAACGCGATGGCGCGCATGGCCAGATCGCGGGTGCCGGTGAAGCAATGCAGCACGGCCGGGAAGGCGCCCTTGCCCGTTTCCTCCTCCAGGATGCGTGCCATGTCGGCATCGGCCTCGCGTGAATGGATCACCAGTGGCAGCCTGGTTTCGCGCGCCGCCGCGATGTGCGCCCGCAGGCCCTGCTCCTGCGCCGCGCGCGGGCTTTTGTCGTAGTGGTAATCGAGGCCCGCCTCGCCGATCGCCACGACTTTGCTGTGTTGCGCAATCGCTACCAACTCGGGCGCGCCGATGTCGAGCTCTTCATGGGCATTGTGTGGATGCGTGCCGACCGAACAGAACACGTCGGGAAACCGCTCGGCGATGGCCAGCACTTGGGCGTGTTTGCGCACCCGGGTCGAGATCGTGACTATGCGCCCGATGCCGGCAGCGCCCGCGCGCGCCACCACCGCGTCCAGTTCGGCGACGAAATCGGGGAAATCGAGGTGGCAGTGGCTGTCGACGAGCATTGTCAGTTTCGTTTCCTCGCCGGACTCTCAATTCCCCTCCCCCGCGAGCCCTTGCGAGTGTGGGGAGGGGTCAGGGGTGGGGGGAAGCCCGTTCAGCGTATCAAAGAGCCCCCAGCCCGGTTCACAATCGTGAGCGATTGTGAACCGACCCTCCCCACGCTTCGCGGGGGAGGGAAAATCACGCCTTAACCTCCGGCTCGACATAGCGCGGAAACACCGGCGCCGGCGGCGGCAATTGGACGCCGGGAACTATTCGTTTGACGCCATCGAGCTCGGCGAAGCTGCGCTGCCCGGACGAAATGGCGAGCAGGTCGAGCATCTTCGCGGCCGATGTCGGCACGAAGGGCTGCGCTAGGATCGCGACCTGCCGGATCACCTCCGCCGTCACGTAGAGGATAGTGCCCTGCCGTTTCGGATCGATCTTGGCTTGCGCCCATGGCGCTTCCGAGGCGAAATAGCGATTGGCGTCCGCGACCACCGCCCAGACCGCGTTGAGCACCTGGTGCAACTGCTGCGTCTTCATATGCTCGCGCGCCAGACCGATCATGCCGTCGGCGGCGCTTAGTATCGTCTTGTCGGCGCCGGTGAATTCGCCCGGTACCGGCAGCACGCCGCCGAAGGCCTTCGCCACCATCGACAGCGAACGCTGCGCCAGATTGCCCAGGTCATTGGCCAGATCCGCATTGATGCGGTTGACGATGGCCTCGTGGCTGTAATTGCCGTCCTGCCCGAACGGCACTTCGCGCATAAAGAAATAACGTAGCGGATCGACGCCATAGGCATCGGCCAGTGCGAACGGGTCAATCACATTGCCGACCGACTTCGACATTTTCTCCCCGCGATTGAACAAGAATCCGTGCGAGAAAATGCGCTGCGGCACCGCGATGCCGGCCGACATCAGGAAGGCCGGCCAATAGACCGCGTGGAAGCGGACAATGTCCTTGCCGATCACGTGCAGCGCCGCCGGCCAATAGCGCTTGAACATCTCGCTCTGGTCGTCGGGAAAGCCGACGCCGGTGATGTAATTGGTCAGCGCGTCGACCCACACATACATGATGTGCTTGGGATTGCCCGGCACCGGAATGCCCCAGTCGAAAGTGGTGCGCGACAGCGACAGGTCCTTCAGCCCGCCGCGCACGAAGCTCGCCACTTCGTTCAGCCGCTCCTTCGGCAGCACGAAGTTCGGCCGCTCGAAAAGCTTTAAGAGCTTGTCCTGATAGGCCGACAGCCGAAAGAAATAGCTCTCCTCCTCCACCCATTCGACCGGCGTGCCCGTCTTTGACGACACCCGCACCTTCTGCTCGTTCAGGTGCGTTTCGTCCTCGGCGTAATAGGCCTCGTCGCGCACCGAATACCAACCGGCATATTTGTCGAGATAAATGTCGCCGTTCTTCTCCATGCGCCGCCAGATTTCCTCCGACGAGCGATGATGGCGCTCCTCGGTGGTGCGGATGAAATCGTCGTTCGAGCAGCCCATGCGCGCGACCATGGCCTTGAACAAAGGCACGTTGCGCTCCAGCAGCTCATGCGGCGTCAGGCCCTCCTTGGCGCCGGTCTGCTGGATTTTCATCCCGTGCTCGTCGGTGCCGGTGAGGAAATAGACGTCGTAGCCGTCGAGCCGCATGAAGCGCGCGATGGCATCGGTCGCGATCGCCTCGTAGGCATGCCCGATATGCGGCGGGCCGTTCGGGTAGGAGATCGCGGTGGTGATGTAGAAGGACGTTTTGTCGGGCATTTGGAAATTGAGGCCTATTCTGACGCGTGTCCCGGGCCCGGCGTAGCATGGAGCGAAGCGGAACGGTGCGCCGCAGACCCCGGACCCATGATTCATGGACTAGGTATCAATCGCGGGCGGCTGGGGCAAGCGAGGTGCCGTCGCCAGCAGTTGCCGTTAACTCACTAGATTCATAGAGTTACAAGATGAAATTGTCAGCCGCCTCCAGCGTGGCGGCGACGACGGGGAGGCTCACAACCGCCACGGCGCCGGCGGCCATGACGACGCCGTTGCCGACCGCCCGGACAAGACGGCGATAGGCGCCGAAAGCGAAGACACGACCGCTTACAGTGACGGCGTCACGCGCCGCGCCGGAGCGCTGCGGCCACATTGATGGTGGCGGCCGCAACGCGTCGTAGTGCTTAGGGAACCAGCGCTGCCGCCTGGAACGAGCGAATGTACTTCATAGCGCCGGTCGCGGTGAATTGCCCGGTGCCGGGATCGAAAAGCTCCGCTTTCGTGTTGCCCGATCCGCCTGCGATCAGGACCTGGCCTTGCAGCGTGCCGGCGGTGAACAGCGTTGCGCTGTGTCCCACGCGGCCACTGAGCATGCTCGCATGGCATTTAACGCCGCTCAGTCCGTTCACGCAGGTCATGGTTCCCAGCGCAGGATCATAGATCTCCGCGGTGTCGTGAAGCGCGGCATTGGCGACGCCATCCAAGACGAAACCGCCGCCCCCGAACAGCAGCGAGCCGGCCATGCCGCCCGCGATCAGCACCTTGCCGCCGGCAATCGGCGTGGCGGTATGGAATACGCGGGCTTCGTGCAATAGCGACAGACCGGCGGTGCTGAAACTTTTTGTGCCAGGGTCATAGAGCGCGGTCGTCCTTTTGGCGGTCTCTTCCATGGACAGGCTTTGCGAGGCCGAACTGGAGAACCCGCCAGTCAGCAACACTTTTCCGTCCTGATCGCAACTACAGCCGGCAATCAGAGTTGCGGTATGCCCGGCCATGCGGCCCGGCAGTTTGCCATGCAGCTTCGTGAAATGCTTGGTCACGGGATTGTAAAGTTCGGCCGTATTCGTGACCACGCCCTTGTCCGTGGTGACGCCACCGGCGATCAGCACCCTGCCGTCGGCGAGCAGCGTCGCCGTGTGCAGGGCGCGCGCCTCATTCATCGGACCGTTGGTGGCGGCGAAAGTGTTCGTCTTTGGATCGAAAACCTCCGCCGTGTTGGTCGGCCCGAAACCGGGAAATCCTCCGGCAATCAGTACGGTGCCGTTCTTCAGGAGCGTCGCGCTGTAGAAGGCACGCGATGCAGTCGATGTACCGGTCGCGCTGAACAATCCGGTGACGTGATTGTAGACCTCGCCGGTCATGAGGTGGTTGCTCACCACGAACGAGAAAACGTTGAATGTGGGATTGGTGATTGACCCGGTGTCTCCGCCGGGCACCAGCACGTGATGCTTCAACACGCCGCTGGGAAAACCGATGGCCTGGATTCCAGCGCGCGCATGGGTCAGCGGGGCGGCAACCGCAAAGGTCTTAGATGTCGATTTGAAGATTTCGACGGAATTGCTGGTTCCACCAGGAAGCGCCATCCCGCCGACGGACACGACGTCGCCGATCGCGGCCCTCGCCCGTGGACTAAGCACTGTAGCTGGCGCCGCCGACGTAACAAAAGGAGACGGGCAATCCACAGGGGCGCCCATTATCCACAAGATTGCTCGATCAACTATTTCGCTGGTGTCTAAGCCGCATGGCTCAGCATCACTATTGCCTTGTTGGCAGCCGGCAACCGCCAGGCCGAGGACGCCCATGAATGCCAGCCGCCGCAATAAACGGAAGTTATTCCAGTCCCGCCGACGGTCCTGCATGGTCCACCCCCGCTGGACGCCGGCAACAACTTATCACGACCTGACGCTAGTACAATGCCGCATTCGCAACCGACCTGGTGGCCCTAGCCTCATTCTTCGAGACGAGCACCTCGCGCTTTCCGGAGAATGAGGAGTGCCGCGCCGCAATATATTAAACAAACTGTCACGCGAATCGCTTAGCATCTCCCAACATGGCGGTCCGTAACGTGCGGATAGAGCGACAGCCGGGTCATTCGGGACCTCAACGTTCCCGGACGTTCGCTTTCCCGCCGCCGCGCGCACAAATCCCTCCACATTCGTTGCCAATGGCGCCGCGCTCGCGCGCGACCCGTTGGCGTGCGCGTTCATCCCACAGTGCATCAGAAGGAGTCGGCCCTTGGGTAAGAACCTCGCTAAGAAAAGACGCCGCCGCGAGCGGCTGTTTGGATCCGCCGAGATCATAAATTTCCTGGACCCGAAATTCGAACCCGAGCGCGCTCTGTCCCCGATCAAGGCGCTCAATCCAACCCAAGCCGACTATCTCGACGCCCTGCGCAAATGTCCCCAGGTGATCGTGGTCGGGCCCGCCGGCACCGGCAAGACCTGGATCGCGGCCACCCATGCCGCCGACCTGTTCCGCAACCGACGCATCGACAAGATTATCCTGACGCGCCCGAACGTGCCGTGCGGGCGCTCGCTCGGCTATTTCCCCGGCAGCTTGGAGGACAAGTTCGCGCCCTGGGCGGTGCCGGTAGCGGAGGCGATCAAGGAGCGGATCGGCAAGGCCGCTTACGACATCGCGCTGAAAAATGGCAGCATCGAGCTGGTGCCGTTCGAAGTCATGCGCGGCCGCTCGTGGAAGAACGCCTTTGTGCTGCTCGACGAGGCGCAGAACGCTACGCCGGCCGAGATCAAGACCTTCCTCACCCGCATCGGCGAAGACTGCACGGTGGTGATCAACGGAGATGTCAGCCAATGTGATCTCGACAAGGACGGCGGCTTGCGCACCGTCATCGGCATGATCGAGGCGCAGAACCTGCCGGTGCCGGTGATCGAATTCACGCGCACGGATATTGTGCGCTCCGGCATCTGCGCCATGTGGGTGAACGCGTTCGAGGAGGCTAAACTCTAGACCGGGAGCCGCGATGCAAACGTAATAATATCGCGCGCAGGCGCGACCTGTCATCAATTCGGAGCGAGCATGCCATCCGTTAGATGTAAATTCTTAACGGCGATTGTCGCCGTGGTTGGGCTCGGCCTGTTCTGTTCGCAGACTGCGCTGGCGCAGCCGATGCGTTGCAGCGGCGAGAAAAAAACCTGCCTCGCCAGTTGCAAAAGCGTGCCCAGCCCGGCTCCGAATTCGGATTGCATAACCGTCTGCAACGCGCGCCAGGCATATTGCGTCAGGACCGGCTGCTGGGATAATGGGAGGCAAAGGTATTGCGGCCTGATGCGCCAATAGCCGCTCCGTTTCAAACCGCCCTTCCCGCAACCCTGCCGCCAAATTGCATTGCCGAATCCGGGGTAGCCCCAAATCCGGCTTCGGCTGGGAGAAAACAGTAGCGAGCCCGATCATGACCGCAACGGCGCCCTGGCCTTACGCCAAAATCGATCCCGAACATGTGGTGGTGACCGAGCAGGTGGCGGGCTCGGCCTTCCCGGTCCATCTCATTTATGTCGAAATGGTCGACGGCGCCTACATTCCAATCGGGTTGCGCACGCCGGCGGGGTCCGGACCGTTTCCGCTGGTGTTGTTTGCCACCGGCAATGGCGGCGGCGGCATGGCGGTCCTGCGCGAGCATACGCAGAACCGCAGCTGGACCCAGGAGCAGTTTCTCAAAATGGGCTATGCGGTCGCCTGGATGCGCTACCGGGCGGAAGTCGACTATGCCTACGACAAGATCGGCAAGCTCATCCAATCAGGCCGGCAAGGCCGCCAACTGCTCAATCGCGGTCCGCTGGAATACGAAGACGTCATCGCCGTTGCCGAATATGCCAAGACCCTGCCCTGCATCGATGCCGCGCGTATCGGCTATATGGGCATGAGCCATGGCGGCGAAATGGCTTTCAAGATTGCGTCCGAATATCGCGGATTTAGCGCCATGGTGGCGAGCGAGCCGGCCAGTCATGAATTCCTCCGGCTCAAGCCGGACGAGACCGCCCATGTCGATGCGAAAACCGGCCTACTCAATGTCGAGAAAATGCTGATGCGCGAGCCCGCCAAGGTCCGCCGGCGCATTACCGAGGACGTGGCGCAACAAAGGGTGAGCACGATTGCTACGCCGATTTTCGTGCAGGGCCGCGATACCGACGAGTTGCAAGGAATTTTTCGCGTGAGCTACGATCTGCTGAATGAAGCCGGCAAGGACGCGCAATGGGCGAGTTACGACCACGCGCTGCACGGATTCGTCTATCCCATGCGCAATGCCGACGGCGCCTATGCTCCGGACGCAATACAGCGGCAAGCGGTGGCCGATAGCATCGCGTTCTTCGGCAAATACATGAAACCCTAGCTTTCGGGCATCCGGGACGGCGCCTGGCGGCAAGCGGTAAAACCGCTGAATCCGGCGCCTGCGATGTTGAAGTTTTCATCGCCGCGTCATATATGCAGCCAAGCCTATTCCCCTCAGGAGAATCGATGAGCCACTTTCGAAGCCCCGACGTTCTGGAACGTCGGAATAACGCCGCCGCCGTCAAAAAAGCGATGTTTGACAAGTTTCGCGCCGCCTTGCAGGACCCCGCCCTCGAGCAGCAGCGCCTCAACCGGATAGCCATCAACGAAGCGCGCGCCACCCGCATGGCCGAGCGCGAGGCCGCCCGAAAAGTGCGTGAAGCCGAACTCGCCGCGCAAGCCGCGCGCGAAGCCGAACTCGCCGCGCAAAAGCGGCGCGAGGCCGAGGAACTCGAAGCGTTGATCGCGGCGGAGGCGGCCGAAAAGGCCACAGCGCTGGCAGCCGAGCAGAAAGCCGAGCGCGATGCCCGCTATGCCGCGCGCAAGGCCGCGAAAAAAGTCCGTCGCCGCGGCTACTGATCCTCTTCGCCTGCTCGGCCTGCGCGCGCTCAGGCTACCTGACTGCGATCTTGGTCCCTATCTTGGCCGCGTTCGTGCCCGCTTGCCTCGTTCATCAAACTCGCAGTGGCGTGATCGGCGCCAGCCGCGGATGCGCGCGTGCGTATGTTGTCAAGCACGAACAGCCGGATGGCGGACGACAGATTGCCCTGCCGCCGGCCGGTGTCGATGTCGCGCACCACGGTCGATAGCGTCATTTGCTGGCCATGCGCGATTTCCTTCAACTCGCTCCAGAAGGCATCTTCCAGGCTGACGCTGGTCTTATGGCCGCCGATGACGATCGAGCGCTTGACGACTTGCGACTTCATGAGTGTGTCCCCCTTGCAAGGCAACGCACCCAATCTGGCAATTTGGCTTTACAGCCAGCCGTAATTGTGTACGTACCGAATGAGTATTCACCGCGACAAAAACTGCGATGAACATTGTTAATTAGGAAATACATGCCACCAATCGAGGTGCCGCGCTGTTCCAAATTGAACACTTGGAACAATTAAAGGGCGGCGGCGCGCGGAACGCCGGCGTCCAAAGCTCGCGCTTATTGGTCATAGCCAAACGCGCTATAATTAGAGGTGCGCCGTCAAATTTCGCGGTCGCGCAACGCGCCCTCATCATCGACCATGTAGTCGCGGATCACCGGCACGTCGTCGCGGCGCTGCGACAGCAGCAGTTGAAACACCATATTGGACCCGTGCAGGAAGCCAAGCTCGACCGCACCCAGATAGAATTCCCACATGCGCGCGAACCGCTCGCCCATCATGGCGACGGCTTCGCCGCGGCGCTCTAGAAACCGCAGCCGCCAATGGCGGATCGTCCAGTAATAATGCAGGCGCAGGATCTCGCAATCGGCGACCCACAGGCCGGCATGTTCGGTGGCGGCAAAGACTTCCGACAGAGCCGGCACGTAGCCGCCCGGGAAAATATATTTGCGGATGAACGGGGCGGTCGAGCCGGGCGGCGACATGCGCCCGATCGCATGGATCAGGGCGAAGCCGCCGGGCGCCAGCAGGCCGCGGACAGTGCCGAAATATTCGGCGAAATGGCCGACGCCGACATGCTCCATCATGCCGATCGAGACGATGCGGTCGAAGGCGCCGCCCAGCTCGCGATAGTCGTTCTCCACAAAGGTGACCTTGTCGGCAACGCCGGCCTCCTGCGCGCGCCGGCGCGACGTCGCGATCTGTTCGGACGACACATTGATTGCCGTGACGCGTGCATCGCAGGTTTGCGCCAGATAGATCGCCAGCGCGCCCCAGCCCGAGCCGATCTCCGCCACCCGCATGCCAGGCTCAATCCGCAGCTTGGCCGCGATGTGACGCAATTTGTTGCGTTGCGCGTCCGCCAGCGGCTCGTCGGGACGGCTGAAATAGGCGCAGGAATAGTTCATCGCCGGGTCGAGCCACAGCGCATAAAACGCGGCCGGATGGTCGTAATGCTGGCGCACGTTGCGCGCGGCACGCCCGAGCGGATTGGATTGATGGAACCCGCGCAGCGTCCGCCACACCTTGCGCAGCGCCTGCTGCAGCGGATGCGCGCCCAGGCCGCGGCGATTTACCGAGAACAGCAGCAGCAGGTCGTAGACCGTGCTGCCGTCCTCGAACACCAGGCGGCCATCCATATAGGCCTCGCCGGTCGCCAGTTCGGGATTGAAGAAAAGTTCGCGCTCGACACGCGCGTCCAACAGCCGAATGCTGACCGAGGGGCCGTCCACGCCGCTGCCAAAGACATGCTCGGCGCCGTCATGGGTGCGCAGCGTAAGCTGGCCCTTTTCGACAAAACGGCGCAGCAGATGGGGTAGCAAGCGCATGTTCATCCCCTCGCCGCCTCGGCCAGCAGGCCGAATACTGCAAACACCAGCGGCTTGCGTTCGAGATTGTAGGTCTCGACGTCGGCGGCGGCGCGGTTGACCTTCTCCCACACCTGAGCGGTGCGGGCCATGCGCGGCATTTGGCTGGCGTCGTGCTCAAGGCGCGCCGACAGCCAGCCATTGACCATGTCCATGAAGGCCAAAAGCGTCTGCGGTTCGTTGCCGGCGAGCGCATCGCCAAGCGCATGCAGCGCGCGCGGGTCGGGGTCTGGGAGTTGCGCGAACAGGTCGAGCACACGCTGGCGCAAAGCCAGCGCCGGGCCATCGAGCAATCGAAGCGCGCGCGCGACACTGCCGTCGGCGGCAGCCGCCGCCTGCCGCACGTTCGTGTCATCCACGCCGCGCCCGGCCGAGGCCGCGATTGCGCGCGCCACATCGTCGGCGGCCAGCGGCCGCAGCAACAGACGCCGGCAGCGCGAGCGGATCGTGGGCAGTAGGCGGCCCGGCGCAGCGCTCACCAACAACAGCAATGCGCGCGGCGGCGGTTCTTCAAATACTTTAAGCATCGCATTGGCGCCTTCGCGCTGGAGCTCGTCGGCGGTATCAACGATGCATATCCGCCAGCCGCCCTCGCCCGCGGTCGAGCCGAAAAACGACACCGTGCGGCGCACGTCATCGACGCGGACCACCGTGTAGAGCTTGCCGGTCTGCTCGTTGATGCTGCGTTCCAGCACCAGCAAGTCGCCTTGCGCTTGCGCGGCGATGCGGCGCGCCACGGCATTGTCAGGCGCGACCGCCAGCGATGTGGCCGCTTGTACCGCCGTCGCCTGCGGGTCCGGATGCGCGAGCACAAAACGCGCCAATCGGTACGCAAGGGTCGCCTTGCCTATGCCGGGCGGTCCGCCGATCAGCCAGGCATGCGGAATGCGGCCACCTTTATAGCTCTCAAGCAGCGCCTGTTCGGCCTCCGCATGGCCGAACAGCACGGAGGTTTCGCGCGGCAGCAGGACGTCACGCTCTTCGCTGTCGTCGTCGCTCACGGCGCTATCGCTTCCGCAGCGCCTAGCCGTTCCGGGTGCAGGCGCTGCTCGGCGGCCGCCCAAATGCGTTCCGCCACCACTTCGCGCGGTGCGCGGCCATCGACGACGACGCAACGCGCGGGCTCTAGTTCGGCGATCAGGAGGTAGGCCTTGCGCAAAGTCTCATGAAACTCAACCGACTCTGCCTCAAAACGGTCGGCTACGCCTGTTCCGCGCCGGTGCTTGGCGCGCGCCAGGCCGACGGTTGCCGGCACGTCGAGGATAAATGTGAGATCGGGCATTACGTCGCCAACGGTAATGCGTTCCAGGCCGCGGATCAGCTTCGCATCGACCTTGCCGAGCGTGCCCTGATAGACCCGGGTGGAATCGATAAAGCGATCGCAGATCACCCATTGTCCAGCCTCGAGCGCCGGCAGGATGGTATTGCGCACGTGATCGTCGCGCGCGGCCGCGAAAAGGATCGTCTCGGTCTCCGCGCCCAGCGGTTTGGCGATGCCGGAAAGTAAAATATGGCGGATGATCTCGGCGCCCGCCGAGCCACCCGGTTCGCGCGTACGCACGACGTCGAGCCCCAGCGATTTGAGCCGCTGCTCCAGGCTCGCCGCATGGGTTGACTTGCCGCTGCCTTCGCCGCCTTCGAAGGTGATGAAACGTCCGCGCATCTAATCCCCGGCCATTCCGGGGCGCGAGCGAACGGGTCCACGCGACGCGCGGCCTAATGACAGACTCCGCGAACGAGCCCGGAATGACAATGGCATCATAGCCGCTGGGCCCCGGCGCGGAACAGGCCGATCATCAGCTCGGTTACGGCATCGATGGCGCGCTGCGGCAGATTGCCTTTATCCACGCTTTCGGCGGCCTTGAGCGGCGTCTCCAGGATCACGTTATCGCCGCGCCACACCTTGAGCGCGCCGATGGTCTGGCCCTGCACAACCGGCGCCGGCACCGGGCCGCGATATACGATCCGGGCGATCAGCCTTTCGCCGCCGCTCTTGGGCAGCATGACCCGCACCGGGCCGCCCGTCACCAGCGGAACATGTCCGCTCGCCCCGCCATAGACCTTGGCCTCGCCGACGATCTGACCCTCGGCGAACAAAGCGCGGTGCTCGAAACTGCGAAACCCCCATTCCAGCAATTTCTTGGCGTCGTCCGCGCGCTCCTTGGCGGTCTTGAGACCGTTGACCACCACGATCAGCCGCAGGCCGTTCTGCACCGCCGATCCGACCAGGCCGTAGCCGGCTTCCCTGGTGAAGCCGGTCTTCAGACCGTCGGCGCCGATATTCAAGGCCAGGAGCGGATTGCGGTTCTGCTGGCGGATCTTGTTCCAGGTGAATTCCGGCTGGGAAAAAATCTTATAGAAATCCGGATAGTCGAGGATAATGCGGCGCGTCAGCATTGCGAGTTCGCGGCTGGTGACATGGGTGCCGGGATCGGGCAGCCCGTTGGAGTTGGCAAACACCGATTTCGTCAGGCCGATCGCACGCGCGCGCGCGGTCATTTTGGCGGCGAATTCCGCCTCACTGCCGGCGATCCCTTCGGCCAGCACGATGCAGGCATCGTTGCCAGACTGAACGATCATGCCGTGCAGCAGGTCGTCGACGCTCACTCGGCTGTGCAGCGCGGCGAACATGGTGGAACTGTGCGAGGGCGCGCCGCCCTTGCGCCATGCATTCTGGCTCACCTCGTATTCGTCGCTGAGCTTGATGCGACCTTCCTTGAGCTCGTGAAACACGTATTCGGCGGTCATCAGCTTGGCGAGGCTGGCCGGAAAGATCAGCTGGTCCGGGTCGCGCTCAAACAGGATGCCGCCGTTCTCGGCATCGACCAGGATGGCGTGCGGAGCCGAAATATTCGGCTCGTCCTTCTTGAGCCCATCCTTTTTGGGCGCATCCTTCTTGGGTGTGTTCTTTTTCGCAGCAAGCCCTGAGCCGGGTTTGTGCGCCGATGTCGCGGCATAGGTGAAGCTGCCAAGGCCGGCGACCAGTGCCACCGCCATCAGCAAGCCTGCAATTTGAAAAATCCTGCCGGTCATTCGCCAACGCTTCTTGTCGTTATTCTTGAGCACGATCTTAATCGAAACCGGTCCCCATCCCCAATCACATCGAGGACAGGTTTTTCGGGATCATGCTCCGCGCACGCAGGGTGCCCGCTTGAATGGCAGCGCTGTGACCGAAAAATGCGGCTCAGTAAAGGCCGCGGCCGCTCATGAATCCCGCATGGCCATCATAAAGCGCCGGGGCATAGGCGGAGACCGGCGAGACCGCGGGCGCAAGCGGGGCATGTGCCACGGGCTCATTGGCCTGCGGGCGGGTGGCGGCCGCCAACTCCATGGTCGAGCCTCGCGGCGCCGCCTGGGCCTCCATTTGGGCCGGCGGATATTGGGCGCCCCCGCCGACCCGGTAGGGCCGCTCGGGCGGACTCGGCACTTGTGACGAAACTTGCGTGATCGGCCGGGAATCGAAATAGGCGGGCGTGAACGGCTTGTTGGACGCCACCTGGATGGCCGCGCCAGAACCCTGTTCGCCATCGCGCAAGGTTGCCATCAGCTTACGGTCGTCGGAGCCGGCGAGCGGAGCGCGGCCGACATATTCGACCTTCACCTTGGCCACCCCATGGCCGTAGAAGCCCAACAGCTTGGCGGTCTTGACCGACAGGTCGATGACACGGTTGCCGACATAGGGCCCGCGGTCGTTGACGCGCACCACGATCGAGCGTTGGTTGGCCACGTTGGTGACGCGGACATAGGACGGCAGCGGCAGCGTCGGATGCGCGGCCGAGATCGAGTTCATGTCGAAAACTTCGCCATTGGCGGTGTAGCGGCCGTGGAAGTCGTCGCCATACCAGGACGCCAGTCCAACGGCGCTGTAGTTGACATCCTCGTGCGGTACGTATTCGCGGCCCGCCACCCTATAGGGCTTGCCGACCCGGTAGACGCCGCCGCCCTTGGGCACCGGCTCGCCTTGCCCGACCACGCGGGCGCTGGAGGCGACGCCATATCGAGGATCGACCTTGCCGGACAGCCCGCCCGAGCAGTTGGCCAGCACGAGGCAACCGGCTGCGACGCCCAACAGGCGCGCCAACCGGTCTAATCCGGTAATACCCCCGAATCCGCCCATCCTGCCTGATGTCCCCTCTGCGAGCGTTTAGCATAGCCTGTTGCGGCCATTCCGGGAACCACCCGGCTTGGGCGTGGTAAACAATTGGTTCCACGGCGACATTTAGTCCAGACTTTGTCGATTGCGTGGCAATGCCTTAGAGCCCATAGCCAGGGTCTTCCGCGCTTGCAACTGCGATAGCTATCGACCATTGGACTATGATCGGACGGGCGTTACGGAAGGGTGGCCGAGTGGTTTAAGGCACCGGTCTTGAAATTCTAATCCAGTTATGCCCACCAGTCCGCTTAAGTACCGAACCGCCCTATTCTGTAAGCATTTTATAACGCCAGCCGCGACCACCGTCCCCTTTCATCCCTGCCTATAATCGACCGTCCGGGGGCAATCACGGGGGCAAAATTCTATGGCCCGCCGACGCGGCCTAGCGTGAGCCGGATAAATTCGGCCGACTTGTCGAGGCTATGGACCAAGCCGGCCGCGTGAACGAGCAAATCCGCCAATTGGCGGAATTTTGGCCGAGCAGCTGAGCGCCGAGCGCGCCGATCGGGCAGCCAAGCGCCGACCTGAAAACTCGCCCATAGTCCAGATCATCGGGTGTCGAAATAACTCACGGGCAGCTTCCCTGGAAGGTCGTAGGCGGGCCGCGATGACGGAAGGCTCAGGCGCCGGCGGCGCCGCCGGCACCGCCGGCACCGCTGCCGCCGTCCCTCTTCCGTGCAGTGATGTTCGTGCGGCCTTCCCAAGGAAAGCCCATCCTCCCAGGCCGATCGAGCAGCCAAGCGCCAGGCGCGCACCAGGGGTCGCTTCCTCAATGCCGCGTGGCGATCATGTTCTCTAGCGCGTCCCAGGCGGCATCCTTGTTCCTATGCTTGCCGGCGATGCGGACCAAACATTGGCGTGCTGTTCTGTCCCCAGGGCGATAGTCCTTGGGGCGGACATAGAATAACGCCGGAAATTCGCAGGCGCAGGTTTTGAGATCGTCGGGGTGTACGCTGACCATCAGCCCGACCCAATCCCACTTGCGCGATTCTTTTTTCATCACATCGAGTACAAACCAGCCGGACGGTGGCCGATCGATTCTTTCGATTGCTGTCATGATTGCACCGCCGTCCCTATCTTCATCATGCCGCGCGCGATCTCCAGTCCTAATATCGAACCGGCGCGCCCCTTGAAGCCATGAGCATCAATCTCTGCTTCGGCATGAGCCATGAGAGCTCGAGCATAGATTTGAAGACCAAGCACCGTTGTCGGCTCGATCTTGCGGATTTCAACGGCCAGAAATTCGATTCTAAGAGCAGCCCAGGAAAGATTGTCAGCCGTATCTCGCACACCAGACCGCTCAATTGCAGCCGTACGTTCGGCTTCATACCGCTCCGCGGTTCGGATCAGTTTGCGGAGCTGCTTGCCAAATTGCGTGCGACCATCGCAATTGAGGTTGCCTCTCGCGATAACGGCATTTGTGTTTTCAGAGTTAAGGATGTTCCGTGACGCGGGAGCATAGGTCTTGCCATCGGTACCGACATAGTTCGGAGGCCAGATAATCTTGCCTTCGACGTCAGCCTCGCACGCGGTACAGCCGGCCCATTGCCGACCCTTGCACACAAGCTCTTCGGGAACCGGCGGACAGTTTGCTTCCGCGTTGGCGCGAGCTTCGCGGTGTCGCGCAACCGCTGCCCGGTACGTGGCGAGCAACGGGTCGATTTGCTCACCCAAGGCAAGTAGCTCAGCACTCTCCTTGGCAGCCGGAGCCGCCATGCAGAATTCCGCAGGGATAAGGGCTGCAGCGGGTCCGACGGCGAATCCAGTGAGGATTGCGCGGCGTGATGTGGTGATAGTCATGGTCGCGTGCTCCTTGTGTATGGGAGCCACAGCCAAGCGGAAAACCGGATGGTTTTTTGATATTAATTGAGTCGGTCATCGGTCGCCGTTCCGTGGCGGTTGGTGGCAAGTCGTAGCCCTGGTCGGTTCGCGCCGATCAGGGCCGCGCACTCAGAATCGCTGATTTGCCCGCCGGGCGCAAGCGGGCATACTTGGGTAAGCCCTAAATCGTTTTAGCGCATGGGCGGGCTTCCTACGGGGTCGCCCGCCGCCGGCCGCCGGCCAACGGTGCCAGCACGACCTTGAGCGGATTGGGCGCATGATCATAGCCGGCACCGGTCCCGGTATCGACCGCCAAGCCGACCGCCCCGCCGGCGACCAGATTGCCGGCAACTCCCATACCGCCGCTGGCGCTAACCGCGTGGCCGAGTTTGACCGTCTGCGGCGCATAGCCGGACTTACTGAAGGTCACAATCAATTTTTGCTTGCGCGCGACCTGGATCGTGCACGGCGTAACACAGGCTGGGCCGGGCTCGATCGGCGTTCGGGTTTCAACATCGATGTAGGGCGCGCTGTCATCTGCTCGATTTTCTCTAACAGGACACGGTCCACCGCAGGGATAATCGAACACCGACCGCATTTCGGCACCGGGCGGATCGCTGTCGAACACCACTGCCTCGCTAGTGCCGCGCGTGATCGAGGCGCAGGCAGCCAACGCCAGGGCGCATGCCATCGCCACCGCAAAACGCAACATGCTTCATCCCCGTCAGCCGCCTCTACTGGACGGCGAAGGACAGTTTAACAACAACCGAGTTGCATGGGAATCCCTATGCCTCGCGAAATCTCAGATCCGCGCGGACAATCCCTTTACTGGACACCACCGCTTGCCGGGACCGCTGCGGTATAGATCTCGAGGCCATTGCGAAGACTGGCCCTCGCCATGTCAATTGGGATTTGCAGTTCGGAGGCAGTCGCGCGCGCAGCCTTTTCAAAATCGAATTTTTTGTCGGCGGCCATCTGCTTTGCTAAAACCACCATAAGCGCCGCAGACCGTTGCTGGAATTCGGGGCTATTCGTGTAGAATTTGAGAGAGAGCAGTTCAGCGAGCGACATATCGCTCGCCAGTCGGGCACCATGCGACGGCCATGCGGCAAAGGTCATCCGATCCTCAAGGTTTGCCGCTGCAACCCATAGCGCCGCATGGCTCCATCATGGTGCCCCCCGGCCAGGTCCTCGCCGACCATCTTGCGGATCGCGACCCTCATTTGCAGATCGTTGCCGCTGCGGCTTTGCGAGGTCTTTTCGGCGGTGACGCCGGCATGATCCTCGAATGTGATTCCGACATTAACCGGCGCGCCGCCGCCATTTTGATCCTGTGCGGGAGCGGTCGGCGGGAAAATCATCGGATTAGGGCGGCTGGAGCCAAGGCCGGCGGCTATGCTGGAAGCCACGCCAGATTTGCCAACGCTCGGGCCGCCGAGGTCGCCGATACCTGTGCCCCCCACATTACCGAGACTCATCGGCGCGCTGCCACCAGATAGCGGCGATACGATGCTGCCGAAAAAACCCTGGAACAGTGTTGACACCGTGCGACCGATGGTCGCCTGGATCACCATTTGCAGGGCGGTGCGGGCGAGTTGCGTTTCCAAACGCTTAAATCCGGCGGTCGCCCCGTCAGTGGAAAAAGCGACGTCGGTCAAGCCAGAGACGACATTACCGGACAGATCAGTCCCGAACTTGTCGAGGGTCTTGGTCACATCGCCGGACGCTATTTGCATTTGCTTGAGCGATGGAAATTGCGCAATCCTGATTTGCTGCGCTTCCATCGTCGCCTTGATTTCCTTGGCGACGAGCCGCTCGGCGGTGGCGCGGTCACCGGCGTAGCGCATATAGCCGTCGGCGTATTGCTTATCGAGTTCGGCGGCACGCACCGCCTGTATTTCGTCCTGTCTTGCTATTCCGAGCTTTTCCCGCATCGAGACACTGGTCTGCTCTTGTGCGAGCCGAAGGGCGGCAAGCCCGCGCGCGGCAAAACCGGCCAGCGCTGGAATTCTTTCAATCGCGGCATTCAGCTCGGTCTGCTTGAGCGTGAACTGCTCGGTCGGATTGATCGCCTGGCCGAGGACGGCGGCCTGCTCGCGCAGGTCCGCGAGAATGGCCTCGGCTTTCTTGGGCGCCGGACCGCCGAGCATATCGCCCGCCGGCCGCGCCATCGGAAACGGCACGCCGGGCGCGGCATCGCTGCCATGCAGCGCATTTATCGTAACCTTGATCCTCGAAGCGTCTTTCTTTTCGAGGTCGGCGATCTGCTTATTGACCGCATCAAGCGCGCCGGCGAGCCTTTGCACCAGAACCGGGTCTTGTTCCGAGACAATGCGCGATTGCAGATAGCTTTTTCGCGTCGTCAGTGTGTCGAGCTGGCGCTGGTCGTCGGTCTGGCCGCCGGCAGCGCCGAGCGCAGCGCCGGCCACGCCGAACCCCTTAAGGGCAACCCCGATGCCCGGAATCGCCACCACCCACCAGGGCGCGGCTTTCGACCACTCGATCAGCTTGTCGAGCGACGGCGATGCTTGGAACTTGGCCGCCTCGGCTAGGATTTCGACCAGGGTCGAGGAAAAACGCTTTGCCCCTTGCAGCATCGACTCGGCAAACATCGAGGTTAAAATCTTAAATGCCGCCTCGTTAAGCTGGAGAATTTCTTTGCGCAAATCCGCGACGTGCTGGATCGTCGCCGGATCGAGGATCGAGCCTTTCGCGATTTCCTTTTGCGTGAGCGCATCGATACCGCCGGCGTCGGCGGTGGCGCCGAGAATACCGCCGGTGCCGAGGCCGCCGCGCTGGCCGGCGATGGCGCGGGTGATGGCGTTACGCGCCAGAATGTCGCCGGCATCGTTGGCGGCCTTGTAGGCCCGCGAGACGATATTCCAGGCGTCGGCGATATTGCGCGCCGTCGCCAATTGCTGCACGAGTTGCGACCCGATATTCGGGATGCGCAGGATTTCCTCGCGCAGCGTGCCGGCACCACGCTGCAACTGCACCATTTGGGTGGTGAACCGCTCGACAAACTGCTGCACTTGTTCGGGCGAGCGCCCCAGCCTCGCACCGGCCTCGGTCAACGCCTGCACCTGGTCGGTCGACATTCCGACCGTTTCGGAAAATTGCCGGATGGCGATCGCCTTGTCGGCGAGCGCGTTGCTGGCGTCGGTCATCTTGCCGAGAACAGCGATCAGGGCGCCGATGCCAGCGCCCGCCGCAATGCCGCCGAGCCCGAGAGAGACCAGCGCGGTGCCGGCCGGGCCGACCGAGAGCGCCATGCCGACTACGTTTTGCCGCAGCGCGCCCACCACGCGATCGAGCGCGCTGGGCCCGGCCGAGCCTTGTGCGGCGGCGATATCGAGCCGCCGCATAGCGGCCTCGCCGTCTTTGCCGAGGTCTGCAAGCGCCTGACGAACGACCGCCGCGTCCTGTACGGAAAAGCGGATGGAGACGTTGCCCTCGGACATTTCGCGCACCATGGGGTTAAGGGGTTAAGGCTTGGCCTTAACTTACGTTAAGGCTTTGAAAAACCACTCAGACTAGCGATAGATCGCGCCGTTGCCGCCCGCATTACTTTTAGGCCGGGAAGGACCCGTGATGCGGTGCCGACCTGCCAAAAGACTAAAAGCAGATCGGCACCGCAAGCGCGCGTTGCCATCGAGATATCTTGGGCGGTCGATGGCTCGCGCGGACTGCTCATGTTTTTGCCATCGCTGGCGCTGTCAAACCATTTTCTGCATTCACCATGTCGATCGCCATACCCCAAGCATCTTCATTTGATTTGGGTGCTGGATTCACTGCAGCATCCAGTCCCACGCGGTGGCTTGGGTTGAGCGATTGGACCGCATCCGCGGAGTGTTTCGGGACAAGGCGTTCCTCTCCGTCCTCATCCTTAATGGTCTGGGCAGCAACGAGACGCCACCCTTTCGCGGTCTTGATCATCATCGTTGGTTCGGTTTGCATGACTTCGCTCGCCTATCTGTTGGGTGGTGGAAGGGAGTTCGCCAGGCCAAGCACAGCTCGGGGATCCGCATCTTGCCGGCGATCGATCTTAAAGTCGCGCGCTGCCGCGGTCTCGATTAGAGATTCCTCGTCGCGTTCCATCGCGAACATATCCGCCAGCAGCTCTTTTACGCGACCCGCCCGCGCGGCATCGTCCAAGGCGGATTTGTCATCGGCGCATTTTTCAATTTCGCGATCGAGCGCCGTGACCACTGCATCGCGATGTAGCCAAATTTGCATCGCAATTGGATCGAAAATCTCGCCGCGCGCGAACCCGGCATGCCCGCCGGTTGTCGAAACGCTGAATTTTTGATCTAACTTTGGCCACGCGATTTGCTCGCCGTGCTCAATAAGCGGAAATATATCTGGCGTGCCGCGCGCGGCGATGTCGGCCACCTGATTGCGCATCAGTTGCTTTGCGCGCGCGCTCGTAATTGGTGCAGCGTGGACCGATTGTAGATTGGCAGCCAATTCGCGGACCCGGCGCCTGCAACGCTCGATGGCATCGATGATGGACTCACCCTTGTGCAAGTCTGGCGCCACAGGCGCGCCACAACTTTCGATCCCAGCATCGCCCAGGTTGCTAATCCAGTTTTCGAGATTTTTAACGAGCCCGGCGAGGCATTTCCAATGCTCGCTGAGGTCCTCTACTGCCGCCGTAATTCGACAGATTTCCGCTGATGCTCGATTTGCTTTTTGCCGAGTTGCGACCAGGGTCGGATGATCTTTCGGGTATGAGCGCTGGAATCCCTTTCCCGTCGCCATACGATCGGCGTCGGCTTCCGCTTCTCGTTTCTGCACGCGCAACTCGCGCAGCGTTTCGCTCAGTTGCCGACAGCCAGCGTTCGCGGCGTCACTTTCGCCCCTTAGCGATTCTAATTTAAGCCGAGCGGTTTCCGGCAACCGATACGCTAGGCCGTTTAGGATGATCGCGTTCATTGCTTCCTCGCCTGCTTCGCCTCGTTGCCGTCAAGTTGGGCGCGAACGTTGGTCATGAATAGGGCGAGCTCGCGACCAATACTTTTCGCAGCCGTTCGGCGCTCAAAACGTGTGACGTTTCGGGACTTTTCATAATTTTCCACAGCGCCCCATATATCTTGCCGGCGTGTCTGCTGGGACACTCAATGCACGATTTTTCACGGTGCCACGCGCTCGCGGTATACCGGCTCCAAGCTTCCGAGATTCGCTGTGACTGTTCGTTGAACGATAGGCTTGGATAGAATTTTGCGGCGACCTCACAGATCAACCGGTTGCGCTGATCAATCGCATTCCGCGTTGCTGCCGAACGCTGCCCAGGCGAAACCTTCACGCCGAACACCGCCAGAAGGTTGCGTTCGCCGAAAATTAGACGCCCGAGCACCTCGCCGAGCAGGTGCCGTTGGTTTTCCGTTAAAGGGAAATTTTCGTCTAAATTATTTTTGAGTTCGACCAACATCGAAAGGTCGAGCGAACAGTCTTCTGCGGCTGGCGCATTCATGCCACGTTGCTTTTGCTTGCTGCGCTATAGCCGTGCCGACTGTCGCCATTGCTGCCCTCCTGGCCATGTGAATATGGCGGGTGTTGCAGACGGGCGTCGCATGAGCCCGCCCCTACCCTATGAATGCAAAAACCCGGCAGATTTGCCGGGTTTCCGCCCGCGCGTATCCGCCGATCGAGCAGCGACCAGCCCCGCGTCATATCGATCGCGCTTAGCGCTGGCTGATGTTTTCCCATTCTATTTCCTAATTCGCTTGTTGCTTCCGATCCGACCTTCGGAAAAATTTGCCGAAGGTCACCCGCTACCCCGCCCGCCGCACTCGGAACCCCCTTGGAACTCATTGGGAACCGAAAAAACTGTCATCTCGAATGCCTTCCAACACTTAAGTCCATAGAAAGCTTAGGTTATTCTGTTCATTCAAACTTATTTGGGAGGATGGGAGGACTGCACATGGTTTGCCCCATGACGCGCGCGCGCGCGCGCGCGCGTGAGTCCGAGTTCTCGGCACGGTCCTCCCATGCTGGCAAAGTCCTCCCATCGCCTTTCCCACCAAGGACTTAACGAGAGGCCTGCATTCCCAAATCTTGGGAGGGTGGGAGCGTTTAACGTTCTAAACTTCGAAACCATCGCCGCCAACATCATCTTTCGCCGCTGGCGGGCGCGATCTTGCGCAAGCGGCGGCGTCCAAAGTCGGAAACTGTCTTGACCGCGCGAATGTCGAGAAAAAAAACGACGTTCGACTTTCTGAACTTGAAGCCGCAACGCTTCATGTCCAACCCAAATTTTTGATGTGTGCATTCGGGTCGGCGGGTAGCGCGCGCCCACGCGATGAATAGCTCGTACAAATCGGCCGACCGTATGCGACCGCCGGCATTCTTTTCGACGCAATCGGCAAGGAAGCGATCAAGGTCGGCGACGATCGCGAGCTGCGCGCCCGGCTGTCGACGGCTCGCCATGACGGGTTCGGTCGTTGCATCTCTTTCACCATCGCCCAGTGCCAAGACTTCGCGGAGCCATTGACGCCGGACCCCGGGATCTGTGATGCGCCACACGTGCCGCAACAGTTCAATTTGCGCCGCTGCCGGATTGGCAAGGCGACTAAGAGCCGCAGACGTAGTTGGAAAATCTATTGCAACCGATTGATCTTGGGTGTGCGCTTTTCTCTCGGGTTGGGATAAAATGCGCGCTGCCAAAGACAACTTGGCGGCGCGCAGAACCGCCGTCCCCCCGGCAATTTTCATGACGGGCGCCTCGATCGCGCGCCAGCAACGTTGACGCCAACCACAGTTGCGGAAAGCCGTGCATTGCGATCGCGGACTTTTGCCAAGTCATCCCAGGAACGCCGCGCCGCGCGCTCGCGCTCATCCTCGTCGCGAAACGCTGCCGCCATCCGGCAAAGCAGCGACCATACATGCCCGTTTTGCGCTTCGTCGCGGGCAAACCGGAGCGCCATTACAAGGCTGTACAACGCCGCCCCGCGCGCGGCCTTTCGATTGTTGAAAGTTGTGCGGCATGTAGCCGAGCAGAACAGGCGCGTGGCGCGCTGCGCCCGAAAAAAGCTTCCACACTCTCGGCACAGGCGACGGCAGCCGGAGGCGGCCTTAGGCTCTTGGCGTCTAGACGGAAGCACCCCGGACGCCGCTGGTGGGCTGGCGGCGGTTGCCGGTGCCATAGACTTACCGGACGGCAAATCAGCGGCTGGTTTTATCGCTCCGGCATCAGCCCTGTTGCGTTTGCGTTCGACCAGGTGTTGGTGTAGGTATTCCATCGCAAAAATCGATCTTGCCTGCTCGGTTGGCGGGCAATTTTTTATGGTTGTCGGGAACGCGGTTCACGCGGCTTGCGCCTCAGATTGATTGACAAAATTGGAAGATGTTGGCGGCGGAAACATTCGCACGGTGCCGCAGCCCGGCTCATCGGCGAGCAACCAACCCAGGGCGAGATATAGTTCTACCTCGCCTGGCGGAACGTGAATGCCGAGCGGACGCCCGCCCGTATCAGAACGAAATCGCGGCATAGCTCACGCCGCAGATTTTGCGGCGGCACCGGTGCCAGCCTGCTCAAGCATCCGGTCGAACGCCACCTTCGGCACCTTGATCAGCTTTCCGATCTTGATCGTGGGAATTTCGCCTCGGAATGCAGCTTCGTAGGCAGCGTTGCGGGATAGCCCGAGCATGGCGCCGGCTTCTGGCACGCTGAACACAACACGGTCTATCGCCGCTGGGATTGGGGAAATCCGTAATTTGGGCATAGCTGTTTCCATTTAATGATGCAGACTCGCGCCACATACCTAAAGAGGATCACTTGCGTTGTCAATTTATCTGACGCATTATAGCATCACTTAATCACAACATGACGAGATTACTAAGTATGAAAACGGCCAAAACGCAGACTGGTCCCCTCAGGGGCCGCCCGCCAAAATTTGCCGGCGAACGCACCCGAGGTCCCTTGACGATTAGGCTCAGGGACAGAGTTCGCGACGACCTTGCGGAGGCAGCAACTAGCTCCGGTCGCTCGCTGTCAGAGGAAGTAGAATATCGTCTTGAACTCGCATTAAGTCGGCGTGACTATTTGATCGAACAGTGGGGACAGGATATTTTTTCGATCGCCGAGGCGGCCGCTAGGAGCCTATGGCATATCGAGAGGTTTACGGGCCGGCGTTGGATCGAAGATCAGAGAACTTTCGATTTGTTTACTGGCACGATGTCCGGCATCGTTGCAAACTATAGAGATATGGTTTTGGTGAAGCGCCGCGCCACACCCAGCGGCCCATTCGAAGGAAAATCGGACGTTGAGTTAGTAGAAATATTTGCGTCGGCGGCGGGCATATCTCCACCGCGACCTTTAGACGCGGCTTCGACCACTCCAGAGCAAGAATATAATCGGCACACCGCAAGCGTCAAAGCTTGGCACGATGTAATCGAGAAACGCGGTTCCCGGCCATTGGAATCGAGCGAGCCCAAGGCAATCCGAAAGCGGAGAAAATAAATGACTGGAAGTATTCGGCGGCGCGGAACGCATTCTTGGGAACTGAGATTCGACGCGGGCAACGATCCCTCCACCGGCAAGCGGATCAGGAAACATCATTCGTTCAAAGGGTCAAAGCGCGCGGCGGAAATTAAGCTTGCAACACTGGTCGCTGAAAATTCAAAGGGCGAATATGTAGATCAGTCTAAGGTGACGGTCGCGGAATTCATCGATCGATGGAAGCGCGATTGGGCAAGCAGTCATGTCAGCCCGAAAACCTTTGAACGATATGCCGAGCTTCTGCGCAATCACGTCGTCGCTAATGTCGGTAACATTCACCTGCAGAAGCTTCGCCCAATTCATATCAACGAACTCTATTCGACACTGCTCAAGGGCAACACCACGCGCAAGCCAATCGCACCTCGCACGGTCGGGCATGTGCATCGCGTCCTGCATCGCGCGCTCGGCCACGCAAACCGATGGGGCCTTGTGCAACAGAACGTGGCCGCACTTGTAAGCCCGCCGCGCGTCGCGGCCGCCGAAATCGATTTATTGTCGCCCGCCCAGGTGCAAGCCGTGCTGCGGAAACTTGTAGGCCGCGCCATCTACCCGATTTTGGTCACTGCGCTTGCCACCGGCATGCGGCGCGGCGAGTTGCTGGCGCTACGCTGGCAAGACGTGAAACTTGATCGTGCCGTGTTGCAAGTGGAACAATCGCTCGAACAAACCAAGGCGGGATTGCGGTTCAAGTCGCCCAAGACGAAATTCGGGCGCCGCTCAATCACGCTGGCGCCATCCGCCGTTGCCGTGCTGCGCGACCACTGGAAGGTGCAACAGGAAATGCGACTGCGGCTCGGCATTGGCAAGTCGCCGCCCGATGCGATTGTTTTTTCGACTTTTGACGGCAAACCGCGCAGCCCGAACAGTCTGACGAAGGAATGGAAAGAGGCCCTAAAGGCGGCTGGCGAACGGCGCGTCACTCTCCATTCGATTCGCCATACCCACGCTTCGCATTTGATCGCGTCCGGCATGGACGTGCTGGCGATCAGCCGGCGCCTGGGCCACGGGTCGCCCACCATCACCCTCAGCGTCTATGGCCACCTGTTTGCCAGTGTGGATGACCGCGCCGCCGACGCGATCGAGGCCACGTTCATCGCCGCGCGCGGCGAACCGTAACGATCTGCGACGCGCGCGGGCTTAAGGATCATCGCTAAAAAGAAAACGGCGACCGCTTTGCAGAGGTCGCCGTCATCTTTTATGCCATCAGCAGAACCGCGATGCAGATCAAGCGTATGATCGTCACCACATCTGCCGTGACTTCGAAACGAACCGATATCATGGGATATTTCCATGTTTGGCTCGTGGCCACGGCCGGTTAAGGGCTGAAAGGTGTCACCTCGACTAAGTTAGCGTTGAAGCGCGTCCGCCTCTGTAAAGACCGCATTTTTTGGCTGCTGGTTCTGTTTTGCTTGTTTTGCTGCTGATGCTGATTTTGCTGGTTTGCTGCTGATGCTGATTTTGCTGGTTTGACTGTTTTGCTGTGCCGTGCGGTCATCACGTAAATAGTCGACCTCACGTAGGCCGACTACGAAGATAAATGGGGATCCCACGGATCATTCGCAAGCGGGGGCAATCCGGGGGCAATTTGACCAGGCCTCAAAAGCTAAACTATTGATTTCACTGCAAGGAAGGGTGGCCGAGTGGTTTAAGGCACCGGTCTTGAAAACCGGCGTACCCGCAAGGGTACCGTGAGTTCGAATCTCACCCCTTCCGCCATATATCATTGTAATATAAACACTATTCAGCTTTTTATTCTAAAACGCACAAATGAACGCACAAAGCGAATCGCGTCTGCACGACGCGCTAATTTCAACACGTTAAAATTAGCACTTGATTTTATCCCGTTATAATTACAAACTGTAGCAAGTTGGGACAGTTCAGAATCCCGTTGGACAATCAATCTGAGGAGCAATCCCATGGTCTTCACCGAAAAACCACATATCCAGCCTCACGAGCCGCACGACGATGGTCCTATTCGCCTTGTAACAAACAACAAAGCGGATGCGTTGAGTGCCGACCTCCCCGAGTACAATGCGAAGCGCCTGCACGCATTGTTGGACGAGATCACTGCGTTGCTGCGACCCGCTGTTTCGGTTTCGACGCACGATGACGCGATGGTCGCTCTGGCCCTTTCTTCGGCCAATTTCGTCGCTCCTCTCTCGAAAAATGAAGTGATTGTGCTCGCTTGCGGCTTGTACATGCAGCACATGGGGAAGTCGTTCGATTACAACGACGTTCTCGCCCTAACACACCGCTTTAGTGGACGGGCGATGAATACCACGACCGTCTACAACACCTTCCGCACGCTTCAGGACCGTAGACTGGTCAATGAGCGTGGCCGGGAAATCGACGAAAAAACAGAGCGTCTTTCGCGGAGTTTCGGCATCAATACTGCCGGAATGGAAGCGTTCCGGCTCGCGATCGTTAATGCGCATCACTTGCAAACGAGTATGGAAGCTGTAGCGGCCTGATTCCGTACTCGCATCGTTACTCGCCGCAATGGAGTAATTTCCATGATTAGGCCGAATCTCGAGTCACAGGCTTCGCCTGCAGTCTTGTCGGCCGACTTGCGGAGATTAATTCGTGAGACGTATTTGGAAGTCGACAAGCGGCTCGCGATCATGACGATGATCGACCGGCATGTTGAGCATCTAAATGCGCTCGGCAAGTATAACGTTGCACGCCAATTCCTTCTCGATCAAGAATTCGAAATTGGCGAAGATGCAAAGCGTCTCGAGAAAGAACAGAAACGGGCTCGCGTCCGTCTTGTTGTGCGGACCGCGAGCCCGTTTTTTGTGATAGTTGCCGCAAAATATATCGCGGCTTACCTAGGCCTATGATCTTCTTTAGTTGGGCGAGCAAAAACAAACGGAAAGAAAACTATGAGCAACAAAGATCTATTCGTCGAACAGCGGAAGCAAGGCGACTTTGCGGTTCGCAGAGCAAATTCAGACCGCGCTAGTGTCGTAAAGCCTACGCAGGCAAAGGCAATTGCCGCGGCTGAAAAACTAAACCCGAAAGCAACGGTGTTGGTCGAACGTGTTCGCCACACAAGTGTTGGAAATCCGGACAAGTGGCGCAAACCGTAGATCGATGGGTATGACCGTTTTTGCAAAAAAGAACATGGGCGTCACGGAGTGGACGCCTGTGCAGGATTTGATCGGATCGCTGCAGACGAAATTGAACGCGCCTCTCGACTTGATGATGCTCAGCGTGGACTCCGAAGAACCGGGGATTGAGACGATATTTGTTGGCCTACCTGACGCAAAGCTGCTCGACCTATTTCCCGGTTTTCAGATTATCGATCGTGCTGATCTCCCCGATTACTTATCAACGCTGGTTTGTCGCGAGGATGGTTTCACCGAACGTTTTCCCGAAATTGCCGCTAAGCGTCGGGTCCGTCTCGGAAGGAAAGACAAGCCTAAGCTTAAAGCCAGACACGCGGCGGAACTGATCAAGGGTATGGGCGGCGGCGATGTTACAATCGTTGTTCACCCTCGTGGTGAAATTACAATAACCGCGGTTTCTGGAGTGCGAAACGTCGACACTGCGCTATCGCAGGCGGAGGCGCTGCTTGCGCAAGTGAAGCAAAAATATCAAATCGTTCCGGATTAAACGCTGATGCCTCTGACGACAAATGTTCATAGCTCGATTGATTCTACGAGCCTCGATTGCATCAAATTTTCAATGATCGATCCGACCGGGATGCTTGTGCTTTGCGTGGTCACTGGGCAGGCGCTACGTGATCTCGCCGACAATCCGGGGGACGACCTAAAAGCCATTTTCAAGGCTCGACGCAAAATAATCGAAGAGAAAGCCAGCAACAAACTGGATGAAACAGGCACCGATGGAAAGCGCGAGGTGATCGTTACGAATAGTGACTGAATCTGTCACTGGGCGGCGTTATCACGTTAGTGTTGCCGAAAAGGACTTACCCAAGCCTTTTGGCTCCGAAAATTGCTTCCTCTACTCCTCTTATCGGAGCTAAATTAGTGCTCAAAAACTGACGATCGATGGTGTTCAAGGTACGACAAATGTTTCGGTTCTATTCGAGACATGCGCGCGTCGGCAGTCAATCCAAGGATCCTGGCATCGGCAGCTAAGAATAATTTCGAGAAAATGATCGCACCGTGGTCATCGAAAGATATTAGCCCCGCGTCAAAGGCTGCGTCATAGCTTGGAGACAGTAGCAGTCCATTGAAAAGGTCTAAGCGTTCTGAATTGTTTGAATCGCGCCAGGGTCTTATGTGCGACGCGCGCAAGATTGATGTTAGATCAAGCCCCGTAACGCTACAGCATTATGTGGGTGTCGCCACGATGGGCTTCCCGAAGCCGGAGAAGGGCCGCATTTGCGTCAAAGTCATCAACCATTTCGGTGACGGGGTGCAGAAGGTGTTTATGGTGTGAGCGCCCTGCGCCAACCGCGTACACCGCGTGATGTATATAAGGCCGACTTTTTGCTTCCTGGCCTGTTCGAGCATTCAAACGGGAATCGAGCCGTCACACTGTTCGAGCGAATATCTGAATATATGAATATATATTGACATCCACACGCCGTTACACCACTATCACGTGCATTTTATTAGGTGTTATAGTGTTGCGACCAGACACCCCCTTCGAACCTTTTGATGATACTTTTAGGGCCGTCCTAATCCGAAATTATCTTTGTCCTGTGGCCAAATGGCTGTTTGGGTCCGGGCCAGATAGGTTACTTGCGCAAGAATCTAATAGCGCTTGGGAAGCAGCACTCTCGCTAATATACCTGATCCGATTTTCTGATCTGTTGAAACGTTTCGAGATAACGGAACAAGATTCGCCCGCTCTAAACAGCATAGAACGAAAATGTCTCCAAACTGCAGATTGGCTTTGCAGTATCGCGCGACATGTATCGGATGACGAGTTAAGTTGGGAAAATGTTACCTGGGATACGGCAACAGTAATTCGTGCACTCTTTGTCATTAAACATCACTTCGGGGATGCGCTTCCAGCAAAGCAAAAAACATCTATCGATGCCGCAATAAAGAAGGGATTGTTGTGGTTATTGCGTCGATTCGCGATGTGGCGTCGTACGGTTAAGTATCCCTTCGGTCCAGCTGATATTGCAAGCATCGCGGTTTGCCTCGCAGAAGGAAGGCAAAACTTTCCGAAGCTCGTAAATGACGTTTGTAAGACGGCGTTCTCAGATGAGCAGCCGCGCGACCAAATTTGGATACGTGCGCTGCGTGATATTTCTGAATACCTTCTCTTACAAGCGACCATACCAAAAAATGTTATTGACGCAGATACACTTCAACATCTTGGACCGTGCTGGTGGGATGATTTTTTTACCACATCAGAAGCATTAGAAGCACTTGGCGAATACCTGCGAATTGCCGATCAGACAATAAAAGAGCGAAAGGATCATGAGGAGTTGGTCGAACGCGTGCGCAAAGCTTTGATATCGGCAGCTTGTTTTTTCGAGCAATCCCAAGCCGATGGAATGTGGGGCTCACACATCGACACAATCAAGGTCTTGTACATTTACCTGAAGTTGCCAAGCTATATAGAAACATCGTCAAGAAAAGATGATCTCGTGTCTAACGAGCTGCACATTGCGTTCAAAGCAATGCGCTGGATTTGTGATTCAAAACAATTTTTTTCTGATGGTAGTATAATGCACACAATGTTTCTTACCGTCTTTGCGTCACATACCTTATTAGAAATTGCAGATCACTGGCCGCCAGCGTCGAGACAAATAAGCGATCTTTACGACGACGTTGTGTGGGCGGCTCCGGTAAGAATAAGTGCCGAAAAGATTGAGCGTACTAGAATAGCATTAGAGCTGGAGAGAAATATACGACTGCGCACCGATGAAAAAGAAAATTTTGACCACGAGAAAAATGTTTACGAATACGCATTGAGCAATAATCGAGCGGGCACGCGGACAATACTTTTGACTATCGCGTGGCTCGTAGTAGCCGGAAGCATTGCAGTTTTGCTAGATGTCATAGATTTTAAGATCGCGTTTCAAGTCAAGAGTGCAAATGATCTATTCGCATTCTTGGGCGTCATGGTGACCAGTTATATCGGGCTCGTGACTCTTGTCTGGCGGCAGCGCAGTAAGCCGAAAAAAGTTAGCTCCTCATAATTCGACTAAGGAGAAATGCATGCGGCAAGCATTGAACTACATAGATGGTAAGTGGTGCGGAGAGGGCACAAAGAAAAACAGGAACTCACCCCTTACTGGTCAACCATTTTCGGCCGCTGTGTATGCGTCTGTGGCAGATGTAAATCTCGCCGTGATCGCAGCGCGACGAGCTCAAGCAAGTTGGGCAGCGCTTCCCATCGGACAGCGATGTGAATACGTTACTGGCTTGGCGACGGCGCTAAGGAAACGTTATGGCGCGGCGGGCGAAGAAACAGAACTGAAAAGGATAATTCGCGAGGAGGTCGGAAAGCCCCTACCAGAAGCGGATATCGAGGTACTGGAGACGGGAGATTTCATTGAATATTTTGCTCGGATTGCCCCCGACGTTCTCTCTGAAGAGAAACCAGAACTTAACCGTGAACTGTGGCCTACAAAAACAAGTACGATCGTACATGAACCTTATGGGGTAGTGGCTATTGTCAAACCTTGGAATTATCCGCTGGAGATGATCGGATGGGCGCTTCCTCCGGCACTCCTTGCCGGCAATACCGTCGTCATCAAGCCATCTGAAAAATCGCCAATCACAGCACTTACGTACGCAGAGGCCGCTGCGGAAGCCGGATTGCCGAGTGGCGTGTTAAACATCGTTCTTGGCGACGGATCAGTAGGAAGGGAACTTATTGCCCATCCTGGGGTCGATTACGTCTCTTTTACTGGGAGCCGTGCGGTCGGCAAAGAGATCGCGCAAACATGCGCGCCTATATTTCGACCGTGCTCACTAGAACTCAGCGGTAATGACGTTGCCCTCGTTTTAGAAGACGCTGACCCGTCTTGGGTTTCCCATGGTTTAGTATGGGGTGCCTTTTGTAATGCGGGGCAAGTATGTGTCGGAATCAAGCGAGTTTTTGTGCCAGCAAAATACCTCGAAGTTTACAAAACAGAGATTGGCAAACTGGTTGATGGACTTGTTATTGGACGTGATGTTGGGCCAATAGTCGACGAGTCTCAATTAAACACATTTATGAAAACGCTTCAGCGCTTACGCTCTGAAGGTGCCGAATTCTTCCGGGGCGGAAACCGACTAGACCGTCCTGGTCTTTTCGTCGAACCGACAGTAGCTGTGGTCAAGCGAGGTTCACTCGTACATCAAGAGGAAGTATTCGGGCCATTGTTGCCAATTTCAACTTACGAACAGGTCGACGAGATTATCAAAGATATTGCAAGCGCGGACTATGCGCTTGGCGCGTCGGTGTGGACGCCAAATTTAGACCGCGGGACTGAAATTGCACGGAAGCTAGATGTCGGCATGGTGTGGATAAATGACGTAAATGTTGCGTTTGCAGAAGCACCTTGGCCAGCTCGACGCCAAAGCGGGATGGGTTTCTCGCTATCGAAGGATTCAATCAGAGCGTATACGAGGCCAAAACATATCTCTGTCGACACAGATATCTCGAAGCCGCGGTTCTGGTGGTATCCCTACAAATAAACGTTACCTGCGTCGATTTCATAACAAGCAGATAGATAGTGATGAGGGGGAAATATGGAATCAGCAATAGAACTTTGCAGCGACTCCTATCATGCGCTTTTTAGCTGCAATGGACTCGCTGCAATTGGCAATCAAAAACTAACGCAAAGCCACTGTGCATATATCCTGCGCCAGTATCAGAAATACGTACAGGCGTTTCCAAAATTTCTGGCGCTGGGCATTTCCAAACTTGACGAAGACGAAGCGCGGCTTCCGCTAGTCGCCAACCTCTGGGACGAACACGGAGAAGGCGATCTTACGAAAGCGCATCGCAATTTATACAGAGATTTACTCGCCAAAGTTTTAGAAGCTTGTCCGTCTTCTGCCAGTTTATTGAAACGGGGCTATAACGCGGCTGTCACAAAGTTCGTTGCCCAATGCGAGTCCGCATTGTTGGCCGGCACGGCGCCGTTTGCGATTGGATTTTTGGGTCCCGGCACTGAAGGAACGACCGCACAGTTGTATGCAATCTTACCAAGGTTGCTCGGGCCGTTTAACTTAGAGGACGATGACATTTTTTTTTCGCCTCATTGTCAACTTGACGTTGAACATATACGGCTCTTTGAACCGGCGATTGAGATTGTCCTTCGAGAAAATGGAAATGGATATGACGCACGACTAGCATATGTTGCGGGGGTAGACGCTGCTCTAAGATTTGAACGAGAGTTTTGGGACGACGTTATTCAGGAAGCGCAGTCAATTTAACAACTTCTACTACTGGTCCGTCATGAGTTACAAATTCAAACTTGAGGCACACGAAATCGTCGAAATTCTTGGCGGACGATCTCTTGCTCGAATTCAAACACGCTACCAGTTCGTAGAACTCGTCGAAATTCCCGGCTTAGGGGAAACAATATTTATAGACGGGGCGCCACAAATATCGGCCGCCGACGCAGCGATGTTCAACGAACTGATTGCGCATGCTCCATTGTGCGCAATCAAGAATCCCGGCACCATATTTTTAGCGGGAGTAGCATCGGGCGGCGCCGTTTCGGAGTTGCTAAAACATCCCTCAGTAGAAAGAGTCCATGCTGTAGACTTGGACCGTGAGGCAATGGGGTTTTTTGATAAGAATTTATCCTTCGCAAACGCCGAGGCTCTCTCGGACAATAGAGTCAACCTCATATTTGCGGACGCACGGGATCATCTCGCAGATACCATAAGTGATAAAACACTCGACGCAATAATAATCGACCTGCCCGATCCCCACGCCACTTCTCCGTCGCGAAGATTATTTACCCGACAATTTTACGAATTGGCGCGTAGGAAATTAAAGCGCGACGGACTACTCTTTACGCAGTCAGGACGATATCGAATTGGAGCGATGCTATATCATCGTCAAATACGAGCCACATGCATGGAAGTATTTGCGCAAGTCAAAACCTATCAATTTTTTTACCCTTGCTACTATGAACCTTGGAGTTTCCTGCTTTGTGGAAACGAAGGGGTATGTTTCCCTGATGAACGGCAAGTCGATTTGATATTGCATGATAGAAATATAAAGGGTCTTCATTACTACAGTGGCGCGACAGACCATGCGACTTCCCATATCCCGCCCATTTTTTCAGAACAGACGCACGAAATGACGGCGCCGCTGTTGGATTAAAGCAAGAGGGCAATTTTAGTGCTCTGGAAGGTTCAGAAATGTACAGGATGAGGGACCTCTTTGCTTCCACACTCGAAACCCTAAAAACATTCAGCGAGGTTACACATTTTCTATATCTTATGCATTTTTTGATCGGGTTGGGCTTCGCGGCCAGTATTGTTAATTCCTTCGCGCAGCAGGAGTCCACTTTTGGGCACGTTTTAGATTTTTTGGTGATAGTGCTTTTTCTCGTATTGGGCTCGATTGCAATTTTCGTCAGGCACCTACTCAAACCGAATCCAATCATCCTTGTGGAATCGACGAAGAGACCCGTCGCAAGGTTTGCTGTCGACCTCTCTCCACCGCCGGCGGATACCAGAGCGGGGCTGGCGATTCTTAGAGAGCATTTCGGAAACGACACGATGCCGGAAAATACATTTCTGACTGCGCAGCGAAAGAACCCAAATTGTATCGTGGTGGCGAAAACGGAACGCGGAGAAATTGTTGGGATCGGTGATTTTCACGGCCTTCGAGACGATATATTCGAGAAGTTCATTGCAGGGTCAATCGGCGAAAAGGAGTTTTTTGATGCATGTTTTTTAACGCAAACGGAGTTAGGTCGAGAAAATAGGGTCTATCTCGGCGGGGTTTCTGTCGCAAAAAAATGGCGACACAAGGATGGAGAAATATCTCAGGCACTGATGAAAGGCGTTCTGACTGCCATTTACAAGACATTTAAGGAGAGGAGCATTGACGAGCCAAATAAATTTAAATTGGACATCTACTCGTTAGGTTATACTAAAAGCGGACGCCGATCCCTCGATGCCAATGGATTTGTGTTGGTTGGCGAACCTACGACGCAGCGGTCGTCTCCAATATTTTCGAGAAGTACGACTCTTCGAGAATTGCGACATCTGAAAAATAAGAAGCCTATTGGAGACTTCGAGATCAATGTCATTATGTAATCTTATTTATACATCATCGAGCACAGTCGCTATGCCGGCTTTTCTTATGGTAGCCGTCCAGCTACCGGATCACGCAGCCCGAATCGAAGGACTAAACACCATCAAGCTAAGAATCTCAAAAAGCACTTGTGCTCCAGCATGTGCTGTATTCGTTGTTGTGTCATATTGAGGTGCCACCTCCACAACGTCGCCGCCGATAATGTCTAGTCCCTTCAGTCCGCGCAAGATAGCGAGTACCTCACGGGTGGTGAGCCCACCAATCTCGGGAGTGCCAGTTCCCGGGGCAAATGACGGATCAAGACTATCAATGTCGAACGAAATGTAGACGGGACCATGGCCTATAACCTGAAGAGTTTTAGTGATAACCCCCGCGAGCCCCATTGCGTCAATCTGATCTGCGTGAATAACGGTCATTCCCGAGTCAGTCGAAAATTCCCAAAGATATTCAGACGATCCACGAATCCCAATTTGAATCGTCCGCTTCGGATCAACTACTCCATCCAAGACCGCAAGCCGAAATGGACCGCCGTGATGAAATTTTGTTTGATCGAACTCACCCGCGGTGTCGCAGTGCGCATCGATATGAATCAAGCCTACGGCGTGGTTCTCTCCAATCGCCTTGAGTATCGGATACGAAATCGAATGGTCGCCTCCTACAGCTAGGGGTGTGACCCCAGCGCGCACGACGTGACGGAAATAATGTTCGATATCCTGGTGACAGAGATCGAGTTTGAATCGACTTTGAAAGGTAACGTCTCCTACATCGGCAACCCTCAAATCAAAAACTGGACTGCATCCGAGTACATGGTTGTAGGGTCCGATCCGTTCGATTGTGCGGATGGCCCGTGGCCCAAACCGAGCGCCACTGCGATTGCTGACACCGAGATCCATTGGAACGCCAACAATTGCGACCTGAAGATCACCAAACTCTGGCTTGTCAAGGCGAAGTGATCGCACTGGTGCCGATAAAAATGTCGGAAGGCCTGCATACGGCGCAAGTCGAGTACCATGCTCGTCAAAAAGATGCTTAGCGACTCGACTGAATTCTACTCTGGAGATTTGTCGGCCGTTTCCATCACCATACTTGCGGCGAAGACGTTCGAGCTCATTGTTTGGCATGACACGTTATATCTCCAATTTGAATTGCTGTTTGATGTCAAAATGCCGTGGTTACACTGCTTGCGGCCCTCGCAAGAGCTTCCTGCATATGCTTCCTGGTGGGACATGACGACAATGCTTCCCGGAGCCGACACGCATTCGGGTGTGCGTGCCGGGCCGCGTCGGTCAAGGTCGCCGCAGGCGCCCCGTAGGGGTTGCCTTGACGGGCGCGAGACCGAGCGCGCGACAATCATTTGGGAAGGTTGGAAAGTCAACAGTCGTTGAACGCTGCTGTCATCGCTTGTCGTTATGACAATGGAGCTTGGCATTGGAATCCCCGTGCACCGGAATTGCATAGAATGTGCAAAAGGTGCATGCGGTATTAAATACAAGCGTTCATTGCTGCTTTGTCTGCAAACCGTCGAGGTAGTTCATGATACGAGAGTGTATCGGAATGAATTCACAGCAGAATGAAAACAGTTCGTCCCAGCGTTTCATATCTGGCGCCTTATGGGAGAATTCATTTCTCTTCGTGGGGGCATCGTTCATAATCGCGCTAAATTTCTCATTCGAAAGGGGGCCAATATCGATTAGTTTCTTCTCTAGAACTATTCTTTTATAGAGCTTGCACAAGTCACCGAAGAGAAAGTTGCCTACAGTTTTTGATTCAAGTCCTTCCTTCTTTTTCAACTCATCGATTATTTTTTGCCAATCACTGTTGGGTTCGTATTCTTTTAAAACGACTGGTACTAAGCTCAGCTTCATTCTTTCCTCAAACGTTCCAAAAAATGATAGCGCCTCGCGGACAGTTTCAGGGGAATTCGTGATTTTGGCCCGAAGTAAGCGTACAAGGACATCATGCTTGTCTTCAGACAGCCGTTCCCGAATGTCGAAATACGTGGCTTCTAGCTTTCGTAATTCCCCGTAGCTAAGTTTCGAAGCTTCCGGGATGCGCTCGTTGAATTGTTTTTCTGAAATGTAACCGTCCGCTCTATTGAAGTCGATTGTTGTAGACTCGTTGTGAGCTCGACTAGCGACAAGCATTGTCTCCGTTGTTAATTCCGCGCGCGCAAGTTCTTTCGTAATTGCCTGGAGCAAATCATTTATTGCGTAGTATTCCTGAGTTTGTACTTGTCCTTTCACAACGGCCCGGGTTGGTGAGCCTGAGGTCACATATATCGACTTGTTGAAAATTTCTGTTTGGTCACGGATTAATTTATGGGCGCGCTCCATCGAAGCGCTATCCAGCGGATGCATGCTACGGATCGTAATATAAAACTGGATTCGCTGCGGATCGAATCTGACCGTGTCTTCAAGTATCAACCCGGCATCCTTCAGTCTCCTGAAATGCTCGCTCTGCTCTCCATTTTTCTGAACATCCGCAAGATGGCGGAGTGGAGTATTTTGAAGCACAAGATTGATGTCTTTTATTTGATCATTTTTCTGATCGGGCAAGTATGTAAGTTCATCAACGGTTGAGAACTCAACTGGCTTTTCGTGTAAAATATCAAGATTTTTGGAGAAGTTCTGTCTTAGCTTTTCGTATGACCCCTTGTCGGCCCAGACCCTGAGCAAGAGATCCCAATGCGAATACAAATGAAAGCTCATATAGTCTGATATACCGGATTCCAGCACGTCATTGAGAACACTTTTCTTAAAGAAAATGCTTCCCTTAACGAATTTGAGCAATATGAGATATAGCTTGTTTCCGCAATGCTCATGCACTGCTCGATGCCAATGATACGGCCAGACTGGCCTCTCCGCCATTACGCCCTCCATTAATTTGTCGCCCGTTGCTTGGGAAATTAAATTAGCGGAATTTGGTACCGTGATTTGATTGCTACTAACTGCGATTTTGACACTCTCCTGGTATGGGCTCTCACCTAGTGGTGGTTTTGTATGTTTGGGAGCCCCGAGGAGCGTACGCAAAAGAATCTCATACTGGGCGTTGTCAATTTCATCGGCCCGGAAATCAACGTATATACGAACTCCTAAAAATTTGGGCAAGTTCTCTGCCTGCGAACTCCTCAGCACTGGTATGAATTTTTTAGTTCCTAAATTGCGGGCGACCTCAGTCGTTACAATCATTCTTTCGTATCCAACACCGCCTTTTAAGGTATTCGCCTTTCGAATATATTCTTCTGTGCAAATAATCAGTACGCGATCACAGGATGTCAGCCCGCGCTCCATAAACGCAGTTATATCATCTCCTGGTTCAACTTCCCATTGGTCAAGGATTACATCAGCGCCATCGTTGCGAAGGCGTTTAGCAATCTGGAGGACCCAGCTTTTGTGTTGGTCTGAGTCGTGGGAGTAAGAGATGAATACTTTAGGTGAAAGTGCGTTAGCCATGTTCAGGCGTGCGGCTGTAACTGAGCTCGGACAAAGTCACCAGAGTTCGGATACTCAATAGCATGAAATTTGGCCTTTAAGTTTTGTCCAGTGATAACTTCCGAAACGGAGCGCTGGAGACACAAGATTGTGCGGCTTATTGATTTTTCCCGGGTAGTAGATATTGGCAGGTAGAAAATGCCTTTTATTAGCGTTCCCCGCAAGTACGATTGAAGGCGTTCCCTAACTGGGGGTCATTGGTGGGACTAGTGATGGTATGGGTTTGCACTTCTGGTGGTAGCGGATGAGGCACAAGGTCGTCGCGGGGGAGTAACGAGAAAAAAACCCCGCGGGTAACGCGGGGTCGAAGAGGAAGCGGCCGGTCAACAATGAACGGCGACCTCGTGACGTTTTTTGGCTTGTGGACCACGGATCGTCTTGCTAACGGCCCGGCCGATGAAGGAGAGAGCGTCTTCGATGGTAGCGACATTGCGCGCATCGATGGTCTCGTTCTCGATCTGGTCGCCTTTGACAAACGTGGCGGATACGGAAACAGAAACTGTACCGTCCACAAGCGGAGCAAGTTCGATCGTGTAGTAGTCGACTTGTACGCGAGAAATGATCTTATCGTGGCGGGTGTTTGACATGCCACTTTCTCCGTCTTGCACGTCGGCGTCCGACCATCGGGCGCCGACCGACAAGGCGGAGGGCGGCCCGGAGTATACCATCTATGTGCAAATACGCACGCGTTCGCCCTTTCCGCTGATCCATTCAAGCGAAAGCGGATCAGGGCAGGCCTGCAGAGCCGCGCGATGCGTGAATCCTTACTTATCGGAGACTATGCGCACTGCCCCGAGTAGCATGATCGCGCGGGCGCCACAGATCAATTAGCGGTCAGGTCGCGAGCGGCTACAATCGCTCGCCGCTCGTATTTCGTGATTAACCGAGTAGAAAGCAGTCGAGCACGCCCTTCGGTTTTGAAAAAGTTATTCGGATCGAGTTGACGATCGTTTTTATTTGCAATTTTCCAAGCTCCCCATGAGTCCCGGACAATGCCGGCGCTGATGTCCCAGAGGCGGTCACTCCCAGGCATATAGTTCTCAAGGTTTCGAATTACCGACGGACTATCAACGAGCGCCCGATACGACGGGGAACGACGAATGCACTGGTACACAATATGGAGCGTGAGCCACAATGCCTGCCTTCTTTGTCTGGGCTGGGTCCCGCGTATTCGCGTTTCGTAAATAACGGACCAAATGAAGCCATATAGAAATCCCTTAAGCAATATCTCCTTAAAATTCTGGTAGAAAAGCTGATTGTATATTGGCTCTTCAAAGAGAGCGTCAATCTTTCCTTTTGCAGTTGCTGGACCAAAACTCATATCGCTTGCTGCAAGAACTTGTGCGAGCTCTCGGGACTTTAATCTGCTGAACCCCTGATTTCTAAGCAGCCGCTTTCTGGCTGCCCATTCTCCTTCACGCCGCTCATAAAAAACCTTGTAAGGGACAAAAGCGGCCGCCAGTTCGACCTGAACATCGTCGTTTGCCCGCAAATTTGATGCCTTCATCGGGTTCTGTTGATTCATCCGATATATGACATCGTTGACGAATTTTTTAGTGGGATGTCGGACGTTATCCATTTGCACGACAAGCACACGGGCTAGCACTTGGGCATCCGCGTCACGATGTTGGACACCTCTAAGCGAATGCAACGTCTGAGATCCATTGATGACGCTTGGATTTACGAGTCTGACACTTTGCCCCTCTATCACAGCCTTTGTGCAAACGACGGTAATGCCATTGTGAGAATACCAAAAGTCTTCAGGGGACCGCTGATATGTTTCTCGAATCTGCTTATTGATTGTCGATCGTAGATCGAGGCGCACATTTCGCGCAAAGAGTCGATCTTCAATGTCATGATCCATAGCATCCACGAAATCCTTTAGGTAGGCCGCGAATACATACGATGTCACTCCACGGTTTTCATCCTCTACCGTCATCGACTTTGTAAAATGGAGAGTTAGCGGATCAGCCGGCGGCGTTGCCCCCTCCTTCGACATTAAAAATAACTGAACTTGTTGTGCCCCATATACGAAAGTATCCGCCCGCAAGTGTTGCAAGCGATCTTCCCCCGCGCGCGAGCGAGAATGGAGCGTGATCAGTTGCCACGAGACAGCGGTTCCGGGGACGTCAAGCATCGTGCGTAGCTCTCGATACTTCGGCCTGAGATCTGCCGAAACGGTGCTAATCCACTCCTCGAAACGCCTGCTGTCTGGAAATCGAGTCGGCATCGAATCGAACTCTGTGTAATTCGTGATTGATAAAGGTTTGTCGTGGCCTGTGAAAAAGCCTCCGTAGAACTTACTCTGCAGCACGTAAATTTCTTTACCCTTTAGGCGAGGCTCAACGATGATCGCATCTATACCACCGTCGTTCGGACCATCCGTGATGTCACAGGTCGCAGCAGCGCCGAAACGTTTTCCGACATACCATTTTATGAACGACAGGTGGATCGGATCGCCCGTTTTTCGAGCTTCGTGTTTCAGTGTTTCGAAAAAAAGCTTTCGAATGTTGGCCGCCATCCTCCGCCCCCCCCCTCCGCGTTCAGCTGCGCATCGTCACTAAGCAGAGATTAAGCTGACTGTCTCGCGTACCGTGCTTGAGAGAGCTATTTTATGCGCGGTTTATTCTGAAGACTATTTCTCTTGGATTATAAAGAGCACTGCTGAACGCTACGAGCGGAAGATTACTTGCAGAACAACTGCAATTGGTTCCGAAAATCGTTAGTTATCGGATCCAATCCATTGGTCGGCCCCCATTAGGTGGTCCGGGTTGAATGTTAGTACATGACCAGCCGTGGCGCTACGGCTGGGGTGGCCGGCGAAGCTGGTCCGGGTTGCGAAGCCGGCCATTGTAGAGCCTCTGGGGCCGGCGGTTTGTAGCCGAGCGATGAGTGCGGTCGAACCGTGTTGTAGTGCCGCCTCCAACGCTCGATGATTACCCTGGCTTCTTCCAGCGTGTAGAAGATTTCCCCGTTGAGCAACTCATCGCGGAGCTTCGAGTTGAAGCTCTCGCAGTATCCATTCTCCCACGGACTGCCCGGCATGATGTAGGCGGTCTTGGCGCCGACCGCCGTTATCCAGTCACGCACAGCCTTGGCGACGAACTCCGGGCCATTGTCTGAACGGATGTGGCCAGGGATACCGCGCAGGATGAAGAGATCCGAGAGCACGTCGATGACATCCATAGACCGCAATCTACGATTGACCCGGATCGCTATGCATTCGCGCGTGAACTCGTCGATCACGTTGAGCATGCGGTACTTCCTCCCATTGTGGGTGCGATCCTCGACGAAGTCGTATGACCAGACGTGGTTCGGGTACTCCGGCCGTAGCCGAACGCACGATCCGTCGTTGAGCCACAGACGACTGCGTTTGGGTTGTTTTACTGGGACCTTTAGCCCCTCACGTCGCCAGATGCGCTCGACACGCTTGACGTTCACCACCCAGCCGGAATTCCGCAACAGCGCCGCGATGCGGCGATACCAGCGGCGCACGCTTGTTGCCGACGCGCTGATCGCGGGCAGCTATCTCGCCGGCACCAACACACGCCGGGTGCGCCGCGCGCTTGCCGCCCTGTTCGGCGGCGCGGTCGGCAAGGACACGGTGAGCCGGGTCTGGCGCAAGGTGAAGACCGATTGGGAAGCCTGGAACACCCGCTCGCTTGCCGACGAGCCGATCGTTCGGCTCATTCTCGATGGCACGGTGGTGCGCGTTCGGCTCGACCGCAAAGCAACCTCCATCTCGCTGCTCGTCGTCATCGGCGTGCGTACGGACGGCCAGAAGGTGCTGCTCGCGATCAAGAGCATGGGCGGCGAGAGCGCCGAGGCCTGGCGCAGCGTCCTCGATGATCTCATCAAGCGCGGCCTGCGGGATCCTGAGTTCCTCATCGTCGACGGCGCGCCAGGGCTTGAGAAGGCGATTGCCGCCGTCTGGGACGGCGTGCCGGTCCAGCGCTGCACGGTCCATAAGCACAGGAACCTGCTCGCCCATGCCCCCGAACGGCTGCACGAGGAGATCGGCGCCGACTACACCGACATGATCTACGCGGCGACCCCAGAGGAAATCGAAATCCGCCGCAAGGCCTTCATCCGCAAGTGGCGGCTCAAGCACCGCGCCGTCGCCGATAGCCTGGAGGAAGCCGGCGATCGGCTCTTCACCTTCACCCGACTGCCGCCAAGCCAATGGCGCAGCGCGCGGACCACGAACGCGATCGAGCGGCTGCACGAGGAGTTCAAACGAAGGATCAAAACGCAGACCGTGCTGCCGTCCGCGGACACCGCTGCTATGCTGTTCTGGGCGTTGCTTGCATCCGGCCAGATCAACATGCGCAAGGTTGATGGTTGGCAGACGCTCGCCACGAAGCCCATTGATCAGCCAATTGACCTCGCAGCCTGATACGATACCTTCATGTTACCGGAGATCGCGCCACGCCAAATTCCTACCACATCCCGGGCGGCACCATGCATCGAACTTTTTATGTCTATTTGCCGGAGGCGCAGGTTTTGTTTGGTAGCGTTCCCGGTATGCGGTGAAGTCAGATCTTAGGCGCTCTGCTTTATCAGAGGAGAGCTCAACAATCTTGAGACATTGGAGGGGTAATCCTTGCGCGAGCCAATGCGTTGCAGCATCTAGTATTTGCGCCAATATATCCTCTTCGGGCCAACTCTGATCGCCGCTTGCCACAATTGGCATGGCGACCGTTGCTTCCGCGTATTCCTCCATAAGGAACGGAGCAAGAGAGCGGAATATATCACCTATCAACTCGGGAGGTGCGCCCCTTGTGGCAGGTTCAAAGCACAAAATTCGTTTGAACCCTGCCGCTTGCTGCCCTTCGGATAAATCATCTGATAGCCAGCAACTAAACGCTGTTCGGAGATCCACTCGCTTTGCGTTGGCTAATTTGGCCAGCGAAATCCCCTTGCGGTCTAAGGCTCCAATCAATGAGAATTCGGTTGGCGTATAATCATCTGGAAAAGCAGACACGACCAGAATGTCGACTGACTGTTTTCTGCCGAGGTCTGTCAGATCCCCAGCGCAAAGTTCGATACGGCGAGACCTTCCTTGGTGATCAACCGAAAGAACTTCAAGAATTTTCATAGCTTGTCACTTGGTGACTTGTTTAGGCTGTGTACCAGCGCGGTGAGTCATTGTGTCGTGCCATTATTCCTTCAAAGGTGAAACCGGACCCGGTGTGAGAAAATAACCATCGGCGTCACCACTCTTTGCTGCGTACTGAGTGCACAACTCAATAATTTCGTCGAGAAACTGGGTGACTGTCGGACTGTTTACACACTTTTCCCATTCAGTTTTGTCGTCTGCCGACAAGGTCCGATATTTAGGAAAATCGCAAAGCCACTCACCGCGCCACGCAGCCATACCGTCACTTAGCATTTCACAAACTCTGGCGAATTTGGCTGCCTCGCCGCGACTACGCGGTATTGGAGCATGTTCAAAGGCTTCCAAAACCGTATTTTCGGGATCAAACAGAGGCGGCCCCATTTCGGGGGCGGCGACTTTGATCCAAAAATGGCCAGGTGGGCACTTAAACCAATTCTGGCCTGAATCGAATGGCGCATCACCGGTCAACAAGAGCGTTAGGCCGCTGCGCAATGTGACGGGCATTAGCCACCTTCGCTGGTGCCGTATAGGGCTAAAATTCTACGCTCAGTTTCAAATAAAAAGGAATTCTACTCGCTCCAATTAGTTCTGCAATCGATGTTCGCTTTACCCAAAAACGGACATACGTCGTTTGCCAGTCAATATCATATTTCTGATTGACTCCGATAATACTGCTTATCGAAACCAATCTCGTAGCAATGGCTCGAACCGAATTACGTCAGTCGAAAGCAGATAGATCGCACACCCAACCAGGGCCCCTACCATCGTGCCGTTTATTCGGATGTACTGAAGATCGCTGCCGAGGACCAATTCGAGACGGTCCGACACGGTGTGTGAATCCCAACTGCCTACGACCTCGGCGATCCAAGAGCCAATCTCGCTGCGAAATGAAATTAACAGTGATACCAAGCGTTCGATGAGGCTATCGACCAGAGCACGGAGAGACGCATCGTCCCGCATCGAATGGCCTAGTGCGACTAGCTTCGACTGGAGCGTCGAACCTATGTTCGACCGTGGATCAGACAAGTCCTGCATGAGCCGTTCAGAAAACCCGCTCCACGCGGATGCGATCCAGGTCCTCACTTCTGCATCATCAAACAACGAGTTCTTTAAACGTTGAATTTTTTCACTTTGCTCGGATGACGTCATCAAATCATCGGTGAGCTTGGTAACTGCGGCCCGAAACTGCGTACGAACCTCGCTGTCGCGTTGCCGCAAATGGTGCATAAGATCAATCGTGCTATCCACCACCTTAGTCGCAATACGCCGGTCAATCGTTCTAGGAATCCACCAGTGACTATTTTGTCCAACCATCTCATCAATTCGAGTCCGGTTTGCAGCAATCCAGTTTTCAGCTGCACGCGCTAATCTTTCGAACAAAATGTCGCTTTCTTCGCTTGATGTAAGAACGTCGACTACGCGCGCCAGCAGCGGCGCTAAATCTAACCTACGCAACTGTTCGCCCACAGCACGCTGGATGAACTCGTTCTGCTCCCTGTCACCAGTTGCGGGCAATCGTTTCAAAAGTGTAATGATTTGATCGGCTGCCATCGCGGCGTTCTCGGGCCTGACCAACCACGCAGCTATATTTGCCGTCAGATCTGCTTTGTGCAGTTTCGGAAGAATGGTTTCAGGAACGAGAAAATTGCGTTCGACGAAAGCACCCAGCGATCGTCCAATTCGATCTTTGTTTCTTGGCAATATGGCCGTATGCGGAATGGGAATCCCAAACGGGTGTCGGAAAAGCACCGTGATCGCAAACCAGTCAGCCAAGCCTCCTACGATCCCAGCCTCCGCCCCTGCGCGCACGAGTTGGATCACCCACCCTTGTGAAGGATACAGGCGCGTCCCAGCGGCGATGACTACCATTAGGACCAAGAGACCTGTTGCAAGGATTCGATTGCGGCGCAGCGCGCGGCGCACCTGAATTTCGTCTATCGATGACAACCGCAAAATTGGGGAATGTCCTACTCCGAAGGAAGTCATGGGGTCACTCGCCGTCCTATCGGGCTGCACGCTGGGCATTCTATCACCGCACCGCCGAAATCGTCATTCGATTGCCCGCAATAAAACCCGTTATCGGATCCAAAGTTGACCTCAGCTTTGGTTTTCATCGGGCCGCGCAATGTCCGCGTTTCCAGGCTAGCTCGTGGTCAGCGCCCCCAGCTTTTTGAGCTGCCCCTCCAAAGCGCGCGCATGATGCGGGCACAGCACGGCGTCTCGGGTCACCTCGGTAGCGGGTATACTAGAAAAATCGGATACCGGACGCTTAGCCCGATAGGTGAGCAACCACGTCCATCCGGGCGGCGCAGCGCCCGTAAAGCCTGACTGGCAGCCATCCCACGCACACAGCGCGCGTGCAGCCTCCAGTTCAGCTATCGTAACTTTTCTCAATTCAAACCCCTTAGCCTTTCGACGCTCGTATCTGTTCATCGTTCTGCCTTTCCTTTGTGTGCCCGATAAACGTCGTCGGAATATTGTTGAAACACCGCAAAAACGATCCCAATAACGATGGGGGCATTGTTTCTCCTGTTCGCTGCCGGTATCACGTTGGAGCAAAAAAAAAGTTTCTGCATTTTCGCGGAATTGCGCGCGCCGTCCCCAACCGATACACGACCCCAAACCTCTGGAGATTTAACCCCCCCCCTCCCCACCCAGTTTCATTTGGGAGTCATCAATGGCGTACCACTCGAGACCGAACGGCCATCGCCGAGCGAGACAAAACGTAAATTCAATTCGACGAGGACGTGATCGGTCAGCCGCCCGTTGCGCTCTTGTGCTGTGAGCTGATCCACCTCGTGTGATGGCAAGTTCATCAAGATCTCCCAGCCATGCGCGCCTAAACGTTGGGCTATCCTGCTCTGGATAACCTCTGCTCGCTCACCTGCTTTCTGTCCTGATTGCCCTTGCCGCCTAGCGCCTTGCGCTCGCATCGGAGAGTCGCTGTGCTTAGTATTTGAGTTATTAGTATCTCCATTCTTATTCTGACTGTACGAAATCGTGCTCTGGTTTTCGTACATAGGCTTTTGTATAGTGGTAGCGTCCTCATCGTCGTTATTGCACGCAGATAATTCTTTCTGGTCGACAACCATCATTGCGGCATAGGCCGCTTCCGCATCAACCTGCGGCTCATCCCAAACGGTATAATCATAGCTTCCCAAGCGGCCGCCGCTTCCCCGCACACGGTCGCCGCGCGCCATGTATCCAGCCGCACGTAGCTCGTTGAAAATCCGATGGAGGCGCGGTCGTGTAAGACCATATTTTTGCTGTAAGTGAGAATGCCTGATCTGCCAATTATGCGGGCAAGATAACAGACAGCACAAGACGCCCATTGCCTCGACCGAGAGCAGATTATCCGAAAAGATCGAATTCGGAATTACCGTAAATTTGGACTTATGTTTTTTGCGAACGATCATTGCAGCGCGGGCTTATCTTGCCAGGCATGATTAGCGCGTTTGCGCGGTGGCGTTGTCGCGCACAGCAATTCGCATTGCCTGAGGTGGTCCCGGTTGTCTGAACAGATTTCCCGCGTCGATAAGTGGAGCGTCTGCCGGGTTTAGGCTGCCATGCGGAGGGGCAGCGCGGTGAAGTAGGCTTGATTGGGTGTCGTGCCGTCAAGGCTTGAATGTGGGCG
>JBBRAL010000012.1:0-78848 GCA_038206805.1 Hyphomicrobiales bacterium | reverse complement strand
AGTGGCACATCGTGGTTGCCGGGTACGGCCAGCAGCGGGGCCGGCAACGTCTCGAGGAAATGTGCCGCCGCCTTGAATTCCACGACACGGGCGCGTTGCGTGATATCGCCCGAAACCACCACGAGGTCAGGCGCCGCCACTACCACCGCGCGCAGCAATGCCGGCAGGATCGCCGGGTCGACACGGCCAAAATGCAAGTCCGAGAGGTGAACGACGGTGCGCGCCAAGTCCGCCCATCTCCTTCAGTCAGCTGCCGGCACAACGACGCGCAGCGCGCCGGGCCGGCTGCGATAGTGCAGCGGCGTCCGCATCACCTTGACCTCGCCGTCGGTCGCGACACGCACATGGTCTCGACGCATGCGCACGTTGGTCTGATCGGTCTCAAACGCTGCAAGGTCCGCATCGCGAACGAACCCTAGCAGCGCCTCCAACGCCAGCGCAATCAGGGTGAGCCGGCCGGCATAGGGTGCCGCGCAGACCCACAACTTGCCGCCGTCCAGGATTGCCCGTGTGCCAATCTCCAGGCCCGCCACCGCATAACGGATATTGCCGACGAACACGAAAGGCGTGTCGTACGACTGACGATGGCTGTGATCCTCGTCCAGTTCGATGTGCAACGTGCGGGACTTTTGGAACATGAGCGCCGCGGCTTGTGCGAAGGCGACCCACTTGCTGCGGCCCTGCCGCTGTTCGCGCTCGCGCTCCTGCACAATGCGTGGATAGAAGCCAATGCTGGAATTGTTGAGGAAGATGCGCCCGTTTACTTCGCCGACATCCACCCGGGCGACTTTGCCGGTGAACAGGGTTTGCACCGCCTTTTCGAGTTCAAGCGGGATGCCCAGGTCTTTGGCGAAATGATTGAGGGTCCCCATCGGCAGCACGCCAAGGACGGTGTCTGTGCCGACCAGTGCCGCCGCGACCGCCGCGATCGTTCCGTCGCCACCTCCGCCTACGACCAGCCCGCCAGCGGCGCGCGCCTGGTCGGCGAGCGAATTGAGATCGGCCCCTTCTGAGGATATCAGGACGCGCGCCTCCCACCCCCGCTTGACGGCAACCCGTGTAATAAGCGCCTGCGCTTCAGCGGCGTTGCTGGACCCGGCCTTGTCGTTGAGGATGCAGGTCAGGACCTGTTCCACGCGGCCCTCCATCTGGATCGATATGTTTCAATCGCATTGTCAAGTTAGCGGATGCACGTGCGCTATAAACGGGCATCCACCGGATGGAGCCCGGCTAAGGCCGAATCTGCGACGGTTTTGGGTTTGTGACAAGCATGAGCTTGCAGCCTGACTGCTACTGGCTCGCCGGCGGACCGCGTCGAGGCCCGCTGAATCTGCGTTGAACATTCGGAAAGCCAAATCTTCCTCGACCAAGACACACTTCTCTCCTGTGAGTTTTGACGAACGCGTGACACCAAACGCACTACGCCATTGATGTGACGCGCTGCAGCCGTAATTACGCGATCAGTCGAAGGATGTCGGCGAATAGGTTTCTCGGAATGGCAACCTCCGCCATCTGGAAGGCGACATGCCGCTGTGCTCCGGGGCGCCGCATAACAGGACGAAATATCGAATGATCGACCTGTCCCATGTCGCGTACCGCGTGTTCGGGACGCCGCTGATGATCGCGCGCGGCACTGCACCATTTAGGACGCGATTGGACAACAACGCACAAGCGTCAATTTTGGCCCGCAACGGCTATGACGTGAATGACCCAAGGCGAACATTCGTGACGCCAAGGCTATCAATATCTGCTAAGAAAATCCAATGCTCTATCTCGGCGTAAAGGCTCTCATTTCAGGACTGCTGGCCGCGACCGTTTCAGAGATCGCGAAGCGTAGTCCCGCTTTCGGCGCTCTTGTTGCTTCGCTACCGCTGATTTCGATTATGGCCGTGATCTGGCTATGGCGCGACACCGGGGACAACGAACGCATCACATCTCACATGGAAGCGACATTCTGGTATGTGCTTCCGTCACTGCCGATGTTCCTGCTAATGCCAGCAATGTTGCGTAACGGAATAGGCTTTTGGATAAGTCTTATCGCTTCGTGCACCGTGACTGTCGTGCTTTACCTAGCTACGGCTTGGGTGTTGTCAAAGTTCGGCATCACACTTTGATGATTTTCCCCTAGTTTCAACAATCAACGGATGCGTTGAAACCGGCTGAATTGGAACCTTTGAATTGCGCCCCCCGGGGTTATATGTTCGTGGCGTTTGCTTTCGACCAACTCAAACGAGGTTCCTAGCAACTCCCCAAGTTTCCGCGCGTCGTGGCGAATGACTGGTAAGCCGCTGCAACGCTCGGGGCCATCCGGCGCAAACGTTCCTATAATCACATGACCGCCGGGGCGCACGGCTCTAATAGCTCGCTCAACATAAGTAGCGCGGTCTTTCGGATCAGTCAGAAAATGCAAGGCCGCACGGTCGTGCCACACGTCAAAGGTCTGCGACGGCTCCCAGGTTGTGACATCTGCGACCACCCATTGTACTTGTGCGACCCTTGCGCCAAGCTTGGCCTTCGATGTCGCCAGCGCCTTTTCTGAAAGATCGAGAACGGTGACAGCCTTAAATCCCTCTCCAATGAGGACATCAACTAACCGCGATGCGCCACCACCAATGTCTATGATTGATGCGTTCGCATCGACGCCAGTTGCTCGAATGAGGTCAACCGAAATGTCAGGCGTTTCCTGAAACCAACTGACGGCTTTTTCGTCCTTGGTCGTGTAAACATCTTCCCAATGGGCTTGCCGACCGAGGTCACTCATGTGTCATTCCTTGGAAACATGGGTCAGTCGGCAATAAAGTGACCATCCCGAACCCTTAGTTCAATAGCGAGAACCAACTTGCCTTTGCCGCCCATCCTCGAAAACAAGGACCCGAAATCACCTTCGGTGTTCTTGCCCTCCGCTCTGATACGCGAAGCCCGCCGTCAAAAGGGATTGCCGGTCGTTGATGTGCCGGAAATTTGTATGCTCGATCCTGACGGCGATATTGTCCGCCGGTTAAAGGCCGAGGGCCGCGCAAAGCGTTTCGACGGCTGGCCTTGCTATCACACCGATCTTTATACGTTCTCGCTCGGCGGCGAAAATGTCGGCATCCTTGGCTGCGTTGTAGGAGCGCCGTTTGCCGTTTTGATTGCAGAGGAACTGTTCGCTTGCGGATGTCGCATTTTGATTAGCCTAACGTCCGCTGGCCAAATCGTTGCGCTCGAAAACCCACCTTATTTTGTCATTATTAATCGCGCCTTACGGGACGAAGGGGCGAGTTATCACTACGCCCCGCCAGAAGCATTTGCCGAAGCCGATCCTCGCATCGTGAGGTTAGCCTCGGACGCGCTGAAAAAGGCAGGGCTGCGGGCAGTTGTGGGGCCAAGCTGGACAACAGATGCGCCTTTCCGCGAGACGGCAGTCGCCGTTGAGGCGGCGAGAGCCAAAGGTATTTTAGCTGTCGAAATGGAAGCCTCTGCCCTTTACACCTTCGCCCGCACAAAGAGAGTGCCGGTACTATGCCTCGCACATGTAACAAATACGATGGGACTGACGGATCGTGATTTTGAAAAGGGTGAAGCTGATGGGACCGCAGATGCGTTGATAATTCTCGAAACACTTACAAAAACGGTTCGGTCAGCACTGGCCTATGCGCTTGCCGGGGGTCTCAGTATCATAGAAGATGAAACGCATGGCAACCAATAGCCGCTTCAGTGGCGGGGATGGGAGGTGAATACGGTGGTAGAGAAACTTCGCATTACGGCGGGGACGTTCGCATTCGATGCGCGCTTCGAGACGGCGGCCGCATCGAAGACTTGCGCGATCTTCCGCAAACTGCTGCCCTACGAGAACAAGATCATCCATGTGCGCTGGAGCGGCGAGGGAGTCTGGATTCCGCTCGGTGAGCTCAATCTGGGTCTCACTTACGAAAACCACACAAGCTACCCGGCGCCGGGGCAGATGATCGTCTATCCTGGCGGCATCAGCGATACGGAGATCTTGCTCGCGTACGGAAGTGTGCATTTTGCCAGCAAAGTGGGTCAACTCGCCGGCAATCATTTCATCACCGTGACTTCCAACCTCGACAATCTCTACGCACTCGGGCGTGCGGTCCTCTATGAGGGAGCTAAGACTGTCCGCATCGAAGCGGCGTGAAGAAAGTGATAACAGAACGGATGCTTCACCGAGCCGGGCACTCGACGAGAATCGCCATTTTATCGCGTTCCGTACATTCGATCGCCGACGTCGCCAAGACCGGGAACGATGAAGCCCGTGTCGGTGATGCCGTCGTCGATCGCGGCCGATACGATGGGAACGTCGGGATGGAGGGCATGGATCTTATCGATCGCCTGTTGCGTCGCTAGAATACAGACGATACGAACGGTTCGCGCTCCGCATTCCTTCAACCGGTCGATGGCGGCCACCGCTGAATTACCTGTGGCCAGCATCGGGTGCAGCACGAGCGCAATGCGTTCGGGCATGTCGTCAGGCGCCTTGAAGAAGTATTCCACCGCCACCAGCGTCCGCGGGTCGCGGTAAAGCCCGACATGGGCGACGCGCGCTGAAGGCACTAGCTTAAGACTGCCATCGAGAAAGCCCATGCCAGCGCGGCCGACCGGCGCAAGCACTAGTTTCTTGCCGGCGAGCACCGGTGACATCATCTTGGCGAACTGTGTCTCGACTTCGATTTTTTCCAGCGGCAGGTCGCGCGTCGCTTCGTAGCAGAGCAGCGCGCCGATCTCGCTGAATATCTCGCGAAACACTTTGATCGACCGCGCTTTGTCGCGCAACAGAGTCAATTTGTGTTGCACCAGCGGATGATCGACGATGGTGACGTCCTTCATGACAAACCTCAAAATACCGTGCCGTCACTGATGATCTTGAATGGAGGACCACCGTCGGCGCGCGTTTGCCGCGCGATGTTGCGGCCGGCCGTCCACGTCCCGCCTTCGAGCATGGCGCCGAGCGGGAATGCGCCCTTATCGAGGCCGAGCATTTCGCGCACCAACGGCAATAAACGATCAATCAAGGCGACCGTGAGCGCCCGCCACTCGCATCGTGTCTGGCACCTATGACGCCGGTTTCGGCGATATGAACGCCATCATTCAGTTCGCCGGCAAGAAACCGGGCGAGCAGCCGGTGATGGTCTACATGATCTACAACACGCCGCCCTTTGCCTTGATCACCAAATCCTCCAGCCCGATCAAGACGCTGAAGGATATGGAAGGGCACAAGATGGGCACGCCGGCCGGCGGCGCTGCCGGCGTTCTATTCGCCGCGCTGGCCAAGGCCAATGGCATCGACGCCTCGAAAGTATCGATCGTCAACATGGCACCGAACCTGCAGGAGCAGATGCTCAACAATGGCGACGTCGATTTTTCAGCGGTTTTCACGGTGACGAGCTACGCCAACCTCATCGCAATGAAGCTCGATCCGTTGAAGGACTTTCGCTGGTTCTACTTCTCCGACTACGGCATCGACCTGTACTCGAACGGCATTATGGTGTCGAAGGCGCTGCTCAAGGACAATCCGAAAGCGGTCGCCAGCCTCGTGCGCGCGCTCAACCGGGCCTTGATCGAAGTCGCCGCCGATCCGAACGCTGCGGTTGCCGAAATGTTGAAAGTTGAGCCGCTGATGAACAGGGATATCGAGACCAAGCGGCTGATCTACGCGCTCAAGACGCATTTCGTTTCGAAGGAAACGGATGCGAACGGCGTTGGCGACGTCACCGACGCGCGCATCGAGAAGTCAATCAAGCTCATGGTCGACACCTATAAGCTGCCGAACACGCCGATATTCAAGGACGTATTCGATCGTTCGTTCCTGCCGCCCAAGAGCGAGCGGATACTCAGGCTCAAATACTGAAGACGTAAGCAACGGTCGTCATGACACAGTTCGACATCGCGGCCTCTCGGGTCCTGCCGGATTCTCAAGGGGTCGCTCTTGCCAACCGCAACATCACCATTGGCGATGGCACGATTCTTTCGCTCACGCCGGGTGCGGGCGAGGGCGCGCTCGTAATGCCTGCACTGGCCAATGCGCATGACCACGCGCGCGTCGCGCGCCTGAGTCAGGTCGGCAGTTACGACGTGCCTTTGGAAGCGTGGTTGCCGTATCTGACGCTGATACCGGCGGTTGATCCTTATCTGGCGAGCGCGGTGTCGTTCGGCCGAAGCGCGCGCGGTGGCGTCGCCTCGGTCATGGCGCACTATACCCGTGTGCAGGGTCTCACCGATTTCCGGACTGAGGCGAGAGCCGTCGCCAAGGCTGCGCGCGACGTCGGCATCCGCGTGGCGATCGCCGTGCATTGCCGCGACCTCAATCCGCTAGTCTATGACCCGCATGAGAAATTGCTGGCGGAACTGTCGCCGCCGGCCTGCGCATGCGTCACGCGACGCTTCATGCGGAACCCGATGCCGGCCGCCGATCAGGTGGCGATGGTCGACGCTGTCGCGGCCGACATCGAGAAAGACGGCGTCACCGTCCAATACGGGCCCGCCGGCGTGCAATGGTGTACCGATACGATGCTGCGGCTGATCGGCGAAGCTTCCGAGTTCACCAAGCGCCGCGTACACATGCATCTGCTGGAGACGAAATATCAGCGCAATTGGGCCGACCGCGCGTTTCCCAACGGAATCGTCAAATATCTCGACGAAATCGGACTGTTGAATGAGCGCGTCTCATTCGCGCACTGTATCTATCTGCGCCCGGACGAAATAGAGCTTATCGCCGCGCGCGGCGCGACCATCGTGGTCAACACCAGCTCGAACTTCATTGTCAGTTCAGGGCTTGCGCCTATCGCCGAGTTTTTGCGGCGCGGCTGCCGCGTCGCCATGGGCCTTGACGGACTTTCTTTCGACGAAGACGAGGACGCCTTGCGCGAGATGCGATTGGCCTATGCCGTGCACAAGGCGTCCGGCTTCGATATCCGGATGTCACGCGCAGACCTTTTCCGCTTCGCGACGGCGAACGGCCGCTTCGCCGTGACCGGCGACGCGCGTGCCGAAGTTACCCCCGGCGCGCCCGCCGATCTTCTGCTGCTCGACTGGAAGGCGCTCTCGGCCGAACTGGTCGACCCAGAAGTCCCGCCGATCGAATTGTTGCTGGCTAAAGGTCGGCAGCAATATGTCAAAGGTCTGATCGTCGCCGGCCGCGAAGTGGTGCGCAACGGCGCCGTTACCGGTGTCGACCTCCCGGCATTGGAAGGCGAATTGCTCGCCGCCCTCCGCGAGGCTTTTCCTACCACCTCCGATGTGCGCGCCGCCATGCCGGAACTGAAGGCCGCACTCCGTAAGCATTATACCGGCCCCCTCTATTGCGCGTGATCCTATGCCCGTCGCCAAAGTCCATCGCATCGCCGCATCCGCTCCCGACGACGTCGGTGGGATTGAAGCCGCGATCGCGGCCGGCCACATCGCCCCGGCTGGCGTGGTAGCGGTGCTAGCCAAGACCGAGGGCAATGGTCTGGTCAACGATTTCAGCCGCGGTCTAGGGACTACGTCTTTAAGTTTGTTGTTCCGCCGCCATCTACCGATGGAGGATGCCAAGCGCATCTGTCTGGTGATGTCAGGCGGTACCGAAGGCGGCATGGCGCCGCATTGGATCGTTTTCGAGCGCGGCGAGAACGAAGGTGGGGCTTCGCCATCCCTCGCGATCGGGCGCGCGCATACGCCGGGTTTGCCGCCCGAACATCTCGGACGGGTTTCCGAAGTCGACCAAGTGGCGGCCGGCGTGTGCGCTGCGATGAAAGACGCCGCGATAACTGACCCGGCCGATGTTCATTTTGTTCAAATCAAATGTCCGCTGTTGACCGCCCAACGTATTCTAGAGGCCGACGCGCGTGGTGTTACGGTAGCGACGCGTGATGCTTTGAAGTCGATGGGGTTATCGCGCGCAGCGAGCGCGCTTGGCGCCGCCGTCGCGCTCGGCGAAATCGATGCCGCAAAGATCCATGATCGTGATATCAACGCGAACTGGAACCTATGGTCAGCCCTTGCCAGCGTTTCGGCCGGAATTGAGCTGCTCAATCATGAAATCGTCGTGCTTGGCATGTCCACGGCGTGGTCGGGCCCGCTGGCGATCGATCATGCTGTCATGCATGATGCTATCGACATCGAACCCGTGCGCGCGGCGCTGGCGCGGCTTGGTCTTTCAACATCCGGCCAGTTGACCGAAGCGCAGCGGCGCAAGCTTGTTGCGTTGCTCGGTAAGGCGGAAGCTAGCCATGACGGCCGTCTGCGCGGCAACCGCCACACTATGCTGGACGATAGCGATATTTCGTCGACGCGTCACGCCCGTGCCTTCGTCTGCGGAGCGCTGGCCGGGCTTGTTGGGCACGCGGAGATTTACATCTCTGGCGGAGCCGAACATCAAGGCCCCGATGGCGGCGGTCCGGTGGCGCTGATTGTTGATCGTGGCGCATAAGCGCTATTTCAACAGCGCCTTCGCAAAAGCACCCGTGCACCCTTGTTCACGTTGACGAGTAATCGAAGCGCGGATGGCGCGCGACTGACGCGACCCGGATCGACTTGCCGGAAATCTCATCCAAGACGCCTGAGTTCGCGGAAATACGCTGGCCCACACTGGAGAAGGTTAGTTTCCAGTTCCACTCCCTCCGCCACCATCCCGCGGCGAACGGCTCTCTGTTTCGGATTTGGGGCGAGAAAACGCGTTTAATTTGCAGCATTCTGAGCCCGACGTCTGCACCTTGGAACGCGGCTGGCTCCCAAATCCGTTCTCTAGAGCGCCACTTTCTCTGAAGCTCTGTACTTTCCTCTAAAAGTACCGTTTCGAAGAAGCCAATGAAATTGGTGTTTTTGAGCCCTCCGACGAACGTGGAGTTTGAAAAGAACTCGCTCGACCGACTTCCAAATAATTATGCTGGATCAAGCAGCAGTTTCCTAAACCGAAGGTCGGACGTTCGACTCCTCTCGGGCCCGCCAGTTTATGCCCAGCAGTCGGGGCTAAATTGCGGGCGATGTCACGTGAATTCCGCGGGTGGAGGACCGAACACGACATTTGGCAAAGCGTTTGCTGCCAATGACCACAAGTTGCCGGCGAAAAAAAGAAATAGTCGCAGGGCTCACCGGCGAAACGTCTGATGCGCTGACCAGCCCGCGGCTCGGCGTAATTGGCTGGTTCGATTTTCAATGCGCCGAGGGGTCCACGAAAAAACTTAGCTAGGCAGCGACCGAGGCGATCATCGCGTTCTAACATCCGGCCAGCGGCAATGGCGGTTCTAATTCTTGACCTTTTGCCATGCGTCTTGTGCGGCAGGTGGGAGCTTATCCATATGTTTTAGGAAAAGGGCAAGTGTCCAAATCTGTCGGTCGGAGAGAGTAGCCTTCCACGAGGGCATGGCCGTCCAGCGGATACCATATTTGATCTTCCAAAATGAAAAGCCTTCGGGGTCATCCTCAACGCCATTCGATGCTAGTTGAGGAGGTTTTGGATAAAGACCTTTCGCTACGGGCGATGCCGACTCATTACCGTTTGCCGTGCCGTGGCAAATTGGGCAGTGCTGCGCATACAAACTGATGCCATCAATGAGATTTGCATCGGTTATCGCAATAGGACTGGGGCCTTTCGGCGCTTCGCGACTTAATAACGCATCCAGCGACGTACTAGCTATCCAAGTTTCGAGTGGGCCGGGTGTTGCATCGGCGTTGGCCGGAATGAGGCCGCTATGGATAAGAATGTAACCACTATCAATTGCGGCGGCAATTGTTAGAGCGGCCCCGGCGATGAAACCGTTTAGCATGTCGGCTCCATAAGTTTAAGACTTGCGCCAGCTCGTGCGCAGATAATAGCTTGAACCAAAATCACAAGCCGAGCGTGACCATGCGATACGGCACATTCGAAACCCTGGAATCTCACTAGAGTTCCCGAACATTCTCTGCAGCGGACGCGCCGCTCGTCATCATGCATCATGGAGACCCACATTGACCTTGCAGTTCTAACATGCCCGTCTTTTCGGCCGGGACGGCGGACTAAACGAGCAGGCATGCCCCCACTGGTCACCGCTTACATCCGCTCCTTTATGCCGACTTTGATTAGCCACCAGTTTACAGGATAGCTAGTGGCAAAGCCCGCCATCATCGCAAGCTGCATCATAAACCAAAACTCGGCGCTATCGGGTTCGAGCTTGAGCCCGAGCAGATAGCGAAACAGGTAGAACTGCGCGAAGGCCATGAACCCGTACATGCCGATTTGCCATGAAATTAGCGACAACGTGTCGGCCTTGAGCGCGGCGACTATCCCCTGACCAAATGAAAGATCGCGTATTGGCACGATGGCAAAATACTGGAATACGATACCGAGCAAAAATGCAAAGATGAAATCGACGATCCAAATAGCGAACATGCTTTCCGCGAATAGACTCTGCCAACCGAACAAGATGGCGACGGACGGGAAGAAATAAGCGAGCCATTCCGCGATAATGTCGCCGAGCGTACAGCCTGCCCCGCAATGAGCCGCACCCTTGCCGACGATGGCGAAAAACGGCGTCTGCGTATGATTTGGCTGCTGCGATCCACTTTGCAATGCCGGCATGGTCATTTTGTGGGTGGCAAGTCGGCCGTAGCGGAAATAACCCCACAGCGCGAGCACGCTGCCGAAAAGTGCGGTCACTGGCCACACGATGTTCATGATTTTCATATGCTGCGGATGTCGCGTCACGTCGATGGCGATTGCTATGGCAGCCGCGAAGCCGAAAAGTAGTGACAGGATGGCAATTGCATGCACCCAGGTCGGAATCATGTTCTCGCCCCTTGGTTGTCCGGAAGTGAATAATCCGACTGTATTCAACCCTTGCGTAACAGCAGGATCGTAACGCCCAATCCCCCTAACAGTGCCACCCACAGCGCAATTGCGACGCGCGTGGCTTTTACGGCCCGATCTTTCTCCCGCCAACTCGTAGGGTAAATGCCCGGCACCAAAAACGTGGCGACGCCGGCAAGATATACGCATACCAGGTTCACCAGGAACAGCGACAGCGCGCCCATTGCCGGATGCGGATGGCCAATGAGTTTGGAAAAAACTACATTAATTAGAATTCATGTGTGCACTATTGCTCAGAAAATGACCGAGCCGAAGATCAATATCCATGTCGCTTGGGGACGATCGAGTTGCGTCCGGAGCCACGACCATGATTAGCATTACTGTATTTCTGGCCAACGCCTTGATCGCCGCAGGCTTGGCGTTGATTGCTATAGGGCGCCTTTTTATATTGGCATTTCCTTTGTGGTCGCCGCGGTCGTTATCGCTCCCGTGCCGCAAGAGGCGAATGGATCATTGCCGGTGATTAAACGCTCCCAGTTGCGGAAACTATTCGAATGGCGCGGGCGAAGCGTAACCGAGCGCTGGTTTCCTTGCTGAGATTGAACTTTCCCGCGTGGAAGGAGTTCCTATAAGGGCGGCGTCATTTCAGGCAGTTTCAGCTCGCGGAGGCCGCATGGCGGATCGACATCACGCCCAAGAAGTCATCTCTCGCGACAGCGCTGAAAATGCAGCAGCGCTGCCGGCCAAATCGCGCCTTGAGGTTGCTACAGGGCAGAACGCATTTATGAGCAATGGAGCAAACGAGAAGGCGACGGCATTGCCGATCGACCGTCCGATCGACGAACTGTGCATCAACACGATCCGCACATTGTCGATGGACGCCGTGCAGCAAGCCAATTCCGGCCACCCCGGTACGCCGATGGCCCTGGCCCCCGTCATTTACACGCTGTGGCAGCGCTTTCTACGGTTCGATCCAGACGATCCGATCTGGCTAAATCGTGACCGCTTCGTGCTGTCCAATGGGCACGCCTCGATGCTGCTCTATGCAATGTTGCATCTCAGCGGTGTCAAGGCGGTCAATGCCGAGCACCATCGCTCCGGCGAGTCGGCAGTCACTCTCAACGATATCAAGCGTTTCCGGGAGATCGACAGCAAGTGCCCGGGACATCCTGAATATCATGTCACCACGGGCGTCGAGACGACAACGGGACCGCTCGGCCAGGGCTGCGCGACGAGTGTTGGCATGGCGATCGCAGAGCGCTGGCTGGCAAAGCATTTTAACCGGCCGAACTTCACGCTGTTCGATTATGACGTTTATGCGATGTGCGGCGACGGCGATATGATGGAGGGCGTCACCAGCGAAGCCGCCTCACTTGCGGGCCATCTGATGCTCGGCAACCTTTGCTGGATTTACGACAATAACGACATAACGATCGAAGGCCACACCAATCTTGCCTTCAGCGACGATGTCGCGGCGCGCTTTCTCGCTTATGGCTGGAATGTGACGCATGTCGGCGACGCCAACGACACCGAGCGCATCGCGCAGGCGATTGAGGTATTCCGAACCGCTAACGACGCCCCCACTTTGATCATCGTCGATAGCCATATTGGCTACGGCGCTCCGCATAAGCACGATACCAGCGCCGCCCATGGCGAGCCGCTCGGCGTCGAAGAGATCCGCCTCGCCAAGCGCAACTATGGATGGCCGGAGGATGCCAAGTTTCTGGTGCCGGACGGCGTGCGTGAGCATTTCCGCGCCGGCATAGGCCAGCGTGGCGGCGATCTTCGCGCGGCCTGGTCGGCGTGTATGCAGGATTACCGCGCCAAGTATCCGGAGCTCACCGATCAACTTGATCGTATGCAGAAGCGCGAACTCCCCGACGACTGGGACGCCGATTTGCCGAGCTTTCCGGCCGATTCAAAGGGCGTAGCGAGTCGCGATTCGTCCGCCAAGGTGCTGAACGCGGTCGCCAAACGACTTCCTTGGCTGATCGGCGGTGCGGCAGATCTCGCGCCATCGACTAAGACACGTCTGACATTTGAGGCAGCCGGCGATTTCGAAGCCGAGAAATATGGCGGGCGAAATATGCACTTCGGCATTCGCGAACACGCGATGGGCGCGATCGTGAACGGGCTCGCATTGTCCAAGATCCGCGCCTACGGCTCGATCTTTTTTATCTTTTCCGACTACATGAAGCCGGCGATCCGGTTGAGCGCGCTGATGCAGCTTCCTACCCTGACCATATTCACGCACGACTCGATTGGCCTCGGTCAGGACGGCCCGACGCACCAGCCAGTCGAGCAATTCATCGCGCTGCGCGCGATCCCCGGTCTGATCACGCTGCGGCCTGCCGACGCCAACGAGGTCACCGAGGCTTGGCGTGTCATCATCGGACTGAAACATCAGCCAGCCTGCTTGGTTCTGAGCCGGCAGCCGCTGCCGACCTTCGACCGTAAGCGTTACGCCTCGGCCGCGGGCGTTGCGCGCGGCGCCTACGTCATGGCGGATGTCAAAAACGGCAAACCAGCCGTGATCCTGATCGGCACCGGCAGCGAGATTGCGCTCTGCGTCGATGCCTACGAGACGCTTACGCAGCAGGGGATCGCGGCGCGCGTGGTCAGCATGCCTTCGTGGGAATTATTCGAACGCCAGGATCAGGCCTATCGCGATAACGTGCTGCCGCCTGACATTACCGCACGCGTGTCGGTCGAGGCGGGTTCGGTCATCGGCTGGGATCGTTATGTGGGTGCCGCCGGTGCCAAAATCGGCATGCACAGTTTCGGTTCGTCCGCACCGATCAAGGATCTGATGGTGAAGTTCGGCTTCACGCCGGAGAAGGTACTCGCCGCGGCCAAGGAACAGATTGCGAAATCCAAGAGGCATGCCGCATGAATCCCCTAAAGCAACTCGAAGTCTGCGGTCAGTCGCCATGGCTTGACTATCTTAAAAGAAGCCTGATTGAGAAAGGCGAGTTGCGCACGATGATCGAGCGCGATGGCCTCAAGGGCATCACCTCCAACCCCTCCATCTTCGAGAAGGCGATCGGCGAAAGCGATGAATACAAGGAAGCGCTGACGCAGTTCCAGGCGCAGGCCGACCACAGCATTTCCGAAATCTATGAGCATTTGGCGATTGCCGATATTCGCGCCGCTGCCGATGTTTTGCGGCCGGTGTACGACAAGACACAGGGACGCGACGGTTACATTAGCCTGGAATGTTCGCCCTATTTGGCCAACGATACGCAAGCGACGATCGGCGAGGCGTTGCGGCTGTGGGCCGCGGTCGAGCGCCCGAACCTGATGGTGAAGGTGCCGGCGACCCCGGCCGGTATTCCTGCGATCCGCCAATTGATCGGTCGCGGGCTGAACATCAACATCACATTGCTTTTTTCCGTAAGCGTCTACGAGCAGGTGATCGAAGCATATATTTCCGGGCTTGAGGATTTGCAGCGGGCCGGCGGCGACGTTTCAAAGATCGGCAGTGTGGCCAGTATCTTCGTCAGCCGCATTGATGTCGCGGTCGATAAGCGCCTGGATGAGCTCGGCGACAAACGGGTGGCGGATCGGTTGCGCGGCAAGGCGGCGATCGCAAATGCCAAAGTCGCGTACGTTCGCTACAAGGTGCTTTTCTCCGGCCCGCGATGGCAAAGCCTTGCTCAGTCCGGAGCAATGACGCAACGCCTGCTTTGGGCTTCCACCAGCACCAAGAGTCCGGCTTATAAGGACACGATGTATGTCGAGGCGCTGATCGGCCGCGATACCGTGGATACTATCCCGCCGTCGACCATGGACGCGTTCCGCGATCATGGGCAGGCGACACCCGACGCCATCGAACAGGACCTGGCCGGCGCCCGCGCGATCCTCGCCGAGCTGGAGCGGCGCGGTATATCGCTGACTCAGATCACGACAGAACTGGTACCGGAGGGCGTGCAGCAGTTCGCCGATTCGTTCGACAAGCTGTTCGTCGCCATCGCCCGGCAGCGGCGCACCCTTCTGGGCGGGAATCTCGCCGGCCAGAAGATCGGCCCGGGCTCTCCCGGAATGAAAGAAGCCTTTGACGCCGAAATGGAAGTCTGGCGGGCGGGCGGACGCATTCGGCGGCTTTGGGCCGGCGATGCATCGCTGTGGAGCGGGACCGACGAGAATAAATGGCTCGGCTGGCTAAACATCGTCGAGCAGGAACTGGCCGACGTCGAGCGACTGATCGCCTTTGCTAAAGAAGTGAAGCAGCGCGGGTTTACCGACCTCGTGCTGCTGGGGATGGGAGGGTCGAGCCTGGGGCCGGAAGTGTTCGGCAAAACGTTCGGATTGCAGGCCGGCTGTCCACGTTTCCATATGTTGGACAGCACCGATCCGGCGCAGATCAAGACGATCGAGCAGGACATCAATCTCGACAAGACGCTTTTCATCGTCTCTTCCAAATCCGGCGGCACGCTGGAGCCCAATATTTTCCTCGACTATTTCCTCGACCGCGTCGGTTCGGTGCGGGCCAATGACAAGGTGGGCGAGCATTTCGTCGCGGTCACCGATCCTGGTTCGTCGCTCGAGAAACGTGCCAAGCAACTCGGCTTTGCTCATATCTTTTACGGTGCCCCCTCAATCGGCGGACGCTACTCCGTGCTGTCGAAGTTCGGCATGGTACCGGCGGCGGCAATGGGGCTTGACGTCAGACGTTTGCTTGAGACGGTGCAGCCGATGCAGCGAACTTGCGGCTCCGATGTGCCGCCGGCGGAGAATCCCGGCGTGCAACTCGGCATCGCCATGGGGGTTGCGGCTGCGCGTTTCGGCCGCGACAAGGTGACGATCATCACCTCGCCGGGAATAGCCGACCTCGGCGCTTGGCTTGAGCAGCTTCTGGCCGAGAGTACGGGCAAGCAGGGGCGTGGGCTGATCCCGCTCGCCGACGAACCGCTCACGACACCCGAGCATTATGGCAGCGACCGCTTCTTTGCCTACCTGGAACTGGACGGCCAGCACGATCCGTCGCAGCGCCAGGCAATCGCGGCATTGGAAGATGCAGGTCATCCGGTCGCACGCATTAGCGTCAAAGATATCTGGCACATCGGCCAGGAATTCTTCCGCTGGGAGATCGCGGTCGCGGTCGCCGGCGCGATTATCGGCATCGACCCGTTCAATCAGCCGGATGTCGAGGCGAGCAAGGTTAAGACTAGCGCGCTGACCGCTGAATACGAGAAATCACACCACCTGCAAAAGCAGGAACCGGTGTTCCGTGAAAACGGTCTCGCCCTCTACGCCGACCCGCGCAACGCCGCCGAGCTCGGTCGGCACAACACGCTCGTCGGTTACCTAAAAAGCCATTTTGGCCGCGTACATGCAGGCGCAAAGTCGGGCGATTACGTCGCACTGCTTGCCTACATCGAGCGTAACGAGCCGCACACCCAGGCGCTGACTGCGATGCGCACCTGCATTCGCAACAAGACGCGTGCTGCTACATGCCTCGGCTTCGGACCGCGCTTCCAGCATTCGACCGGGCAAGCCTACAAAGGCGGTCCGAATTCCGGTGTATTTTTGCAGATCACCTGCGACGACCCGGCCGATATCGACGTACCGGGCCATTCATACAGTTTCGGCGTGGTGAAGGCCGCACAAGCCAGCGGCGATCTCGAAGTTCTGGTGGAACGTGGCCGTCGCGCGTTGCGGGTCCATTTGAAGGATGTCGATGCGGGATTGGCCGGGCTGGCGCACGCAATGGATGCAGCGCTCGAATAGCGCATTTTTTTAAGGAGCAAAGCAAATGCAGATCGGCGTAATCGGACTTGGCCGCATGGGCGGCAATATCTCCCGCCGCCTGATGAAGGCGGGACACACCTGCGTCGTATTTGACTCCAATGCCAAGCCGCGCGAGGCGCTAGCGAAGGAGGGCGCCACGGCGGTGAAGTCGCTGGAGGACGTGGTGAAGACACTTAAGGAAAAGCCACGCGCCGTATGGGTGATGTTGCCCGCCGGGCGGATCACCGAAGAGACGGTCGAGCATCTCGGCGGCTTGCTTGAGCCGGACGACATTATCATTGATGGCGGAAACTCATTCTACAAAGACGACATCCGCCGCGCCAAAAAATTGGCCGAAAAGCGCATTCGTTACGTCGATTGCGGCACGTCCGGCGGCGTCTGGGGCATCGATCGCGGCTACTGCATGATGATCGGCGGGCCGAAGCAGGCGGTCGATCATCTCGATCCGATATTCGCGGCGCTTGCTCCCGGACTGGGCGATATTCCGCGGACTCCGGACCGCGCAAATAGCGATCCCCGCGCCGAGCGTGGCTACATTCACGCCGGCCCTTCTGGCGCCGGGCACTTCGTCAAGATGGTGCATAACGGCATCGAATACGGATTGATGCAGGCCTACGCCGAGGGCTTCGACATCCTGCGCAACAAGGACTCTAAGGATCTGCCCGAGGATGAGCGTTTCACATTGAACCTGCCGGATATCGCAGAGGTCTGGCGGCGCGGCAGTGTCATCTCGTCCTGGCTGCTCGACCTCGGCGCCGCCGCGCTGGCGAAGGACCCGCAGTTGAAGGGTTTCTCCGGCTTCGTCCAGGATTCCGGCGAGGGTCGCTGGACGGTCGAGGCCGCGATCGAGGAGGCAGTCCCGGCAGACGTACTCTCCAGTGCTCTTTACGCCCGATTCCGCTCGCGGCAGGAGCACACCTTCGGAGAAAAGATGCTCTCGGCCATGCGATTTGGCTTCGGTGGTCACATCGAGGGTCAAGAGTCTATTGATCCCGAACCAAAGCCGCAAAAATCGCAGGGCCACCCGGCGGCACAGAGCGCCGCGGAGTAACGCCATGCTCGACAAACAGTCCCGAATTACTCCGACTGCGCAGGTGGTCGAGTCCCCGCCGCGGCGTCAGCCCAGCCCCGCCGACCCTTGCACGATAGTGATCTTCGGTGCCGGTGGTGATTTGACCAAGCGCCTAGTGATGCCGGCACTTTACAATCTGGCGCGCACAAAGGTGCTGCCGGAAAAATTTGCCTTGATAGGCGTGGACTTGGCGGAGGGGACGGCCGACAGCTGGCGTGATCATCTTCACGACATGCTGAAAAGCTTCGTCGGCAACGCCGCAGCGGAGTTCGATCTTGAACAGATTGACGAGGCGGTGTGGAAGCGGCTGGCGGAGAAAATGTCCTATGTTCAGGGAGACCTTACCAAGCCAGAGCTGTATGAGAAGATCCGCACCAAGTTGGGCGAGGCAGAAAAGACTCACGGCACGCAGGGCAACGTCATCTTCTACCTCGCCGTCGCGGATCGATTCTTTGGCACCGTGGTGGAGCAGCTCGGCAAGGCGAAGCTGACCGATCAGAACGAGGACCCGAACGGCAAGCATAAGTTTTGGCGCCGCGTGGTGATCGAGAAGCCGTTCGGTCACAGCCTCGAGTCGGCGCGCGAACTGAATGTCAGTATTCTGCGCTCGCTGCACGAGGACCAAATCTTCCGGATCGATCACTTTCTGGGAAAGGACACGGTCCAAAGCATCATGGCGTTTCGCTTCGGTAATGGGCTGTTCGAACCGATCTGGAACCGCGACCGGATCGATCACGTGCAGATCACCGTGGCGGAGACGGTGGGCGTGGAGCGGCGCGGCAAGTTCTACGAGGTGACCGGAGCGCTCCGCGACATGGTGCCAAATCACGTGTTCACATTGCTCTCGATGGTAGCCATGGAGCCGCCGACCGGCTTCGATGCCGCCGCAATCCGTTCAAAGAAAGCAGAAGTGCTAGCAGCGATGCCCGCCGTCAAGCCGGCACAAGCGGTGCGCGGTCAGTACGGCGCCGGCACCGTGCTGGGCAAGAAGGTAAAGGCCTATCGGCAAGAGCCCAATGTGGCAGCAGAATCGAACATCGAAACTTATGTCGCGATGCAGCTTGAGATCGACAATTGGCGCTGGGCCGGCGTGCCTTTCTACGTCCGCACCGGCAAGCACATGTCGCAACGAAATACCGAGATCGCAATTCGTTTCAAGCAGGCGCCCTACGCAGCGTTCCAGGGAACGCCCGTCGCCACCTTGCGGCCCAACTGGTTGGTGCTGGGCATCGCGCCGGACGAGGGGATCTTCCTGCAGTTTGAGGTCAAGCGTCCTGGGCCGGTAGTGGATCTCGCCGCTGTGAAGATGGACTTCCGCTATGACGACTGGTTCCCGAAAGAGCCGAATGTCGGATACGAGACGCTGCTTTATGACGTCATGACCGGCGACCAGACGCTGTTTATGCGCGCCGACATGGTGGAACAGGCTTGGCGCATCGTGCAGCCGGTCCTCGACGCCTGGGCGGTGGAGAAGGCTGAAATTCCTGGCTACGACTCCGGCAGCGACGGCCCAAAGGCGGCCGACGAATTGCTCGCCGGCAATGGCGATCGGGCTTGGCGGCCGGTAGCCCTATCGTCGGAACAGAAGCCGTGAGTGGGCAGCGCGACATTCGCCTTTTTCTGGCCGACGTGGATGGCGCGCTAGTCACCAATGACAAGGTGCTGACCGAGGCGGCGAAGGCGGCGGTGCGGGAGCTGGATCACGCCGGCATCGCGTTCGCCATCACCAGCGGACGGCCGCCGCGCGGCATGAGCATGCTGATCGAGCCGCTCGCGCTGCGGACCGCTATCGCAGGCTTCAACGGCGGCGTGTTGGTCAATCCCGATTTGTCAGTCATCGAGAGCCGCACGCTCGATCTCGCGGTAGCCAAGCAGACCCTTAAGCTGATCCTCGGCCAGGGGCTGGACGCTTGGGTCTACACCGAGCAGGAATGGTTGATCCGTAATCGGGACGCGCCGCATGTGGCGCGTGAGGCCTGGACGGTAAAGTTCGACGCCAAGGTCGTGGCCTCCTTTACCGAAGCGCATCTCGCGCACGCGGTGAAGATCGTTGGCATCTCCGACGACCTCGACCAGGTCGCCGCCTGCGAGAAGCTGGCACAGAACTCCCTGGGCGAAAACGCAAGCGCGGCGCGCTCGCAGCCGTACTATCTCGACGTGACTCACCCGCTGGCCAACAAAGGAGCCGTCGTGGCAACTCTATCCAAGCTTCTGAACATACCGCCAGAGCAGATCGCCACCATGGGCGACATGCCAAATGACGTCCTTATGTTCCGCAAGAGCGGATTTTCCATCGCCATGGGCAATTCCAGCGATGAGGTGAAGGCACAAGCGAGCGCTGTGACCGACAGCAACGAAGACGACGGCTTCGCCAAAGCGGTGCGGAAGTTTGTTCTATGCCGGGCTGCCGCATGACTTGCAGGTTACGAGGAGCGCATAATGCCGCCTGATCGCCAGCATCAACGCGTGTGGTCCGCAGCCCTTGCGAACACCACTATCAGCCCGGTCATCGCCGTCGTCATGGGCGTTTCGGGATCCGGCAAAACCACGGTGTCTGTTCTGCTTTCCGCCGCGCTCGGTTGCCAATTCCAGGAAGGCGACGATCTGCATCCGGCCGCGAACGTGGAAAAAATGCGCAGCGGCACGCCGCTGACCGACGAGGACCGATTGCCATGGCTGCGCAAGATCGCCGAGGAAATCGATGGTTGGCGCGCGCGTGGCGAATCCGGCGTGCTCACCTGTTCGGCGCTGAAGCGGTCTTATCGCGACATCATCATCGGCAACCGATCTGACGTGACGCTGGTCTACCTCAAAGGTTCGCACGACCTCATCCACAGGCGAATGGCCGCGCGGCACGAGCATTATATGCCGCTGGCCCTGCTCGACAGCCAGTTTGCGACACTGCAAGAGCCGACGCCGGACGAACATCCGATCTCCGTTGATGTCGGCGCCAAGCCGATCGAGATCGCCACCGAGATTGTGCATCAGTTAGAGGAGCGGCAGGGCAACGCTCGCAGCCATGAACCAACCTCGGGCGTGGCGGCAGCGCCGGGCGCGTCGAATGGCGAGCGATAATGACATCCCAGCTCATGGAAATTCTGAAGCCGATTATCGTCGCGCCGTCGATCTTGTCGGCGGATTTAGGGCATCTCGCCGACGAGGTCCGTGTTGTCGACGCGGCCGGCGCCGACTGGATCCATATCGATGTGATGGACGGGCGCTTCGTGCCGAATATCACGTTCGGCCCGGCGATTGTGGAAACGATTCGACGCTACACGCAAAAGCCGCTCAACGTGCACCTTATGATCGCCGAACCGGAGCGCTATCTCGCCGCCTTTGCCAAGGCCGGCGCCGATCATCTTCTCGTTCACGCGGAGTCGTCGGCAACGGTCCATCTGCACGCCGTGCTGTCGCAAATCCGGGACATCGGCAAGAAGGTCGGCGTTGTGCTCAATCCGGCGAGCCCAATCGAGCTGATCGACTACGTCCTGCACCTTTGCGACATCGTTCTTGTCATGACCGTGAATCCTGGCTTTGGCGGCCAAAAATTCCTGCCGGAAACCCTGCCGAAGATTCGCCGATTACGTCAGCTCTGCGATACGCGCGGTCTCGATCCGATCATCGAGGTCGACGGCGGAGAAAACCGTGAAACCGCCGGGCAGGCAATCGAGGCTGGCGCGAACGCTATCGTTGCCGGGTCCGCGATCTTCGGATCGCAAGATTATGCAGCCGCGATTGGCGCCATCCGCGACGCTGCGCGCCCGCTTGCCGAAAGGGCGCTGGCATGATCGGCGTCTCCGAGACGAAAATGGAGATCCTCTCCGATCTGGGAGCTCTGTCGCGCCGGGTTGCCGCTTGGCTGCTCGAGTTGGCAGTCGCGAATGAGGGCACTTTTGCCGTCTGCCTGTCCGGCGGCTCGACCCCTCAAGGGCTCTATGGGCGTCTCGCTGAAGCGCCTTACCTCGATGCCTTCCCCTGGTCGCGCACGCATTGGTTTTGGGGCGATGAACGATTCGTGCCGCACGATGACGCGCTGAGCAACTACCGGATGGTGCGCGTCGCGCTGCTATCGCGCGTGCCGGTCCCGCCGGCAAATATCCATCCGATACCGACCGAAGGGTTAACCGCTGACGCTGCCGCATCGCAATACGAACGCGAACTAAAATCCTTCTACGGCGCCGGGCATCTCGACCCGTCTAGGCCGCTGTTCGACGTGAATCTTCTTGGGCTGGGACCGGACGGTCATACAGCCTCGTTGTTTCCCGGTAGCCCTATGCTGGCGGAACGCGACAAGTGGGTTGCCGCCGTCGTTGGTGCGAAGCCCGAAGCGCGTATAACGCTGACCTATCCCACGCTTGAGAGCAGCCGGCATGTGGCCTTTCTGGTCGCGGGAGACGAGAAACGGGCGATATTCAGACGGCTTCGCAATGGCGACGAAAGCTTGCCGGCCGCGCGTCTTCATCCGACCGCCGAGATGACGTGGTTTCTAGACAGGGCGGCAGCCGGGGCCGAGACATGAAACAAGAAACGAGCAAGGCCGCGAACAGGGGTTTGCCGACTGACGTCTCTACATTGAGTATCGATATCGGTGGCACCGGCCTGAAAGCATCGGTTCTCGATCGTACAGGAAAAATGTTGGTCGATCGCGTTCGTGTGGCGACACCTTACCCTTGCACACCGGAAATTCTTTTGGAGGCGCTCGCAGACCTAGTCTCACCGCTTCCCCCTTTCGACCGCATCTCAGTTGGATTTCCAGGCGTGATCCGCGACGGGCAAACGGTCACCGCACCGCATTTCAACAAACGCGCATGGCGCGATTACCCATTCGCCGCCGCGTTATCTAAGCGGCTCGGTAAGCCGGTACGTTTGCTCAACGATGCAGAGGTCCAGGGCTTCGGAATCGTAAATGGGCGAGGACTGGAGGTCGTGCTGACTCTTGGCACCGGCGCTGGTACTGCGGTATTCCGTGACGGTGTGCTGATGCCACATCTCGAATTGGCGCAGCATCCAATCCACCATAATAAGACCTATAACGAATACATCGGCAGCGATGTCTTGCGACGCAAGGGTGCTAAGAAATGGAGTCACCACGTCCGCAAGACGATCAAGATACTTAATTCGCTCCTTCATTACGATCAACTGTATCTCGGTGGCGGCAATGGGGACAAAGTCCACCGGCTACCCTGCGACGTTAAAATCGAATCTAACGACGCTGGGATCACCGGCGGAATTCGGCTTTGGCATGCCGATGTTGAACGATCGGTTTTTCAAGATGACGGCAAGCGGGCGAAACGTCTGCGCGACAAAACCCGGCAAAAGAAATAGCGGCAGTGGACGCGGTTGCGAACCGCTGAAGGAGACCGATCATGGCGACAAATTTCCGTTGCGACCTTGCCGGTGCGGCTTCAGCATTGCCGCATTTCTGGGAACATACTATCGGCAGCGGCCATGCGACGCTGGCGTTGCGGGCGGACTGGCAGGCACAAATGCGCCGTTCGCACGACGAGCTTGGATTCGGCCACGTGCGCATGCACGGCCTGTTGGACGACGACATGGGCACGTTGGTCGGCGAGGGCGATAAACTGTTCTACTCGTTCTTCAACGCGGACCAGATCTTCGACTTCCTGCTTTCGATCGGCATGAAACCGTTCGTCGAGCTGAGCTTCATGCCGACCGCACTCGCGTCGGGCGACAAGACGGTTTTCCATTATCGTGGCAACGTCACGCCGCCGAAGGATTACGGGCAATGGGCGACACTGATTCGCAAGCTTGTCGCCCATTGGATCGAACGCTACGGCTTGGCCGAAGTTCGTCAATGGTTCTTCGAAGTCTGGAACGAGCCGAACCTCGACGCCTTCGGCAGCGGTAAGCAGGACGATTATTTCAAGCTCTATCGCTATACCGTCGAGGCGATCAAATCGGTCGATAGCGCGCTGCAAGTGGGAGGTCCCGCGACCGCAGCGAACGCCTGGATCGACGACTTCATCGGGTTTTGTAAGAAAAGCCGGCTGCCGGCCGACTTTATCAGCACGCATCATTATCCGACCGACGCCTTCGGCGAGCCTGGCGATGACACCGAAGCGCAACTTTCAAAAAGCCGGCGCAGCGTGCTGCGCGACGAAACGCGCGAGGTGCGCCGCAAGTCTGGCGACCGGCCCGTCTACTACACGGAATGGTGCACGTCTTCCAATCCGCGCGACCCGATGCACGACGAGCCCTATGCCGCGGCCTTCATCACCAAGACCATCATGGAAGCGAACGGTCTGGTTCAGGGCTATAGCTATTGGACTTTTTCCGATATTTTCGAGGAAAATTACTTTCCTTCGGTGCCGTTCCAGGGCGGCTTCGGCCTGCTCAACATTCACGGCATCGCCAAGCCGGCCTACCGCGCCTACGAATTGTTGCACGTTCTCGGCACCGAAATAATGCCGGTCGAAGGTGGGCATTCGACCGTGGATGCGTGGGCCGTTCTGGACAAGGGGTCCGCGACTGTCCTTCTCACCAACTACGCGCTGCCGCGTCATCCGATCGCCGCTGAAACGATCCAGCTAAAACTTGGTAACGCCCGGGCCCCAAAGAGGGCCACGATCCGGCGAATCGACCAGGAACATGCCAATGCCAAAGGCCGTTGGCAGGAAATGGGGTCTCCTGACTATCTCAATGCGGCGGTCATCGCAGAGCTCAATGCCGTGTCGCGCTGCGAGCCGGAATCGTACGCTTTCGTGTTCGAGGGTGGCTGGTTGGGCTTCGACGTTACTTTGCCGCCGCTTTCGGTAGCGGCCGTGACCTTCGAATTTGCGGCGCGCGACGGTGGCTGAGCATCGGTCTCAATCGGATGACGAATTGTTGGATCGTTTCCAACGCGCGGCATTCGGTTACTTTCTGGAGCAATATAATCCAGAGAACGGCCTGGTGGCCGATACCAGCCGTGCGGGCTCACCCTGTAGCATCGCCGTCGTGGGCTTTGCGCTGTCTTGCTATCCGGTGGGCGTGGAGCGCGGCTGGATGGAGCGCACGAATGCGGCGTCGCGCACCCTCGTTACCTTGCGCTTCTTTTGCAATAGCGAGCAGGGCGAGCAGCCGGACGCAACGGGCCACAAAGGGTTCTATTATCATTTCCTCGACATGAAGACCGGTCAGCGCGTCTGGCAGTCTGAAGTCTCCCTGATCGACACCACGCTGCTGCTCGCGGGGGTGCTGACGGCAAGCGTGTATTTCGACGAGGAGACGCCGGTCGAAAATGAGATTCGCGAACGCGCCGATGCGATCTACCGCCGTATCGATTGGCAATGGGCGCGCGGCGGCGCAGCGACCGTGCGCCAAGGATGGAAACCGGAGAGCGGATTTATACACTACGGCTGGGATGGCTATGACGAAGCGATCATTCTCTATGTTCTTGGCCTCGCGTCGCCTACCCATCCGCTCCCGGAGCACAGCTACATAGGATGGACTGCGACCTATCAGTGGGAAAACATCTACGATACCGAATTCCTCTATGCTGGGCCGCTTTTTATTCATCATTATTCCCAGGCATGGATCGATTTTTCCGGCATACGCGATCGCTTCATGCGCGAGAAAAAGAGCGACTATTTCGAAAACAGCCGGCGCGCCGCTTACGTTCAGCGCGAATACGCACGGCGCAATCCGTTCAGCTTCAAGGGCTATGGCAAGGATTGCTGGGGCATAACCGCGGGCGACGGGCCCGGCTTTAAGACGACGGAGATCGACGGCCGGGAGCGCCGTTTTCTCGGCTATGCCGCGCGCGGCGTGCCTTACGGGCCTGACGACGGTACAATCGACCCGTGTGCGGCACTCGCGTCGCTGCCGTTCGCGCCCGAACTGTCCTTGCCGGCGCTGCGCCTCATTTGCGCGCACTACCCGGAGATGATCCGGGATTCCAGATTGCCGAGCAGCTTCAATCCGACTTTGCCGGGTGATGGGCTGTCCGGTTGGGTCTCGGAAGGCTATTTCGGGCTCGACCAGGGGATCATGGTTCTGATGATCGAGAATTTTCGCTCGGGGCTGATTTGGAAGCTCATGCGGCAATGCCCTTATATCGGTAGCGGACTGCGTCGCGCCGGATTCACCGGCGGCTGGCTGTCATGACGAATTCTCCCGAGCAGCAAGAGCATGCCATGCCGCGCGATCAATCGGCGCCAAGTGGACCGCCGGACGACCTCTACCATCGCGCACTTCTGGACGACGCCCACCCGCCGGCATGGCGAAACCCGAAATTCGCCGGCAAATACAATCTGGTCATTATCGGCGCGGGACCGGGCGGGGTCACCGCGGCGCGCGAAGCGGCCGCGCTGGGGGCAAAGGTGGCGCTCATTGAACGCGACCTCATCGGCGGCGATCGCTTGAATGTCGGCTGCGTCCCCTCGAAGGCGCTCATTCGCACCGCGCGGCTCTATGCCGAAATGCGCAATGCGGACAATGTCGGCGCCCAGGTGCCCGGCAGTATAGGCATCGGCTTCCCAACGGTGATGCAGCGAATGCGGAGGATCCAGGCCCGCCTCAGTCGCGCCGATTCGGCGCGCCGATTGAGCGAGACGGGTGTCGATGTTTATTTCGGCGAAGCGCGTTTCGCGGGCCCCGATACGGTCGAGGTGGCCGGCGACAAACTACGATTTCGAAAGGCACTTATTGCCACCGGCGCGCGGCCGCTGACCCCTTCGATTCCGGGGCTAGCCGAAGCCGGCTATCTGACCAATGAGAATGTCTTTAATCTGACGGAATGTCCGCGCCGCTTGCTGGTGATCGGCGGCGGCCCGCTCGGTTGCGAATTGGCGCAGGCATTTTGTCGATTCGGCGCGCACGTCATCATCGCGCAAGACGACCCGATGTTCCTGCCCAAGGAGGAGCGCGACGCGGCGCAGATTCTTTCGAATGCTTTGGCGCGCGATGGTGTCGAGATACATCTCAATACAACGGTAGTCGGCGTTCGTTTGGACGGCACACGGAAAAGTGTTGATCTGGTGTGCGCCGGCGACACATTCAGCGTTTCCGTCGATGAAATCCTCGCCGGCATCGGCCGGATGCCCAACGTCGAGGGGATGAATCTCGAAGCCGCCGGCGTCCGCTACGACACCAAAACCGGAATCCACATCAACGACTTCCTGCAAACCAGCAACCGAAAAATCTTTGCGGTGGGCGATGTGTGCATGGAATATAAATTCACGCACGTCGCTGAGGCTTCCGCCCGCATTGCAGTGAAAAACGCATTGTTCCTGGGTCGCAAGCGGCTGAGCGAGCTGACGATCCCTTGGTGCACTTATACCGATCCGGAGATCGCCCATATCGGTCTTTATGTTCGGGAGGCGAGGGAGAAGGACATTCCGGTAAGAACTTTCACGGTTCTGATGCAAGACGTCGACCGGGCGGTGACTGACGGCGAAGAGGAAGGGTTTGTGAAGATACATGTAAGAGATGGTACCGATCGGATTCTCGGTGCCACCGTGGTCGCGCGCCATGCCGGGGAGATGATCAACGGACTCTCACTCGCGATCACCTCCGGTATTGGATTGCGCGCGCTCGCGCGGGTCATTCATACCTACCCGACGCAAGCCGAGGCAATCAAAATGGCGGCGGATGCCTATAACCGCACGCGCTTGACGCCGACATTCAAATCTCTGACGAGGCGCTGGTTGGCATGGTAATAGCGTGTACACTGATCGATGGGATTGCGGCCCGCGTCATTGATCGACAGATCAAGTCGGCCGTGAACAACAGCTAAACAATTGAGTGTAAGCCTGTTTTCGCCGCTTTGGCTGGCTTGAGACTGCGGGCATGAACGATGACTACGCTGGACCCCACTGGAGAAGGTTAGTTTCCAGTAGCACTCCCTCCGCCACCATCTGGTCACGAACGGCTCTCCGCGCCAATTTAGCAGCGAGAAAACGAGAGGAATTCCCGCTATAACCATCCCTCGGCAAGGCTGGCAACTGAGAGCGAACTCGTGCGCATTTTGAATTATCCTCGTTTATTGGCGATCGTGGGACTGTGCGGTCTGGCAAACCTGGCCGGGCTCTCGGTCGACATCGGCAATCTGAGTTTCATTTCGAGCGCATTGGCTCAGCCCGCCGCACTCACTACGTCGCAGTCAGATGCGCTCAATGCCTACGATAAGACTGTACAGAACTTCAGGGCGATCCTGAGCGAGCGGCGCGCACAGATCAATTCGCATCAGAAGTTGCCTGATGCACCGGGACAGGCGCTCTATCTTGCCCGCGTCAGCATGATGGGCGCGTACAAAGACCTTACCGATATGCTGCCGTCCAGAATCGGCAGGACTAATAAATACAAAATTCCTCCGGCATACTTCGATGCCAAGAATGAGCCGCTGATCGACGAATATAAGAATCTTTTCGCCATCATGCAGGCGCCGCCCGTCAATGCGCAGAAATCCGAGACGCCATTCAAAGACGTTGTCGACCTGGGCACCGTCATCGCGCGGATCAAGCGCCTCGATGCAGCGCATGCTGAAGTGGCAGGCCGCATCAGTCTCGCCGTCTTCTTTGCTGAGACAGAGGGCCATCAGAACATAGGCAATGCACGCTCGAATTCCTACAAAGGAAGTTTTCAGACGGGGGTGTCCGAGAACAAAAATGGCTTGAAGAAATGGGCGGCAATCAAGAAGTCCGTCGCAGCCCTTGATCCCAAACTTAACGCTCGCGATGACAAAGAAGAAGCGCGGGTGGGCAATTCAGACCAGCGATACAATCACTGGACCGCTGTGAGAAACGGCCTCATGAACGCGGATGCGGACCTTTTCCCGAAAATACCGGCAATCATGAAGGCCTTGCCCGATCCGATCGACCAAATGAGATTTTTTGAGCTTATCCAGATCATTCCCAGCCCGGCCAAAGCCGCGCTCAATTCAGGCAACCTGCTCAATTACAGGATTTCCGAGCCGCGAATCATGGGATACTTGCGCAACAACAGCATGTTTGCCTTTGGCAAGGCTGATCGGGCGAAGACATCCGTGACCATGCGCGAAATTCTGGACTCGATGTGGCTCTTCAATGATATATTCGAGCAGGCGCTGACCAGATTTGGCGAGATAAAAGCGCAGCAAAAAGGTTGAGCATCAGGCAGCAGCTCTTCGGGGGGCAATGTCGATCGTATCGAGACGAACATTCACCAAGGGCCTGCTTGCGAGCGCTTTGGTACCGGGCCACTCGGCGATCGGGCAACCCAACGATCCGGGAAGGATCGCCATTATCGATACGCCGCATAATGCAGCAAAAGTCGCGTCGAAGTTGGCTGCCCAGAATGTGAAGGTCGTCGTGCGGTTTTTCGCGCGAAAGCCCCAGCCGCATCTGCGCGAAAAGATCATGGCATCCGACGGCAATATGATCGACGGCATTCGCGAGCCGACCGTTCTGATAAGAAACGGCCTTTCAATCGTTTCTCTCTATCAGTATCGAAATAATCTTCCCGAGAAATTTATAAAGGGATTGGAAGATACCGGCTCGGCAAAGGCGGAAGTCGCTGCCGATGGAAAGGCCGCGCTGGATCAGGCCAGGCTGGTCGGGCAGCCCCAAGGATCCGCGATCTATTTCGGTATCGACTTCAATGTGAATCGTGCCACTGTGAGCCCTGTTCTCGAGTATTTCCGTGTCATCGGTCAGACGGTCGGCAACCGTTATGCGATCGGGGTTTACGGGAACGGGTTCGTCAATCGCATCCTCCGCGATGAAAAACTCGTGGCGTACAATTGGATCAGCGCATCGCGGTCGCACGAAGGAACCGTCGATTTCTATAACAGCGGACAATGGCATCTTTTTCAAAACCAGGTTGACCGTCGCTGGTTTGGGCCATCCGGCAAATGCTCAAATGGCTTTGATGTCGATACGAACCTGCAGAACCCCAAGGTATCCAGCATCGGCGCCTGGGGAGCGGGAGAAGTCGACAGAAGCCGGAACCAGAAGATTTTCGATCAACGCCGTTTTGCGATCCGCACAACGCCGGTCGTTCAGAAAAGCGGCGGAGGCGGCGGAGACCGTCAAGTCTGCAAATCCGACCTTCGCGTGCCGCGAAATGCCAATGTCAGGGTTCTTGTGCAATCCGGCGAATGGTCCGGCGTGGACATCGACGAAGATGGTAAAGTCGACGGCCAGGTAAGGACTTCCGATTTAACGTCTAATCTCGCGACGATGCCTCCTTGGGGGTGATCGTCATAAAGAACACAGCATTTACGGTGAGACATTCCATATCCTGCGCAGCGTGCCCGGCCACATCCATTCCTACAACGGCCCGAAGTTCATAGCCAAAGGCCCACAGTATTGGACCGCGGCGGTTGGAGCCAAGACCGCCTATATCGCGCCAGGCAGCCGTGGGAGAACGGCTTTATCGAAAGTTTTAATGCGCGCCTGCGAGATGAGCTGCTCAACGGTGAAATCTGCGATACGCCGCGGGAAGCCCAGATCGTCGTCGAAAGCCGGCGCCGCCACTACGGCGCCGTCCGCCCGCATGCGTCTCTCGGTTCCAAACCACCAGCACCGGAGGTATTCGTGTCTACATTCTCCGCGTGGCCGGCTGCGCTACGCGGCCACGCTGGCGTTACCGCCAGCTCTCAACGAACATTCCACCTGGCCCACTCATTGCAGGCCGGTCAGGCAGTCCCTCGAATAAGGTAAGTCGTTGCTTGATCCGCTGCGGCCAATTTTCTTGAAGAAATCAACCGACTATAGGCAGCAATCGCGTCGTGCCTTGGTTTTAGCGGGCAGTGCGATCATCGGCTGCCGCAGCGCCGGAAATGGCGCCGAATCACGGTATCGGCCAAAGCTTTCACAGCCGAGTTCTCCGCACCGGGAGCTGCGCTTCGGGGCCTCAAAGCGAGGATTCTGCAAATTGACAGAAGCAGGTATGAGAAGAACTCGCGTGTTCAAAGGCGAGAGCAATTACCATCACTTAGCTACCGAACCCCATGATGTATTGGCGGCGATCGTGCTTATATGGGAACATACAGACCACAAAGCCAGCCTTATCGTCTCGCTTCCCTGTTAAATTCGCGATCTCGCCTAATTCCCAAGCCGATACGTGACGCGAGCCAACCGGGATACCGCGAACATTGTGCGGTTCCTCGCGGCCCGCGTCGCATACCGTTCGACAGCACCACTACGAGGGGCGGCCGTTTCCGGCGCGACATTGATCGTCATCGAGAGCGAGGTTTACTTGCGTAGGCTATTTTCCGGATTGCTACCAAAAATATCATCGGCGCCGTCTTGGGTGGACGAAAAGGCAATCCGCGAAGAGCTATTCAGCGTCGAGCGCCTTGAACAGCATGCCGAGAGTCTGGCCGCGGCGCAGTCGGTCAGTTCGCGATCGGAGCGAGGGCGGCCGCTTGCAAAACGGGTTCGCGACAACGATGAGGCTCTTCTTGAAGCTTATCGGGTCATCGCCGCCGCCATCAAGGATAAGCATCCGATAACTCCTGCAGCCGAATGGCTGATCGATAATTTTCATCTTGCGGAAGATCAGATCCGCGAGATCCGGACCGATCTTCCGCCAAGTTATTACCGTGAGTTGCCAAAGTTAGCGGAAGGCCCTTTCAAGGGATATCCTCGGATTTTCGAAATAGCTTGGGCTTTCGTTGCGCACACGGACAGTCGTTTTGAAGCGGAGATGCTTCGCCGCTTCGTTTTGGCCTATCAGCGCGTTCAGCCGCTAACGATCGGGGAGCTCTGGGCTCTCGCAATTACAATTCGCGTCGTGCTGGTGGAGAATTTGCGGCGTCTAGCCGACCTCATTGTGGGTAGCCAGACCTCGCGTGACGCCGCCGATGCATTGGCTGATCGGCTGCTCGGTGCAGGAATCGGGTCGCCTGAGGCAGCCGCCGCGTCCCTTCGAGAGTTTACACTTTCATCGCTCACGAGATCTTTTGCGGTTCAGCTCGCCCAACGATTGCGCGATGAAGATCCAGCTACCACGCCGGCGCTTCTGTGGCTGGACCAGCGCCTGAGTTCACAGGGCACAAATGCCGATGACATCGTGCGCGAAGAGCACCGCAGGCAGGGCGCGGCGAACCTCACTGTCCGCAATATCGTCACCAGCATGCGGCTCATATCCGAGCTTGATTGGGCGGATTTCTTCGAACGCGTCAGTCCGGTCGATGAAGAGCTACGGGTCGGTAGTGACTTCGCCGAGATGGATTTTCCGACGCGCGATCGGTATCGACGCGCTATCGAAGAGCTTGCACGCGGGTCGGCGCACTCGGAAATCGATGTCACTCGAAAAGTTGTCCTCACAGTAAAACGCGCTGAGGCCGACCGGCAAGCCGGTACGGCGGAGACGGATCCACGCTTGTGGGATCCCGGCTATTATTTGATTGGGCAAGGACGCCGGGCGTTTGAAAAGGAACTTGGCTTTCGCCCTCAGCTAAAGGATTGGTTGGTCCGCGCGAACGCGGCGGTGGGGATTTCAGGTTATCTCGTGATCGTCGCGTTCGCTGCCGGGCTACTGCTGGCACTCGCATTGTTTGCGGTCGCCTCGGTCGCTCTCGATTGGTGGCAATTATTATCGCTCGCGCTCCTGGGATTTATTATTTCCGTTGAATCGGCAATCACGCTGGTGAACCGTGTGGTCACAGATCGGTTTAGCCCTACCGTGTTGCCCGGGCTCGAACTTCGCGAAGGTATTTCGAGTGAGTTCCGCACCATCCTCGTTATTCCGGCGCTGCTCACGAGAAGTGCGGAAATTGATGAACTCATCGAGCGGTTGGAAATCCACTATCTTGCGAGTCCGGACGGCGATATCCGATTTGCCCTGCTCTCGGACTGGACAGATTCAATCACCGAGAACGCAGCAGACGACGAGAAGCTCTTGGGCGCGGCGATCGAGGGAATCGCCCGCCTCAATGGCCAATACGGACCGGCATCGGATGGTGCACGCTTTTTTCTCCTGCATCGTCGACGGGTCTGGAACGAGGGCCAGGGCAAGTGGATCGGATGGGAACGCAAACGCGGAAAACTGCATGAACTGAACCGACTGCTTCGCGGGGCCACGGACACCACCTTCTTGCCGGTCGGCGGCTTACCGCCACTCGTGCCTTCTGGAGTTCGCTACGTCATCACCTTAGACACGGACACGCGGCTGCCCATTGGCGCGGCAAAGCGTCTGATCGGCAAAATGGCGCATCCGCTCAATCGACCAAAGCTGGACCTCGCGTGCCGCCGTGTGGTCGAGGGATATGGCGTGCTGCAGCCGCGGGTGACACCGTCGCTCCCCACCGCGTTGGATGGTTCGGTTTATCAGCGCGTGTTCTCGAGCCCGACCGGCATCGACCCCTACGCAGCGGCCGTTTCGGATGTCTACCAGGACCTGTTTGAAGAAGGCTCCTTCAGCGGCAAGGGTATTTATGATGTGGATGCCTTCGAGGCTGCGCTCGCAGGCCGCATCGCGGAAAACGCCGTTCTTAGTCATGACCTCTTGGAGGGCATTTTTGCCCGCGCGGGGCTGGTTTCCGACGTCGAGGTCATTGAAGATTTTCCGTCGCGCTACGACGTTGCTGCATCGCGCCAACACCGGTGGGCGCGCGGCGACTGGCAGCTGCTTCCTTGGATCCTGGGCAGAGGGCCAGAGAGCGATGGCGGACTTGGCCGAATGGGAATTCCGCTGCTTGGCCTATGGAAACTCGCGGATAATCTTCGCCGCACTTTGTCGGCCCCGGTAAGTTTTCTCGCCCTCTTGACCGGTTGGATATTGTTGCCCCCGGAAGCCGCTTTTCTCTGGTGCGGCTTCGTTCTCCTGCCTTTCCTGTTGACCGCGTTCCTGCCTCTCGTCGCTCGCGTGATGCCGCGCCGTTCCGGGATCACGACCGGCAGTCATTTCCGCGCGTTTCGTCTGGATATCAGAGTCGCGTTGTTGCAGTTCAGCCTGCAAGTGGCGTTGCTCGCGCACCAGGCCTGGCTGATGGTCGACGCCATCGTTCGGACGCTGTCGCGACTGTATCGGCGTCGACAATTGCTGGAATGGGTGACCGCCGCAGCGGCGGGTTCCGATCGGGAACTCGATCTTCCCGGCTTCTATCGGCGGATGGCTGGCGCTGTGACGTTGGCTGCATGCGGTGGCTTGGCCGTTGCTTTCGCCAATCGTGTAACTTGGCCGGTCGCCGTTCCGTTGATAGCAGCTTGGGGGCTGTCCCCGGCAATCGCGTGGTGGGTTAGCCGGGCGCCACGCCCCGAGCAGACCTCGCTGTCGGATGCGGAGACGGAAAGCCTGCGCCTTACGGCGCGGCGCACTTGGCGCTTCTTTGAAACGTTTGTGACGGCGGAAGATAATATGCTTCCTCCGGACAATTTTCAGGAAGACCCACAGCCGGTCGTCGCCCACCGCACTTCGCCGACAAATCTGGGCCTCTACCTTCTCTCGGTACTGGCCGCGCGAGATTTTGGTTGGCTCAGCCTAACCTCGGCCGTCGACCGGCTGGAGGAAACGCTTGGCGCGATGAATCGACTGGAGCGATTTAATGGCCATTTCTTTAACTGGTATGACACGCGTGATCTTCATCCGCTCGAGCCCAAATACATATCGTCGGTCGACAGCGGAAATCTTGCCGGGCATTTGATAGTTCTCCGGAGCGCTTGCCGGGAGATGCTTGCAGCGCCGTTGATCGGTCCAGAAGCGCTTGCCGGGATCGCGGATGCGGTAAAACTCGCCGGCGGCGCTCTGGATACGCTGAGCAACGATAGTCGAATATCGGAGAACGCTCGCGAGCAGCTCCAGATCACGCTCGATTCACTTTCCTCAGCAATGCAACCGCCCGGTGAATCGCTGGCGGATTTTATCGTTCTGTTATCGCAACTGAGACGAGCTTCCGAAACGCTTCCCGAGCTCGCACGAACGCTTTTTGAAGAAGGATATAGTCACCCGTCCGGCAACGTCGATGTAGTGACTTGGACGGAAGCCATTGTTTCGTCTGTCGAGGGCCATCTGCGCGACATCGATGGTTTGCTCCCGTGGATTAGTCTCACGGCTGGCGAGGCGTCACCCGAGGCGCTGACTTTAGGTGATCTGCCGGATCACTGTCAGACTATGATTGAAAATCTGGCTCGACAAAAAAACAATCTCACATCCAACAGCGCCGATGATGAAGCCGCGCAAATCAACGGTCGCATTGCAGCATTGGAACATTCGGCGGTAGCTGCCCAAGCTCTCATTCGGCGAATCGAAAGTCTCGGCGAGAGTGCGGCAAAAATGTTTGACGAGATGCAGTTCGGATTTCTTTTGGATCCTGCCAGACAGTTGCTCTCGATCGGCTACCAATCTGCCGAGGGTGTGCTGGACCCGAGCTGCTACGATCTGCTGGCATCCGAGGCACGGCTGGCGAGCTTCATCGCGATCGCCAAAGGTGACATCGCGCCGAAACATTGGTTTAAATTGGGGCGTGCGGTGACGCCGATCGACCGTGGCTCGGCTCTGATCTCGTGGTCGGGATCGATGTTCGAGTACCTGATGCCGGAACTAGTGATGCGCGAGCCCGAAGGGAGCCTGTTGCATCAAACGGCACGGTTGATCGTGAGTCGGCAGATCGAATACGGCGCTCAGCTCGGAGTTCCGTGGGGGGTTTCCGAGTCAGCGTACAACTTCCGCGATCTCCATCTCACCTATCAATATTCCAATTTTGGCGTCCCCGGCCTCGGACTGAAGCGAGGACTCAGTGAGAACATCGTCGTCGCGCCCTATGCGACGGCGCTCGCGTCCATGATTGAACCGGTCGCCGCGGTGCGAAATTTCGCCCGTCTGGCCGACGTGGGCGGGTGTGGCCGGTACGGCTGGTATGAGGCCTTGGACTACACGCCGGGGCGTATCCCGGAGGGCAAAAGTGTTGCCGTCGTGCGCGCCTATATGGCGCACCACCAAGGGATGAGCTTGGTCGCTATTGCGAATACTCTTCGCGGCGGGACGATGCGGACCCGCTTTCATGCCAATCCAATAGTGCAGGCGACGGAACTGTTGCTGCAGGAAAGGCCGCCACGCGATGTCGATGTCAAGTGGGTCCGCGCCGAAGAAGTGGATCAGGCGATGCAGGTGCGCGAACTCGTGCCGCCCATGTTGCGCCGGTTCCGCTCACCGCATGATCGTGTCCCGCGCAGTCACCTTTTGTCGAACGGCCGCTATGCCGTCATGATCACCGCCGCCGGATCTGGTTTCAGCCGCTGGCGGAATCTCGCCGTATCGCGTTGGCGCGAAGATGTCACCTGCGATGCTTGGGGATCGTTTGTCTATCTGCGAGATGTAGAAAACGGTGCTGTGTGGTCCGCGGGGTTTCAGCCGAGCGGAGCCAGGCCGGATAACTATGAAGTGGCATTTTCGGAAGATCGCGTCGAAATTACCAGACGCGATGGAACGCTTACGACAACTCTCGATGTCGTCGTATCGCCGGAGGATGACGGAGAGGTTAGGCGTGTGTCGATCTCAAATATTGGGGCTCGCACGCGCGAGATCGAGTTGACGTCCTATTCCGAGGTTGTCTTGGCGCCCGCGAGCGATGATGCGGCGCATCCGGCATTTTCAAAGCTTTTTGTACAAACCGAGTTTGTGCCTGAGCTCGGGGCGCTGCTGGCGACCCGCAGAAGGCGGGCACCGGAGGAACCGGAGGTGTGGGCCGTTCATTTGGCCGTAATGGAAGGCGAAACCACCGGCGAGCTGCAGTACGAGACCGACCGGGCGTGCTTCCTTGGCCGCGGCAACGGTGTCCGCTCGCCGATATCCATGAGCAGCGGCCGGCCTCTCTCGAACACGGTCGGGACGGTACTCGATCCAATCTTCAGCATTCGCCGACGCGTTAATATCCCGCCCGGCGCGACCGTTCGCGTGTCGTTTTGGACACTTCTCGCTGGTTCGCGCGACGAGGTTATCGGCCTGGCCGATAAGCACCACGATGTTGCGGCTTTCGAACGTGCAGCTACCTTGGCCTGGACCCAGGCTCAAGTTCAGCTACATCATCTCGGCATAACGTCGGACGAAGCACACCTGTTCCAGCGTCTCGCCAATCGCATAGTGTACTCTGACTTGACGCTGCGGCCTTCACCTGAAATCTTGAAACGTAACGATCTCGGACCATCGGCTCTTTGGACGCACGGTATCTCTGGCGATCTGCCGATTGTGCTGTGCCGGATTGATGAGCCCGAGCACCTGGAGACCGTACGCCAATTGATCCGCGCGCATTCCTACTGGCGGATGAAGCAGCTTGCGGTCGACCTGGTGATCGTCAACGAGAGAAGCACATCGTATGTCCAGGATCTGCAAACTGCTCTGGAGTCGGTCGTTCGCGTAAACTTGGCGCGAATGCCGGAGCGCCGCCATGGGGCCGTGTTCTTGCTGCGCGCCGACCTACTGTCTGCCGAGGTGAGAAACCTGCTTCAGACGGCGGCGCGCGTGGTGATAGTAAGCCGGCGGGGGAGCCTCGCTGAGCAAGTCAAACGTCTGCAAGAAATAGCGCCGGCCGCCGAACCGCCACTTCTGGCGCCGCGAATCGCGAGCCCGCCTGAGTTCGTTGCCCCGCCGCCGCTTGAATTTTTCAACGGAGTTGGCGGCTTTGACCGGGACGGGCGGGAATACGTCACCATCCTCGACGGGGACCAGATGACGCCGGCACCTTGGGTGAATGTCATCGCCAATCCTTCGTTCGGCTTCCAGGTCTCCGCCGAGGGCAGCGGTTACACATGGTCGGTTAATAGCCGCGAGAATCAGCTCACTCCTCGGTCGAACGATCCGGTCAGCGACAGCCCCGGTGAAGCCATATACCTGCGCGACCAGGACAGTGGGGAGGTCTGGACGGCGACCGCGCTTCCCATCCGCGACGACGCCTCCCGATACATTGCCAGACATGGCCAGGGATACAGCCGATTCGAGCATGTGTCGCATGGGATTGCGCTCGATCTTCTGCAATTCGTGCCGCTCGACGATCCGGTCAAGATTTCCAGACTGAAGATCAAGAACGGCTCGGGTCGCCTCCGACGACTATCGGTAACGGCCTATGTGGAGTGGGTGCTGGGACCTTCGCGCACCACCTGCGCACCCTATGTGGTCACGGAGATCGATGCCAAAACCGGTGTGTTGCTGGCGCGTAATCCGTGGCGCATGGAATTCGGTTCGCGCGTGGCCTATGCCGACTTGGCTGGCCGCCAACGTTCGTGGTCCGGCGATCGCACAGAGTTCATCGGTCGCAACGGCAATTTCGCTTTGCCAGCCGCACTGGTAAATAGCAAGCCGCTTTCCAACCGGGTCGGCGCCGGCCTCGATCCATGCGGCGCTCTGCAGACTACGGTAGAGATTCCGGCAAACGCCGAAGTCGATATTATATTTTTGTTGGGCGATGCATCGACGGCAGCGGAAGCTGTTTCACTGGTCGAGCGGTATCGTGCTGCCAATCTCGACGACGTCTTACAGGACGTCGTCAAGTATTGGGACGACACGCTGGGCGCGGTCCAGGTGCGAACGCCCGATCGTGCAATGGACATTCTGTTAAACCGCTGGCTTCTATATCAAACGATCGTATGCCGATTATGGGCTCGCTCGGGATTTTACCAGGCAAGCGGTGCGTATGGCTTCCGCGACCAGCTGCAAGACGGCATGGCACTCTGCCTGTCGCAGCCGGCACTGACACGAGAGCACCTGCTGCGCGCAGCGGCACGCCAGTTTACCGAGGGTGACGTTCAACACTGGTGGTTGCCGTCCTCAGGCAAGGGCATTCGCACGCGCGTCACTGATGATCTTCTCTGGTTACCCTACGCCGCAGCACAATATGTAACGGCGACTGGCGATCTCCCTGTCCTCGACGAAAAAATACCATTTCTTGATGGAATGATTCTTGCGCCTAACGAGCAGGATAATTTTTTCCAGCCCATGCTCTCCGATGAGTGGGCCACGCTTTTCGAACACTGCGCGCGCGGCCTCGATCGGAGCCTTGTGCTCGGGCCGCACGGCCTACCGCTGATCGGCGGGGGCGACTGGAATGATGGAATGAACCGGGTCGGCGCCGGTGGGCAGGGCGAGAGCATATGGTTGGCTTGGTTTCTTCACGCCGTTATTGCGAACTTCGCTGTGTTCGCCGAGCAACGGGGGCAACACGATCGCGCGGCAGCTTGGCGGCAGCACGCGACTTCGCTGCGCTCCGCATTGGAGCGTGACGGTTGGGATGGTAACTGGTATCGCCGCGGTTATTTTGATGATGGAACACCGCTTGGCTCCGCATCGAGCAGCGAGTGCCGCATCGACTCCATTGCTCAATCCTGGGGAGTGATCTCCGGTGCGGCAGAACCGGCGCGCGCCACGCGGGCCATGGCGGCGGTCGACGACAACCTAATCTTGCGTGATGATAGACTGGCTTTGCTGTTCACGCCGCCCTTCGATAAGACCGCACTGGAGCCGGGGTACATCAAGGGTTATCCACCGGGCATCCGCGAGAATGGCGGCCAATATACGCATGCCGCTGCCTGGTCGGTTCAAGCATTCGCCAAGCTTGGCGATGGGGATAAGGCGGCCGAGTTGTTATCGTTTCTCAATCCCATCAATCACGCTCGCACTTGGGCTGCCGCACAACGCTACAAGGTAGAACCCTATGTAGTGAGTGCAGATATTTACTCCGTTCCGCCACACGTGGGACGAGGCGGCTGGACATGGTACACGGGCTCGGCCGGGTGGATGTATCGGGCAGCTCTAGAATCGATTTTGGGGTTTACCGTGGAGGGCAGCAGGCTGCGGCTCGACCCTTGCGTACCGCGAGCGTGGCGAGATTTCGAAATAGTATTTCGTCACCACACGGCCCGCTATGAAGTATCCGTTGAAAATCGCGCCGGAGTCTGTCGCGGTGTTACTCGACTAGATCTGGATGGCCAAGCGCTGCCGCAAGGTTCGACCCAGATCACACTGGTTGACGACGGCGCCACCCATTATGTCCACGTGACCCTCGGATAACCCGCCTGCAATTGCTCGGTTAAGCCACCTTGGGGTTCGGCACCGTGTTGTCACGGTTCACAGTAATGCACTGCTCGCTGCCACACGTCGCGCAGACGAATAAAACGCTTTGCATTGGCGTTTCGGTTGGGATTTTGTCGCGAGAATACGCGAGGAAGTTGCGACATCATGGGAGCGGCCTCTGCGCCTCGGAGCGCAAGCCGCGATCTCAAACTGGTGTTAGCAACGGCGATTGGTACAGGTGCGGCTGCATATCGCTGCCCCGCATGGATGCGCTTCGCAATGGGGGATAAATGCGGTGCAATTCGGCCGGGTCGATCTGCCACTCCCCGTTCTCGCTCTTGGCAACTGAAATCTTTCCGGCTTTGATCGCTCGCAGGATAGCGGTCTTGTTCCGGCCGACCGCCGCAGCGGCTGTTGCGATGGTGTGCATGGCGTGTTGGCTACCGTTTCTATGAGCCGATACGGTGCAACCGCCCTGGTTAACAAATCGTATCCGGTCGGCTCGATGGCGTTGGCGCCCTCCAAAATTTGGCGATTGCAGAATTGTTCGAATGCTGAACAGCCGACTGCGCCGGCATCGTCGAGCGGCGTCGGCAGTGCAACAATACCGATCGCTTTCCGTTTGCTCGGCTTTATCGCTCCATCCCCTCGGTCCTTGGCGCTATTGCGCTCGCCAGGCCGACACGATCATTCGCCGACATGACGAACTCATTTCCAAGCTCATTATCTCCCATCGCTTGGTTGAAAACGGCCCTTCCGGTCGGTCGGAGGCGGCGAAAAGGCCCGATGCGTTTCTGCGTCGCGCGGAAGGCGTTCGCGGGACACCGATGACAAACTAGCTGCGCCCGTGTTTGCCGCCTATGGGGCCAACAACGGACTAAGGGCCGCCCGGAATTGAATAGCTCCGCAGCGATTGGCCCGAAACTGACATTCAAGCCGTCCGCACACCATCTAGGAAGCTGACAGGCGTGCATGCGATTGATCGGCTGCCATCTCTACCTGATTGCGTCCATTTTCTTTCGCGCGGTAGAGTGCCTCATCGGCTCGAAGGAGCGTCTGATCGGCCTCAGCATCGTTCGGATCCATGGTGGCAGCACCGATGCTGACCGTCACCGAGATAGTCTCTCCGTCTTGCACGAGCGGGGTCTTGGCCACGATCTCACGTAGCCGCTCCGCCCATGTTCGGGCGGCAGCCAAACCGGAACCCGGCAGAATGACGGCGAATTCTTCCCCGCCCACCCGTGCCGCCATGTCCATTTTACGAGATACCTTGCGCATAAGTTGAGCGAAGTGTTGCAACACCGCATCGCCCATAGCGTGGCCATACGTATCGTTGACCCGTTTGAAACGGTCGAGATCTAGCACTAAGACCGAACAGCGCTGACTCACAAATCGCTGCACTCTGGCAAATTCTTCTGTGAGCCGGGCAAGAAATTGACGGCGGTTTGGCAGTTCCGTGAGGACATCGGTTGTAGCCAAAAACAGCAGTTTCTTTTCGCTTTCTAGCAAAGCGGTTTGAGCAAGTTTGCGTTCCGTGATGTCGAGGGTTACGCAGACGATATATTGCGGATTGCCGCTCGCGTCATACATAGGCAGCTTGAACGTGTAGCCGATCCGATCGGCTTTCTGAGCGGCGCTCCAGAATGTCTCCTCGAATTCTACCGGCTTGCGGCCTTCGAAGACCGATCGATCCTTGGCCAGAAACTGTTCCATCTGTTCAGGAGGAAAGAATTGGCTAGCATCGGTACCGCGCAAGTCGGCGAAGGACATTCCCCATTGCGCTTCGCAGGCACGATTCATGAGAAAAAATCGGCTTTTATGATCCTTCACAAAAAACGCGACCGGTATCAAATTGATGATTGTCAGAAGCAGTTCGCCGTTCTCGCGAAATGAGCGAATTTCTTGCTCCATTTTTTCGCTGTAGACGCGAACCTCGTCGAGAAAATCCCGCCATTGGCTGTCTGAAGAGATATCCTTACCATGCTGAAATTTCGGCCTGTAAATAATTGCGTTCATGTCTGGATTGCCTCCGCAATTCTAAACGTCGGCAGAATCGCTTTGCACGCAGATTTGTTCATGTCGCAAATTTATCCTCGGCCACAAGGAAGTTGCTGCCCGACACTTAAAGATTGTGGTGCGTGAGCGGATCTTTAACTTGATGAAATTCAAATAGAATTCTTAAAGCTTACATGGCGTTAAAATGGCAACGCGTTATGGATCAACGACATTGCTCGATTGTGGGTAACAGTGCCGAATTGTAAAATACTACCATTGCAATCTGACGATACCAGCAGTTCTAGTTAATCGATTGCTTGCTCATGGCGGACAATCCAACCGCACCCGCACTTGTCTGCTAATGGAACAAGTTATGACGTTGGTCGGAACTGGCGGGGAATGGCGCGGTAGCGAATGGCATAAAGTGGATAAGATCCAGGCCGCGTGGAAAGTCCTGGTTGCGTCGAAAACCTCATCCAAGATGTCTGGGTTCGCTGGGCTTCGCTGAAATACCCGGAGAAGATCAGTTTGCAGTAGCACCCCCTTTGCCACCATCGCGTTGCGGACGGCTCTGAGCGCGATCTTGCCGCGATAAAATGCGAAGTATATGCAGCGTCCAGCGAGCGACCTCATTACCCGAAACGCTGCTAGCGCGCATATCCGTTTTCTAGAGCACCGCTTTCTCTGGGTATTTGTACTTTCGCTTGGAGATACGGTTTCGAGACGCCCCTTAGAGCCAACGGCTTTTGAACCGTTGGCTGACGTCGAGTTGAAAAGCAACGGACTCCACCGATGCTGACTGCACCCAGTTTCCTATCTAGAAGGTATAGTTCTCATGCCATAGCTGGTTCGGTTTTCGCCGTATGAATCCCGGGTGAGTGACAAATACCGCCATGCTGTGTGTTTCGGTCCTCATTCGACAAAGGTCAGGATCGGTGTCTCGCTATTGCAAAATGCACCAAGGCCCGTCATTCGGTTCCGGCAAGCCGATCTCCGCGTCGGCTTGATCGGAAAATCGGGATGGCCACGAGCGGCTTTCCGGCGCTAGTATAATTTCGTAAAGAGCTGTCGCCCCGAGCGAGGCATAAGATGAAGAATATTTTGGTTTCCCGCCGCGGCGTTCTCACCGGATCGGCCGCGGTCGGCGCGCTCACTCTCTCCGGCTTACCGGCTTATGCCGACGTTCAATGGAAGAAACACGCCGGCACCACGATCGAGGCGAACCTCATCAAGGGGCCGCGCGGCGAACTGCTGGAGAAATACGCCTCCGAGTTTACCGATCTTACCGGCATCAAGGTCAATTCCGAAGTCATCCCGGAGCAGCAGCAGCGGCAGAAAGCGGTGATCGAGTTGACGTCGGGCAAGCCAAGCTTTGATGTCATCCATTTGAGCTATCACGTCCAGAAGCGGCAATTTGAAAAAGCCGGCTGGCTCGCCGACCTGACCGCCTTCATGAACGATCCCCACCTAACGGCGTCGGACCTGACGGCGGCCGATTTCTCGGCCGGCGGCCTGCAATTCGCGAAGAACGGAAAGGGCGAGATGCATTCGCTGCCGTGGTCGGTCGACTACTTTATTTTGTACTGGAACAAAGAGCTGTTCGCAAAAAAGGGTGTCGAACTGCCGAAAACTTTCGACGAGATGGCGGTGGCCGCCGAGAAGCTCAACGATCCGGCGAACCGCATCTACGGCTTCACCGGCCGCGGCTTGCGCAACGCCAACATGACGCTTTGGACCAATTTTTTCTTGAACTACGGCGGCGATTTCCTCGACGCCAAGGGCAACATCGTTACCGACGGTCCGGAAGCGATCGCAGCCACCCGGATGTACGACCGCCTGATGATCAAGTCGGCGCCGCCCGGTTCTGCCGGCTTCAACTGGATGGAGTCGATGGCCTCGCTGACGCAAGGGCGGGCTGCGATGTGGATCGACGGCGTGGGTTGGGCGCCGGCAATTGAGGACCCCAAAGCCTCGCGCGTCGTCGGCAAGATCGGCTACGCGCTGGTCCCGGCCGGCCCCAAGGGCCAATACTCCGCCACTTATGGCGACGGCATCGGCATCAGCCAGGCGAGCGCGAAGAAGGAGGCCGCTTATCTGTATTGCCAATGGGCGATATCGAAGACGATGGGCGCGCGGCTGTTGCAGAGCGGCGGCGGCGTGCCGTTCCGCAATTCGGTGCTCAACGACCAAGCCGTGCGCAATGGCGTCAAGATGCCGCCAGAGTGGCTCGACTCCGTCATCGGCTCGGCCAAGATCAGCAAGCTCGGTCTGCCGGTTATCGTGCCTGTCGCCGAATTCCGGGACATCGTCGGCGCCGCGGTCACGGCGACACTAGCGGGCGCAGATCCGGCCACCGAATTGAAAAAGGCGCACGAACAATTCCGGCCAATCCTGGAGCGCAGCGAGAAGACGTGAGCGAAATAACCCCGCTTGGGCCGGCTGACGCCGTCCCGGACGCTTCCATGCCTAATCAGATGGAGTGGCGCCCGCCATCCTATTGGCCCTTTGTCGCTCCGGCGCTGATCGTCGTGCTCGCTGTCATCGTGTTCCCGTGGGCCTATACGATCTGGATGAGCCTGCACGAATGGAAGGTCGGCGCGCCGCCGAATTTTGTCGGCCTTGCAAACTACATCCGGCTGCCGAGCGATTCGCGCTTCGTCGAATCGGTGTGGCACACGCTGGTTTACACCGCCCTTTCGGTGGCGCTGCCGCTATTGTTCGGTACATTTGCGGCGGTGGTGTTCAACATCAAATTTCCGATGCGCGGCCTTCTGCGTGGCCTGTTCATACTGCCGATGATGGCCACCCCTGTGGCGATCGCGCTGGTGTGGACCATGATGTTCCACCCGCAACTCGGCATCCTCAATTATCTGTTGTCGTTGGTCGGGCTGCCGCCATCGTTATGGGTATTTCATCCGGCGACGGTCATCCCCTCATTGGTCATGGTCGAAACGTGGCAATGGACGCCACTCGTGATGCTGATTGTACTCGGCGGCCTCGCCGCGATCCCGGCGGAGCCCTATGAGAGCGCGCTGATCGACGGCGCCACTCGTTGGCAGACTTTCCGGTACATTTCACTGCCACTGATCATGCCATTTCTATTCATTGCTGCAATGGTCCGCATGATCGACGCGGTGAAGAGCTTCGACATCATCTTTGCCATCACCCAGGGTGGTCCCGGCACCGCCTCGGAAACGATCAATCTCTATCTCTATAGCGTCGCCTTCGTTTATTACGATGTTGGCTATGGCTCGGCGATCGTGGTGGTATTCTTTGCGCTCATCGTCGCACTGGCGGCCGCGTTGCTCCACCTGCGCCAGGGGACGCACTGGAACAACGCCGGGGGCGGCGCATGAGTCTGCTGCAGCGGATTGTCGGCCGGCTCGGCCTAGCCTTCGCACTCATCGTCATTGTGTCACCGGCAGTGCTCTTCTTTCTCTGGATGTTGTCGTTATCGACAAAGTTCGAGATCGACAACGCGTCGTACCCGCCGATTTTCATTCCCACCCAATTCAACTGGGGTAATTACGCCGCCGTGCTCGCCTCCAACAGGTTCTCGACCTATTTCCTCAATAGCCTGATCGTCACCGGCTCGGCGACGCTGTTTGCGCTGTTGGTCGGTGTCCCGGCCGGCTATGGCCTTGCCCGCATGCGGGCCCACAAGGCAGCGATGGTGATTCTGATCGCCCGCATCACGCCCGGACTGTCCTATCTCATTCCGCTGTTTTTGCTGTTTCAGTGGCTCAGCTTGCTTGGCACGCTGTGGCCGCAGATCATCATTCATCTCGTCGTAACGGTTCCGATCGTGATTTGGATTATGATCGGTTATTTCGAGACGACGCCGATGGAACTTGAGGAAGCGGCGCTAGTAGACGGCGCCACACGCTGGCAAGTGTTTCGCTACGTAGCGCTGCCGATTGCGCGACCAGGCATCGCGGTGGCCGGCATTCTTGCGGTCATCTTTTCTTGGAATAACTTCGTTTTCGGTATTGTCCTTGCCGGACGGGAAACGCGGACGCTGCCGGTCGCCGTCTATAACATGATCTCGTTCGATCAGTTGAGTTGGGGCCCGCTCGCGGCGGCGGCGTTACTCGTCACATTGCCCGTGCTGGTGTTGACTGTGTTCGCGCAACGCCAGATCGTCACTGGCTTGACCGCCGGCGCGGTCAAAGGCGGTTGAAGAGCGGTTCGATATTTCGATCGGGAGAATCGGCGAAAGCCTCGTCCGGAACGCTTGAGTTTGTCTGACTGCACTGAATTATCCATTGTAACACGCTGCAAGCGACCCCTGCGCCATGGAGCGCGGCTCGCGCTCAAATCAGCTTTCTAAAGCGCCACATTCGATGCCCAGTATCATCGCTTGCGACAAGCGCCGGCGCAAGGCTTACGATCGGCTGCCGCGTTTAATCGAGAGGCGCGGCTGGGATGCCGACCCGCCTAAGCAGCAGCACCGATCACGCGCATTCTTGTAACAATATACCGACGCTGCGCCGATTCGGTCGGATCGTTGTGCAATTAGGCCTTCGGGCCGGGGTATTGGCGTCGTTGAAATGGAACTATCTCTTAATCAAGAGCGATCAGAATATGCCGGCCTCAGTGGGCGTATGAATTTATTAAAGTCTGCATAGTTCCAAAGGGAGCGATATGGCCTCTCTCGTACCATCCCGACATTGGCATCTGCGCGATGTGCCACGGGCGGCACTATTATTCGTCTGGGTCGCCTTCGCCGCCAGCGTCATCTTCTATTTCAGTGACTAGCCCTTCGCTGGACACGGTGCCGCGGTGAAATCGCAAATTCATAGCGCGAGCCGGAAAAAAGCCGATGACAGACTCTATACAGGCTCAATATTGGTAGTACCCGAGCGTGGCGAGCGCTGTTGGGAAATGGGCATCGATAATCGCACTGGGCAAATGTGGGATAAGGGCGTTATCAATTGCTACACGGCGGCGTCCCGTTCCGCAGCGGAAAAACGGCCTGAAGGAATGAGTGCTGAACGTCTGCGCGCCATCAGTAGAACATTTCAACTTGGCGGCAATGGACCGGCCACGATCGGCTTAAGCGCAGAGTAGCATATTGCAAACGATTCTGGCCGAACCTGTCGTGAATATCATAGACTTTAAGTGAACAAACCGTCCGCTGCAAAAGTTCGCACGTGAGCTGGTGCGACTTGCCCTTCCATGCGGCTGGTGGCCTTCCGCATAAGGTAGCGCACCTGTTTTTTCAGGCCGGTACTGCTGCCGGAATCGCGAGCACCTGCTCCACTTTTTCTATGAGGGCTCGGGGTTCAAAAGGCTTCGTAATATAGCCATCGGCTCCATCGAGCCATGCCGCATCATCCTTGCCTTGCAATGCAGTAATGAGAATAGTTCGAACTTTCGATAGGCGCGCATCGGCGCGGATGCGAATTATAAGCTCGGGCCCGCTGACTGGGTTCATCTGCCAATCGGTAATGACAAGATCGTATTTTTTGTTGAAGTTGTTCGATCGCGGTAATGCCATCATGAACCCGGTCGACGTCAATATAATTTGAGTCCTTCAATATCCCAGCGACGATCGCGGTCATCGTTCTTGAGTCATCTACGACCAGGATTGATTTTGCCGTGTTCAAGATAATTATCCGTAGAAAATAGGTTATATAATTATCGTGCAAAAAATGTAATGAGTTGTGAATTGTCCGCTCCGGGTCTTTGGCCGCCTGGCTGATCGAGGCCGGCGCTCGTATTTGTCGCCTTCGCTCCGAAAGCGGCCTGACGTGCCTTTTTGCCTGGTTGAACGCTACCGAGGCTCGTCAGCGGCCGGTCCGTTCAGCACCGGCTCCGGCCAATGTCCTCGATGCCTGCGATCGCGTCAGCGGCGATTCAATGCAGCGAACGACGCATTGTGCCATGAAAACCGTACCGCTCTGAGCAAGGCGCGCGATCGGGCGTAGACAAAAAGCGCGGCCGAGCGTAAAATATTATTTTACCGGATGTAATCCGTCAAAAAAGGTGAACGCCATAGCGCGCATTGTTCATATCGCCATCAAGGTTGAGAATCTTGAAGTAGCGACCAAATTTTACGAGGACGTGTATGGCTTCAAGCAAGTGGAGACTGAGCGAAATGGTCAACACATTTCACGGCACATGACTGACGGATATATCGACCTTGCGCTCATGATATACGACAGTGAAGATGCCCCGGAAGCGCAACTTTCCGGCAAAGGGCCTTGTATCCATCACATTGGCATTGAAGTTGACGATCGCGAAAGCTACGAGGAAAAAATCAAAGCATTAGGTGGAACGATCCTGTCCAAGCCCGGCGCCGGAGCCCTCAAGTATCGCTCACCGGATGGCACGATTGCCGAAATTGTTGCGGCGGGGCGCTACGAGGAAAAAAAGTTACGTGCGACGAGGGGATGAACGAACTCAGCGCGACAGATTTGCAACGCGCACCAACAATTTGCCGAAATTCTCGCCGCGCAGAAGGCCAATGAGCGCGCGCGGCGCGTTTTCAAGTCCCTCGACCACGTCTTCGCGATATTTAATCCGTCCCTCGTCGACCCAGGCGGGGACATCGCGTATGAAATCCTCATAGCGGGCGGCAAAGTCCGAGACGATGAACCCGCGCAACGTCAACCGTTTGGTCAAAATCGCCCGCATCATATGCGGCAGCAAGATCGGACCGGGCGTCAACGAAGTGGCGTTGTAGATTGAAATCAGGCCGCACACCGGAATGCGGGCAAATGGATTAAGCAGCGGGAAAGCGGCCTCGAACACGGCACCGCTGACATTTTCGAAATAGACGTCGATGCCCTTCGGGCAGGCCGCAGCAAGACGACCGGCGAGATCGGGTGCCCTGTGGTCGATACAGGCGTCGAAGCCCAGCTCTTCGGTCACGTAGCGGCATTTTTCGGGTCCGCCTGCGATACCGACCGCCCGGGCGCCCTTAATCCGGGCGATTTGGCCGACAACCGAGCCGACCGCACCCGCGGCCGCTGCGACCACAACGGTCTCGTTTGCGGTAGGCTTGCCGATTTCGAGCAGGCCCATATAGGCGGTCATGCCTGGCATGCCGAGGACGCCAAGTGCGGTCTGAATTGGAGCGCTTGTTGGCTCAATTTTCCGCAGACCTTGTCCATCGGAGAGAGCAAAACTCTGCCAGCCGGTACGACCCACGACGATGTCGCCATTGGCAAAATCCGGCACGTTCGAAGCAACGACTTCGCTGACTGTGCCCCCTTCCATCACCTCGCCAATGCCAACCGGCTTTGCATAGGATGGCGCATCGCTCATCCGCCCGCGCATGTAGGGGTCGAGTGAAAGCCATAGTGTGCGTAGCAGCAACTGGCCGGGCCGGGGTTGTGCGATCGGAGTTTCTTCAAAGCGAAAATTATCTAACGTCGGCTCTCCAATCGGCCGCGAGGCGAGAACGATACGTTGAGCGGCTTTGGTCATCGTAATTTCCTCCCATAACCCGCAATTTCGCCGGTGCCGCGTAGTGAGATTTATCGCTAAGCGATAGTCACTCCGCCATCGGCCACGATAACCTGGCCGGTGATATAGCTTGCCGCGGGTGACGCAAGAAACGCGGCCACCGGCCCAATCTCGTGTGGCTGACCGATCCGGCGTAACGGAGTTTGCTCGGTCCGCTTTGCAAGCCGATCGGGGTCTTCCCATAGCGCGCGCGCAAAATCGGTCTGAATCAATCCCGGCGCGATGCAATTCACCCGCACGTTGCGCGGTCCCCATTCCACCGCGAGACTGCGCGCCAACGAGAAGTCGGCTGCTTTCGATATCCCATAGGCACCAATGCCGCGGCTTGCCCGAATGCCGGCGATGGACGAGACAATGATGACGGCGCCGTCGCCGCGCTCCGCCATGCCTGGGATCGCCAGATTGCAGAGCCACAAGTTGCTTTTGACATTGGACCCCATGATCTTGTCGAACACCTCGTCGGTGAGATCGGCGAGCGGACCAAAGACCGGGTTGACCGCAGCATTGCAAACCAGGATGTCGATGCGGCCCCATTGTTTGATTGTCCGGGCAACCAGGTTTTCCACGTCCGGCCTGCGTGAGACATTGCAGGCAATCACGACGGCCACGCCGCCTTGCGCGCGAATTTCGCTCGCGACCGCCTCGCAAGGCTCGGCCTTGCGGCTCGAAATGACGACCTTTGCACCGTTGCCCGCGAGAGATTCGGCAATCGCGCGCCCGATCCCCCGGCTTGAGCCGGTCACGATGGCGACTTTGCCATCGAGACGAAACGGCGAGGCAACGGTCACCTGCGCACCGTCGTATCCTGAGGCATATTGGTTGGATGCTTGGCAAGCTCAAGCTTTGCGATGGTTTCGCGATGCACTTCGTCCGGACCGTCGGCAAGCCGGATCGCGCGCGCGCGCGCCCATGCATAGGCGAGATGGAAGTCCTGACTGACGCCGCCGCCGCCACAAACCTGGATGGCGCGATCAATGACTTTGAGCGCCATATTTGGCGCGACAACCTTGATCATTGCGATTTCCGCGCGGGCGGCCTTGTTGCCGACCTCGTCCATCATGCGCGCGGCGTGCAATGTCAGCAGACGGGCCTGATCGATGTCCATGCGCGACTCCGCGATCCAATGGCGGGTCACGCCCTGTTCGGCGATGGTCTTGCCAAAGGCCGTACGCGACCGCGCGCGGCGGCACATGGTTTCCAGCGCGCGCTCCGCCATGCCGATCATCCGCATGCAGTGATGAATACGGCCTGGCCCCAGCCGGCCCTGCGCAATTTCAAAGCCACGGCCCTCGCCGAGCAAGATATTTGTCGCCGGCACCCGCGCATTCTCGAATAAAACTTCAGCATGACCGTGCGGAGCATCGTCATAGCCGAACACACTGAGATGGCGGAGCACGCGAACGCCGGGCGTGTCGAGCGGCACCAGGATCATCGATTGCCGCTGGTACGGCTTTGCGTCGGGGTTGGTCTGGCCCATGACGATGGCGATCTTGCAGCGCGGGTCCATTGCGCCCGAGGTCCACCATTTGCGGCCATTGATGACGTAATCGTCACCATCGCGGCGGATTTCGGTGCGTATATTGGTGGCGTCGGACGAAGCGACGTCGGGCTCGGTCATGGCGAAGCAGGAGCGTATGGTCCCCTGCAGCAGCGGCTCCAGCCAGCGCTTCTTTTGCTCCGCGGTTCCGTAGCGGATGATCGTTTCCATATTGCCGGTGTCCGGCGCGGAACAGTTGAACGCCTCCGGGCCGATCGGCGAACGTCCCATGATCTCGCACAGCGGTGCGTATTCTAGATTGGACAGCGAGTCGGGATATTCGTGCTTTGGCAAAAACAGATTCCAGAGTTCCGCGGCTTTCGCCTTGGTCTTGAGTTCTTCCATTACCGGCGGAATTGCCCAGCGGCTTGGCAGGCTGTCGAGCTGTTGCTGATAGACAGCCTCGGCGGCGTAAACATGTTCGTCCATGAAGCCAGTTATGCGTTTGCAGAGCTGTTGCGTTCGATTTGACAAGGGAAACAGCATTGCGACACCTATGCCCCGCATGAGTGCTGGCGAATGACCATCAAGCCGCGACCAGTCCGCCAGTTTCAGCTAACAGTCCGAGATGATAGTCGGCATCGCCGAACATAGTGTCGATCGTGGTGACACGCTTGAAATAGTGCCCGACACTATGCTCCATGGTCATTCCGATACCGCCGTGGATTTGGATCGCCTGTTGGCCGATGAACCGGCCAGAGCGTCCGATCTGCACCTTCGCCGCCGACATAGCCTGGCGCCTCTCGCGGGCGTCGTCGTCCGCGGCCATCATAGTCGCCAGCATAGCCATGCTGCGCGCCTGTTCGAGCGCAATCAGCATGTCCGCGGCGCGGTGCTGGAGGACCTGGAAGCCGCCGATGGGGACGCCGAACTGCTTGCGCGTTTTCATATAATCCACGGTAAGCTCGTGCATCGCCGCCATGGCGCCGACCGCTTCGGCACACAGCGCCGCTATCGCCCTATCGGCAACGCGTTCGATCAATGGATATGTAGCGCCCGGTGTGCCGATCGCCGCGTCGGTCCTCGCACCGCTCAATGACAGTTCGGCGGCACGCATGCCATCCACTGTCGCATAGCCGCGCACCGACACGCCTGGCGATTTTGCGTCAACCAGAAATAGCCCAATGCCGGCCTGATCGCGCTGGCCGCCGGAAAGCCGCGCCGAGACCAGGAATCTGGCAGCACTGTCGCCATGCAGCACCAGGCTCTTGGTACCATCGATAACGTAACCGGAACCGTCGCGGCGCGCAGTCGTCGCGACATCGGCAAGATTGTAGCGCGATTGCCGTTCGGCATGGGCGAAAGCAAGAATAAGATCGCCGCTCGCGATTTTCGGCAGCAAGTCGGCGCGCAGAGCCTCGCTGCCGCCGAGCCGTACCAATCCGCCGGCGAGAACCACGGCCGCAAGATATGGTTCAAGCGCTAGCGCGCGACCAAACGCCTCCATTACAATCATGGTTTCGACCGGCCCGCCGGCAGACCCGCCGTATTTTTCGTCGAAAGGCATCCCGAGCAGGCCGAGTTCCGCGTAATGGCGCCACATCGCACGGCTCCAACCTTCCGGCTCCTGGCCGTAGCGCTTGCGCGCGTTGAAGGTGTAGTTATCGGCGAGCAGGCGCTCGACACTCTCGCCCAATAGCCGCTGCTCGTCGTTCAGCGCAAAGTCCATGTCAAAGCCCCAGGATCGCCTTGGCGATGATGTTTTTCTGGATTTCGTTGGAGCCGCCGTAGATTGATGTCTTGCGCATATTGAAATATTGCGGCGCGAGGGAGCCGGCCCAATCGGGGCCGATCGCAGGTTCGTTCCAGCGCTCATCGCCTTCATGCGGCACTTGGTCGGGCAGGGCGTAGGGGCCTACCACCTCAAGCAGCAGCTCGCTGATAATCTGTTGAATCTCGGAGCCTTTGATTTTGAGAATGGAAGAAGCCGGATCCGGTTTGTTGCCGTTGCTGGCGCGTTCGGCCGCGACCACGCGTAATTGCGTCATTTCCAGCGCCTTGAGCTCGACCTCGACCGCCGCGATCTTGGCGCCGAAACGCTCGTCCTCGATCAGCGGCTTGCCGCCCGCCTGTTCGAGCGCTGCCAACTGCTTCAGGCGGCGGATGCGTGCCTTGGAAATGCCCACGCGGGCAATGCCGCTGCGCTCGTTGCCAAGCAGGAATTTGGCGTAGTTCCAGCCCTTGTTTTCCTCACCGACCAGATTTTCGGCCGGCACTTTTACATCGTCGAAGAACACTTCATTGACTTCATGGCCGCCGTCGATGGTTTGGATCGGCCGCACGGTGATGCCCGGTGTTTTCATTTCGATCAGCAGGAACGAAATGCCTTCCTGCTTCTTGGCGGCGGGATCGGTACGCACGAGGCAGAAAATCCAATCGGCATATTGCGCGAAAGTGGTCCAGGTCTTCTGGCCACTGACGATATAATACCCATCGACGCAACGCGCCGATGTTTTCAGCGAAGCGAGATCGGAGCCGGCGCCGGGCTCGGAGAAGCCTTGGCACCACCAATCGTCGAGATTGGCGATGCGCGGCAGGAAGCGTTGTTTTTGCGCCCCGTTGCCGAATGTCGCGATGACAGGGCCAACCATGTTGACGCCGAATTGCAGCGGCTCGGGTGCCGGCGCCTGCTGCATCTCGTCGCGATACAGATAAAGTTGGACGGGGCTCCAGCCAGTGCCGCCCCATTCCTTCGGCCAGTGCGGCACCGCCCACCCTTTGGCATTCAGGATGCGCTGCCAAGTCACGAGATCGTCTTTCGCCAGACGGCGGCCCTCGATCATCTTGTCGCGGATCGCCGCCGGCAGAGCGCTGCGCATGAAAGCGCGCACCTCGTCGCGGAAGGCAATTTCATCCGGCGTGAAGCGAAGGTCCATTGCGCGAGCCCTAGTTGATCTCGAACAGGCCGGCGGCGCCCATGCCGCCGCCGACGCACATGGTAACGACCGCGTGTTTGGCGCCGCGCCGGGCGCCTTCGATCAACGCGTGGCCCGTCATGCGGGCGCCGCTCATGCCGAAGGGGTGGCCGATGGCGATGGCGCCGCCGCTGACATTGAGCCTGTCTTGCGGAATGCCGAGACGGTCGCGGCAATAGAGCACCTGGCTGGCAAAGGCCTCGTTGAGCTCCCACAAATCGATGTCGTCCATCTTCAGCCCATGGCGGGCCAGCAACTTCGGCACGGCAAAGACTGGGCCGATGCCCATTTCATCCGGCTCGCAGCCGGCGACGGCAAAGCCGCGAAATGTGCCGAGCACCTTTAGCCCGCTCTTTTCGGCGAGTCTGGCATCCATTACAACGCAAGCCGAAGCGCCGTCCGACAATTGGCTGGCATTTCCGGCGGAGATAAAGCGGCCTTCGCGCACCGGCTTGAGCGCGGCAAGGCCTTCCAGCGTAGTGTCGGGGCGATTGCCTTCGTCGCTGGCGAGTGTGACCTGCTCGAAGTTCTCGGTATTGGTTTTTTTGTCGGTGACTCTCTTGGTGGTCGCCAGCGGCACGATTTCGCTGTCGAAGCGTTTCGCCTGCTGTGCACTCGCGGTGCGGCGCTGGCTCTCTAGCGCGTAAGCGTCCTGCGCCTCGCGGCTGACCTTGTAGCGCGCCGCCACATTGTCGGCGGTGTCGATCATCGGCATGTAGACTTCAGGCTTATGCTGCAACAGCCATTCGTCCGGTACCTGCACTTGCTTGCCGTCCTGGATCAGGCTGATGCTTTCAAGCCCGCCGGCGACGATGACCGAGGCTTCGCCGGTCATGATGCGCTGCGCGGCCAGCGCAATCGTCTGCAGGCCCGAACTGCAAAAGCGGTTCACCGTCATGCCCGACACTGTGACAGGCAGGCCGGCGCGTAGCGCCGCTTGGCGCGCGATATTCTGACCGGTCGCTCGCTCGGGCATGCCACAACCGAGAATGACATCGTCGACCTCGGCCGGGTCGATTCCGGCCCGCACGACCGCATGGTGGACGACATGACCGCCAAGCTCGGCGCCGTGGGTCATGTTGAAGGCGCCGCGAAACGCTTTCCCGATCGGGGTGCGCGCGGTGGAAACGATGACGGCATCAGACATTGGCGGCCTCGTGTGACTGAAACTTGAGTTTTTCCTCTTCGACCAGTTCCTTTTTCGACAGCTTGCCGACGGAAGTGTGTGGAAGCGTGTCGCGAATTTCCAGCGCCGCTGGCAATTCGTGGCGGCCAATCTTATCGGCGAGGAAGGTACGTAATGTTTCAAGCGTAAGCGGCGCGGCGCCCCGTCTCAATGTGACGAAGGCCTTGATCGCTTCACCGCGATAGGCATCGGGAACGCCGATGACGATGGCTTCATGGATGTCGGGATGCTCGTAAATAGCGTCCTCGACGACCCGCGGATAGACATTAAAGCCGCCGGAAATCACCATGTCTTTCTTGCGGTCAACGACCCAGACATAGCCATCCTCGTCCATGTATCCGATGTCGCCGGAAAGAAAGCGCCCGTCGATGAAAGTCTCGGCGGATTCCTCCGGCCTATTCCAGTAGCCGCGGGCGACATTTGGGCCTTTGATGCGAACTTCGCCAGTTTCACCCAATTCCAAAATGCGATGCGGGTCGTCGCGTGCCACAATGTCGATAAAGATGCCGGGCAGGGGCAGTCCGCACGATCCGAGCTTGCCGCGCAAAACCACCGGCTGGGTGGCGGCCGCCGGCGAAGTCTCAGTCATGCCAATGCCGCTGCGCAGGCGTTTGCCAGTGAGCGCCTCGAACCGCTGTTCAACATCGACCGGAAGCGCCGCGCCGCCCGAGCTGCAACTCACCAGCGAGGAGAGATCGCGCTTCTCAACGCCCGCATTGCACAGCGCGATCCACATGGTCGGCACGCCGTTCATATGGGTTGCGCGCTTGACCTCGATATCGTGGAAGGTCGTCTCGACGTCGAATCTCGAACGCAGCATCACTTCGTTGCCGTTCGACAGATTGCGCAGCATCACGGTCGATAACGCATAAATATGAAACAGCGGCAGCGCGCAAATCACCCGTGCCGCGCCGGGCTTGATGGACGATTGCGGGTTGAACCAAGAGTCGTAGATTGCGCAGGATGCCGTCAGATTGGCGTGGGTGAGCATGGCGCCTTTGGGAACGCCGGTGGTGCCGCCGGTATATTGCAGCACCGCGATGTCGTCTTTGCTGATATCCGGGAAGCGTGTGGGCAGGTCGCCTTGCATCAGCGTCGCGAGGCTGACGCAGCCATCGCCCTCGATAATCGGTAAGGGCGCGGCCGTCCCACCCGGCCCCCATCGTTCGTCGTCGGCCACAATCAGCAGGTCGATGTGGCCGGCGGCCTTTAGTTTCTGCGCCATTGGCAGCAGGCCGGGCTGGTTGATAGTCAGCATCACCCGCGCGCCGCTGTCTTTTATCTTATGGATGATCTCGCGCTCGGCATCGAGCGGGCTGAGCTGCACGACGCGCGCGCCGGTGCGCGTGACGCCAAACAGGGCGATCGGATGATCTGGCGTATTGGGCAGATAAAAGCCGACCGCCGTGTCGCGGCCGATGCCGTGGCGCAACAGCCCGGAGGTGAGGCGCTGCGACGCCGCCACCAGGTCTTTATAAAGCAGCCGCCGGTCGCGAAATTCGATCGCTGGCCGGTCGGGAACGCGCGCCGCGCTGCGTTCGATCAGTTCGGGCAGCGTCGTGGTCACAATCGGCGTGTCCCAGCTGATGCCGGGCGGATAGGACTTTTCCCAAATATAGGGACGCGCGGTCATGCGGCGGATTTTCCGAGCGAAGCGAAACCTTGGCCCGCGGCAGCGAGCTTGACCAAAAGCGCTGCCGGTTCATGGCGCTTGTCATTACTGTGTTTAGCCAGCGCCGCAAGTTGATCACGGATATATGGGAGGCCGGCGCCGTCGGCGTAGAACATCGGGCCGCCGCGCCAAATCGGAAAGCCGTAGCCATAGACCCAAATGACATCGATGTCGCCGGGACGCTGCGCGATACCCTCATCGAGAATACGGGCGCCTTCGTTGATCATCGGAAAGATCAACCGCTCGACGATTTCTTTCTTGTCGATAGTTCGGCGCTTGATGCCGAGGCGGTGCGACGCCGCAACTATCAGGCTTTCGGTGTCGGTGTCAGGAAGCGGCGTGCGCGCGCCTGCCTCGTAGCGATAAAAGCCCCTGCCGGTCTTTTGCCCATAATGCCCGGCTTCGCACAACGCGTCGGCGATCTCGGCGCGCGTTCCCAGCGATTTTCGATTGCGCCAGCCGACATCGAGCCCGGCGAGATCGCTCATGGCGAACGGCCCCATCGGAAATCCGAATTCCACCAGCGCGCCATCGACCTCGTGCGGCAGAGCACCTTCGAGCAGCAGCCGTTCGGCCTCGATCGAGCGGGCGCCCAGCATACGATTGCCGACAAAGCCGTGGCGATTGCCGACCACCACTGGCACCTTGCCGAGCCTGCGGGCCAGCGTAACGGCTGCCGCCACCACCTCCGGCGCGGTATTCTTGCCGCGAACAATTTCGAGCAGGCGCATCACATTGGCCGGGCTGAAAAAATGCGTGCCAAGCACGGACGCGGGCCGCTGCGTGATTGCCCCGATGGCGTCGATGTCGAGATAGGACGTGTTGCTCGCAAGTATGGCGGTTTTGGCGGCCAGGCGGTCGAGGTCGCCGAACACCTTCTTTTTGATGTCCATTTCCTCGAACACGGCCTCGATGACGATGTCGGCATCGGCCACCGCCGCGAAATCGGTCGAACCTTTCATCAGTCCGTTGCGACGTTCCATCTCGGCGACGCTCAAACTGCCGCGCTTGACCGAGGTGCTGTAATTCTTGCCGATGACGCCGAGCCCACGATCCAGCGCATCTTTCGAGGCTTCGACAATTGTCACCGGAATGCCAGCATTGGCGAAACACATGGCGATGCCGCCGCCCATGGTGCCGGCGCCGATGACCGCCGCGCGCTTGATATCGTGGGCTTTCGCATCGTTCGGCAGGTCGGCGATCTTGGACGCCGCACGCTCGGCAAAAAAGATGTGGCGCTGGGCCTTCGATTGGTCGCCTTCTTTCAATTCGATGAATTTATCATGCTCGAGTTTTAACCCCAGATCGATCGGCAGATCGATCGCCGCGCGCAGCGCCTCGATTGCCGCCGCCGGTGCTTGTAAACCACGCGATCGCTTGCCATGCGCGGCAACCAGTTCGTCGAACTTGCCGCGGTCGGCTTTCATGCCGGCGAGTTTGCCGTCGAGATCGCGGGCGCGACGTAGCGGCGTCTTGTCGGAAACAAGCTTGCGGGCAAATTCAACGGCCCCGGCGTTTACGTCGCCCTCTAGGACGGCGTCGACCAGACCGCTTTCCAACGCAGCCTTGGCGCCGATCGGATCGCCGGACAAGATCATCGGCAGGGCCTTTTCCATGCCGATTAGGCGCGGCAGCCGCTGCGTGCCGCCGGCGCCGGGAATAAGGCCGAGCTTGATTTCCGGCAGGCCCAGCTTTGAACCGGGCGCGGCGACGCGAAAATGGCAACCGAGGGCGATCTCAAGCCCGCCGCCCAGCGTCGTCCCATGCAACGCGGCAACGACAGGTTTGGGCATGGCGTCCAGCGACATAATCACATCGCTGGTACCGGGTGGCCTTGCAGGCTTGCCGAATTCGGTGATGTCGGCGCCAGCTATAAACGTTCGTCCCGCGCAGGCGAGCACGACGGCATGAACCCCGGCATCGTCGCGCGCCTGGGCCAAGGCTACGATCATCGCGGTGCGCACCGCGTTACTCAGCGCATTGACCGGCGGGTTGTCGATCGTGATTACGGCGATGCCGTTGTCGTTCTTGAAAGTCACCAATTCCGGCATTGAGGCGTTCCTTCGGCGAACGGCATGCAAATGTTGCAGTGCGTCGTTGAAACCTTATTCCGCGGTGCGAAACAACGTTCTGCAAGGATTGACCGGAATGCTAGGAAGTGGTGCGATCATTGTCAAACGCGTTCGTCCCCGTTAGCCTTGGTTGTGTTATGGCTGCTTACCAAAGCTGGAAAGCGAGCGACGGTCGGCTCAACGAAGCGGTCCCGCATGATGCGCGCAAATTCGTGGTGGCGCTCGCGCGTGGGCTCGAAGTGCTGCGCACCTTCACGCCGGGCGAAGGTTTGCTCGGCAATCAGGAAATTTCCGCCCGCACCGGCCTGCCGAAGGCCACGGTTACGCGGCTGACCTATACGCTGACCCAGCTCGGCTATCTGACGCATCTGGAGCGGTTGGAGAAATATCAACTGGCGCCGGGCGCCTTGGCGATCGGCTATTCGACGCTGGTGAATATGCGCATCCGCCAAGTTGCGCGTCCGCATATGCAGGCGCTGGCGAATTATTCCGGCGCTTCGGTGGCGCTCGGCAGCCGTGACCGTCTCAACTTGCTTTATGTCGAGCATTGCCGCGCGAAATCCGCGGTAATGTTGCGCCTCGATCTCGGTTCACGAATTCCGATCGCGACCACGGCCATGGGCCGCGCCATGTTGGCGGCGCTGCCGGAGAAGGAGCGCGATTGGCTGCTGCGCCATATCGCGCGCCGCGAGAACAAACGATGGCTGAAAGTGCGCACCGGCATTGAGCGCGCGCAGAAGGATCTGGCCAGCCGCGGCTTCACCATTTCGGTCGGCGAATGGCAAACCGATGTGACCGCGGTCGGCGTGCCGCTGGTTCCCGCCGACGGTACTGGCATTTTCGCATTTAATTGCGGTGCGCCGGCATTTCACTTTAGCCGCGAACGGCTCGAGAGCGACATTGGGCCGCGGCTGGTGAATATGGTGCGTAATATCGAAGCCGAATTGAACGGGCGCTAGCGCGAATGCATACGACCATGCCACTGCCCGATTCCGATGCGCCGGCCGCCAGCGCGGCATTACGCGAACCGCTGCTCGCGGTGCGCAATGTGGGCATCAGCTTCGGCGGCATTGTCGCGCTTGACGATGTCTCCTTCGATTTGTCGGAAGGCCAAATTCTTGGCCTGATCGGGCCCAACGGGGCCGGCAAGACCACGCTGTTTAATTGCGTGTCGCGGCTCTACACGCCGAACACGGGTGCTATCCTGTTCGAGGGCCAGGACATCCTGGGCAAATCGGCCAACCGGATTGCCGGTATCGGTATCGCCCGCACTTTCCAGAACCTCGCTTTGTTCCGCACCATGAGCGTGTTCGACAATGTGCGAGTCGGCGGCCATTCGCAAAATCGCAGCGATTTTTTTTGCGATACCGTGAACTTGCCATGGGTGCGGCGTGAGGAAAGCGCACTGGCGGCGGAAGCCTGGGACATTATCGATTATTTGCAGCTGCGCGAGGTGGCGCATCGCTGCGTCGCCGACCTGCCGTTCGGCACGAAAAAACGCGTCGAGTTGGCGCGCGCTTTGGCGGCGCGGCCAAAACTGATGTTGCTCGATGAGCCGGCCGGCGGGCTCAATCACCGTGAGGTCGAAGAGCTTGGCGAACTGTTCCGCCGGGTGCGCGACGAACGGCGTGTCACGCTGCTCTTGGTCGAACATCATATGGGCCTGGTAATGTCGATTTCCGACCGGGTGGTCGCGCTCGATTTCGGACGCAAAATCGCGGAGGGGCCGCCCGCAGAAGTTCAAAAACATCCCGATGTTATTCGCGCTTATTTGGGATCGTCGGCACAATGACCGGTCCTCTGCTGAGTGTGCGCGGATTAAACGCATTCTACGGCGAAACCCAGGTATTGCAGGGCCTCGACTTCGAAGTCGCCGACGGCGGCGTCACGGCTCTGCTTGGCGCCAATGGCGCCGGTAAAACGTCGACGCTTCGTGCATTGTCGGGGATGATCCGCGCGACCGGCGATATTTTCTTCAGCGGCCTTTCGATCTGCGGCCGCGCCACCGAGGAAGTTGCCCGGCTGGGTATTGCCCATGTGCCCGAAGGGCGCGGCACCTTCAGCCGCATGACGGTCGACGAAAATCTGCAGCTTGGCGCCATGACGCGCGGCGATCGCGCCGGGATCGCCGCTGATATGGAGAGGCTTTACGGCTTTTTTCCAAAACTCGGCCAACGCCGCCGCCAGCAGGCCGGCACGCTCTCAGGCGGCGAGCAGCAAATGCTGGCGATCGCGCGCGCATTGATGTTGCGGCCGCGGCTGATGCTGCTCGACGAGCCGTCCTTCGGTCTAGCGCCGATGATCATTGCGGAAGTTTTCGACATACTGCGCAAGCTCAATGCCGAGGACGGAATGAGCATGCTGCTGGTCGAACAGAACGCAACCGCGGCACTCGAATTGGCTGATCAGGCCTATCTTCTCGAAACCGGAAATCTTGTCATGGGGGGAGCCGCGCGCGACATCGGCCGCGACGAGAACGTCCGCCGCGCCTATCTCGGCTACTGAAGCGAGCGACGCAATGGAACTGTTTCTGCATCAAGTCCTGGCGGGCCTCGCGACCGGAGGGATCTACGCCTGCATGGCGCTTGCCATCGTGATGATCTACCAGGCGATCGACAGCCTCAATTTTGCGCAAGGCGAGATGGCGATGTTTTCGACATTCATTGCCTGGCAATTGATGCAATGGGGTCTTCCGTACTGGGTGGCCTTCTTTGCGACCATCGTCATTTCTTTCGCTGCCGGCGTCGCGATTGACCGCATCGTGTTCAGGCCGCTGCGCAATGCATCTTTGTTCAGCCATATCGTCGTTTTCATCGCCCTGTTTGCGATTCTGAACAGCCTGGCCGGGTTTATTTGGGACTTCAGCATCAAGAGCTTTCCCAGCCCGTTCGGCACTCAATCGCTGTTTGGCAGCGGCCTGATGAGCACGCACGACGCCGGCATGATTTTCGTGACATTGATCGTGCTGGTGCTGCTTTTCGTTTTCTTCCGCTACACGCGCGTCGGCCTAGCCATGCGAGCGACGGCTTCAAATCCCGAATCCGCGCGACTGGTCGGTATTCGCGTCGGTTGGATGGTGGCGCTTGGCTGGGGCATGGCAGCCGCGATCGGTGCCGTCGCCGGCATGCTGATTGCACCGGTTGTGTTCCTCGAACCCAACATGATGCTCTCCATTCTGCTTTACGGTTTCGCCGCGGCCGTAGTCGGCGGGCTGAACAGCCCGCTTGGCGCCGTCGTCGGCGGCTTTGCGGTTGGCGTCATTGAAAATCTTGCCGGAACCTTCATTCCCTATGTCGGCCGCGAACTTAAATTGACGATTGCGCTCACTCTCATCGTCGCGGTGTTAACTCTCAAGCCGAGCGGGCTGTTCGGCAGAGCTATCGTCAATCGGGTCTAGTCGCCATGAAGCACCAGAGTGCCAGCGATGTTCCGGCCGCCGTCATGCCCGATGGCCTGACGTCAAAGCGCAGGAGGCTCTTGCTATCGGCCGCGGCCATTGCGATCGCGGTTATACTGCCGTTCGTGGCGAAGAATTTTCTCATTTTCCAGCTGACGCTCGCTATGGTCTACGCCATCGCGATACTGGGGCTTAACCTGCTCACCGGGTTCAACGGCCAGTTTTCGCTCGGCCATTCTGCGTTCTTCGGCATTGGCGCTTATACCGCGGCAATCCTGATGGATCAGGGCGGCGTCGCCTATTATTGGACGCTGCCTGCCGCCGGCATTGCATGCATGATTTCCGGATTTCTATTTGGGCTTCCGGCGTTGCGGCTTGAGGGCATCTATCTTGCCTTGGCCACGTTTTCGCTGGCGGTGGCGATGCCGCAGCTGCTCAAATCGAGCCCGCTTGAGCCGTGGACAGGCGGCGTGCAAGGCATCACGATCATCAAGCCGGATGCGCCCTTCGGCTTGCCGCTAAATCCCGATCAGTGGCTCTTTTTGTTCACGCTTGCGGTTCTAATCGCGCTGTTCTGCGGCGCTGCCAATCTCATCAATAGCCGTACGGGACGTGCCATCATGGCAATCCGTGATAATCCGATCGCTGCACGGTCCATGGGAATCGACATTGCGCTCTATAAATCGCTGACCTTCGGTGTCAGCGCGCTTTATACCGGTATCGCTGGCGCGCTCGGCGCTATCGTCATCCAGTTCGTCGCGCCCGACAGCTTCACTTTCGTTCTCTCCATCGGCCTATTTGTCGGGCTTGTGATAGGGGGCGTCGGCTCTATCGCGGGCACGCTGTTCGGCGGCATGTTCGTCCTGTTCGTACCGAATATCGCCGAGGCCGTTTCGAAAGGCCTCGCCGGCGCCGTTTACGGAGTCATCCTGATTCTCGTAATCTACCTGATGCCATCCGGCGCTGCCGGACTGGTGCGGCTGATCGGAAGCAAGATCGCGCGGCGAACTCGCTAGCGCGAAGAACAAAGGGGAGGAAGAAAATGAAACATCGCATGAAACTAATGACGGCGGCGGCACTTGGGTTCGCGCTCGCTGCGGCCCCGGCACTGGCGCAGAAGACATACGGTCCGGGCGCCAGCGACACCGAGATCAAGATCGGTAACATCAATCCCTACAGCGGACCGGCATCCGCCTATGGGCTGATCGGAAAGACGATTGCGGCCTATTTCAAGAAGGTCAATGCGGAGGGCGGCGTCAACGGCCGCAAGATCAATTTCATCTCCTATGACGATGGCTACAGCCCGCCCAAGGCGGTCGAGCAGGCGCGCAAGCTAGTTGAGAGCGATGAAGTGTTGCTGATATTTCAGAGCCTTGGCACGCCGTCCAACTCTGCGATCCACAAATACATGAATGCCAAGAAGGTTCCGCAGCTTTTCGTCGCCACCGGCGCGACGAAATGGGGCGATCCAAAGAATTTTCCATGGACCATGGGCTGGCAGCCGAACTACCAGAGCGAAGCTCGCATCTACGCCAAATATCTGCTGGAGAAATATCCAAACGGGAAAATCGGCATTCTCTATCAAAACGACGACTACGGTAAGGACTACGTGAAGGGCCTGAAGGACGGTCTTGGCGCCAAGGCCAAGACGATGATCGTCTCCGAGCAACCCTACGAGACATCCGACCCGACCGTCGATTCGCAGGTCATCAACCTGAAGGCTTCCGGCGCCGACGTGTTTTTCAACGTGACGACGCCGAAATTTGCCGCGCAGGCAATCCGCAAGGCGGCCGAGATCGGCTGGAAGCCGTTCCACCTGCTCAACAACGTGTCCAACTCGGTCGGCTCGGTGCTTAAGCCCGCCGGTCTTGAGAATGCCAAGGACGTCGTCTCGACGGCCTACTACAAGGACCCGACCGACCCAACCTGGAAGGACGACGCTTCGTTCAAGCGCTGGGAGGCCTTCATGGCGAAATACTTCCCCGAAGGCGACAAGTCGTCGAGCTTCACGGTCTACGGGATGGCAGTGGCGGAGACGCTGGTGCAGACGCTCAAGCAGTGCGGCGACAATCTGACGCGCGAAAACGTCATGAAGCAGGCGGCAAATCTCAAAGACGTGCAGGTCGATATGCTGTTGCCCGGGATCAAGGTCAACACCAGTCCAACGGACTTTTTCCCGATCGAGCAGATGCAGTTGATGCGCTTTAACGGCCAGCGCTGGGAACTGTTCGGCCCCGTTCTGAACGGCGGTACCGGCAGCTGAATAAAATGACGTCGCCCCGCCCGGAGATTCCGGGCGGGGTTCGTGTTTGTGCTTGTGGCAAGCTAACAGCTAGCGGCGGTCGATTATTTTAGTTCCAATAGGTAGGCTTATGGAAAGGCCGCCGGCTGACGCCCGCGTATAGGATTGCAGCCATCATGCCATAAAGCAGCCAATCCAGGTTTTCGTTCACCGAATCGGGCAGAACGAAGGAGACAATACCAAAACACAGCGACGCCATCAGCGACAATTGACGCCAAGGGATTTTGGAGCGTTGCTTGCGCGCGTGTTTCCATTCTCGCAGTTCATGATCTATGTGCGGGGAACCAATTTCCCTCTGCGCCACCGAAGATTGATCGACCGAAGTTTCGGCGAATGCGGATTTTGTGCCTGGCGGGACCGGATCTAACCTCTCCGTCGCGCGCAAGTATTGCCGTTGGAGAGTAGTCCGACGACCGAGCGTTGTTTGATGTACCATCGATTTGTCCTGATAGGGTGCAATTGTCAGTCAATCGGGTTAGTGATGGCTTAACAGGGCAACACGCATAGGCGAAAGTCGAAGCCCGGCAATCTATAATAGATTTGGCTTGTTCGCGGCGCACCTGCAACGTCCTTGCTTATTTCTGGCATTAGAGTTCCGTTAGTTACAATCCAGGAAGCAACAAGTCGCGAAAAAGCGCGGCTCGAAATGCCGAGGTCAGCCGCTTGCATGCCAGACGCGCAGTGTGCTCCTTCGCTTGCTACGGGTCACAAGCCCATACTAAAATAGCGAAGAGGATGCTTCTCCCATTGCCGTACTTCTTCACGGAAGCGATGGAGTACAGTACATTCATTCGGAATTGTTTGGGGGAGGCATGCGATTTCTTTGCGTTATCGGAACCCGGCCTGAAGCCATAAAGTTAGCGCCGCTTATTTTGGAACTTGCGCGGCATTCGCATGTCACGACGCTGTGCTCCGGCCAACATACGGACCTGGTGCAAGAGCCGCTCGAATGGTTCGGAATCAAGCCCGACGACCAGATTGTCGTTCCCTCGGATTGCAGAACGCTGCCCAGCCTGACGGGAGCGATGATGGCCCCCATGGAGCGGGCAATCGACAGGCACAGGCCTGACGTCGTTATTGCACAGGGCGATACCACGACCGTATTGGTGACGGCGCTGACCTCATTCTACCTCGGCGCGCCATTTGCTCACGTCGAAGCCGGCCTTCGGACCGGCAATTTGCGCGCGCCATTTCCAGAGGAGTTCAATCGGGTTGCCGCCAGCCGACTCGCGCATTGGCATTTCTGCCCAACGGCGCGCGCCCTTGCCAACCTGCGCGCCGAGGGTATCGATTCATCGCGGCTGTTTCTGACAGGCAACACCGGAATTGACGCGCTACGGCTAACGCTTGAGAGGGCGGAAGCTATGTCTGCCGGCGGTCATGGCCTTCGGCGTATTCTGCTGACGGCGCATCGTCGGGAGAATCAGGGCCAGCGGATCGAGGCGATTTGCCGAGCGGTTCTCATGCTGGTGCGTGAATTCGAGGACATTGAATTCATCATTCCGGTTCATCCAAGTCCGGCCGTGCGCGGCAGCGTCGAACGGTTTCTCGAAGGTCAAGAAAGGATTCAACTGTTCGCGCCATTCAATTATCCACGTCTAGTGTCGGAAATGGCGCGCGCCACCCTGATCATCACCGATTCCGGCGGGATTCAAGAAGAGGCGCCTTTCCTGAAGAAGCCGGTGCTGATCCTGCGGGATGTTACCGAGCGGCCTGAAGCGGTGGAACTGGGCGTCGCACGGCTCGTTGGCACCGACGTTTCGGCCGTGGTCAATGCGGCCCGAGAGCTTCTGACCGATAGGGCTATATATGCTAAAATGGCGATGGGCGGCTCGCCCTACGGAGACGGCTACGCCGCGCAGCGAATCGCCGCCGCCTTTGGGCTCGGCGAAGGTTCGGCGAGCGTGGGCAAATTATGAACGTTGAACTTTCCAGGTCTTGATGAATCGCACCGCGCTCATCGTCATACTCGCCGCCGGCGCGACAATTGGCGTTGTTTTCGGCGCATATCCCGGCATGGATATCTGGCTCGCCAGCCTGTTCTACGATCCACAAACGAAAATTTTTATGCTGCGGCAGTGGATCAGTACGGCGCGTAACGCAGGCATGTGGATAATCGCCGCGATAGCCGCGCCTTATGTTATCGCGCTCGTGATAAAATTGGCATTGCCGCAGCGTCGCCTCCTTGTATCGGGCCGCGCGATTTTTTTTCTGCTGGCGACCCTCGCGCTCGGGCCCGGACTTGTCAGCAATCTACTGCTGAAAAATTATTGGGGCCGTTCGCGTCCGGTGGACATTGTACAATTTGGTGGCCAGGACCATTTCGTAGCCTGGTGGGACCCGCGCGGGGATTGCACCGCGAATTGTTCCTTCGTCTCCGGCGATGTGTCCGGTGCAATCTGGACATTAGCGCCGGCGGCACTGGTTCCTCCCAGCTGGAGGGCGGCGGCCTACGGCACGGCAGCGGTGTTCGGGGCTTTGATCGGATTGGCGCGAATGGCGTTTGGCGGCCATTTTTTCACTGATGTCGTCTTCGCCGGTCTGTTCACTTATTTAATCATCTGGACGGTCCACGGATGGATTTACCGATGGTGGCCGATGCGGTTGACGGATGAATCGATCGAGCTTGCCATCGAGCGGCATGCTGCCAAGGTGCGTCATAATCTGGCGGCGATGTCTGCAGGCCTAATTACTATTTTTCGCAAGATTGCCGGATATAAAACGTGAAAGCTTCGATCATGAGAATTGTCGCTCGGCCGACGTCAATGTCGAAGCGATGCGCCGCAAGCGGCGCCGATTCATGAGATAACCTGCGCATTACATGAGCCCGTTCCATAATCCGCCGTGCGTTCGACATTGACGCGGCGGGTTATTATATGACTATTCGATCTCGTAAATATGGCCTCCGTTCAATCAACCGAAGCAGCAGCAATGACATCGGCCCGCCGTATCTATATCGGACTACCCGCCTACAACGAGGAAATCGCATTACCGCGCCTGCTGAAGCGAATTGAGCTGCTGATCGCGTCATCGCAAGAGCCGATCACGGTCGTGCTCTACAATGACGGAAGCACCGACGCGACCGCCCCGATTGCACGGCAGTGGCAGCAGCGTCTGCCGCTCGTCGTGCTCGATTGCGCGCAGAACAAAGGGCTGGGCGCCGGCTTGCGCGCGCTGGTAGAGCACGCCGTCGCAACGGCAGGCGACGATGATTTCCTTGTCATCATGGACTGCGACGACACTCACGATCCCGCGCAAGTGAGCGAGATGCTGAAGGCGATGGCCGAGAGAGCCGACGTGGTCATCGGCTCCAGGTTTGTCCGCGGGGCGCTTGTGCAGGGCGTGCCGCTGTTGCGCCAGATTACGTCGTGGGGTGCCGCGGCGCTGTTCAAACTTATACTTCCGGTGCCCGGCGTCTGGGACTATACCTGCGGATATCGCAGCTACCGCGTCGGCGCGCTGAAGAAAGCGTCAGCGTTCTACGGCGCTCGCCTGAACGAGGAGTCCGGCTTTGCCTGCATGGTTGAGCTTCTGCTGAAGCTCAACGCACTCAATATCCGGATGACGGAAGTCCCTTTGAAATTGCGATACGATTTAAAACCGACTGCAAGCAAAATGGGCGTTGGCAGCAATATCAGGCGCTTGCTCATATTGCTGGTTCGCTGGCGATTGCGGGGTTTTAACGCTCGCTGATCGGCTGAGCGACGAGCGCCAATCCGGCGATCATTTATCCAAGCGCAGCAACCGCCATTCCTGGTCGGATCCAAACGGCATGACCACACGAAGCGCATCGCCCCGCTTCGCCATCAGGATCGCGGCTTCATCGGTGGGCACGGCAAACCAAGCCGGTCCGCCGACCGTTTCCAACAACTGAAGTTTTGCCCCAATAATTCGTGTTGGAACATACGGCAATACGTTTAGTCCGGTCGCCGCGGTTCGATAGATCGGACCAGGCGCAGCATGCACCTGGTCGGTGATTCGCCGGGCATCGAGCTGCGCCGACCGAAATTGCTTCGGCAACAGGGGGGACGCCACCACGGAGTAAACAAAGGCATAGCCCAGTATTGCCAGCATCACTGTAAGGACCGGCGCCACGAACTGCGGCCGTTGAACGCTGAGCGCATCGAATGCCAGTCCGCCCAGGACGCACAGCGGCAAAATCATTGGAAAGTAGTATCGTGGCGTCGATCCGCCTCGCCAGAATAGGATGATCAACGCGGCCGCGAATGCGTAGCACGCGATCGACTTCACGAAGGCGCCCTTTACGTTGCCGCTACCCCGAAAGCCGTGCGTGACAAGATAAATCGTTGCGAGAAGCGCGGCCGGAAGCGTCTCGGTAAACAACTCAAACAGCGCCTTCGGCGGGCTGGACAATGGTGCGCCGCCGACTTTCAACCGCATAAAGCTGGCCCATTGCAATTCGTCGCCGGGCACATAGACGTAGGCGTACCAGCCGGCGAGCGGGATCACGCATATGAGGCCCGCCAGCATCAGCCCTGGAATTTGGCGCCACAATCGGGCGCCTAGGATGTATAGGCCCACGCCAATGGCGAAATAGGCAATCGGTTGCGGCCCCTTCATCAGCGAAACAAGCGCGAGCACGCCACCAATTGCGGCCCAGCGGCCGAACGAGACCCACCCGCTTTCGTAGCCATGCCACCAAAGCACAAAGGCCGAAAAAAGCATGACCGCCAGCGGCATATCCGCGGTGATCATGACATATGACCGCAGCATCAGCGGGCAGGACAGAAACAGGGCGGCGCCGAGCACGGCCGCCGCAACGCTGGCGCCGACACGGCGCAGCAGCGAATAGATCAGAAGGCAACCGCCGAGCACGGCGAGCGCAATGGGCAGACGAGCGGTAAACTGGGTGACGCTGCCGAACGGCAGGCTGATTGCCGCGATGACCCACGATAACAGTGTCGGCCGTTCAACGAAGCGCTCGTTGAACATATGCGGCGTCAGCCAATATCCATCGTCAATCGCGGTCCGTGCGATTGTAACCGCGACGCCCTCATCGGAATTGAAGCCGCGGAAAAACACCAGCGGTATGGTCAGCAAGGCCCAGACAATTACGATGAGGGTGACCGGGTGCCAGCGCACGGCGACGGCATTCCACCACGCGACCATTCGTACCGCAGCCTTAGAGGTGTCGGGCAGCGAAATCATTGGCAAATGATTAGATGGAAAAACATTTTACGTCTTGCGTATGAGACAGACATGCGAGGGCGGATTGGAGCAGGGGTCTTGCCGTAGATCGAGCCATTTTCCGGCTATTTGAACGCCAGAGATTCGCGCCCTTGATCCATCGTTTCTAGGAGCGTTTTCTTGGATAGTCTAGAGTGCCGTCGCGGCGTTGGCGGGAGAACGGGCATCCCCTTCGTCTACGCCGCCTCTAGGGTTGGATCTGGTTCACAGGCGGTAATGGTCCGGTGCTGGCCTGCCACCTTGGCAAATCGTGCGCGCAATTCCAGTCGTCGGCTGCGCCGTTCAATTCCCGAAATCGAGCCGATCCGATTTCAGCCACCAAACCTGTCGGAGAATTTCACCTGCACGAGCCAGGTTTCCCCCATCGCTTGTTCGCGGGTCGCCGCATTAAGAAATTTCAGCGTCGGGCGGCTCACCGGGAAGTTTGCCATTCGATGCAGCACCTGGAACTTGTCGCTCAATGGGCGCAATAGGCTGGCCGGAGCATAAACCAAAGCGCCCAGGGGCAATCGACCCTCCCGCAACGAAGACATATCGATCAAGGTCGCAGGCGCCTGTAGGTAGAAATCCAGTGCGAAGGAATAATTGTTACCCGGCTGCATAACGGGCCGGCCCGGATAATGGCTGTTCAAATAGAACGCCATCTCGCTGCCGGCTTGAAATTTCATCAGCGCCGGGACGATATAGCCATTCAAATACAAATTAAAGAATAAGCTTGCGGTCGCCAAGGTGACAATATGCTTCGCATACCATTGCTCCCACGATTTTTTCTGTAGGTACAGCAACAGAAGCGCCGCGATCCCCAATAGCGTGGCCGGGCCGACCCAATGTCCCGGCTGGACCAGTAGCTGCAGCGCCACGCAGGCGAACAATACGATACCGACAAAAATCCATTGCCAGATGTTCGCGCAAAGAACGGTTGCCGGCGTCGTAAGTCCAAGGAGGTAAGCCGACGTGATGATTGCGAAAAAGGGAAATATAATGTTCAGGTAATGAGGCAACTGAAATTCTGACATACTGAACAGTAGAAACGTCAGCAGCCCTCCACTTAGATTGAAATACTCCGCTGTTTGCGGCCGGCGACTTATGAGTTTACGAATCGCATCGTAGATCGCCGCAAAGAGCGGAATCGACCAGGGCAGGAAGGCCCACACGACAACGTGCAGATATAAAACCGGATTACGCTCGCCGATGATGATCGGGCCGGTATTAAAAAACCGACCGAACTGGCTGTCCCAGAAGAAGAAGCGCAGCCCGGATACATCGGTTTTTTCGAAAACAAGCTTCTCGGGGTGCGCATCGAACTGCTGCCATAGACAATAGAGCTCTGGGCTGATGAAAATTAAGATGAGGAATATCGCCGCCAGCCAGCGGACGTGAAACGCCTGCCTCCACTGCCCGCTTAGCAGCAATCCGCCGGCAATCGATCCGCCGATCGGTATTAGAACGAATATTCCCTTGGTCATTACCGCAGCGGCCGCGACCAGGCTGCCGGCCACGAGATGGGCGTGACTGCCGAGCCTGCTCGCTTGATAAAAATGATAGACCGCGGCAATAACAAACACAGTCAAATAAGCTTCCGCTCGAACGTCGTTGCTCGAAATAATGATGTGCTGCGCCGTCAGAAGAATTACCGCGGCGACCAGCGCCACGCGTCTGTCGTAAAGAAGCTTGGCGAACAAATAAGTGTAGAATGCACCCGCCAAGACAAGAATGAGAGCAGGCAGCTTGTAGGCCCAGGTCGAAATACCGAAAATGTCGAAGGATGCGGCCGTCAGCCAAAATGGCAGATGCGGCTTATCGAGCCAGTCGGCGCCTTGGACGAATAGATTGATGTAATCATGACGCTGAACCATTGTCCTGGCGATGGTGGCGTATAGCGCGCTGTCCGGCTCCAGGATCGTGATGAACAATCCCGACGCGTTCGTCAGCGCCGCCAAGCCGAGGACCGCATATAGCCAGACATTATCATTCTTCGGATCGTCCATGCCCCAACCTATCCAGCATTGCGTGCGTGCTCGCGGCGATCATCCGCTCTTGTCAATATGACTCCCAGCTTGTGAACGCCGGCCATTGTGGCACTCGGTCACGGCAGAATGATGCGGCCATGGCGATTCGTCAAACCTGCCGCGCCCGCGTTGCCAGGCGGACCGCAAGTACGCCGGCTGCCAAGATGGGGTCGGTCGGAAAAATCAGATAGTCCCACAAATTGTTGCTGTCGTAGGCGCCGACCATATAAAGAAGCGCTGCGAGCGCGATCCAGAATTGAATGTCGATGGCGCGCGCGGTCCAGCCGACCACCACAAACGCGAGCATGAGCGCCGGCACCGTGAGGCCGCGAAATCCGAGGTCGTAAGGATCGAAACTGCTCAAGCCAAAGGTCAATGGATAGAATACAGCCCCGGTAATTGCGAGACACAGTAACAATACGCGCGACGGGTAAAAAGTACGCTTCATAATCGCGGCGTAAAGATAACCGGCTGTCACCACCAATGTTGCGGCGGATACTGGGCCAAAGGTTCCAAGAAAAAACGTGACGGGGGTCGCTGGTCCAATCGGCAGGTTAGCGACGACCGCCCCACAAGCCGCCGCGAAAATGCGGACGCCGGGCGATTTCGAACGCACCAAGTGTCCCGCAAGCGCCGCCGCCAGCAAGGTTGGACCGAGAGCCTCGAATGGATTTATGGGCATCCCGGCCCACCTTGCGCGGCGATCCAGTCGCGTGAGAAACGTGCATGCATCAGCTCGCTGCTGCCATCGTCAAGCGCATATGTGAAGAGCAAGTTGTAGATGCCATCCGTTCCGACGGTCAGCCATGGATATCTGGCGCTCATCGATGGATTTGTTCCGAACTGTCGCTTGTAAATTGTTCGCCAGGATTGTCCCTCGTCGACCGAGATTGCGAACACCAGCGACCAGCGTTTCGCCGATGAATCGTAATTGCTGGAAACCATAAGAAGACCGTCGCCGACGCGCGTGACGACGACCGGACTATCCATATTAGGAGACGACGTCTGCACCGGTTCGGTCCATGACCAGCCGGCGTCATCGGTCTTGGCTACCAACGTGAACCCAGCGACGACACGCATGAACGCGAGTGCGCGGTGACTGTCAAGAACGGTAATATACGGCTGAATGCCTCTGAATCTGATTCCAATACGGCGCTTGCCGACCACACGGCCGCGGCTGTCGAGCAATACAATCTCCGGGGATGGCAGCACAAATTCATGCGACGTTGGAAGAAGCGTGAAATTTCCCGCAGCGGGCACCGCCGCGCCACGAACATTAGTTCCAAAATTGAAAATCGCCGCCGTAGTCAGATTTCGTGGCGGCGACCAAGTTTCGCCTTCATCGAGCGAGCGGGTAATCTTTAGACTTGCGCCGTCCCAGCCGCCAATCCCCAGACCTGCGAAGACAATGACCAGTTCACCACTCGCATCGCGAAAAATAGTCGGATTGCCGAGCTTGCGGACGTAACGTCCCGTGCTGGCGGCCGTTTCGGCAGGGCCGAGGATCGGGTGCGCCCCGCTCCAACCGGCGCCATCGTATGTCGCGGTCCAGATTTTGACGTCCGGGCTTAATTCCTTGAGGCCCTCATACCAGATGGCGCGCAACCGGCCATCGCGTAGCATCACAGCACTCGTCGCATGCGCATATCCGCTCGCTTTGCGAAAGGGCTGAATGTCTAAGACCGAACGACCGATGCAGCCGGGAACCGGCGCCGGCACCGCAAAGGCGGTCGGCCATGCGGGCGCACGCGCGGAAATTCCGGCGGCAGTCAATGTCAGTAAAGCCGCGAAGCCCGCCAGCAGATGGTGCAACATTCACTGCTCCGACACAGAAACCGATTTTGCGGTGCGGTCCGAGTCATGCCAAACCGCCCGCAGATCGAGGTCGTGAGCGATTTGCCGCGTGCCCGGGGTGGAGTGACCGGTGGATCGCCTTGATACACGGATCAAAGACTAATCTCTTCGCTAAAACATTCTCAACGAAAACAGTAGCGCGACCACCATTGGCGTAATGGCTGCAAGAACAATAGCTATTACCATCAGACTCTCAAACATCGTGAAATTTTAGACATTTTCTCAGCCGATGTCCAGTTAGCCGCAAATCTGTCGGCTACGAATCAAACAATGAAGTGTGCAAGGCTGGTTTCACCCCGGCCGATGTTCCGGTTTTGCGACTCATTTGTCATTTCGATGTGGGATATCTGTATCAGATAGCAAATGCCGAGAACTCTCATTGCGAAATTCTGCATAAAAAGGCAGCGTCAATCTTGAAAAGGTGCCTAATCCGGCGAATGTCGAGTAATGCCAAACTCTACTTTTGTGGCTTGTTTGGGCTCATGTGAAACTCGCGCAATATCAATGTGAGATCATGCGACGCTTAGCACTAATTTTGGCCAAAACGGCGATCTCCGCTCTTCTGCTTTACTTGTCGTTGCGCCGGGTCAATCTCGACAGCGTCGGGCAGCGGCTGGGCGGACTCGATTTCACCTGGATTGCTTTCATCCTGTTTGCGCTATGCGTCGAAATGCTGCTGCTTGCGCTGCGATGGCGGGAGATCATCGCGATCTGCGGCGCCAAGCTGCATCTTGCAACGGTTTTACGGTACGGTTTTATCGGCCTGTTTTTCAGTCAGGTCTTGCCATCGACGGTCGGCGGCGACGCCACCCGCATCTGGCTGGTTGCTCGGGGCGGGGCCGGATGGCCGATCGCAATCTACTCGGTGCTGATTGATCGCGTGGTTGGCGTAGCGGCGTTAGCGGCTATGGTCGTTGTCTGCCTGCCATGGACGCTAAATTTGGTCCACGATCCGATCGCACGCGCGGCCCTGGCGCTGATCGGTTTCGGCGCTTTGGCAGGCGCGATCGTTTTCCTTGCGCTCGGCACAAAGCATCTGCGGGTGTTGGAGAAATGGTGGCCGACCCGTCATCTCGCGACCGCTTCGCGCTTGGCCTGGCGGCTGTGCCGGTCGGCTGGCGCCGGCTTGCGAATTGCGGCGCTATCGATCGGGATTCATCTGATTACTGTGACGATGGCCTGGGGCGCGGCCAAGGCCGCCCACGCTTCGGTCGACTTCGCGCAACTCTTGTTTCTGGTGCTGCCGGTCATCCTGATCGCGACAATACCCGTTTCTATCGCCGGCTGGGGCGTGCGTGAAAGTGCGATGGTCCTGGCTTTTTCCTATGCCGGCCTCGCGGAGGGCGACGGGTTGATCGTTTCAATTCTCTTTGGCGCCGCGACCTTCGCTGTCGGCACGATCGGCGGAATTATATGGGTAGCCAGCGGTTACCAATTTCGCTCGGTCGAGACCGTCGAAGCCGAAAAGTTCGTGCATGGCCCGCCGGCCTGATCGATCGCCGGTCGACCGGTCAACGCTCGAAAGGGGTCGAGGCCGTAATTTATACATCGGAGTAGCAAACCTACGGCGTTGCGGTTCATTACGTTTCGCGGTTATGTTCGCTGTGCGGTCGGTTCCTGAAACGGGAACAATGGGCTTAAGAATGTGGTACCCAGAAATGGCCGTGGCGCTAATTTCTCTTTGCGGTCCCGTAGCTCAGCAGGATAGAGCAGCGGTTTCCTAAACCGAAGGTCGGAGGTTCGACTCCTCTCGGGACCACCACGCATTCTCCTACGTCTCCGGTACCAGAGACTTTGTGAAAAAAGCCCGCGCTAGCGCGCGCTTTTTGACGTTGGGTTATCAGTAGCCGGTCCTTGCTGGACAGGGTGGGTCGAATTCGGGGTCTAGTCTCTGGCCGGAAAAATTCTGTTCCTGGCGCCGTTATGCCTATCAAAGATGACGGCTTAGGACGCGAGCCCGAGCTTGGCGTGTTGCAGCGACCACTCGGCCGGCGTATCGCGCAAATTTGTGATGCCGATGCCCCGTGGCAGACGCCCGTCAACCGCGGCTTGCACCAGGCTCGGTGCAAGAAACGCGAGCGATATCGTCATATTGACCTGACGGACCGTGCATTTCTCGGCGGCGGCGATTTCCTCGACGCTCGTTATGGTTCCGGCAATCAAACGATCGAGCCAATGACGGCCTTTCGCGACCGCGGTTATGAGCTTGGCGCGGGTCTCGGCCCGGATCGGACGTGGGTCGCGATGGGGTGAAGTCGAGGCCGGTGCAATAATTTCACGTGGCTGCTTTGAAGGCCGTTTTCTCCACGGGACAGTCAACGTGCTGGCGTCAGAACTATCCCGCTCGTCTTGTTTTCCGGATCGCTTTTTGCCGTTGGGCCTGGTTCCCCGGTCGCGACTCCTGGTCAGCGCAATGGCAAGACGATCCTGCTTCACATCAACGCGCGCAACATGAGTTGAGATGAATTCTTTGTCATTCGGCGAGTTGCGAACTTCGACATGTGCCTTTCCCTTCGATTTGCGGGCGAGGTGCTTGCGGAGCGCATTGATGACCAGCGTCTCGATTTCGACGGCAGGTACTCGGTTGATGCTGGCGGCCTTGTCGGGCTGTCCTTGATTGAGCACTGCAGAGATATAGTAGCGATAGCGCACGCCGTTTTTGACGGCATAGGATGGCGTCATCCGGTTGCCGCGCTCGTCAAAGATGAGACCCATTAGCAACGAGTGGGACTGCTGGCGAGTTTTGGCGTAATGAGTGCGTTGCTGGTCGAGCTTGCTCTGAACCGCGTTAAACAGGGACCGCTCGAGGATGGCGGCTTGTTCGCCCGGGAAGATCTCGTCCTTGTAGCGGACCTCGCCGATATAAAACCGATTGCGCAAGAAAGCGGCAAGCGGTCCGAGGGTAAACGGGATGCCCCCGATGGTCCTGCCGGTGGACAGAGGGCGGATCTTTGTCGTGATTCCAGTTTTGCGCAGGTCTGCCAGCAAGAGGCTCAGGCTGCCGACCTTAAGGTAACGGCGAAAGATATGCCGAACAGTCTTGGCCTCCTGCTCGACCACGGTGATCTTGCGGTCCTTGGCATGGTAGCCCAATGGGACCACACCGCCGACCCAGAGGCCCTTACGTTTGGAGGCTCCGATCTTGTCCCGGATGCGCTCGGAGGTGACCTCTCGCTCGAACTGGGCAAAGGACAAAAGGACGTTAAGGGTCAGCCTACCCATCGAGGTCGTGGTGTTGAACTGTTGGGTCACTGACACGAACGACACGCCATGAGCATCGAACAGTTCAACCAGCTTGGCGAAGTCGGCCAACGACCGCGTCAGTCGATCGACCTTGTAGACGACAATGACGTTGACTCTTTGCGCTCTAATATCTGCAAGGAGTTGCTGCAAGGCAGGGCGGTCGGTTGATCCGCCCGAGAAGCCGCCATCGTCATAACGGGTACGCACAAGGGTCCAGCCGGCATGCGCCTGACTACGGATATAGGCCTGTGCTGCATCGTATTGGGCATCAAGCGAATTGAAGTCCTGATCAAGGCCGGAGTCGGTCGAGACCCGGGTATAGATGGCGCAGCGCACCGTCTTCCTGGCCACCGCCGTCACGATTTGGCCTCCTGGGGTAACTTGTCCCTGAGACCGAAGAATCGCGGGCCGTTCCAATTGGTGCCGGTGATGGCAAAAGCGACCTTGGACAGGCTGTCATAGGTCTTGCCGTTCCAGGCAAAGCCCTCATCCACCACCATCACTCGATAGAGCCGAGTATTCCATTCGCGCATCAGGATCGTGCCGGGTTTTAGTTCGGCCCGTCGACGATCGAACTGTGCCGTCAGGCGTACCGCCTCTACAGTCCCGCCACCGGTTGCGATCTGCTTCAGCAGCCTCGCTGTAGCTGCATCGAGATCGCCCAACTCATCCGCCTGGAGCCGGTAGGCGAGAACACCAAACAGCAGATGCCGGGGAAGGTGCGAAGGCGGCAGTTGACGAAACACGCTCTTCCAGCGTGCCCGCAAGCCATGGAGATCGAGATCCCGCAGATGCGCGATCTCGTCTTTCAATGACAGTTTGGCTGTCTTCTTTGCGACCGATCTTGTTCGCGGCATCGGATCACGCCGCAGCAGATGTCGTGCGATCTGTAATCCGATAGACGCGCCCCTTGTCACCGTCTGCCGACACAAGATTGAGACAGAGCTTTTTGCGCACGACCCCGGCAAGGAAGCCGCGTACCGAATGCTGCTGCCATCCCGTCGCCCGCTTCATCGCATCAATGGTCGCGCCACCTGGCGCCTGCAGCATCGCGATGACTCGGGCCTGTTTACTCTCCCTGCGTCCCGGCTGTTGCGATACGGGTCGAGGCTTCTGCACAGCCGCTGACTTTGTAACCGGTTTGAGTCTGGCGGACTTCGTAACCCGCTTTAGCTTTAAGGATTTGAGCGCAGTCCGTCGAACGGCGCTATTACGTACCTTTATCTCGCTATTATTCGAGCGTGATGCGGCCTTGCGCCTCAACTTTGCCTTGGTCATCGGGATCTCCTTCGGGTCTGCGGCATCAATCGCCGCCACCACCGAAGCCCCACCTCAGCAAACAAGCCGGCGGGGCAGGATCCCGAAGCGCATCGCGCCTCCGGAATGAGGCACAATACCGCTCCGTTTGCGCGAAGAAGCCAGTCCTTTCTGGATAATCTTATTGCTCGTTTAGGCCGATCCTGAGCATCCGATGATCACCGCGGCCATTTCAGTTCAGGCTCATAACCTGAAGGTCGCAGGTTCAAATCCTGCCCCCGCAACCAAATAGCGCCGTCAAGTCAAAGACTTGGCGGCGTTGTCGTTTTCCGCTTATGTTTAGAACTTGCATCTGGAAGCACTGTGGAAGCAAGAGGGCGCGTAGTCGTAAGCAAATCAGAGAGTTAGCGCGTAGCCGAGCCGAATTTTTCCGCGGCAGGATACAATTACCCAACTCACCGGTTGATCACTCCGTTCCGAATTGGCCTGATGCACTTTCAGTTGCACGGAGAGAGGCCACCATGAATTTCTACGATCGATGGGTGCTGCCACCCATCCTCGATCTGGTGATGCAGCAGGCCCAGCTCGAGAAGTATCGCCGTGAGGTGGTCGGTGCCGCTATTGGGCGAGTGCTCGAAGTCGGTGTCGGCTCGGGCTTGAACTTTCCTCAGTATAGCGAGCAGGTCGAGATTGTATTCGGGATCGACCCTTCGCCCCGTCTCCTCGCGATCGCGCGCCGGCGCGCTGCCGCAGCGGGCGTCCAAGCCGATCTCATGCTGGGGTCTGCGACAGCAATCCCGCTCGCAGACAGCACGGTAGACACGGTCGTGATGACCTGGACGCTTTGTTCGATTCCCGACCCGTTGGCCGCGTTGCGCGAGATGCGACGGGTCTTGAAGCCGAGCGGCCAGTTACTCTTCGTCGAGCACGGCCTCTCACCTGAGCCAGCAGTCGATCGCTGGCAGCGTCGGCTCACTCCGATGTGGCGCCCAATTGCCGGCGGCTGCCATCTTGATCGTAAGGTAGACGACCTTATCCGCTCGGCCGGCTTCGAGATGAACGAGCTCCGAACGGAGTATGCAAACGGTCCCCGGCCGATGACTTACATGTATTTGGGGCGAGCACAGCCATCATCGGACGCATCCAGAGGCAGCGGCGTGCACGCCCAGGACAGAAGCAAATGACTGAAAGTCTCGTGGTCTGTAGCAAATGCGGC